>NZ_CANLDD010000012.1 GCF_947489355.1 uncultured Microbulbifer sp. | reverse complement strand
GTGCTTTCTCGCAGCGATCTCCGCCAAAACCGAAAGTGCGCTTAAGGCACCTTCCCAACCTCAACCAGCCCGCTCTGGCTGTGCTTGAAGTGGCATGCAAGTGCAATTCCACCTCTTTCACAAACGCCGCGGGACTTCGGGCTTTCGAAGCTGAAAGCCATTGTATGGCGGTGAGAGAGGGATTCGAACCCTCGATGGGCGTTAACCCATACGCCCTTAGCAGGGGCGCGCCTTCAGCCACTCGGCCATCTCACCATTCACTCCTATCTGAACGCCCGTATCCGGAGAACTTCCCGAGGATTCCCTGGGGAAGAGCCGTCAGGCGGGTGCTCGCGTCAAAGTGGGCGGGATCATACCAATGGGCTGACAAAAATCAATGGGGAATCAGTAACATTTTGCTCTTTTTTATTCTGTTGGGCACAAACTGACCTACAAGCTCAAAAAGGACTTCTCCGCCAGCTCGTCAGGTTAAAATTGAGCCTTATGCAAATAAAAAAGGCCGGGTATCCGGCCATTTTACGCAAGCTGCATAGCTACTCGCTCCCCCCCTCCTCAGAGGATTGCCTTTCGCGCTGGATACGCTGATAAATTTCTTCGCGGTGGACGGCAACTTCTTTTGGCGCATTGACTCCAATGCGCACCTGATTGCCCTTCACCCCCAGCACGGTAACCGTCACATTGTCGCCGACCATCAGCGTTTCGCCAATTCGGCGGGTTAAAATCAACATTACCTACTTCTCCTTGATCATCCTGTGATAAAGAGCGGCCGGTATTCCCCTAAAGCTGCTCTTATTTGGTCATCATAACCGGATGGCGGTGCAAAAAGGCCAAAAAGCTGCCCATCGTACTATTCAGTATTGACCAGCCGAACAAAATCTCAACAGATTGAATTTTGTGCCAATAAGCCGAATCGAAATGAAAGGCTCACACCGCCTTAACTCTGGTTATTGTGTTTTTCATCTCTGCTTGTCAGAGAGTTCAAACGCACTGTGCAGCGCCCGCACAGCGAGTTCGAGATAGCGCTCATCGATAATCACCGATATCTTGATCTCAGATGTGGTGATCATCTGGATATTGATATTGTCTTCACCGAGCGCATTGAACATACGACTGGCCACGTTGGCATGGGATCGCATCCCCACACCGACAATAGATACCTTGGCAATCTTGTCGTCTGAGATCACTTCACGCGCACCGAGTTCCGCCGCGACACGCTCCAGCACATCACATGCCTTACCCAGATCGTCGCGATGTACGGTGAAAGTAAAGTCTGTAGTGCCATCGACAGCGCTAATGTTTTGTACGATGACATCCACTTCAATATTTTCACCGCCAATCGGCGCCAGAATGCGACAGGCAACCCCTGGGGTATCCGGCACACCGCGAATTGTTAACTTGGCCTCATCACGGTTGAACGCGATACCGGATACAACAGGTTGCTCCATTTCGTTATCTTCCTCATCCAGACTAATCAGGGTTCCATTACCCTCCTCAAAAGTAGAGAGTACACGCAGGGGAACCTTGTATTTACCGGCAAACTCCACGGCGCGGATCTGCAAGACCTTGGAGCCAAGGCTGGCCATCTCCAGCATCTCCTCGAACGTGATCCGGTCCAGACGGCGGGCACTGTCCACCACCCGAGGGTCAGTGGTATAAACCCCATCGACATCCGTATAGATCTGACACTCCATCGCACCCAATGCCGCCGCGAGGGCCACGCCAGTGGTATCCGAACCACCACGCCCCAAAGTGGTGATATTTCCGTAATCATCCACACCCTGAAAGCCTGCAACCACAACCACTTTGCCTGCATCCAAAGCCCCGCGCATACGCTCGACATCAATGCGCTGAATGCGCGCTTTGGTATGCGCATTGTCCGTGAGGATCTTGACCTGCCCACCGGTATAGGAGCAGGCATCGTAGCCACGCTTTTTCAGGGCCATGCTCAACAGCGCGATAGTGACCTGCTCACCGGTGGAAACCAGTACATCCAGTTCGCGCGGGTCGGGCTTTTCCTGAACCTGATACGCGAGATCAATCAGGCGGTTGGTCTCCCCGCTCATAGCGGAAAGCACCACAATCAAGTCATGCCCCTGGGCGCGAAATGCGGCCACCTTGTCGGCGACAGCCTCAATGCGCTCAATCGAGCCCACGGAAGTCCCGCCATATTTATGCACGAACAAACTCATAACTTTTTGTGTTTCCCCAGCTCAAGGCCAAGCATACGCATCGCTTCGATTCATGCAGGCGCGCACTTAATCACCAAACTTCGGCGAAATCAACTCGACACCCCACTTCTTGCGCCAAATTGACCGAAATCACGTGTTGAGGGCATCCTCAACCCACTCCGGCACCGCCTGTAACACCCCCGCCAAAGCAGAAAGGTCTGTCCCACCACCTTGGGCCATGTCACGTCGACCGCCGCCCTTGCCACCGAGCCTGCCAGCGGCAAAACGCATCAGGTCGCCGGCCGAGAGGCGGCTGGTCAGGTCCGGGGTTACCGCAGCCACCAGCGCCACCTTGCCTTCACCTGGTGCGGCGAGTAACACAACGCCACTGCCAAGTTTGTTCTTCATCTGATCTGCCAGGTCTCGCAAGGACTTCGGGTCCGCACCCTCCACAGAGGCTGCCAGCAGCTTAAAACCCGCCACCTCTACCGCTTGTGCAGAGAGATCACCGCCGACACCACTGGCAAGTTTGGTTTTCAGCTGTGCAACCTCCTTTTCCAGCCTGCGATTTGTGAGCAATAACTGCTCTACCTTATCCGCCAGGGTATCCGGGCGCGCCTTGAGGAGCGCGGCGATATGTTCAAGATGCTGCTGGGTTTGGTCAAACAGCGACAGTGCGTGGGCACCGGTCACCGCTTCGATACGGCGCTGCCCCGAAGCGATGCCGCTCTCACCAACAATACGCAGCAGACCAATATCACCGGTGCGCTCAACATGAGTACCACCACACAACTCCACAGAAAAGGCACCGCGCTCGGTCACACCCATGGAGAGTACACGTACGGAATGGCCATATTTCTCGCCAAACAGCGCCATAGCGCCCATTTCTTTGGCGGAGTCGATATCAGTCTCACGGGTTTCCACCGGCGTGTTGGCCCGAATCTGGACGTTAACCAGAGATTCAATGGCGCTTAGCTGTTTGATGGTTACCGCTTCAGGATGGGAGAAATCAAAGCGCAAGCGCTCGGAATCCACCAGGGAGCCCTTCTGGGTAACATGCTCGCCCAACACTTTGCGCAGCGCTGCATGCAACAGGTGGGTGGCGGAGTGGTTCAGGGCCGTTGCCCGGCGCACATCTGCGGACACTTTGGCCGCGACCTGATCGCCAACCACAATAGCACCCTTAAGCACCTTGCCACTGTGCAGATGATGGCTTCCCTGCTTGGTACAGTCGCGCACTTCAAAGCAGCCGGCTCTCGCAGTCAGGTAACCGCAATCGCCAACCTGGCCACCGGACTCCGCATAAAAGGATGTGCGATCCAATATCACAGCACCTTCTTCACCCTCTTCCAGACGCTCCACCCGCCCACTCTCTTTGACGATAGCGACGACGATACCCTCAACTTCCGTTGAGTCATAACCCAGGAACTCAGTTGCCCCCCCCAGGCCCAGCACTTCGGTGTAGCCCTGCTTAAACCTGCCCGCGGCGCGGGCGCGCTCGCGCTGGGCCTGCATCGCCACTTCATAGCCAGCCATATCTAGGGACAAGCCACGCTCACGGGCAATGTCCTGGGTCAGGTCGGTGGGAAAACCATAGGTGTCGTGCAGGGTGAACACCAGCTCTCCCGGAATTTCACTGTCTTCCAATGAGCCGAGGGCGTCTTCCAGCAGAGCCAGCCCCTTATCCAGGGTCTTGGCGAATTGCTCCTCTTCTTTGCGCAGAACCTGCTCGATAGTCTGTTGCTTCTCACGCAATTCAGGATAGGCTTCGCCCATCTGTTCGACCAGGGCCTCCACCAACTGGAAGAAAAAGACTGCCTTGTGCCCCAACTTGTGCCCATGGCGCACGGCGCGACGGATAATACGACGAAGGACAAAGCCGCGCCCCTCATTGGAGGGCATAACGCCATCGGCGATCAGGAAAGCGCAGGAGCGGATATGATCTGCGATGACCCGCAGGGATTTCTCTTCCAGGTTGTCACAGCCGACGACTGTTCCAGCAGCTTTCAGCAGCGCCTGGAACAGGTCGATTTCGTAGTTGGAGTGCACGCCCTGCATCACGGCAGCAATGCGCTCCAGGCCCATACCGGTATCTACTGACGGCTTGGGCAGCGGGTGCAACTCACCCTCTGCCGTGCGCTCGTACTGCATAAACACCAGATTCCAGATCTCGATATAGCGATCCAGTTCGTCATTGTCTGAGCCGGGCGGACCTCCGGCTATGGCTTCACCGTGATCATAGAAAATTTCCGAACTGGGCCCACAGGGACCGGTGTCACCCATCTGCCAGAAATTGTCCTCGTCGAGACGGGAAAAACGTTCCGCACTGACACCGATCTCTTTTAACCAGATATCGGCGGCCTCGTCGTCGCTGATATGTACAGTAATCCAAAGGCGCTCTTCAGGCAGGCCCAGAACTTTGGTGAGGAAATCCCAGGCAAAACGGATAGCCTCGCGCTTAAAGTAATCGCCAAAGCTAAAATTGCCCAACATTTCAAAAAAGGTATGGTGCCGCGCAGTATAGCCGACGTTCTCCAGGTCGTTGTGCTTGCCGCCGGCACGCACACAGCGCTGCGCGCTGGCGGCGCGCCTGTAGGGGCGCGACTGGTGACCTAGAAAGGTATCCTTAAACTGTACCATGCCGGCATTGGTGAACAGCAGGGTCGGATCGTTGCCCGGAATCAGAGAGCTCGATGGCACAATGGTATGACCCTGTCCCGCAAAGTAATTCAAAAAGGCTTCGCGAATCTGTGCGCTTTTCATCCAGCGTAATTCCACTTCGTTTGTTGAGAGTTACTTGAGAGACACCACCGATAACGAGATGCCACATCCGCCCCATTTACTGCGCAAGCCTGTGCTCAGGCATTTTTTTGTGTGCCAGCAGGTGAACATGTAAATGGAATACGGTCTGCCCGGCACTGCGACCATTATTGACTACCAACCGAAATCCCTCGAGGCGTAATTGTCGGCCCAGTTCGGCAGCCACCCACATTAAGTGGCCAAGCAGGGTTTTGTCTTCGCTTTTGGCGTCAGACAGGTTGACCAGGGGTTTGCGCGGGATAATGAGCAGATGCGTCGGCGCTTGTGGCGCCCGATCCTCAATAACGACACAAAGGTCGTCCTCGTAGATTTTCTCGGTCGGGATATCGCCAGAAATAATTCGACTAAATACGCTGGATTCACCCATCGGTTTATTTTTCCAGCTTTTCCTCGGCGGTCAGCTGCCGTGCTTCAGACTCCAGCATCACCGGTATCCCATCCCTGACCGGATAGGCCAGGCCACTGGCCTTGCAAACCAGTTCCTGAGTGTCCTCACGATACTCGAGTGGCGCCTTGCTCACAGGACACACCAACAGGCTCAGCAACTTTTTATCCATGTTTCACCCACTATTCCCCTCACCAAAACTTCCGGGGTCAAAAATGACCGCGTATCATACATTGCCTCATGGGGTTTTTCACGATATTTGCCGCAGCTTCTGCTGGTGTATTTGAGTGCTTTGCCGCATTTTTACCCTAAGGCGACAGATCTAGACGCGGGCAGCAGAGAATTTAAATGCCCCAGCAGCAACTCCCGCGCCAAACGCCCCTCCTCCTCCTCATTAAATAATTCGTGGTAGGCATCGGGGAAACAGTGCAACTCTTTAATCTCTGAACCTATACGGATAAACCAGTCCTGGCTAACTTTTGTGTCCACCAGTTGATCCGACTCCGGCAGTAACATCAGGCAGGGCGCCTGCAGGCGCCCGAGATTGACGGAGATGAACTCCCGCTCCCGCAGGAAGCTTTCAAACCAGCGCAAGGATACACCGCGATGCGTCAACGCATCGCTCCGGTAGGCCTCGACAACCGCCTTATCCCGGCATAACCATTGAGCATCAATCCGGTTGGTGAGCACCAATCGCGGAAATAGCTTTGCCAGTGTTAGGGCCAGCCTCAACTCCAGACCCGCGGGCTCCCGCCTGCCGAAAAACCCCGGTGCAGACAGGATCACACTGTCTGCAAAATCGTAACGGATGGCGCTGCCACAGGCGACCACCGCCCCCATACTGTGCCCCAGAAGGTGCAGATTGGTATCGGGGTTACCATTTTTGACCCGGCAGATAAATTCGTACAAATCCTCACAATACAGAGAGAAATCCTCGATATGCCCCCTTTTGCCCGCGGACAAACCATGGCCGTAGTGGTCCAGTGCATAGACACTGAAGCCCGCCCGGTTGAGGTGCCTGGCCAGGGAGGCATAGCGACCGCTGTGCTCACCCAGGCCATGGGAAATCACCACGATACCCAACGCTCGCTCCACCCACCAGCGCCGGTAGTGCAAGCGTATATCCCGCGTCAAAAATTCCACCCCCGCCTCCTTTTTACGCTCTTTATTGTTATTTCAGCGTCTGCAGCCGAGATTACTCCTCGTGCTCCAGGTTATCGTGGTACTGACCCAACATGGCGAGGTGGTTCAAGCGCGCCCGCCGCACCAAGGCGTCCTGCGCAGCCCCAATATACTCCTCCCGGCCACACCAGGCCGCCAGCGCCGGCTGCTGCAGGGCCCGGCCATAGGAAAAGCTCAGTTGCCAGGGGGCATTGCCAATTTGATTCAGGGCATTGAGATTGGCGGTGGCTTCCTCGGGGCTCTGCCCGCCGGAGAGAAAGTGAATACTGGGCACCGCCGCAGGCACTGCGCGCCGCAAACTGCGCAGGGTGTACTCCGCAACCCGTTGCGGCTCCGCGCGGTCGCACTCCGATCCCGGAGTTACCATACTGGGTTTAAGCAACATCAGCTCCAGTATAACGCCATGTCGACTCAGGGCGTGAAAGACGGTATGCCAGACCCGCTCATTGACTTCCGCACTGCACTCAATACTGTGATTCCCATCCATCAGGACTTCCGGCTCTACGATGGGCACAACGCCCTCACACTGGCAGATAGCGGCATAGCGGGCGAGCACCTCGGCATTGGCATACAGTCCCAGTTCGGTGGGATTTTCCGGACCCAGGGGGTACACCTCGCGCCACTTGGCAAAACGTGCGCCCTGTTTTTTGTACCCCCGCAACCGCTCCCCGAGGCCGTCCAGCCCGAAAGTGATCATATCCCCGGGAGCGCCGGGCAGCGGTCCCTTGCCTCTGTCGACTTTAATACCGGGCAGGATTTTTTGTGCCGCCGCCCTCTGTGGCAACGGAATACCCTGATCATCACACTGGCCAAGGGTTTCCTCAAACAGAATCACTCCACTGACAAACTCTCCCAGCCCCTCGCTCGCTAGCAGGGCCGAACGATAACCGCGTCGGTTCTGCTCCGTTGACGCAACCCCCACTGATGCAAAGCGCTTGGCGATGGTGCCATCACTTTCGTCCGCAGCGAGAATGCCCCGCTGGCCATCAACCAATTCGGCAATGGTCGCTTGCAATTCACTCTGAGCTGTCATTTGGACACCTCCCGCTGTGTAAAAGACACGCCATTTCCCTTAAAATGCCTGACAGGCAGAGACCGCCCGCTTCCAGCCAGCCAGCAAAGACTCCCGCTTGGGCGCAGCCATCGCGGGCAGGAAGTCCCGATCTATTTCCTTCAGGCATTCCGGCAATCGCCGGGATTGCCACAGCCCGCTGCCAATGCCCGCCAGAAGTGCGGCACCTATCGCGGTGGACTCTATCTGCCTGGGGCGCTCCACACGCAATGCGGAGATATCCGCCTGAAACTGCATCAAAAAATTATTCACACTGGCCCCGCCATCCACGCGCATATGGCTGATGGGCAGGTCCAGCGCTTCGCTCATCAGGCGCACCAACTCATCACTCTGATAAGCAATGGATTCGAGCGTAGCCCGCACCAGCTCAGCACGGCCGGCACCGCGACTCAATCCACAGATTGTGCCGCGCGCCAATGGGTTCCAATGGGGCGCACCGAGCCCACTGAAGGCCGGCACCAGGTAGACACCGCGGGTATCGGGAATACTTTGTGCAATTATCTCGGTTTCCGCGGCCTGCTGAATCAAGCCCAGTTCATCGCGCAGCCACTGCACCGCAGAGCCGGCAGTAAATACCGAGCCCTCCACAGCATAAGCCGGGGCGCCATGGACATCACAGGCTACTGTCGCCAGTAGCCCCTGAGGTAAAGCAGGTGGCATCTCCCCGGCAAACGCCAGCATAAAACAACCCGTGCCATAGGTATTTTTGATATCCCCGGGATGGATACAGCCCTGGCCAAACAACGCCGCCTGTTGATCGCCAGCCACCCCGCAAATGGGTGCATCAGTGCCAAGGAACGCCTTGGGGTCGGTATCGGTAAAGTAGCTCGCAGATGGCCGTATTTCCGGCAGTATGGATTCCGGGCAGTCGAACAGTGCCAGCAGTTCCGGGTCCCAGTGTTTTTGTGCCAGGTTGTATAGCAGAGTGCGGCTGGCATTGGTGTGATCGGTAAGATGCGCGCAACCACCACTCATTTTCCAGATCAACCAGCTATCCACTGTACCGAAACAAAGCGCACCGCTGCGGGCACGAGCCAGCAATTTCGGATTCTGCCGAAACAGCCATAGCAGTTTGCTCGCGGAAAAATAGGCATCCAGCAGCAGGCCGCTGCGTTCACGCAGCCACTGGGAATTTCCCGCTGCAACAAGCTCCGCGCAGATTTCTGCAGAACGGCGGCACTGCCATACGATCGCCGGGTGCACCGGTTCCCCGGTGTGCCGGTCCCACAAGATGGTGGTCTCCCGCTGGTTGGTGATCCCCACAGCTTGGATATCCGATGCACGGATACCGGCGCGCTCTAGCGCTGCGCTGCACACAGACAGTGTAATCTGCCAGATTTCTTCGGCGTTTTGCTCAACCCAGCCCGGTTTTGGATAGTAATTGGAAATTTCCGCATAGCTGTAGCCGATCTGGGCACCCCTGCTATCGAAAACAAAAGCTGTCGTGCCCGTGGTGCCCTGGTCGATGGACAAGATCATAATGTGTCCCGTGATTATTGTTCTGGCGCTCTGTATCCCGTGGCGCGTTTCTGTAAAGGTATCATTCTCCAGCCGCCCCCTGAAAAGAATATAAGCCCAATGACTTGTCGTCCAGCACCGGACAATGCTATCCAGCGGCAGGTCCAGATGGCTCGGTAACTCCGGCACGACTCACTTCTTCATCTGCCGAGCCTGGGTATGCACTGAGGAATGCCAAGTATCCGCACCGACACTGTAACTGTGCAGGCTCAAAAAATAATCGCCAAACGCTCAACAGCAACCCAGTGATCGCAAGTTGTTGCGGATTCCGGCGAAAGCACAATATCCCCCGCCGCGTTAGCCGTAGGCCCCACCTGGAATGTTTACAAAGCCCTGCTCAGACTGGTGATTGGAAATGGAATAGACAATCGAACAGAGCATCACCGCAAGGACAATTTTCCCGCCAGCTTCCACATTAACCAAAATCCGAGCTGATCCTAGTCAGCAATGGGCCTGCCAGTCGCAAATAAGGGCTTGAGCTGGGTTGATGGAGGATGCCGAGTTTGAACGAGACAGTTTGACTTCCGGGAATACCGCAGCTTCAAAGAGTAAACTGCAAAATTGGTACAAAAGTCTTACCTCTCTCTATATTGATTACCCAGGGAGACTGAGATGCTTTGGTATAAGCGTAGCCGCTTATCATTACCTAAAATCCAATTTGTTTTTCGGGCTTAGACGACATGCAGAATACACCGCCACGAGTTTAGGTCGATGCAAACATTGAAAATAAAAACCAATTCATAAAACAGTAACGATATCCAAAGATCATTCATGTCGTAGGGTATGCTCGACCTGGCGCACCGAAAAGGTTGTCAAATTATAGAAACCAATCAGCAGGTATCTAAGGGGCCGGATAAGTCCCGACAAATACTCTCTTTGGTGATAATCTCTCGCAGAAAAGAAATCCCATCAAGGATACACGCCCCAACAACCTGCTCATAAGTTCCTAATAAATACTCTATTTAATGGACAATCTTGTCGCAAAACCGCATCGAATCCACCTTTCTTCCGATAGCGGCAGACAAAGGATGACTCCAGAGGGAATGAGGCACATCCAGATGTCAAATGAATGACCGCACGGAAGTAGAATGAAAACACAACATTCGGATTTCACCAATGAAAGGATTTTTCTACAACTTGTGAAAGAAAGGTCTAAATTATTGATTTTTATTAGAAAGCGAGTGCGCAATACACAGGAAACCGAGGATGTTTACCAGGAAGCTGTCACCCGATTGACCAAACAAATTAACGAGAACGAAAGACCAGACAACCCTGTCAGCTACCTGTATCGAATTGTGATCAATATCATCAATGATTCCCTGAGGCGAGGGGATACGTTTGCAATGGAATTGCTCAGTGATGAAATTACCTGCCAGGACCCTCAGCCGGAAGAGAGGGTGAGTGACCAGCAGCGTTTCGCAATTTTTGTCAAGCTACTTAGTAAGCTGCCGGTAGTCACTCGAAATATCATTGTTATGCGAAAGTTACAGGGGAAGAGCAATATTGAAATAGCTGAGCAAACCGGAATTTCCGCAAAAGCCGTAGAGAAGAAACTCAATCGTACCCTTAAGAAAATTGAGCGCAACATGGAAGACCATTTCTAACCCCAGAAGAAAAACCGAAACTTAATGTACGATGGGAATATCATTATGTGCAGTCGAGTATTGCTCAGCCAAAAAGAAGAGCAAAAAAATATGTCATGATTAATTCATAGTGCAAATAAAACCGCAAGATCAAACAATCCCCAAAATCTGAGAGAGTTTGATATCTGATTAAAGACCAATCCCGCCAGATATGAAATGGCGCGAAGGATAGAAAAAATCCGGAATCATACAGATTTTGAGCGGGCGCTTCTACACATAGAGTGAATTTAGAAAAAAACTTCGGGCCGCAATATAATATCTCCCACATCCTTAGACCGGACAATAATAAAAGATACAGGTTGCATCGTTAATGAACCTTCTGGGCACAGATAAAATTGATCCGACAGGAAAAACCATCACCAGCTTGACTCGGAACAAGCCAACAAACCAACTCTGTACCTCACTATGAAGGCCGAGATCCAAGCTTACTGAAATTGACTCTTTGCATAGCTGTCACAAGTCTTGATTCCGTATACAGCCTTCCACAAAAGTCATCTTTTGTAAAGATGAAGACATAAAGAAGGTATATCCTGCCAAAAGCAATATGAATTGAGTGCCAACCAAAAAAACCTGATCTAGTCACAACTGGGTGTGGACCAGAAAGAAGCAACTGGGAATCCTGTGGCACTGCCGGAAGCAGACAGATCCATATAGCTGTTACTATACCTATGGGCCCGACCTATCCACCTTGGTCGCTTCAGGAAAAAAAGTACCTCAAGGGAAAATCACTTCCGCACTACGACTGCACGTCAAATGCAATCTGCTAGGATCAACAGCGAAATCACGGATTCAGAATTCCTGCATCCGCTCGCCAAACTGTGCCTCTTGAACCTTGGGGCAATCCCATAACAATCAGACAAAAATACACCTTTTGGCACCACAATCTACATTAAAGTTGTCTGTTTTACGACTCCTCTACTATCCAGATGGTCTGTTTCAGTAGCACCTTTGAAGCTTACCTCGCTCTCTGTTTGAACTGTCTTTCACATTGTCCGGGGTCATCAATTTTCAGGCAGTTACTTGATGGTTTATCACTTTAAAAATAATGGCACTGATTTAATGCTTTAAAGCACTTCTGTAAGCAATCTGTAACATAAATATGTTTACGTATTTTACAACTTAACGATTTCTCTGCTTACTATTTTGAACAATTTGCTTGCCTGCCAGCTAGAGCATCTTTTACCTGTGTTTCTACAAAATTTTCACCAAAATTTAATTTTTTAGTTGTCGCCCAGAAAAATATTTGGCGTCTTTGCAGGGGTTGGTTATTGTTTCAATGCCTGAACCCTGCTCGATAGCTGGTGTTGAGTTATGACTGTTTGAACAGTGCGGGAATTACAGGCGTGCTATCAGGATTTTATTTTCATGAGTAGGAGTATGATATGAGATTAAACGTTTCCAAAAGGTTGCTGTGTGTCGCTATTGGCATGGCTGTTGCTGGCCAGCTACAAGCTGCGGGGCTGAAGCTGGATTTATATGTTGATGCTGAGCCCGCCGGGCAAATCGAGATATTGCTGAATGGCGAGCATCTGAGCTCAAGTGACGCTAGAGGTTCCTTTTGGAGTGGCGCGATTCCATCCGGTCGACACCAGCTACAATTGGACCTTGGAAAAGAATCGGAAACTTACGCCTTTACCGTGGCAGAAGATGAAGCAGCCCTGGTTACCATCAACACCGACTCCGAGACCGGGCGCAGTGTAAAATCCATTCAGAAGATGGCACTTTCAGCCGTGGATGAGCACGGTTTTTCATCGAAAACCTTCCGGTCTGAAAACCTGGCGCCAGGGGTTATTCAAGGCAGGGTGTGCGCGCTTGATCGGGAGCAGCCACTGCGCAATGTGGCGGTTACGGTTATTGGTAGCGGTCAGCATGCGGTTACAGACCGCTATGGTAATTTTGAATTACAGCTCGCCCCAGGCAGCTACCAGCTGCAACTGGAACACCCCGACTACCAAACAGCCCAACTGAACGCGCTCCGGGTACTGTCAAAAATCAACCTGGCCCTGGATGTGCAGCTCTCCACTGCCGATGTATTTCCCGGTGAGGGGGAGGGCACACTGGAAGAGGTACAGGTTTTTGGCCGCTACCTGCCAGGCAATCCTATTCAAATTGAGCGGGTGTCTTCGTCGGTTGTCGACAGCATTGATTTCACCCAAATAGCCCGTTTCGATGACTCCATGGTAAGCAGCGCGCTCAAGCGCGTGGTAGGAGTAACCCTTGAAGAGGATCGATTTCCCATTGTGCGCGGTATGAAAAGCCGCTACCAATCCACGGATTTTAATGGAGCGCTTCTACCCAGTACCGACCCGGCGCGGCGCGACCTCCCCCTGGATATCTTTCCCGCTGGCATTATGCAGGGCCTGAGTTTGCAAAAAAGCGCCTCGGCAGATGTGCCCTCCAGCGCAACCGCGGGGCATATCTCCATGCGTACCAAAGAAGCTTCAGAGGAGGGATTCTTTCGGGCTTCTTACTCGGCAAGCCACGGCGATATGCATGGGGATGACCTTTTGATGTCCAGCACCGAGGGGAGCCGGGACTGGCTAGGTATGGATGATGGCACGCGTGAGTTACCGGATGAGCTGAATCTGACCCTGGGGAAGTACTTAGATCTGGATTCGAACAGCAATGATTATGGTGGCTTTGATGAAGAAGCCATTCAAAGGATAGCTCAGAGTTTACCGCACAATGCGATTGAAATGGGTGAGGCACAAATTGACTCCAGCATCAGCTTTAGCGGCGGCAACAGCTGGGATATCGGCGAGCAGAACTTTGGCTTTATCGGTGCGGTGCGTTACTCAAACAAATGGAGTAACAACACCAAGCAGAACACCCGCTACGGTATAATCAGGGAAGAGTTGAATATTGATTCTATTGTGGAGACCCATGATACCAATAATGTCATTGACCTGAGTGCCATGTTAAATATGGAGTGGAATATCAGTGATCAGCACCGCCTGGGGCTGAATAATATTGCATTGCGCCACACCACCAATTCTGCTGAATTATCAACACACCACGCTGCGCCGTCGTCTTTAAAGGGGGCCCTATCCGAAAATAAAATTGAGGAAATCAAAGCCAATTTAAACCTTGAAAAATTCCTGTACCAGAATGTGGACTGGATCGAAGAGCAGCTTTTGAGCCACCAACTTTGGGGAGAACACAGCTTCTCCTTGTCATCGCGCGGCAACTGGATGAATTATCTGGGCGATCTTGAAGTCCAGTGGCAATTGATGGAGTCAAATAGTGAATATGATCGTCCAAATGCAACTCAATATACCTTTCATAGAACGAGCGGCAATAGCTATCAAATAGCAGCGACAAACAATTTACAGTATAACCTTTATGAAAGAATGGAAGAGGAATCTTCTGGGTATAAGTTGGATATTGCCCTACCGATAGAGGGTTTAAACTGGCCCTCTCTGCTATTAAAGGGTGGTCTTTTAACTATGCAGAGGGACCGGGATGGAGCTTATCAATTTTATACACTTAAAGGGGCCGATGAACTTGCTACCGAAATAAAAGAAAACCCTGATCCGCGTGTAATTTATGCTCCCGGGAATATTGCTGGCAGGCCCGGAGTTGGCGCCATATATTTAACTATCGGTAGTATTAATCCAGGCTTTGATACTGGGTTTACTGGGAACAGCTATATTGCCGAGCAGGATATTAGTGCAAGATATGGTTTGGTAGAACTCAATATTGTAGAAAGATTAAAGATTAATGTAGGGGTGCGAAAAGAAAAATATAATTTTTCCGCAGAGCAATATATGTACACTATGGAGCCTCTTGTTGAGCTTTTTGATAAAGAGCGCACCTCCCCTTCGGTAAGTGTTACCTATCTATTGAATGACCAGTGGCAACTGCGCACCGCTTATTCCGAAACTGTCAGTTGGCCCGAGATTTACGAGATAATGCCCCGCGTCTTCTCTGATGTGGAAACCCTGGAGCGATATTCAGGGAACCCGGAGTTAAAACCCGCGGATATAGACAATATTGATATACGCCTCGAGTGGTATCCCTCGGAGTCGGAATCCATTACCCTGGCCTATTTTACCAAGGATATGATTAATGCGATCGAAAACCGCTTTGCCAAGAGCGGGGAAGTGTTCGATTACTATACTTTCGACAATGCAGAAAAGGCGGAAGTCTATGGATGGGAGCTAGATCTGCGCCGGGAGTTCACCCTGGGGCGGGACCAGGGGCACGAAGTCTTTGTGCAGCTTAATTACGCCGACATTCATTCAGAGGTAGAGACAACCGGTGGACCTGATTTATTTCCGGTGCTGATAAAACGTGGATTGCAGGGGCAGCCTGACTATGTCACCAACCTGCAGCTGGGCTATGACCATATTGACAGCGGTCAGGAAGTTACCCTGGTCTTTAACCGCAAGGGCAAGGAACTGGCCATTGCAAACCCGGGTTCGGAAAAAGTGCCATCCGATGTCTACGAGCTGCCCTACAATGATCTGCGCCTTATTTACAAGAAAAATTTCTTAAACGGATTGTCTTTGTCTGCCTCCATAGACAACCTGCTGAATGAAGAGCACCAAATGGTGTACGACGGCTATAACACGCCCTATTTAAACTATTCCAGCGGCCGCAAGTTCAAACTGAAGGCCAGCTATAGCTATTAAAGAGACAGAAATTTACGCTGAATTGATATAACTGGTGAACGGGTGTAACTGCACCACTTACCAATTTCCAAAAGACCACTTGGATGGAATTATGTCTAAGAGAAATGATTGCGCTATTGATACTATCCGCAAACAAATTCCCGATCGATTGGGGGCTTCCTTGCACAAGCGCTTGATATTGTTGGGGAGCGCCCTGCTGTTGGCGGCCTGTAGCGGCGAGTCTTCCGATGAAATTGCACAGGAGCAGCCACTGGATTTGTCCCTGCAGCAGTGTGAGCTGGCACAGGGCGGGATAGTGGGTACCGCCATCGATCCGATAATGGTTGACGGTGTTGAAACCCAGGCCTGCCTGCTGAATACGAACTTTGGCCAGTCGGGGAAAATTAAACTGAAAACCAGCCACCAGTATGAACCCCTAGCCTGGGTACTGGATGGTGTTTACGACATAGGCCAGAGCAAACCCTATGCAACGCTGGCAGAGATACAGGCCGACGAGGTTGTTGATGTCTCAGGGGCAGGATCGCTCGTCTATGCACGGGAGGGCAGCATGGCCGTGGTTCATCGCAATGCCCGCCTCAGTATTAATATTGAGTCTATTGATGACAACCGTTCCGGTGGCGGTGAGTGGGGCGGTGTTGTGGTGAACAGTATTGGTTATCATCCAGGCTGTGGCGACAACACAAGTAACGAAAACTTCTGCAATATTCAAGGGCCCTGGGGTTACTACGGCGGCTTGTCCCGATCCGACACTCGCTATGGGCCTGCTGTGCTGACCGGCAATGCTATCGATGGTGGCACCATTCGAACTGGTTTTCTTGGCTATGTGGCCGAGGCCGGGGGGGCCACAAAGAATAACCGCCCACTGGAGGCCGCCGTTACCATTAATGCGCCACACTTCGCGCAAACCCAATCGCCACAAGGCGTTCTGTACAGTGCGAATACAGGCCTGGAACTCAATGGCGGCGCATTGCGGGCAAGCATTTATGCAATGGGCAACCAGGGACATGCGATTCACTGGCACAGTGGATTTGGCGGAAAAATAGGCAATGATCGCATTATTTATCACGATAGTGACATAGCGGCCCTGAAGGGAGAAGCCAGCAGCCCGGCAATGCAAGAGGAACCTGGCGTTCAAATTGATCGGCTGACAGTGGTGGATAAAGCCCTGACCGCGGCCAAGGCGCTCGAACTTTCCGGGGGCGGGGATATTGCCGTAGAGCACTTTGTGGTACAGGGGTTTAATACCTGCTTGAGTATTGCCGACCCGACAACCCGGGTAGCTCTGGGCAACAGTGTGTTGTACTGCGATAAAACCAGCCGGGCGATGGGAGATGAGCCCGACTATGCCGAGCCACTGCTCTCTCAGGGTGAGAATAACTATACCCTGAATCCGGATTTAAAACCTGATCTGGCACTGGATAACGCGGCTATTCAGAGGGTTACGAATGCACGGCTCAGAAGTTCATCAGCAGTAGCAGTGTTAAAACGTTACGATTTCCGCCTGCTGTACGAACCCTGCTTTGGTGTGGGTACACCCCTCGATGAAACCGTCGATATCGGGCCGAACACCTACAGCATTTGCGAATTGCAGGGCCAGGTAAACAGCGACCTGTATTTTGATGAGGATATCAATGATGCGTTTGTGGCCTGGCGCCTGAAAGGGCCGGTAACCTTTGGCAATGCACTGGCAGCCCTGAGTGTTGAAGAACAGGTGGCCCACTTGCAGCAGCCGAAAAAAGTGATTTTGGATGGAGACTCCAAACTGCTGCTGGATGCCACTTCTTCACTGACCTTTCATGCGGATGTTGCCCTGAGTATGCGAGGCAGTGCAGATGACCCGGTAGCGCTGGCAGCCCGGGATGCCGAGGTGCACTGGGCCGGGATAACCATTAACGGCCTGGACAACCAGTGTGCCAGTAAAACGGCCTGTGCCCTGGCCGCCCAACCCAGGGTCAATATCCATTACCTGCGTCTGCTGAATGCAGGTAATGGCCAGCCGGCCCTCAAACTCCAGCATGTAGGTACCGGAGCTGAGTTCAACCACCTGGATATTACCAACTCCCAGTCCGATGGCCTGGTCCTGGATGGCGGTGCAGTGAATATCGATTGGCTCCTGGTTTCGGACGTAAAAAATGACCTGGTCAGCTGGGCGAACGGCTATCGCGGCACGCTGCAATATGCCATTTTACAGCCGGGAGACATGTCCAGCGGCCATGCCATACTGGGCCGCAATAATCCCGCAGATCACAATGCCACACCGCGCTCGCGCCCGGTTATGGCGAATATCACCGTACAAGGCGTGGAGAGTTCAGATACCGCCATTTTGCTAGAGGATGGCTCCGGCCTGTTGCTCTACAACTCCGTGGTGACAGAGTTTGCCACCTGCCTGGATATCGATAACCCGGCCACCTCAAATCTGCAGTTCAGCGACCCGCTGGAAATCTATTTCGACAATGTGGTGCTGGATTGTGGCCGTACCGTTCCAGATGAAGACGAAGACGGCGGGCGCGATTTTGCCACCGCCACTCAGGGGCTCAGCGGTGTGTACGAAGTGGCTGCGGTACTGGACAGCAACTTTGTCGCCACCGGTGGCGATATTCCCGGCATCGACACCGGGATTGATCTCACCCTGGCCGGCGACGCCGCCCGCTACCTGGAAGCCAATGTGGGCTATATGGGCGCTGTACTGGATTCACGGGACAACTGGTACCAGGGCTGGAGCGACTCTGTGGCAGTATTGCTGGCCGCCGAATGTGACTATAAAGGTGTGCTGGAGAAGGATTATGTATACATAAATAAAACTATATACATACCGGAAATAGGAAGAAACGTGTATTCCTACTTTAAGGTCTGCGGCCTGCGGGGCACGATTACCGAGGACTTTATCTTGAATGCCTTTACCGGCAAAGACCGGGTGGCTTTTGAAGACGGGCACCAGGTGAATGAAGAGGTCTATCCAGGGTATTTTCTGGAACGGGACCCGGCACCCACCCTATGGCTGATAAACGGCCTGGTCAGGGTCGGTAAAGGGCATCTGGCAATTACCGATACTGCTCAGGTGGCGGCGATGAAGGCCGATCCGGTAACCCTGGGAATGGAAGCTTCCAGCATCGTGATGGTTGCCAAGGGCGGCGTCCTGCATATTACCCGCGGCGGCGCCCTGGAAGTGATTGGCGATGTCAGCCTGACCAATGCGGAGCGCGATGGGGATGCCGCCGGGCCAGTGAATCTGGTGGGCTTAATTGCTAACGCCAACCCTAGTTTTTCTGCAGGCTATCCCTTGAACCTGAAGGTGGGCACCTGGGCCGGTTTGATAATCGATGGCTTTGCACGCAACAACCAGTGCCCGGAGGCCATGGCGGAGCCCGGCAGCCGTGTCTGTAATATCCAGGGGGAGTACGGCTACCACGGCGGTTATGATGACAACCACAGCAATGTGAATATTGAAAACCTGCATCTGCTGCAGGGCTCGCTTCGCCTGAACAGCGTCGGCCGCGGCGGTAAGATTGAGAATCTGTACTTTGGCCTGGGGGGGGATATAAATCAGATTCCTCGTACACCCGCGGCCTGGGGCAGTGAGAACGTTGGCCGTGCGGCGATCGATATCAACGGGGGTGTGGTAAATTTACGCAATATACATATCCGTACAAGTGTGCCCGGTAATAGTCTTCGCTGGAATCACGGATACCGGGGCACTATGCAATCGGTTTTTATTGAGGATAGCGGATTTGCCAATCCCTTCGGTTCTTCTCAAGAGGAATTTTTCAGCACACTTATCCAAAAAGCGGGGGGGTGGTATGATTACCCCACGATTTCCGGGCACAGTGGCGATCCAGATGCACTGCCGCGCTCCATGCCCACTATAGCCAATCTTTCACTACACAGAGCGGATTCGCTCATGCTTTTTGACCCCACGGCCCCCGGTGTCACAACCACGGCGCTGGAACTGCTCAGTGGGAGCGGCTTGTTTTTACACAATAGTATTGTTGGTGCTGACAGAGCGAATGATATTTATCTTCCGGGCTTGTTTGGTGGCCCTCCACTGGTAGTTGACCAATGTATCTCTTTTGGCGAGGGCGTTGCATCGCTACTGGGGGAGGGTATTATTTTTGATCAGGTGGCCTTTGCCTGTAAGGAACTGTCCCAGGACCCAAACCTGGCGAACCAGATTGACAGTCACTTTCGTACTCAAGCAGTCAATAACCAAGCCGGTACTGTGAGTAACACCTCTACTATTCCACTACCGAGCCAGGGGAATAGTGATATTTATTATTCTGACTGGGTGTTTAGTTTTTATGGAGAGTTTTCTTTTGATGAGATCGACGACGTCAGCTCGTTTAGCGAGTGGCGCAGTCTCTATCCGGCAACCAATTTGATCAATCTGGGTAAGACCGAGACCGATTATACCAAATCCGAATCTGCTGACATGAATTTCTTAACAGATAGCCCCTTCTTAGGGGTCAGTGACTATTTTATTCCCATCAATGCCGGAGAGGAAATTTTTGGGGAAGATTATTAATCCGACAACCATATAGTTCTGTATGGAATCTATTCTGGCAAGATAGGGCGCCTCATCATACAGAACCATATGACCACGGAGTTTATAGAGTCACACTCTTAACAAGGATTTCCCAACAAGGCCGGCAATTGCCGGCCTTGTTTTTGCTTGCAAGGTATTCATACAGTTTCATCCAGATATGGTAATTTCAGGCAGTTATTTGTAACACTATGGTCATCACCTGGCTGCTTTATGTTATAAAATTTAATGTCTCCAACCTATTTTTCACCGTCATTGGATTTCTTTTTATTCTTTTTTGTTCTGTTTTTTTTGTAAAAATAAAAAAAAGAATCTAAAGGTTATGTTTGACTGAAATGTGGCTCGGTTAAATTGTCATGGCCTGGCAGAGTGTTAGAAGCCGGGAGTGGTAAACAAAGCAGTATTTATCAAGTTACAATTTAACGTTGATTAGGTGGAACTTGTGATGAAAAAGGTAATGACTTCCATTGCGCTGATGGCTTTGGCTTCAGCTTCTTATGCGGATACAAATTTGGGTCTCGATGCATTTTGCAACTCTAATGGTACCTTTCAAGGTACAGTAATCTTTAATGGTACGAATTATTTGCGCTGTGATCTTCCGGCCTCTATAGCGGTAAACGATACGGTCGTGCTTGCCAAAAACAGTACTCTATCACCCTTACCAATTGTATGGGCACTGCCCGGTATTGTTTTGGTGGGTAATGGCCACCTCCAGAACGCCAACCCCAGTACGGCGGATAAGACTGTACTGAAGATAGAGGCGGGTGCACAGATCGCCGGTGCGGTAGACAGTAACTCCGCGCTGGTCATTACCCGCGGTGCGCAGATTGATGCCCAGGGTAACAATAGTGATCCCATCGTATTCTCCTCTATCGATAACGATTTGACAGGTTCCGGTGAGTGGGGCGGATTGGTGCTGGCGGGGTATGGTGAAAGCAATGCCTGCCCCAATGCTAGCGGGCAAGACCTGTGTGAAATGGAAGGTGTTGCCTCGGCCTATTACTACGGTGGCGGGAAATACCTGGACGAAACCATGAGCAGCGGCACCCTGGAGTATGTGGTAATTGCCGAGGGTGGTCATGAAGTGGCTGTAGCCAGTGAAATCAATGGCTTGACGCTCTACAGCGTGAATAGCAGCACCAGCATTAATAATGTACATATTCACAATAACCAGGACGATGGCATTGAGTTTTTCGGTGGCGATGCCGCAGTTGAGAACCTGTGGCTGACTTGCAACCAGGATGACAGCGTGGATTGGGACGAAGGATACCGCGGATCTCTGAACAATGTGAGTATTGCCCAGGGAGACAATGCCGACCACGCCTTCGAACTGGCCAACAATCCGGACTCCGCAACTGCCGCACCCATTGCACGCGGTGTTGTTACCAACGTCACCGTTGGCTTTGTGGGTAGCACGGCTGGCTCTGCCGATGTTCCCCTGAAGCTCAAGGAAGGCACCGATGCCTACTTTGAAAATGTGGAGATTCTCGGCTATACCGGGCAGGCTTGTAACGATACCTCCAGTGCTATTGGCAGCAGCTCTACTCCCTATACCGGCGATGTCTTCAATACCATGGAGTACGATTGCACCCGAGTCACCGATAACACCAGCTATATGGCGCTGCCCGGCTCTGCCTCAGCCACGGGTTTTAGCTCTGCCTCCTTCTGGAATGCCCCTAATTGTGATTAAAAATTCAGGTTTGTTGAGTTTTTCTTTTGTCAATTAGGTAGCGTGTTTTGTAAGTCTGAGAAAAGCCGGCACCCGCCGGCTTTTCTTTACGTCTTATGGAAGCACACCCCCGCCAACGACGATCACCCCGATTTTCCGGCTGGATTTACTGTTTACTCTTGGGCTGAAGTATAGATCCAGACATTGTTATCTTTTTACCGATTATTCAACCGGCAATTCATCTCTATGGATTCATAATCGCAGATTATATTTGCCAGTGGGATTGATGGACGCCGGCATTCTTCTGTCTCATCACCTGACGCATTTCTCCAAAATTGGGCCTCGGTGTGCCCTGGTGCGAAGAATCTGTTACACCCTTCAGGTGCAACACTCCAACGGCGAAATCGGTATAGGGGTAATGGCTGGCAGGTGGTTATATATCGATCAAAAGGAGTGATCTATGCTTATTGACCATTCAGGGCCCAACTGATCACATCCGCCGGAAAACCGCGATAGGCCAGATAACGCTGGCGCCGTGCACGCTCCTTTGCCCGCTGGTCCAGTGGCATCGCGCTGATGGGCGCGGGATATTTTCGCTGTAATTGTTCCTGTGCGAACTCAAACCAGTCCACCTCGACCTGCTCCAGAGCGCTGGACGCCAGCTCGCCCGTGATGCCGCGCTGTTGCAGCTCCCGACGAATGCGCAGGGGTCCCTGGCCACGCTGGACTCGGGCCCGGACAAAGACCTCGGCAAAACGCCGGTCCGACTGGTAGTTACGTATTTGAAGGTATTCGAACAGTGCATTGAAATCGGCATCGGGAAATCGACCCACCAGCTTCCGTCTCAGCTCCAGGCAGGAATAATCGCGGCGGGCCAATAACGCAAGCGCCGCACCAAACAGCGCTTGCGGCGGATTGGCGGAGGGCTCCTCTTGGGAAGACGGCATTTACTCCTGCGGGAGTTCCGCAGCCTCTTCGGAACTGGCCTGGACCAAATCGCCCAGCAGTTGCGCACGCAGCTGATCTTCGATCTCACGGCGGATATCCGGATTCTCGCGCAGGAATCGAGTGGCATTGGCCTTGCCCTGGCCGATTTTGTCGCCCTTATAGCTGTACCAGGCACCAGCCTTATCCACCAGACCCAGCTTAACGCCGTTATCGACTATCTCGCCGATTAGGTTAATGCCTTCGCCATACAGAATCTGAAACTCGGTCTGCTTGAACGGCGGTGCCACCTTGTTCTTCACCACTTTCACACGGGTTTCGTTACCCACCACTTCATCGCCGTCTTTTACAGAGCCGATGCGGCGGATATCCAGCCGCACAGAGGCGTAGAACTTGAGCGCGTTGCCCCCGGTGGTGGTTTCCGGGGAACCGAACATCACGCCGATCTTCATGCGGATCTGGTTGATGAAAACACACAGGGTATTGGTGTTCTTGATGTTGCCGGTGAGCTTGCGCAGGGCCTGGGACATCAGACGGGCCTGCAGGCCAACGTGGGTATCGCCCATTTCGCCTTCGATCTCGGCACGTGGCGTCAGGGCCGCCACAGAATCCACCACCAGCACATCCACAGCACCGGAGCGCACCAGCATATCCGCCACTTCCAGGGCCTGCTCACCGGTATCCGGCTGGGAGACAATCAGCTCATCGACGTTGACGCCGAGTTTCTCGGCATAGATGGGATCAAGGGCGTGCTCCGCGTCCACAAAAGCACAGGTGCCGCCTTTGCGCTGGGCCTCGGCAATCACCTGCAGCGTCAAGGTGGTTTTACCGGAGGACTCCGGGCCATAGATTTCCACGATACGGCCGCGCGGCAGGCCGCCAATGCCCAGGGCTACGTCCAGGCCGAGGGAGCCGGTGGAGATCGCAGGAATGCGCTCGCGCTCCTTGTCCCCCATACGCATCACTGTGCCCTTGCCAAACTGGCGTTCAATCTGCGACAGCGCCGCCTTCAGTGCCTTGTCTTTATTGGCATCCATGATCATTCCCGCATTTCGAAGCGTGTTGATTGGTGGCAAGCTTAACCAAGGATTACTGTATAGGCAACCAGTTATTGCGCAACGACCAGGTTCAGTGACCATCTTGCAGAGGGTGGTTCTTAAGGGCACCTACCACAGGCGATTTGGATTGGCTTTAGAGGCGGCCCTAGTACAGATGCTCAGACAGTATGACCAGCATGCCCTTGAGCGCCTCTACCACTGTCTGCACTTGTACGGCTGTGCGATCCCCCTGGAAATGAAAGCAGCTGGCATCGATCTGAACCGGCTCCTGCCCTTCCACATGGGCCCAGGCAATCCAGACTGTGCCCACAGGTTTCTCTTCCGTGCCACCATCGGGGCCGGCGATACCGCTGACCGCAACAGCCAGATTGGCATCCATCATCGCCAGCACCCCACAGGCCATCTGCCGTGCCACCGGCTCACTGACAGCGCCAAACAACTTCAGGTCTTTGGCATCCACGCCCAGCACACTGTGCTTGATACGGTTGGCGTAACTCACCATCGCCCCGTCAAACCAGTTGGAGGCTCCCGCCACCGATGTGATTGCCGCAGCGATCGCCCCTCCCGTGCAGGATTCCGCCGAAGTCACGCGCCAGCTGCGTTTTTCCAACGCCACACCCAACTGCCGAGCCAGCCGGGTGATGTCCCCATGATCCACCATCTTGTTTCCTGCTATCAAAACTATTGGGCTGAAAAATTTTCACCCAGGGAACTTCCCCCATATAGATACATTAGCGACAACCCGGCCGATTGTATATTCCATACCGGCCGACCACGACAGTCACTAGAAACTGGCCATATCCACTAGCGAAAAATAAAAATGCCTACGCCTGAACAGGCAAACGGAAACCCAATCATATCCAGAACCTCCATAGGCAGACTGCCGGTGCAGACACTTGCGCTTTTACTTTTGTGGCATTTTTAGAGAAAAAGGACTGATGCTGCAGTTATTAATGGCACGACAATTAAAAAAGTATTCTACACCCTATCTCATTGTCGCCTCTGGGATACCGGCGGAACGGTGCAGAGCTGCTTGTAACTCAATGCCTTATGGCAATCGGACCCAGCCCCTGAACCCTCGCATGAGGATTGCTTTTCCCGGCAGCAAACCGGGACGACGCTCCTCTTCACCAGGGTAGCTGACTACCATCCCAAAACAGCAATTGCCCGGTATCCGCGGGGCCAAGTTGTTCCAGCACATCCATTATTCGCCGGGCACTCAATACTGCGCTGTAGAGTTTGCCGGGGGCAAGATTGCTCTGGAAAGGTTTGGAGAGAGGTGTATCGGTTGTACCCGGATGAATCGCTACCACACAGCTGTTTTCCAACCGGCGCCCCCACTCAATAGACAGATTCCTGATCAGCATATTCAGTCCCGCCTTACTGATGCGGTAGCTATACCAACCGCCCATCTGGTTGTCACCGATACTGCCCACCTTGGCAGACAGGGAGGCCCACAACAGCGGCTGCCGGCGCTGGAGTTGCCGGTCCAGGGCCTGGGCCAGGTGTAGATGGGTGAGCAGATTGATGCGTATGGATTGCATCAACCAGTTATCGCCGCACTGAGCCAGGGATTTTTCCGGTCCGTGGATTTTATCGTGCAGCAGCCCGCAGCAGTTGATCACCCAGTGGGGGGGTGCGGAAAATTCACACAGAAAATGTTCGATGCTGCCAATGGCATCGGCCTGGTCGAGGGAGACGGACAGGTGACGGCGTTCACCGGTGTGGCCGGGCACCCGCTCTCCTGTGCCGCGGCTCAAGGTCAGCAGGGTAATATCGGCAGAGCGCCGAACCAGTTCGGCACCGATGGCCTTTGCGATACCGCCGGCGGCGCCCGCCAACAACACGGTTTTGGGTTGCTCGAACATACCGGCCTCCGTGCCGGATTCAATCCTGTATCTATTTGCCTGCCTTGTTGGCAGTGGATTTTTTGCCCTTTGTATCCGCACCTGCGGATACCGTCTTGACCACCCGCAGCATGGGCTCGTCGGAGCGGAAAATCAGGCCGTGGATCTCCGTGGTGTTCTGCCCCTGTAACAACTGCTGCAGGAACTGCACGATCTGCGCGGATATCTCCTGGCCTGGCACCAGCACGGGAATGCCCGGCGGATAGGGCACAATCTCATCGGCACTGGTGCGCCCGATCAGCTTTTGCGTGGCCTTTGTGCCATTGTCCATCAGCGGCAGTTCTTCGGTCTCGGCAAAGTAGGCGTCCGCCGGCAGACAGGTGAAGCGGGTAAACTCCGGCAGACGCCGCGGTGCGCCCACATGAATACGCCGGTGGGTGTTTCCGGCCAGCTGCTTAAGGGCGTGTATCAAGCGCAACAACTTGCTCTCGGTGCTGCCCAGAGTGACCAGTACAGTGATGGTATTGTAGGTGGTCTTCTCCACCTGGATACCATACTGGTCAAACAGTTTGATCTGCATCTCATTGCCGGAATAACCGCTGCAGGAAATATCGATGGTCACCTTGGTGGGGTCCAGGCGGATATTGTCGCCGGCCAGAGGCTTGGCGATCAGGTCGTCGCGGGTCAGGGCGCGGAATACTCCGGTTTCATTGACCGCGCGGCGCAGGGTCTCCACCATTTGCAGGCACTGCTTGAGGCGGCCATACCCCTCCATTGCCATCTGTTTGCGCGCCACATCGAGGCTGGCAATCATGGCGTACTGCGGGCTGGTGGAGGCGTGCATATTCAGGTTTTCGCGGAAGCGGAACTCGTCGAAATCCGGGTCCTGTACATGAATCATACTGGCCTGAGAGAAGGCCGACAGCATCTTGTGGGTGCTCTGAGTGACATAGTCGGCACCGCACTCCAGTGCGGTGGGGCGCAGCTCCGGGTGGAAGAAACTGTGGGCAAACCAGGCTTCGTCCACCAGCACTTTGACCCCGCGCTGGTGGGCGTAGTCGATAATCGGTTTTAGATCGTAGCGCAGGCCATCGTAAGTACAGGAAGTAATGACCAGCAGGCGCGCATCGCTGTGTTCATCCAAAGCCACTTCGATGTCGGCACGCTTCACCGGGCCGTAGATACCGAATTCCGGGTGCAGCACCGATTTCAGGTAAACCGGTTCGCAGCGGTTCATCACAATCGCGTGGTGTACCGACTTGTGACATGCCTGGTCGACGATAATCTTGCCACCGCCGCCGAGGATCTGCTGAATCACCACCTTATTGGCCGTGGAAGTGCCATTGGTGAGGAAGAAGGTGTGACGTGCCCCGAATGCCTGGGCGGCCAGGTCCTGGGCTTCCTGGATCACCGAGTGGGGCTCCAGTAGGCTGTCCAGCACCTGTACCGACACCGAGAGGTCGGTATTGAACACATGCTCCCCCATAAAGCGGTAGAAGTCCCCCACCCAGGGGCTGTTGCGCAGGCTGTCGCCACCGGAGTGCCCGGGGGTGTGCCAGGCATCGCGCGCGGAAAACACATAGTCTTTCAGGGTGTCGGCAAAGGGGGTCGAAGCGCGGCGGGCAATAAACGCCTGCACCAGACGGAACATGTGATTGAAGTTGCCCTCGCGGCGATCGAACAGTTCGTCAAAACGGCGGTGCAGACTGGCCAGGGCCCCGCCACTGGGTTCGCCAGCCAGGGGTGCGGCACCGGCGACCGCGCCGTGGGCCACCAGGAAAATATTCAGTTGTGAGCGAAGCGCGTGAATTCGCCCGGCGAGTACATCGGCCGCTTCCAGCCCGTCGGTATCGCTGCCGCCATCCACAATAACGGCCTGTAGGCAATCCGCTTCCCGCGCCAGGCTCTCGATATCCGTCGGTGCAACCGCTTTAAAGGCCAGTCCAAAGGGGTTGTCGTGCCGGGCGGCGGTGTCATTCAGGGCTCTGACCCAATCCCCCGCCAGTTTGCTGTCAGCACTGACCAGAGCCACGTAACATTCCAGCTTCTGCGCGTCATCATTCAGGTTGCCCGGTGCAGGCATCTTCAGTTCCAATCCCATCATCTCATCCATCAGCATAGCCCGCGCGTTGCCCAGGGCTGTCGCTTTATCTTTTTAACTAATTGATTTTATTTACTTTTATGGGTACTCCGAGAAAGGCGGAGGACCGGGAATTGTGTGGCTTCAAGGCCAGAGGGCAGATACTAAAGGAGGCGGCGCGGGAATTCCTCAGTGCACCGGCATTTGGCGAAAATCGCCAAATACAAGCAGATTACCCATATCTATCGCCAAGAAAATTTAAAAGGCTAGAACTTATCGCTATGCACATGACCTTCAAATTCCAGGCAGTCCCTGACCCTGCGCCGCTGTACTGCAGAGAGCTTTTCCAGCGGAAAATACGCCATCTCGGAGTGCTCTTGAGAGAGGACGATAGGCCCCTGCCCGACGAGGCGGGCACGAAAGATAAACACATGGGCATTGTAGACTCGGTGATAGTAGACGCCGCTCAGGTAGTCGATATAGACATCCCGGCCCAACTCTTCACGGCATTCCCGCCGCAGGGCTTCATGGATGGTTTCACCGGGGTCCAGGGCGCCGCCGGGCAGCCCCCAGCTGCGGTTGGCATAGGTGGCCAGCAGTTGCAGTATCTCGCCAGAATCGTTGGTAATTACCGCGTGAGCACTGAGGCGGTAACAGTCTTCAAACCCCATTGATTCCTCCCGAAGCCGGCCGGGGCTGGGCCCGATCCGGCTAGAAACCCTGGGCCAGGGTAAAACCGAAACCCAGTGTCTGTACTGACTCATCGTAGTCGATCAGGCTTTCCCCATAGCCATTAAAATAACGGAGGTAGCCATCCACCCGGTTGCCCAGGGGGAAGCTCCAGGTCAATTCGACGGCGCCGCGGCTGTCGCTGCGCAGGTTGTTGCGCAGCACCATGGCCACTGTATGGTTGCCATCGCGATACCGGCCACTCAGCTCGAAATGGCCCAGATAATGCTCGATATCCGGATTGCCGTCATCCTCGCGGCTCTCCGGTACCCGATACCAGGGCTTGAAACCGATAGAGAAGTTATCCCGCTCGAAAATAAAATTGGCGTAAATCCGGTTCCAGCTGCGCGAATAGGGTTCACTGCGGCCGTTGGATTGGTGGTTGAAGGCAATCTGGTTGGCCACGTTGTGCCAACCGAATAAATTCCAGTTATTGAGCCAGGTCAGTATCAGCTCGGGCTCGTGATTGGTTTCGCGAAACGGCGAGGAGCCACCGGAGTTATACGCCTGCCAAAAACTGCGATTGGTGTAGGCCACACTCATAAACGAGGCGCTGCCGAGAAAACCACGCCACACGGGGACCTGTACCGAAAGCTGGAACTGCACCTCAATATTTTCCAGGTCAGCGTCCTTGGTCCCGCCCTCGATCCCAGCCAGGCTACCGGCCTGTGGAGACGGGTTGTAGACGATGGGCAGCAGGTAGTTCGCTTTGTGGGAGGCCAGCGTAAAGGGGTTATCGGCCGCTTCCCGGATTGCCTCGGCGCGGCCACCAAGCAGCACTGCATCCCTGGGCATTTTGTCCAGGTATTCCTCAAGTACCAGCCCCGGCTTCATTGCCCCCGTCTCCGGGCCCAGGCGTGTGCGCACTCTGTCGGCACAGAACCGGCGTATTTCCCCCAGAGTGCTATCGGCAGAAGAGACCAGCAGTTGTGCGAGCAGGCACTCCCCGTACAAGTGCTGTTCCCGCGCCTGAGATTCCGCTTCGCGGACTTCACCATCACTGGCCCATGCAGTGTTGAATGAAAACTGGGCCGCCAGCAGCAGGTAAATGATCAACCGGACTGGATTGCGGGTATTGGAGCTGGCGCAGAGCAAAAGGCACCCCCCTTGGCACAGTAATAGAGTGGCGTAATTTTACACCGATGCGCTGGGAAAATCCTGCCCGCCGATTCCTGCGGCACACTAAAAACCCGCAGGTTCGCCCACCTACCCTCGCTGCGGGCAGCCGCGACCATTGCATAAAAATTCAGGGAAAGTTGCAACAACGCAGGGAGCCGTGGCGGTGCCGAGACACCCGCTACGCTCCCATTCAGTCGGCTGGGGTTCAAGGGGTAACCGAAGTGGTGATGTGCACCATCGGCAATCGAGGAGCGCAAATTGAAAGGTTCTGGGTGCGATATACTCAGGAGGCCAGGCTGGCCAGGTCTGGCGACCATTCCAGGTCCCGCAGGCGCACCTGCCACAAACGCCCGGTGCTGGAGGGCCAGTCATACCCCACCAACAGGCTGCGACTGTCCACATAGCAGTGGGCATCCCGCTCTCCCTCATCCCCCTGGTAAATAAAGCCGCTGATATCCGGGCCCAGGTCCTGGGTCCGTTGACTGGCCACATCCCCGGCCATACCCCGCGCCGATCGGTGGCTGACCCTGGGCGACAATAGCTTGCCCCGCTGGGAGGGGTCCACAATATCCGGTGAGACCACCTCCAGCCCCCGCTCGTGCTGCACCAGGGTTTTCAGGAGGGGTCCCATAAAGACCCGCATCAGGGGAAAAAGCAGGCGGTTGCCACCCCCGATACGGGATTGTTGCGGGCCATTGGGGCCGGTCCAACTGACCTCAATGGCATCGCCCAGGCGGGGGATGCGCCCTTCGGGGCAGCAGAGGCGGTAGTGGGCACTGACTTCATCTACTGCGTCACGCCAGCACACATGGCACTCGCTCACCAATCCGCCACCGAGGAGTGCGAACACCTCGATTCCGAACCCCTGTTCACCCACCAGGCGGCGGCTGAGCAGGGAGCGCCGCCCCTCGGCATCGTGCCCCAACTGCCAGCTGTCCTGTACAGGCATTTCGCGCCCGTCACAGCTGTAGTGATAGCGTCCCTGGGCAAGGGTAGCGTTTAAGCGCATGCAGATTTCCTCCCTGCGCACAGATAACACCGGACCAGCGGTTCACTATCAAAAAGTATTACACATGGCAGGGAGATCACGCCGGGTTTGGCGCCACCTTTAGCGAAAATGCTACCCTCAGCAATACGTGCATTGCCATAAACCATTGAGTGACCGATCCGGCAAAGGCGCTTTCCGTCCGCTGCTGCCCATGCGAAGCTGGGAGGGGTCTAGCATTTACCCGGCACGTTTGCTTAGTGGATTTATGCGCCATAAGCTCGCCGCTGGCGACCATTCTGTGCGGGGTTTTGCAATACTGGCAACGCCGCGCAATTGCCCTGCAACCTAAAAAACAACAGCCGAGGCACTGGTGAAAGGCCCGCTGGATTGCTGGGGGTGAACAGCCAGAAGTCAGGCCACAGCTACCTGGGTTGCGCGCTGGGTGACCCATTTCATAAAGTTGCCGCTCTGGCGGATATCATAGACTTCGCTGCCGAGCAGATCATTGACAACCTGCGCACCACGCCAGGCAGACAGGCTCAATTGGGGCTCCGCAATGCCGTGGCTGGTTCGTCCGGTACCCAAAAAGTACAGGCAGCGCTCGCTGGAATCACCACTGAGCTTTGCGGCAAACGTATCGTCCAACAAGAGACGCCCCGCCTCATCCCGGGGAATGCGCTCCTGCAGGGGCGCCAGACACGGCGGCAGGGCTTCACGCAGACCGGTGCACAGAATCACAATATCCGCATTGAGCCACTCGGTACCGTCGGCCTCCCCCAACAGGTTATTTTCCAGTTGTAGCTGGTAGTCGCCGCGGCAGGAGAGGCCCACAAGCGCCCGGTTGGGCAACAACACCACACGCCCAGAATCCCCTTCGATATGCGCCAGGCGATAGAACAACCGGTAGAGCTCCGCGAGCGTTGCCGGAGAAATGCCGTCCGAAGCCAGTTTTTGGTCCGCAACGATTTCCTCACGGCGGCGCGGGCTGAGTTGTCGGAAAACATCCACATACTCGGGGGTAAACCAGTCGTTGGTAAATGGCGTTTCGTCCAATGGCAGGTAATTGCTGCGGCGGGATGCCCAGACTACCTGCCGCGGGCAACCCCAGTGCCCGCCCAGCAGATTAATCACCACTTCGGCACCAGTCTGACCACCGCCGACCACCGCGACACGCTTGTCGCTCACATCGGGATTACGCAGGGCAATTTCCAGGGCGTGGAAGCAATTGTCCGATAGAAGAGGTCGGCAGCACTGCGGAATATTCGGTTTTTTTCCAGCGGCCACACACAGGTTCTTCGCACACACCCGCTCCCGGCCATTGGGGCCATGCACATCCAGCTCAAAAAAAGCGCCCTGGTCGAGGACACTCTGCACCCGGCTGCTCATTTGCACTGAATCCAGGCGGCCTGCGGCCCAGCTGAGGTAGTCGGCGAATTCCCGGCGGCTCACGGTGCGTTGCTCAGCGTGGAGAAAATCGTAGAAGCGCTTTTTCTCCACCAGGTAAGCGAGAAAACTGCAGGGATTGGTGGGGTCCACCGGCGTCACCAGATCCTTTAAAAAAGAGGTCTGCATCATCGCTCCCGGCAGCATCAGTCCGGGATGCCAGGAAAACTCTGCCTTGGCTTCAAAGAAGCGGTGCGTCAGTGATTTTCCCCGTATCAGAGCGGCAACAGCGAGGTTAAATGGGCCGGCGCCAATACCGGCGAGATCGAGAAAATCGCTCATAATTAAGCCTCTTCAGAGGAAAGGGTTTCTGGTTGGAGTTGGATTTGCCCGGGCTGCTGCTGTTCTGCCAGCCACAGGGGGTTGTGCAAGTCGCCACCGACAATGGGCACCGGACGCTCTGCGCTGTCGCCATAGCCCTGGCGCAGGCGCACGCGGTTGATGCAGACGCGCTCAAACCGCTGCCGGAAGAGGTTAAACTGCTGAAAGCGCTCGGCCATCTGCGGCGCTTTTGTCACAACGGATTTTTGATAGCGGCGCAGTACTTGGGCCAGCACTGCGTAGAAATCCAGCTCGCACAAACCGATCTCCACGGCCATCTGTGCCGACAAATAACGCAGTACCGTCACAAAGTGTCCGGTGAAGAGGTCGTGCACAATGTGGCTGGGGGGCAGTTGATCAAGCACTGCCTCAACTTCCGAGGGCAGGTCCCCACGATCGGGAAAATCCCCCTGTGCCAGGCGCAAATCACCCTGGAAATCTTTTAACAGAACCCGCACGACCCGATTGTCGCGGAGTACCAGCGTGAGGTTTTGCGAATGTGCCACCAAGCCAATCCCATAGCGGCTGAGCAGATGGTAGAGCGGCACTATCGTGGCATCGAAGAGCTGCGCCAGCCATGCCTGCACCGACAGGCCGGACGCTTCAATAAGGGCAACCGCTACGGAATTACCTCTGCTATCCCTCTGCAACAGGGCGGCCATCAGCAGGTGGCGCTCACCCTGCACACACAGACCCGCCGGGCTCTGTCTCCAGGTCACGCCCAGCAGTTCGCGGTAGCGGTAGGGCGTGCCCGCGATTTGCTCGTGGTGGACGTGTGGTACATGCAGTCCCGCTACTTCCTGCAAAATGCCGGTACCGCGCGCGCACAGTGTCGTATCGCGCTCGCATAGCCGTTGCATCCACTCGCTGAGTGTCGGTCCACAGCGCATGTATTTACCGGGTATACCGCGGAAACAGGAGGTGTTTAACACGGTCAGCGGCAGCTTGATGTGCAGCGCCTGTGGGCGCGACAGGTTCGACAGGGTGCGCAGCGATACCTGGGGCAGGTATTCATCACCGAATGCCCCCAGCAACACCAGATCACCGCAGCTGATGTGACGGGCATAGTGCTGGCGGATATGGCGTTGCCACTGCCAGGGATGCACTGGCAGGGGTAAAAACGCCTGCCAGTCAATGCCTTTTTCCCGCCTTACTGTGTCCAGCAGCTGGCACTGCCCTTCACTGAGGCTCTCGGCCAGCAGCTGCTGCCAATCCCAGGCCTGACTATTGCCACTGACCGCCAGTGCGCGCCTGACTGCCAGCCACAAAAGGCGCACGCCTTGCGCGGATTCGGTGGCGTAGAGATTGAATTCCCGCGCACCCCAACCAATCCGCCCTTTGTTGACCATGGCCTTGGGGTGGCCATCCAGCAGGCACTGCAACTGCTCATCGGACAGTTGCGCCAGCGTTTCCGCTCTGAGGCCTTCGCGCTTTTCCAGCAGAGCGACATCGGCCACCAGGGTATTGGCCAACTCGTGCAGTAGGTTGCCCAGGGTACTGGGTGTGGCTTCCAGATCCCCGGCGGCGTCGATAAAGAACTGGGCCGCATCTTCGGCCGGGGCACGCTGGCCATGGTGCTCACGCTCGATACTTTCAGCCTCGATCAGGAGCCAGTCCCAGATGGTCAACCAGGCGTGGAAATGATATTTCACCCCTGAGGCCAATGGCACACTGTATCTACCCTCAGACAAGGGCTCTGCCACCAGTGCCTGCTCGTAGCATAACTCCGCCAGTGCCTTTACCAGCAGAGCGCGATTGGCCTGCTTCCAGTAAGCGTCCCTGCTCCTCATACGCCCCCCATACTCTGAAAAAATCTCCCCCTCTGACACAGCACCAATGCCGCGCGTTTATGGGGAAATTCAAATTCCCTTATCTTTTGCCAGCCAAACATGCCGTCGAAATACCGCAGCATCGCAACATGGTCAGCCCTGGGCTCGCCCACCAGCGTCTGCGTGCGGCTGTCATCCAGAAACAGGAAGTGGGAAACCCCATTGAACCAGGCGCGGGTAAACTGGCTGCCCAGAAAACGCCGGTCTCCCACCAGCAAATGGGCACCGCGATCAAAGAGCTGCGCATCACAGTGCGGCGCAATGCGATCCTCATAAGCCCAATAGACTTCGAAATATCCAAAGGGCATATCGTCGAAACAGGCCATCAGGGGATATTTGTGCGGGTCCTGAATCACCGTTTCGATATAGCGCTTTTGCTTGTCACAATCCCCTTCCTCTTGCCAGAATCGAGCTACTCTGCGCTGATTCATCCATCCGGTAAAAAGCATCAAATCACTTTCCGGGTCCAGAGACCGCAAACTGAAATCCATACCCAGAGAGTAAAAGTGCCTGCGATACACTTCTCCATCAACGGGTTCGGGGCGCAGGGGGTGACGCAGGCCCACGTGATTCTCCACCCACTGCAGCGGAAAGCTTCCCCCGTTATTACCGCGATACCAGACTGACGCACGCTGATAGAAATCCACACGGGTAATTTCACTGCCCGCAGTGTGTGGCACTTTACCGGCTATAAGCACCTCGATCCGCTGCAGAGCCGGGTTCAGGGAAAAGAGCCAGTCAAGCCAATGATTCAAATCCGGCATTTGCACATTGCCTGTCGGAATGCTGATCCCTGCGCATTCCTCTCCGGCAATATAGGCCACTTGCGCGAATACACCTGCGTGCAGCTCACAGCGATATCCCGTCTCAAGCGCACACCAACGGCGCCCATCGTCCAGTGCACCACGATGCACTGTGGGAAACCCGGCCATAATCACGGGACTGGTCATACAGTTTTCCTTACGGTTTTTACCGTTCCAGGCGCTCAGCCCTGCACAGAATCGCGCTGGGAGGTATCGATCAGTGGGTTCTCCATGGTGTGGTAAATGGAAAGTGGATCATCACTGGTGGTTTCATTCATACCGATAATGGCGCACTGGAAATTGCCTTTGGACCAAAGCGTTGGGGCCTGCAATAGATATTCCAGACAGCTGCGGTCCCGCCGCGGGCCGTCATGGAGTCGCTGCAGCCGGTTGCGCAATTGGCCCAGTAATTCCCACTCGGTCAAAAGTTCTGCAGCGGCAAGCGCAGAGATAAGACCGAAGCAGCTGTTGACAATGAGGTAATAAACAAAGAGGCGATTTGCCATTTGTTCATCAATGACATTCCCGCTCTTGCGGGCCAGATCGGGCAGGTGGGGTTTCAACAGTTTTTCTCCAAGTTTGCTGTAACCACTGCCCTGGCAATCGCGGAAATAACCCGCTACAGGCAGGCTGCCTTCAAAAGAAAGAATCAGGTTTTGCTGGTGAGCGCCAAACAAAATACCGAAATCGGCCTGGGCGATCAGCAGCGGCTCTACCACCGTATCCAGAAAAGCAGTAAACCAACGCCGGGCGGCAGCTGCAGCAGAAATGTTGCCCTGTTCCGCCAGTTGTAAAATTAACTGCGCCGCACGGCAGGGAGCCCCACCGGGGTGATCCTGGGTCAACGTCGCAAGCAGGCAGGTATTTGAGGCGTTTTGCCCGCGGAATGGGTTCTCGCGGAACATCACCAGACTTTCGATAATCGGGGCACCCTCACTGTCTGCAAGCATCAGATAGGCCGGCTCCGCCAGTACCCGGAAACGGGGGTAACGGTTGAAAAATTCGCGTCCCACGGGAGTATTGCGCACCTTCAGAACTTCCAGGCCGCGCGCCATTTCCCGCGGCTGCAGCGTACGTACAGAGTTGGTAAGGCGCAGACTGAGAGAGAATTTGAGCATATAGGGGTTCTGCGCACTGTAAACGGCACGCAATGAGGAAGTCGCGCGCCAGGGCACCAAGCCGCTACCCAGCTCCACAATATTTCCATTTTCAAGCAGCCCGGCTACCCGTGGTTCGCGGCGCAGCCGTTGCCATTGCCAGGGGTGCGCCGGTACGGGGATCAATTTCCCCGGCACCCGGGGCCCGCGGTCACTCTCGCGTACCAGATCGGCAAAGTGTTTCTCGTGGATTTCGGTACCGCTGGCGCCACGTAAAAACTCTGGCTCCACCCCCAGCCATAACAGGAAAAAGCTGTTGCCAAACTCCGGTGCATAGCGCTCGGCGTCTTCATGGGTGAATGGGTCGCGACTCTTGGGGGTCGGGTGAATGGAGTGGCCGCACAAAAGCCCCTGCTCCGCCTCAGAGAAGGTCAGGGGGTGAGCAAACAAACGCTCTGTATCGACCTTGCGCGCACGCAACGTCCGGGCCATATTCTCAACACTGGCAGTGACACGCTGCACGAACTGCACGCGGGACTCCTTGCTCGCACCGGGAAAAAATGACGGCTCATCCGCCACCAACCCTGCAGTTCGGGCCAGGTCAATCACTGAACAGTCAGCATCGCCTCTGCGCCACACCACAGGCAGTGCAAATTGATGCCTGCCACACTCGCTGCGATAGGAAACATTCAACCACAGTTCGGCAGCAGTCTCAGGAAGCGGGATACGGACCGCCGGCGCCCGAATCCCATCGGGAAGCGAACCCCCACTGCGTCCGTGCCAGTGACCGCAACCGGTTTCGCGCAACAGCGCATTGAAAAAACAGTTGGCCGACATTCTCTCCGCAGCTGTATCCATCGAGTAGCCATCCGCATTTATCAGCGGATTATTGCTAGAAACCTGATGGGCAACGCGGTCGATCGAAACCGCGCTGGATTGCGCATTGGGCATAGTGATAGATCTTTTTAAATTAAATGAAAATAATAATGCTTTGCATTTAAAATATCATGCAGGTAAATTTGCCACACTTCAAGCGCGCCGATAGAAAAGTTGGCCGGCTGTGATTTTCCGCACAGTGTGGAGCCTGGGCTTCTCTTGTGTTTCTTTATTTCAATTAGCGGAGCCCTGAATGTGCTAACCCCCCACCTCCGCAGAATCAATTGGATCGTGGCCAGCCAGGGCGCCAGCCAGGTAGTACTAATCACCCTAATCCCTCTGATCATTGAGCGATCTGGTCTGAGCTTGGCCAGTATTGGCGCCCTGGTTGCCATAGGCACCCTGTGTCTGATGATCGCCGGGCCACTCTGGGGCGCGCTCGGCGACAGAGTCGGTCGCAAGCCGGTCTTATTGGCGGGGCTGGCCGGCGCCCTGCTCGCCCAGTGCCTATTCGTAGCCCTGCTGGTATCGATGGCGCAGGGCCACCTGGAGGAAAATGCGGCTTTTTTTGCGCTGGCGGCAAGCCGGGTTGTTTATGGGCTGTATGCTGCGGCCATTTACCCCTGCTGTCAGGCATGGGCGGTGGCATTGGGCGATCAGCAAAAGCGTTTGTCGATACTCTCCAGACTCAGTGCTGCAGCGAATCTGGGCCGGGGACTGGGGCCACTGCTGGCATTGCCGGCCCTGATTGCCGGTGGTATCTGGCCGCTGGCCTGGTTGATACTGTTGCCACTCGGGGCACTGCTGCTGACCATGGGGCTGCCAAAGGCCGAACCGGCTATAGCGCGGCCGGACACAATGCAAAATTCCACACTGCCCCCCGGCGCACTGGCACTCTTTGCCACCGCTTTCCTGGGCACCGCCAGTGTGGGTCAGTTACAGATGCTGATGGGACCGGCCCTGCAGGATATATATGGCCTGAGTGCTCTGGGCGCTGCCTCTACAACGGCATTGCTGCTGACTGCCGCGGCATTCTGTGGTTTCCTTGTGCAGGTGGGGCTGGTGCGCCACCTCAAGGCACCGAGGTTGAGCTTTATGCTGGGCGTGACGTCCCTGTGCACAGGCACCCTATTGCTGTCCGCTACTCTGGGCAGCATCTTCGCAGCCATTGGACTGCTGGTCTTTGTGGTGGGCATTGCATTTCTTGTGCCGGGCTACAATGCCCTTTTAAGCCAGTCACAGCAACGGAGCGGCAGGCTTTTTGGACTGCTGGCGCTGGTCCATACCGGTGGTTATACCATCGGATTCGCCAGTGGTGGTTGGCTCTATGCACAAAAGCCGCTACTGGGATTGTTGCTTAGTGTCTCCCTGATCGCCGTCTGTGCTGTGATTGCGCTTTTAGCAAAAGAAAGAAAGGAACTGAAACGGGCCCAATACGATTACTGAATTGCTGAAAGGCATTCCAATAACCCCCACCGCGGCCTCAAGCATCCTCTGATATCAGCGCAGTTGCACGCCAGTGCCTGTGCTCAAAGGCGCACACGCCCCAGGGCCCAAGCGCGCAACGGGGAAGCATCCGCCTCTCCCCCTGAGGGTTTCATTCTTCTCAAAGGTAGCGCTGCCAGAATTCTGCCTGCCCAAATTCTTCATCCAGGGTATAGGGTTTAAAGCCGGCTCTGCGATAGGCAAGCTGCGCGGTGCGGTTTCTTTCCAATACTTCCATCGTCAACTTGCAGCAACCCTGCTTTTTTGCCTCTCGGGCGACAAAATCCAGCATTTCGGCACAGAGTCCCTTGCCACGCACACGCGCGCTAACGATCACATCGTGGATATTGACCAGGGGTTGGCAGGCAAAAGTGGAAAAACCGGTAAAGCAGTTGACCAGACCCACCGCTTCATCGTCGCTGTAGGCGAGCACACTAAAAGCACCGGGAAACGAAGCCAGTTTTGACGGCAACTCAGCCCGGCATCGATCCGGCAAGGGTACCCCGCCGCCAAAAGGGTGGCGGGAATATTCATCCATAAGCGCGAGCATATCTTCAGCATGGCGACTGTCGGTGTACTCCGCCAGGATAATGGTTACTGCCGAGACAGCCTCCGGGGTGGGTAATGTCATAGATACCTCTCTGCTTCCTCTAAGGGTTTTTGGGCTTTGCCGTACTTTTTTTGTCTTATGGACGATAAAAACAAATTTCTTTTTACCTGGCGATTGGTTTTTGATCCGGCACGCAAGCAGGTTACCGGGTTGACTCAACACAGGGCAGCGGGGCTGCACCCGTTTGATATCACTGTGGGCCCAGACACCCTTGGCCTGCACTGGCAAAGCCGCTATCCTGAGCCCAAATGATGACCTCAGGATACAGTCGCATTGCAACCGCTCGATCATCTACTTAAAAACAACCGACAATGGTCTCAGGCAACCCGTGAGGAAAATCCCGATTTCTTCCTCAAACTGTCGGAACAACAGACCCCGGAGTACCTTTGGATCGGCTGCGCGGACAGCCGTGTACCCGCCAATCAAATTGTGAACCTGCTGCCGGGCGAATTGTTTGTACACCGCAATGTCGCCAATCTGGTAGTGCACACCGACCTGAACTGCCTGTCGGTACTGCAATACGCCGTTGAAATCCTCAAGGTAAAGCACATTATCGTGTGCGGTCACTACGGCTGCGGCGGTGTTCAGGCTGCCCTGCACAATGAGCAACTTGGACTGATCGATAACTGGCTGCGCCATATTCAGGATGTCCGAGACAAGCACCACACCCTTATCAATCTGTTTCAACAACATCAACGGACCGACCTGCTCTGTGAACTCAATGTGCTGGAGCAGGTTATTCACGTCTGCCAGACCACCATAGTGCACGACGCCTGGCGCTCGGGGCAACAGCTCTCTGTCAACGGCTGGGTCTATGGTCTCAAGGATGGCCTGGTGCATGATCTGGGGGTCTCTGTCAGTCATCCCGGTGAAATTACCGATACTTATCAGAACGCCCTCACCAACATTGCCCAGCGCAATACTGAATAGCGGCATCCGCGCTTAACTCCCCCGCATCTTTGGCCATACAATGGAGCCGGCCCCCGACCACCCTGTGGCGGCTGCGGCCCTATGACTGGATAGGAGAACGTCTATGGCCAAGTACCGAGTGTGGGAGTGCCAGAACTGTGGCTGGATCTACGACGAGGCCAAAGGTTGGCCCGAGGACAACATAACACCGGGCACCCGCTGGGAGGATATCCCCGAGGACTGGTGCTGCCCCCAGTGCGGAGCCAGCAAGCGGGACTTCGCCATGCTTGAAGTGAAGCGGAGCCATACCCCACAGTCCCCAACCCCTCCCCCCACCGCGCCCAAAGCTGCCACTGCAACCCACATCTGGGAGTGTATGGTATGCGGATGGGTTTACGACGAGGCCAAAGGCTGCCCGGAGGAAGGCATAGCGCCCGGTACCCGCTGGGAGCAGATACCGGAGGATTGGTGCTGTCCCCAATGCGGCATCAGCAAGGAGGAATTCGATATGGTGCTGGTAACCGCAGCACCGGTAGAACCACTTGCAAAACCCGACGCCACAAAGGCGCAGCCAAGTCGCGATCCATTGGTCATCCTCGGTACCGGCCTTGCCGGTTACAGCCTGGCAAAAGAGTTTCGCAAACTCGACAGCGATACCCCCCTGCTGCTGATCACCAGTGACGACGGTACCTTCTACTCCAAGCCCCTCCTGTCCGCCTCCCTTTCCCACGGCAGAACCGCACAGCAGCTGAGCACGAATAGTGCTGAGGAAATGGCCCGTGAACTGGAGGCCGACATCCTGGTGCACACTCGCGTCACTGGTATCAACCCGGACACCAGGGCATTGACGGTACAACAGGAAACTGCGGACCACAGCGCAAAAATCCATTACGACCGGCTGGTACTGGCAACCGGAGCCCACTGCCGTCCCCTGCCCTGCATTGAGGGTGACGCCCACGCCCGCCTGTTTCGTATCAACAGCCTGAAAGACTATCATCGCTTTCGCACCGCACTGGTGGGACGCCAACGGGTGCTTGTGATCGGGGCGGGCCTGATTGGCTGTGAGTTTGCCAACGATCTGGTGCAAGCTGATTTTTCCGTGGACCTGGTAGACCCACTGGCCTGGCCGCTGGCCTCCCTGCTGCCAGAAGCGGCTGGGCGCGACTTACAAGGCGCACTGGAGAGCCGTGGCGTGCGTTTTCACTGTGCCAGTGCGGTACAGAAATTGTTGCGGCGCCCCCAGGGTCTCTTGGCCCAGCTCGACAACGGCCAGACTATCGAGGCAGACATGGCGCTTGCCGCCCTGGGTTTGCAGGCAAATACCGCACTGGCGGAAGCAGCAGGGCTGGCAATCCATCGCGGCATCACCGTTGACCGGCAGCTGCAAACCAGTGACCCACACATTTACGCCCTCGGCGATTGCGCCGAGGTGGACGGCCACCTGCTCTTCTTTGTCGCCCCTCTGATGGCCTGCGCCCGCGCACTGGCAAAAACGCTCAGCGGCCAGCCTACTCCCATACACTACGGAGTGATACCGGTCGCGATCAAAACCACCCTGCGCCCCACCACCGTGTGCCCACCCCCTCCGCACGCCAGGGGTCGTTGGCAGATTGATAGTGATGATTCCGGGGTGTGCGCAGAATTCCGCAGTGACACAGGACAGCTGCTGGGATTTGCCCTGACGGGAGCAGCAATCACCCGGCGGGAACCTCTCAGCAGGGAATGTGAACCTATGATGGGCGAGCCTTAGAACACACTGACAATCGAGCTTCTTTTGCTGGTGTTCGAGGCAAAACGCGCAATGGAGACGCTTTTAGCCTAAAATGGCGGCCTCGCACAGGTTTGGTACAAGCAACCCCCGTATGACGACAGTTAGAAGCCCAGCTACCACCCCATCTGCCCAGCAAAGCCGCCTGTTGCGCGACACGCTGGGCCAGTTCGCGACCGGCGTCACGGTGATTACCACGCGGGACGCCGACGGCCAGCCGGCAGGAATGACCGTAAACAGCTTCAATTCTGTCTCTCTCGACCCGGCCCTGGTGCTCTGGAGCATCGATAAGCAGTCACTCGGTTACGAGGCATTTACCACCCGCGACCATTTTGCCGTACATGTGCTGCGCGCCGACCAACAACATGTTTCCAACCTGTTTGCCGGCCGCGGAAGCGACAAGTTCGGTCAGATACACTGGTATGAGGGGCCCAATGGCATTCCCCGCTTGGAGGAGTGTGCGGCTTACTTCCACTGCAGCCGGGCCCAATGTATCGAAGGCGGTGACCATACAATCCTGCTGGGGACCGTACTGGAATTTACCGCTTTCGGTGGCGAACCTCTGGTCTTCCACCGCGGCGGCTACCGGGCCCTGGCCGGGGACTGAATCTCGACTGCAGGCACATCAATAGGGTATCTCCAGACCTGAGAGGTTGCAGTGCCTCCCAGGCCCCCTTAAGCCTTTTTTATGCCGATTGCCCAACAGAATGGGTAAACTTTGGTAGCAGTCACCCCACTGCAATAGGTCAGTGGCAGGCTGCAGCAAACCCTTTGGACGGACTCTACTACCAATGGCACCAGGCACCCTCTTCTGCTTCGCCCACCGCGGCTACCAGCAGCGGGCCAGCGAAAACACCCTGCAGGCGATCGGCCATGCGCTGGAAATGGCTGTGGGGGGCATCGAAGTGGATGTCTGGAATATCGGCGGCCAATTATTGGTAAAACACGATCGACGCCTTGGGCGATTGATTGCTGGCAGTGAATTGCTCACGGATATGCGCCCCGAAACACTGCGCGAGAGGCCGCTGCCCTGTGGCGGCACCATTCCGACCCTCCGTGAAGTTCTGGAATTGGTGGGCGATAGTGCCCAATTGAATATCGAGCTTAAGGGCCCCAACTGTGCCGCGCTCTTTGTCGAGGAAATCCGCTCTTTCGTACATGACAAAGGCACCGCTTTCGATCCCTATATCGTTTCCTCCTTTGACCACCGCCAGCTGTACGAATGCCTGCGGCGACTGCCGGAAGTGCGCCGTGGCGTTTTGCTCAGTGGCATTCCCCTGGACCTTGCCGCCTGCGCAGCCCCTCTGCGGGCCTATTCTCTGCACACCAACGTCGACTTTATCAATACGGATCTGATCGCCGACGCCAAACAGCGTGGCCTCAAGCACTATGTGTTCACCGTCAATACCCCCGATGACCTGGTATTACTGGCCGCACAAGGGGTGGATGGTGTGTTTACCGACGAGCCGCAAATGGTTTTGGATTTCAATGCACGCATAGCCGCGGGCAGGACAACAGGGTAGTCGGGGGAAATATACTGGCTACAACAAAAGTTAACCCGGCAGTAATGCCGGGCTAACTTTTCTAGGACAAGTCATGACAGCTGGCTTTCGAGGCGCCATTCAGCCGCCATAAGCGGGGTATCCCCAGACGCTATGCAAGTTAAAACAATTAGAAATCCGCACTGGCGCGTAAGTACCAGAAACCGCCATTAAAACCAAACGGCGAGGTGAGCGCCTGGCGTACCCCCAGGGATTGCAAAGTCCCGTCCTGCTCATCATCCGGCTGTACATCGAAAATATTCTCACCGCCGACAGAGAGTTTGTAATCCTCATAAAGGGTAAAGGTTACTTCCAGGTCCACCAGTAACTCACCGCCATAACTGTAAGTATCCGTGGCATCCCCAGGACCAAAGAGCCCGCCGGTGGACTCCCAGCCACTATAACGGTTGAGGCGCAAATAACCGTTGAACATCTCACCAGTTTCAAAATCGAAGGTCAGGGTGGTCCGATCACTGGGCACCTGATTTTCCAGGTCGAATACCCTCGATGCATTAATCGTATTCTGCGCAACTTTGCTCACTTCCTGGCGATTGAGATTGTGGCGCAGATCCACGACCAACAGGTTGCCGGCCACTTCAAAATCACTGGTAATGGCCAGGTCGATCCCGGATATCTCTGAATCATAGGCGTTGGCAAAGTAATTGGCATTACTGCCGTTTAGCAGCGCCGCGTTTTCCACCCCGGCCGCTTCCAGCAACGCCACCTCCACATCGCCTATAGCGTTATTGTTCAGGGCGAGGCGATCTTCGATCTCGATATGGTAGTAGTCGACAGTGACACTGGTGTTGTCAAACGGTGAAAAAACCGCACCCAGGGTATAGCTTTTAGACTCCTCGGGGGTCAGCTCAACCGCACCCAGGGCCACTGCCACCGGGTTGCTGACCGGATAGGTGCCATTGGGGATCAGGTTGCCACTGGAATCCGCCGTGGTGGTGACATTCAGGGTATTGACCTGACCGGGGGTGGGTGCGCGGAAGCCGGTGTTAAGGGTTCCACGCAGGGCGAAGCGCTCATTGATATCGTAGCGGGCGGAGAGCTTCCAGTCCGAAGTGGAGCCAAACTCATCGTACTCCTCAAAGCGCAGGGCCGCACCCAGTGTCAGTGCATCGGTAACCTCCGCCTCCAGATCAATATAGGCCGCGATACTCTCGCTACTGAAACTACCCGCCGCCTCCACGGGGAACCCCTGAAAACCATCGGAGCCAACACCAAATTGCGCCGCGGTGGGGCCCACTGCAATGGAGGCGGCATCTCCCGCCTCAATGGAGTAGGTCTCCTCGCGCCACTCGGCACCGAAAGCCAGGTTGAGTGGCGAAAAGAGCCCCGCGATATCCATCGGTTTGACGAAATCCGCGTTTAAGCTGGACTCCTCTTGGGTCAGAGTGCCGGGCTTGAAGCTGGTGGGCGACAGCCGGCCGAGGCTGGGGTTGATGGAGTCTTTCAGCACATACGCCACCTCGTTTTCCGCAACCCGCGCGCGCACATCCCAGGACAGGCCGTTATCCAGCGCACCGCGGGCGCCGGCAACGGCGGAGATATCGCGAATCTCCGCACCGAATTGCGGGTTGTAGCCACCGGGGAACTGGGTGTAGATGGGGTTGCGCAACACATAACCGCTGGGACTGGAGGCATCGGCCACCAGATAGTCGGCCGGGTTCAATCCCTGCCCTTCAATATAATCGATCAGTGACTGGGGTGCAGGGTCCGGCAAGTAGTCGACACTGTCGGGATCATCGGGGTCGTTGGGGGTATCTACCTGCAGGGTGCCACGGGCGGTAAACTTATGCTCCGGGTCCAGCACCGGGCCACGATAGAAGAAGTCGGAAATGGTATCATTGCTGGAATAGCCAACATTTCCATACAGCTCGACGCTGTCACTGATATCCAGCCCACTGTTGACAAAGAATTTGAGCGCCTCAACCTCCGGATCACCCCAGCGCTGGCCAAAGCCATCCAAAGGCACCTGGTCTTCGCCAACAATGGTCCCTACAAAGACGGCATCGGAGCGGGCGACACCGCGCCAGGTCTTATCCGCACTGGATAACTCCACGGTGGCGTTCACAAAGCCCTGATCCCACAGATTCAATCCCGTGTTGGCCGCCAGGCTGGTGCGGGTGCCATCCCCTTCAAAATACTCACCGGTCTGGGCGGAAAGGCTGAAACCTTCCGCATCGTCTTTCAAAATCACATTGACGACGCCTGCGATGGCGTCGGAGCCATATTGGGCCGAGGCACCATCACGCAGTACTTCCACCCGCGCAATCGCCATGGCAGGCAGCGCGGCAAAATCCACTGCTTGGGCCCCCTGATTCACGGTACCCAGAGGTGCCAGCTGCAGATTGACCAGAGCAGAGCGGTGCCGGCGAGTTCCGTTGACCAGCACCAGAGTCTGATCTGGCGACAGATTACGCAGGGTTACGGGGCGAATAAACGCCGTGCCATCGGCAATCGGGAAGCGCTGGGTGTTAAAGGACGGGGCAATTTTTGCCAGAGACTCTGTGAGGTCAAAACTGGCCTGATCAGCCAGATCCGCACCACCCACCACGTCAACCGGGGAGAGGGTTTCCGTTGGCGAAACGCCCTCCTTGCGGGTACCGGTCGTGATGACCTCCTCCAGGGTACGGTTGTCGGCAGCGGGGGACTGCGCTTCCCGTTCCTGCGCAAAAGCACCGCCAACAGGCATGGCAAGCGCGACAGCGATCGCCAGTGACAAGGGTTTCAGCAAATGGGTTTGCATGTTGTCCGTCCTCTTTTTTCATTATTAATTCGAACAGCACACCACTGGATACCTCTGGAGCGCGGTGCGCAATAGGTATTTGTGCGCGCAAACAGCTCAGAAATTCTTTTTTTAAAAACTGCCTTATTTCCCCTGTGAGATACGACCAGCCAATCCCAGCTATCAAGAAATTTGGCTTCGGCGCTAAGAAGCTGCAACTGTTGACGTTATCCATCACCCGAGCAAACAGCAAGCCCCTTGAATCGGGGATCATGGCCTAGCGGTTGATTTATGTCAAAATTTGGCACACTTGCCAATCTACCATAGATGGCAAGTGTGCCAATCCTTACACATCACCTTAAGAATAGAGAGAGGCTAAGCCATTCTCTGGAGGCGAACCCGTTCCATTGTTCACCATCATTCTGATGTGTAGGTGACTTGCAGCTCAAAAATGGAATCCCGGGGACTGTAACCCCGCACCATCACATAGACCGCGCTCTTATCACCGGGCACCGAAAGCGTACAGTTTTCGGAGGACCCATCCTCGTAGGGCCGGCAGTCATAGTCGCGCGAGGTGGGTATCGCGCCGAAACGCACATAGAGATCGGCGTCATTGGTTCCTGTCATATCCGCAACAAAGCCCGTACCTGGCACTGCACTAAATGGCCCGAAGTGCTCTTCACTCCCCCGCACCACGCTACCGGAGAAGTTCTCGGTCTGTTCCTCTGGGTCGGGATCAGGGCCCGGATCATCGTCGATTGTACCCTTGGCCAGTTCCGCGACATAAGCTGCAGCGAGTTTGCCAAACTTAACCGCATGGTTTGCGTCCCCGCCACTGTTGGCTAGTGTGTCGTTGCTGGTATGAATGTAGGGGTTGTAGCCACCAAAACCAGCTTCAAACGGGAAGGACACCACATAGCCCCGATTGTGCCAGGATGCGTGATCTGAACAGGCGTATCCGCAAGACGTGGTGCCGACACTGAGTTCACTCTGGTAGGTCTGGGCAAGATCCCTGAGGAAGGTGTTCTGGGCACTGTTGGTATAATCGTCAATAATATAGATATCGCTGTTGGAGCCGAAATAATTGGTCATATCCAGTTGCAAGACACCGATCACATTCTTGTTTTGGCTTTGGTAGTCACTGGCGATATCCCCGGACCCGCGCAAACCCACTTCCTCAGCCGCATAGCCCATAAACGCCAGGGTTTTATCCGGCTTATAGCCCGTTGCCCCTATGGCGTTAATTACTTCTGTTAGCGCCGCGATTCCCGAGGCATCGTCATCGGCACCGGGAGCCCGGGTGCCCTCCCCGGTACCAAAGCCAACCGTGGAATCCAGGTGTGCCCCCAGCACCACAACCTCATCGGGGTCAGCCTGACCGCGAATGGTAAGAATTACTGAAGGCTGCGCCCAACTGTGGCCATAGAGCTGCACCGAGGCATCACTGCGCGAACTGATCAAAGCCTGCCACTTGTCCCTGATCCACTCGGCCCCATCGACACCTGTTGTGGTGGTGTAATAGCGGTTGGTAAAACCTGACAGGGTTTCTATAGTGGAGCGGATATTGACCTCCGTGATTTCATCTTGCAGCGCATTCACGGTAGCGCCATTGTCTATCGTATAATTGATAAGATTGTTCACTGCAGGGGATGGCGGAGGAAGCAGTGCTGCCTGTGCCTCCGCCAGAGACCCATGCACTATAAAACCGCCACAGCGATTATGCTTTTGGTGCATAATGGTGGAAATATCGGATAGGTTACGTTCATCCACCTTTAATATCGTTACGCCGTTACGTGCACCTTGAGCATCCAGCGGTTGCCTGGCCATCAGCCCCGTATTTTTTTTCAGGGTTTGATAGCCATCATTGCCGATTGTTATCCATACCTCCTGCGCCAAAATAGCACTGGGAAATACCAGGAACCCGATGAGCAATGTACGAATCATTTCTTTCATTATTTTCTCCACATTAGAATGACCCCCGGCGCAAAAGTCGATATATCCCGGTAATACACAAATGAGCGCAGCACCTCCCCACAAAAAAACTTGCATAACTACGGTGCCGGACATCGACAATATTTAAATAACATGCAATTTGTCGAATTTGGAGATACGATCTGACCGACAAGAAACGCCTACAGATCATCCAGATTTATTTATTATTTAAATTTTGAAAATCGCGAGGATAAGAAATAAAGCCAACTAGAATAGCTGGCAACATACACCGTAGCACAGGTGAAACAACACTGAAATATAACGACCCTGAACCCAAACAAAAATAAAAATTGTTTGCTTAACCGGAAGCCAAACAGATTTTCAGATTAACACGAAATAAAGAAGCATCATCCCTCATAGCAGGCGCGAAATGCTTTGTTGAGACACCAGCACCTTCACGCAGTTGACCCACATTCTCAGGTAGCAATCCAAGAGTCACGAAAGTTCTTTACGATCACCAGAACCACAGCAATAAAAATTATAAAAAAATAGAATATCAATAGAGCATCAGTAACAAATGGAGTCATGGATAGCCCTAAAATAACAGATTCAAAATTCATATATAAAAAATCACCCTGGCCTTTTACAAACTAATTAACTTTATTAGAATACCCTCTTCCTGTTACCCCATGGGAAAAGACAGATACCTGTAATCAATACACAAACCTAAGATTACATCCGCTCAAAATTGACACCACAGAGAAACAGCGCCCCCTTTAATAACCGCTGAAAGGCGTTGACGCAGAGGTATTGGCAGGGAGGATTCTCTGGAAACGCCTTCAGCTCCCAGTCAGGATCGGCAGGATACACTGCCCCAAAACCCCAGCAGCAGGACACATCCGTGAAGTTAAGATTCAGAATTATCCCTCTAGCCGCCCTGATCCTTCTCGCCACGGGCTGTGCCACCATGAGCGAAGAGGAGTGCCGTATGGCCGATTGGCAGGCACTTGGCTATGAGGATGGGGCGGCCGGCCGGGGCCTGGATTATATGAGCAAACGCCGCCAAACCTGCGCCAAATACCGTGTTCAGATCAACACCAACACCTATCGCAGTGGCCGCAATGAAGGGTTGGAAGTCTATTGTACCGAGCTGCGCGGATTCGCTGAAGGCCGCGCCGGAGAAAACTACAACGGCGTTTGCCCAGTGGACCTTGAAGGGCTTTTCCTACGCGGCTACAACACCGGCCGCGCTATTTTTACGGCGCACAGTGCAGTGCAGTCATTGGAAAACACCATCCACGACCTGGAACTGGAGCGGGAATATCTCTTGGATGACCTGACAGAAAAAGGCGCACGACTGATCGGTAATGAAGCTTCCAGGGACGAGCGTATCAGCTTGCTGGCAGATATTGCACGCCTCAAAACACGTCATACAGAATTGGGCATCGACATTGACAACCTGAGGTTCGAATTGACTCAGCACCAGGCGGAATATCAGGCGGCGCTCTCCAGGTCGCCGTACCATCCATAGTTTGGGGCACAACCTCCACTTTGCCTTATAGACACTGCCTCTGCTTCAGATGCCCATTCCATGCTCCCTTATGAGTACGTTTCAGATCCCATGCAAACCAAGCGGCTTGGAAGGGGGCTGGCCCACCATGCCAAGACTGCTTTTTCTGTATATCACATACCATCAATAGGCGCTGAACAAAAAAGTGTTTCCCTGAAATCGCTTGGCCAGGTAAAGCTTTCAAAACCGGTACGCCTCGCAATGCTTTTTCTCGAGAATGAGAAACAGTGGCCTTTTAGCAACGGTTTATTAATTCACTCACGTACTACAACAGCCAGTATGAACCGCCGGATTCAGGGGTGCTTGATGATCACCCATAAATTGTGCCATCCGGCCAAGCTTTGAGCCTGGTGGATGAATGGTGTTTACTGATCCAGAATTTTTCCGCGCGTCAGCTTCAGCTTGGAACGCCTGCTTTTACGCTCTAAACGCCTCTCCCTTGCTCCGCGACTTGGCTTGGTGGCAATTCGCCGTTTTGGAACTGACAAGACTGTTTCAATCAGGCATTGCAAGCGCTCAATGGCATCTGTGCGATTCTTGTCCTGGGTGCGAAATCGCTGGGCCTTGATTATCACTATACCTTCGGCGGAGATACGTCGATCCCGCAGTTGTAGCAAACGCTGCTTGACCTCCCCAGGTAACGAGGAGGTACGGATATCAAATCGCAGGTGAATAGCGGTGGAAACCTTATTGACATTTTGGCCGCCGGCCCCCTGGGCACGCACCGCACTTATCTGAACTTCCTCTACAGGGACCTTGATTTTTCGGGGGAGATTGTGCATAAAAATTCACGAACCTTTGCAACTTCAACAGCCAACATCTACACGGGTAGAAAACCCGCCTATTTTCATTAAACCGCCAAGTCACCCATACCATACGCGGCATTGGTCGGTGCCTATGCACACCTTGGTGACCACAACCTGTCAATCGCGCCATGAAACAGGAATCATCCGGGCTTTGGTATTTTTACCTAAAAATGATAATCCAATACTATTACGGCCTTTTTATACTGTATCTCTCGTAGCTGGTCTCTATACAAAGTGACCAGGTAGCCACTTTTTTTGCCCGTGACCTATTTTATTGTCCAGGTCAAATCCGCTAGTATTGCCAAGCTTCTCAGAGGCACAGGAAGAATAAAAGCGCACGCCCTGTTGTTTGCCCTGGGCGACTCCCGATGTTTTCGCGGGTGTGCAGTTACCGGCGAATAGGAGAAAACCATGCCCAACGCCAAGCGCAGCCTCGCGGCGGCGATAGCACTTACAACCATAACCAGCGCTTTCGCATTTGCAGAGGAATCCGCATTCACTCAGGTTATTGCTTTTGGCGACAGCCTGACCGACGTAGGGAACTACGATGTCTTTACCAGCGGTGGTGACAACCGTGAAGCAGCCATCAGTATTTTGTCGCAAAACCTGGGGCTGGGCGCTGTAAACCCATCCTGTGCCGGTTTGTCCCTGTGTCTCCCCGATATCGACCTGACGGACCCAAACCTGAGCCAGGAGGCACTTCTGGCCGCCGCACAGGCCCAGGTAATAGCTGCCGTGCCAAATGTCGGAACCGGTTGGGCCGTGGGTGGCCATAAGGCTGCAGATGTCCTGATGAACATTGTCGGCACCAAAAAATACTTTGAATATCTCGAAACCAAAGGGCTGGCCTACGACCCAAACAAACACAACTTTGCCAGCGCCCTGCTGCCAGACCCTACCCGGGAGACCGAAACCGGCCTCTACCCGGATTTAGAGCAGCTGGGTTACGTGCTCAAGGCAATAGATGACCCTGCAACGTCAGCCCAACTGCGCGCCACAGCAGCCCAATTTGCGGCTGCCGGTGATACCGATTCGGCGAATTTCTACTACGAACTGGCAGACAAAATAGACGCGGCCCCGGCTACCCTCATTGCCGGCTCCGGCACCACCGGTAATCCACACCCCCTGGGCCTGGGCTACCTGGAGAGCACACTCGGCAGCGTGGACCCCAGAGCGCTCTACTGGGTGAACGGGGGTGGCAACGACCTGCTCAACGGCTTCGCCAGCGTTGCAGCAGGGACGACCACCCCAGAAGCATTCAGCGCAGATATCGACCTGGCCTCGACCATGCTGGCAGATGCCGCCGGCGCCCTTTCCAACGCCGGCGCCAACTATATCCTGGTATCCAATGTGCCGGACATCAGCAAGACCCCGGCCAGTTACGCCCTCGCCTCTCAAAAAGCTGCCTCTGAGCTGGGCGCCGCCGTTGCTGCCGGCCTGATAACCCAGGAAGAAGCCGACGCGCAATTGCCAGCAGCAATTGATACGATCCTGGCTCAGGCCAATGCCGCCGCTGAAACCTTTAACACCAACCTGCTCGCCACTGCCAGGGACATCGATGGGGTGCTGATGGTAGATCAAGCGGGCCTGCTCAAAGTCATCCTGGATAACGCCGGCCTGCTGGGCCTGTCCGGGGAAGTCGAGCAGAATCGGTTTTGTTACGACGGCAGCGGCGGTGCCTGTATCGAACACCCGGTTTACGGAATAAGTCAGGAGACCGCAGACGCCGACCAGTTGATCTTCAATGACGGCGTACACCCAACCCAGGTTGGCCAACAGGTACTCGCCGACTACTACACCGCCATTGTCAATGCGGCACAAGTTGCCGGCCAGCTGCCGGACATCGGTGCCCAGTCAGCGCACATGCACCTCAACAGCCTGGAAGAAAATTTGGCCGGGGTACGCTACAGCCAGGCCCAGACCGGTATCTTCGTGGGCAGTGTATTTGGCAACATCGATTACGACAATGGTTTTGCCGCTGATATCAGTGGTGACAGCAACACCAGTCTGATCGGTTTGACTTACGCTCTGCGCGACAATGCCGCACTGGGCTTTGCCCTGAGCCGCTCCAATATCGATCTGGACAACGCCCGCTCTGATATCGAGTCAACCTCAACACATTACAGCCTGTTTGGCCGTCTTCACCACGATATCTTCTTCGTAGAAGGAAGCGCCACCCTGACCGACGTTGATTATGATCAGGTCAATCGCGCCCTGGTCCTCGGTGACAGCTTCAAATCCGAACTGAAAGGCGAGACCTCCGGTGAGAATCTGGCCCTGAGCCTGACTGCCGGTGCAAACCTGTTGAGCAATTCCAGTTTCCAGTTCGGCCCCTTCGTCGGCGTAACCAGGTCAACCGTAGAAATAGACGGCTATACCGAGGATGCCATCGAAGGCTTCACTTATACCAACCTCGGCGGTGCCGAGCTGGACCCCCTGGGTATTCGCTACGGTGATCAGGAGCGCCGCTACACCACCCTGCGCTTTGGTGCTTTTGCCAATAAAAGCTGGAGCACCATCAACGCTTACGCCCAGGTGTGGTACCAGGACACCACCGGTACCGAGGAGGACACCCTTGAGATAGGCGTTAAATCCCTGGAAGGCAATATGAGTGCGATGCCAAGCTACTCCAGTGCGGACCAGGGCCTGTTTGAAGAGGATATGGGGTTGGTTGCCGGTATCCGCTGGCAGGCAGCGGAATCCCTTGCTCTGGGCGCCAGCGTGACCTCCCGCCCGACCACCCAATCTGCTTCTCTCAACGTCACATACCACTTCTGACGCCGTCGCTGGCGTTTCCGCATGTGCCTCCTCTCCTGGGGGCACATTTCCCGTCGATCTCCCGCACTGGAAATTCCAATACAGTGCCTGCACCGAGCGCTCGCCAAACGCTTATCCCACAGGCAATATAAGTACCCAGCCAACGGAACTGTACACACCGAACATGTTTCAACTTAAAACGCCCAATCTGGTACTGCATGAACTTTGTGATGATGACGCAGACCTGATTCTCAACCTGCTCAACGACGCGGATTTTTTGCAAAATATCGGTGACCGCGGTGTACGCAATCTGGAACAGGCGCGCACCTATATCCGTAATGGCCCTGTCACCATGTACCGCCAACACAATGTCGGCCTCTATAAAGTGGCGCTGAAGGAAGGTACCGCTATCGGTACCTGCGGGCTGATCAAGCGCGAAGGCCTGAGGGTTGTGGATCTCGGCTTCGCTTTTCTGCCCCAGTATCGCGGTATGGGGTATGCTCTGGAAGCCGCGCAAGGGGTCATGCAGTACGCACAGAAACAACTCGGGCTGGAGCGCATTGCCGCCATCACTCTGCCCGGCAATACACCCTCGCTGAAGCTTTTGAAAAAAATCGGTTTCAGAGTTGAGGGAAGGATCACACTGCCCGGCGAGCACAAGGAGCTGTTGCTCATGCTCTGGAAGACCAGTTCGCACTGTCACTCTTCGAGCAAAGAGAAATAAGCGCTATTCAACCAGGACTTTTACACACCTAATCCACCTCCTGCGCGCCTCCCATTAACTATTGGGGAGCCAGACCGGATAGGGCGCTCAGGCTTTTAAAACCGACAAGCTGCCTCTTTTGAACGGCTACCCAATTTTTAGCGCCATTTTCTTTTTTTCTGGTTCCATGAGAACCAGTTTACAGAACCCTTCTTATGCATTGTTTAGAGTATTTTTACGATTAATAACGAGTACAAGATTGAAAGTTTGACCAATAATTTTACAATGGCTTTCCGTTCATGCCACCTGGCATCCAATGCAGTACCGGGCAAGCCTATCCAAAAAATGCACACTAAAATAAAGGTACAGGTCACATGCAAAAGAAAAATTGCCGTCCGCTCATAGTGGCGTTCATCATATCCGTATGTTCTGTCAATGCCTGGTCGACACCAGGTGCTCCCGCTATTGCCTGGATGCCCACAGAATATACGGAAGGTACTGCCATTCCAGTGACTTGGAATATGTGGTGGGGTGAAAATGGCACCTCTTGGGTTTTAACGTCGAACAACAGCCAGGTTTGCTCAGGAGACTTAACTCCAAATAGCAACAATGCCCAAAAGGCCAGTTGTACCATTGCCCCTTCTGTTGGGACTCACCAGTTACAGGTGGTTCTCAGCAACGCAGCAGGGTCCTCAACAAGTGCTGTTAAGACAGTGAATGTGGTTTCAGGAGATGGAACCTCACCGGACCCTGAGCCCACCCCAGACCCTGAGTTTGGTGATGCTCCCGCCAAACCTGTTATCGCCTGGATGGATACAAATCAGTCGGCGGGGGATGTTACGGTTTCCTGGAATATGTGGTGGGGCGTGAATGGTTCCAGTTGGACACTACAGTCTAATGATTCAGAAGTTTGTAACGACACGCTAACTGTGAATGGAAACAATGCGCAGCACGGCAGTTGCACCGTGAACTTTGCGAAGGGCAGCTACGACCTTCAGGTGCTTTTGACCAATGCAGCAGGCTCTACCGCCAGTGATGTCAAAACCATCTCTGTTGGTGGTGCGGGAGGCGGCGTAGTGGGCAGTAGCGAAACTCCATTGCCAACGGATTATGCTTCACCGGGTCTGCGAAAGCATAAGCCCTATAACAACACCACAAATTCTGTGGTTGGAGCTTACTTTGTCGAGTGGGGTATATATGGCAGAAATTATCAACCGGCCCAGATACCTGCCTCCAATTTGACCCACCTGCTCTACGCCTTTATCCCTATTTGTGGACCAAACCAAAGTCTGCAGGATGCCAACCCCAGTGGATATAGTGCCTTGCAGCAATCCTGTCAGGGAAAACAGGATTTCGAAGTAACGGTGCATGATACATACGCAGCACTGGATAAACTCTATCCCAGTGACAATGATGCCCAGGACTATAAAGGCGTATTTAACCAGCTGCGCCGTATAAAATTGGCGAATCCTGATTTGGTGATTCTACCTTCCGTGGGCGGCTGGACACTTTCTGATCCTTTCTATTACTTCGATAATGCAGCCAACCGCAACGTATTTGTGGATTCCATGATTGAATTCCTGAAAACTTATACTTTCTTTGATGGTGTGGATATTGACTGGGAATATCCAGGCGGCGGCGGTGCCAACGCCGATCTTGGCAAAGAATCGGATGGCGAGACCTATGTCACCCTGATGAAAGACTTACGCACAGCCCTGGATGCCCTTGAGTCAGAAACCGGTCGCGACTATCAGCTGACCAGTGCTGTGGGTGTTTCACCCGACAAAATTAGCAAGATTGATTACTCTCAGGCCAGCCCCTACATGGATTACATCTTTGCCATGAGCTACGACTACTATGGCGCCTGGAGCGAAGATCTGGGCCACCATGCCGGACTTTACCCCACAGGCAACGCGATTCATACGGGATTCAGCGGTGATGAAACTGTCACCAATCTTCTCACTGCAGGTGTCCCCGCCAATAAGCTGGTGCTGGGTGTGGCCATGTATGGCCGGGGCTGGAAAGGGGTTTCCAATATGACCTCTCAAGACCCCTTCTCCGGAAAAGGGAATGGCCCCATCTCGCTGACGATGAACAATGGTCACTGGGAGGCTGGCGTTGTGGACTACTTCCGCGTAGTGGAAGAAATGCTGGGGGGTGATCCCAATAGCTCAGGCGTAAACGGTTGGAGTGCAGTTTACGACGATACAGCGAAGTCGCCTTACGTATGGAAGGCCAGCACAGGTGAACTGATCACCTATGAGAATGGCAAATCCGCTAAAACCAAGGCGGAATATGTTCGCCAGCGCGGGCTTGCCGGTACCTTTTCCTGGGAAATTGATGCCGATAATGGAGACATTCTCAATGCGGCTCACGAGGGGCTCGGTCATCCACAGCAGTAAATAAAACCTACGGGATCGGAGGGGCGGCAACTGCCCCCCTCTGATTTTAGTGAAGCCGTTAACCCCACTTCCCCTTTCAACACCATCCCGCTGTTTTCCTGAATCAAAATTCATCGACCTTTCACAAACAGAAGGATAGGGTGATGTCGGTGATTTACCCCATTAAAACTGACCGAACAGGCTCTTGAAACACGCACTTTCACCCCACACCCCATGGAACTGGCCACTTGCCAAAATAACAATTCGTCAATAAGGGTTTCCAAGGACCATTTCCCAGAATGGCGGTATCTTTAAATTCGAGCCTAATGTTTTCAACAGCCCATTCAAACCGCAGGGAATTTTCATCGCCGAAATGCCCGCTATGAACAGCCCTATGCAGGTTATCCACCCCACCATTGCATAAAGAATTTTTGTGTGAAAACGCCCTCGAATATCAGGCAAGCCCGGCACTATTTGGGTGACGAATAGCCATGAACATGACAAAGGGGCAGGTAGAGTACATTCCGAGCTTCACTACTGGCGTGATTTTTATCGTTCATGGTCAGACGCACTATTTTTTTGAACCAGCTTAACCGGATTAATTCCACACAAATACTACTGTTTTTCGTTGACTTGTAATCTGGCTAGACTAGTCTCCAACTGACTAACCAGGAGAAGAAAACCATGATTATTGCGACAGATATGCCTGAAGTCAGCAAGTGTGCCGTTACACACTGCGCCTACAATGCCAATGACGGTTGCCACGCCAGAGCCATCACAATCGGCAATGGTGCAGACCCCGATTGCGATACCTTCCTCGCCAACGCAAAGCACACCAGCAGCGCCCGCACCGCCGGTGTCGGCGCCTGCAAAATGGAGGGTTGCAAATTCAATGATGATTTTGAGTGCTCTGCAGACAGTATCCAGGTTGGGCGCAACGGAAGCGCAAATAACTGCCTCAGCTATACCCACTGATTATACAGGTTTATTATTCACCCAATGATCAAATAGGTCATGGAAGACTTATTTGATTACAGGATTGGTGACAACAGCTTCCAATGTGGCGCTCCCCTCTTGCTGGCTGGCACTACCCAGCGGCTCCCAGATAATTCCCTCGCTGTTCGCAAACGCCTTGAGCAATGGCTGGTAACGCGCTTCCAGCACTTTGCGTCTGATCTTCATCGTTGGGGTAAGCAAACCATTTACCGGCGTCCACTCCTCCTTGCCAATTAAAACAAGTTTAATTCGTTCATGGTGCGACAAGCGCTGATTCACAGCACCAAGCCGCCGCAGCAGCCGGGCGCTAATTTCTTTTCGCGGAAGTGTTTCTGCCAACTCAGATACAGTTGCCAGCAGCACCGGTTGATCCATTCCATGCCCAAGCACACAGCACTGTGCCAGAAGCGGTTCATTGCCGAAGGCTCCCTCCAGACAACTGGGTTGGATAAACTTCCCTTTACTGGTTTTAAAGGATTCGGCAATACGTCCGGTAACATGCACCAGCCCATTCTCATCAATAAAACCGGAGTCCCCGGTATGGTAGTAGCCATCGCGAATAACTTCTGCAGTTTTCTCGGGCTCCCGATAATATCCCTTCATTAAAGAATCACTTTTAAACAGTATTTCGCCCTGGGCGGAAATTTTTAACTCACAGTTGTGCTGAGGTTTCCCTACTGTGCCCGGCACAGGGTCTTCATCCCTGTGCGCAATACAACCATAGATAAAGTTTTCCGTCATACCGTAGCCATCTGCCAGCTTCATCCCCATACGGTGATACCAGCGCAATAATTCGACCGACGTTGGCGATGCCCCTGTCACCAACAGTCGCGCCTGATCCAATCCCAGACTGCTGCGTATTCGGTTCCTAAGCCAAGTACTAAGGCCGGGTATACGCAATGCAATGCTCTGCACAGTGGGTGGAATTTTTTGATCAATCTGTTGCTTAAATCTACCCCACAATCTGGGGACTGAAAAAAACATCGTGGGACGGGTGTGCTGCAGATCTTCAAGAAAGGTTTCCAGAGATTCTGGAAAGTACACGGGTGTTCCCGAGTACAAACTGTGAAATTCTATCAGGATTCTCTCTGCCGCGTGGGCCAAAGGGAGATAGGAAAAGAAACGGTCCGACTCATTGTAACCATACCCTTTGACCATATTTGGCGCGACAAAAATCACCGATGACCAGGCGTGCATCACGCCCTTCGGATGACCTGTGGTCCCAGAGGTATACATAATGGTGAAAACGTCATCCTTATCAAATACTGGGTTTTCATCGAAAGAGGCATTAGAGCTGATTACCGTTTCCAGCTCCTGATCGCAGTGAATTTCACAGCGCTGTATAGCCACGGTGGGGATGGAATCCACCACCGCCAGCAGAGCCTCCCGGTTATCCGTGGCCCCACAGAACAGCAGTTTAGATTCCGAGTGCTGCAGTACATAGGACATGGAAGAGGCGGACTGGCCTGGATACAGGGGGACACTGATCATTTCAGCCAGCATGATGCCCACATCCACGATCACCCAGTCAGCGCAGTTTTTGGCATGAAGGGCGATCCGATCTCCGGGGTTAAATTGGCTGCGCAGGAAGCCCGCTACCCGTCTGGCCCTAGCCATCACGTCGCCCCAGGTGTAGTCCCGCCACTGACGCTCGTACATCTGGCGCAGGAAAACCTTGTCAGCCTCTTCAGCCTCCCTTTTATAGAGAAGCTCCAAAGGCTGCAGGCCTTTTATGGTCTCGTATCGCTCTTCCGGGCTCATCGCTTCCCTCGCTCATTATTGTCTGTATTGTGACCAGACGCCCTTAACCTGTCCGGTTACCGGGTTAATAATAGACGCCAAGGCGAGGCGGAAGTCGTTGCCCTTTCTCTTATTGGAATAGATACACGCCAACTATCCGGGGCTGCTAAGTATCCATGATAAACAGGCTGCCCATTTCGTTTTTGACCTGCACCATTAATGCACTGCAGCAACTGCGCAGAGTCACTTGGTTAACAAGGACCAAGCTTCCCCCTAAAGCCAACAGCAGCTGCCTGTTCCGTATGCCCCCTTCCACCCATTCACAAGGCAAACCAGTAACCTCAGCAGCTGCTCACTCCTGTTATCTGTATCCGGAAAAAACAATTCCTGCGCAGTTCCTCGGGCATACTCAAACGGGCGGCCCGGCCGACAGCGGTTATCGACTACACCGTCCTCACCACATCTGACATCCAGGGCTTGATTGCGGCGATTGCCCCTGATACCGCAAATAGCGTCGGGACAAAAGTGCAATTCCCAGTGTGAGGCTGTCGAATAATATTCGCGCGCAAAACAAGCCTGTGTCTATTTATAATGGGTACGTTTTGCTTGCTGGTAGTCGCTATGCCCAGACCCAAGTCCACCGCCACATTGGATGAAGTACACTGGAGTGCTTTGAAAACCCTCGTGCCCTACCTGCTGGAATTCCGCCGGGCGGTTGTTTTGGCGCTTCTATGCCTTATCGGTGCCAAGATCGCGGGAGTGACCCTGCCATTTATCCTCAAACACATCGTGGATGACCTGGATAGCGCCGGCGCCACTGCCCAGGCTGTTGCGCTGCCATTGGGACTGCTCCTGGCCTATGGTGCAGTACGCTTTTCCAATACCCTGTTCGGCGAGCTGCGCGATACCATCTTTGGCAGGGTAACCGAGCGCGCCCAGCGCAGAGTGGGACTGGAGGTTTTCCAGCACCTGCACACACTGGATCTGGATTTCCACCTGGACCGGCGCACCGGGGGCCTGTCCCGGGACATTGAGCGCGGCAACAGCGGCATCGGTTTTCTGATGCGCTTTATGGTATTCAATATCGTACCCACCCTGGTGGAAATCACCATGGTGGCGGGGCTCTTGTGGTGGAACTACAGCGGCGTTTTCGCCCTTGTGGTTCTGGCGGCAGTGATCGCCTATATCAGCTTTTCGGTGGTGGCCACGGAGTGGCGAACGCGCTTTGTGCGGGCACTTAACCAGGCGGAGTCCCAGGCCAGTAACCGGGCGGTGGACAGCCTGCTGAACTACGAGACGGTCAAGTACTTCACCAACGAGCAGCACGAGTCCGGCCACTACGACCACGAATTGGCAGTGTGGGAACAGGCGCGGCGCAGCAACCGCCTGTCACTGTTCGGATTGAACAGCGGCCAGGCCTTTATTATCGCCGGTGCCATGTGCACCGCTATGGTCCTTGCAGCGGCGGGGGTGGTCAGAGGGCAGATGAGTATTGGCGATTTTGTGCTGGTCAACGCCTTTATGATGCAGATTTTCATCCCGTTGAATTTCCTCGGCTTTGTTTATCGGGAAATGAAAGGCGCCCTTGCCAATATCGAAAAAATGTTTTCCCTGCTCGCCGTGAAACCGGCCGTGGCGGACATCTCCGATGCCCAAACTTTGCAAGTGAATGGAGGCCGTATTGACTTCGAGGATGTCCAGTTTGGCTACAGGGATAACCGCAAGATCCTCAAGGGTATCAGTTTCTCGGTCCTGCCCCGCCAGAAAGTCGCTATTGTGGGTGCCAGCGGTGCTGGCAAGTCCACACTGTCCAAGTTGCTGTTTCGCTTCTACGAACCCGGTGCCGGCAGTATCCGCGTTGATGGCCAGGATATCCGCCAGGTCACCCAGGCATCCCTGCGCCGCATCATCGGTGTTGTACCCCAGGATGCAGTACTGTTTAACCAGTCGATCAAGGAAAATGTACGTTACGGCCGGGTTGATGCAGGTGATGAAGAGGTGATGCACGCAATCCGCCACGCGCACCTGTCCGATTTCGTGCAACAACTGCCCCAGGGGATCGATACCCTGGTGGGGGAGCGGGGCCTAAAACTCTCCGGCGGAGAGAAGCAGCGGGTAGCCATTGCCCGCGCACTGCTGAAAAAGCCACCGATTATGATTTTCGATGAAGCGACCTCTTCGCTGGACAGTCGCTCGGAGCGCAGCATTGTTGCCTCACTACAGGAAATCGCCCGCGAGCAGACGACCTTGGTTATCGCGCACCGCCTGTCGACCATTGTGGATGCGGATAAGATCCTGGTGATGGAACAGGGCCGGATCGTGGAGCAAGGCTCACACTCCCAGTTGCTGGCCTTGGCAGGGCATTACGCGACCCTTTGGCGTATTCAACAACAAGAGCGTGGCACCGAGGCAGAAACGGCGGCAGATGCCCCGCTTTCCTGACGGTTGATAATTTCGCACAGCCCGACTAATGTGGCGCCGGTAAAAGATAATGATAGGCAGAACGATGATGACTATTCCCTTTCCGTCCACCAGGATAGCTGCCGCACTATTGGCACTGGCACTTATTGGCGGCTGCTCCAAGGATAAGCAGGCTGAGGAAATCTCCGGGGACGAAGCTAAAGCGCAGATCGTCGAGTCGGAGACTGTGACTCCCTCCAGCGGCCAGACTGTGGAAAACGCAGACAAGCGTTTCGATATTTATGTTCCGGTAGAGCTCACCGCGAACCTGAGCGGACTGTCGGACAACCAGCGCAAAATGATCGGCCTGCTGATTGATGCCAGCCAAGTTATGGATCGGTTGTTCTGGCTGCAATCCTACGGCCCGGCGGAAGTGCTGCTGCCGGATATCGAAGACGGCCGCGCGCGCAAATTTGCCGAAATTAACTACGGTCCCTGGGACCGTCTCAACGGCAACAAACCGTTTATTGTCGGTTACGGGCCAAAACCATCAGGCGCCAATTTTTATCCGGCAGATATGACCCGCAAGGAATTTGATGACTGGAACCAACCCGGAAAAGACGGCCTCTACTCCCTGGTGCGTCGCGATAGCACCGGCAACCTGGCACTGATACCTTACCACAATGCCTACAATGCCGAACTGAAGAAGGCCGCGGACATTCTGCGCCAGGCCGCAGCATTAGCCGAGAACAAGGCGTTTGCCCACTACCTGAACCTGCGCGCAGACGCACTCCTGACCGACAATTTCCGTCCCAGTGATATGGCCTGGATGGATATGAAGGAAAACGAGATCGACGTGGTGATCGGCCCTATTGAAAACTACGAGGACCAGCTGTTTGCCTACCGCACCGCCTACGAATCCTATGTCCTGTTGAAGGACAAGGCCTGGAGCGGAAAACTGGCCAAGTTTGCCGCGCTTTTACCCGAGTTGCAGAAGGGTCTGCCGGTTGAAGCGCAATACAAGTCTGAAAAGCCGGGTACGGACTCCGACCTGAACGCCTACGACGTGCTGTTCTATGCGGGCCACAGCAATGCCGGCTCCAAGACCATTGCCATCAATCTACCCAATGATGAAGAAGTGCAACTGGCCAAGGGCACCCGCCGCCTGCAGTTAAAAAATGCCATGCGCGCCAAATTCGATAAGATCCTGGTGCCCATCAGCGATGTGCTGATTGCTCCGGATCAACGCAAACACATCACCTTCCCCGCTTTCTTTGCCAACACCATGTTCCATGAAGTGGCCCACGGGCTCGGGATCAAAAAGACCCTGAATGGTGGCGAGAATGTTCGCCAGGCGCTGAAAGAGACTTCCTCCGCCCTGGAAGAAGGCAAGGCGGATATTCTCGGGCTATATATGGTCACGCGCCTGTACGAGAAGGGGGAGATCGAGGATGGCGAGTTGATGGACAACTATGTCACTTTCCTTGCCGGAATCTTCCGCAGTGTACGCTTTGGTGCCGCCAGTGCTCACGGCAAGGCCAATATGGTGCGTTTCAACTTCTTCAGAGACCAGGGTGCCTTTACCCGCGATGCCACCACCGGGCAATACAACGTGGACTTCGAGCGAATGCAACAAGCCATGACCAACCTGTCCCGTCTGATCCTCACCATTCAGGGGGATGGCGACTACGCGCAGGCCAAGAACCTGCTCGCTGAGCAGGGCGTGATTGGCCCGGAACTGCAAGCTGACCTGGACCGCCTTGCGAAAGCGAATATTCCTGTCGATGTGACCTTTATCCAGGGTAAGGCCGTACTGGGTCTCTAGTTATGGGACTGAAGTACTCCGCAGGATAGGAGAACCGGGGAAAGGAAAGCCCCCTTTCCCCATCGAAAATTAGCCTGGTAGCCAGGTTTCACCCGGCCATCAATCAGGCCGGGGATCAACCAGGTGATTGCCGGGTTCACCCTCTCTTCACCACTGACTATTGAGCACACCTGTCACTCATCACTGAAGGAGCGATCACAATTCGGTCAGGGAGACCACCTCTATGCCCTGATCGGTATAGCGCCAGCACAAATTGAAATTGCATAATTTCATCCCATAGACCCGCCCTGGCGCCAATTTTTGGTAAGCGGGTCTTGGATCCTGTGCCAGTACCTGTGCAATCAAACTCGCAAGATCCGTTCCCCACCCATCGCGGTAAGCCCGGGCCTGGGCCAGAATAGGTTCGGGAATGGTAACCGGCGTCAGTGCCGGTGCAGAATCTGCAAAAGCACTCTGGGCTTCATCCACGGCATCGGCATAGGGGATATAGGGTTTGATGTCCACCACAGGCGTACCATCGACCAGATCGACGCCGGCGACGATCAATTCCACTTTCGGGGAAGTGCGCACTTCCAACAGGCGCACTACCGAAAGACCGATATTGTTGGGGCGAAAGGGGGAACGGGTGGCCAGTACCCCGAGTTTCCTGTTGCCGCCGAGACGCGGCGGGCGCACCTTGGGAGACCAGTGCCCGGCAGCGCGATGGAATTGGAACACCAGCCAGATATGGCTGTTTGCCTCCAGCCCCGCCACCGCATCTGCCACATTGACCGGCGGCAGCAGTTCAATACTTGCACGGCTGGCATCGGCGAGGCGGGGCTGCCGGGGAACACCAAACTTTTCACCGAAACAGGAATACACCCGTGCAATGGGCTCAACAACCATAGACATTACAATGCATAGATTTCAGGCTGGTTATTTTAAACCCCTTGTTGCGCTTATTGATCGATACCACCGAGACAGAGATACTTGATTTCCAGATAATCGCCGATCCCGTATTTGGAACCCTCGCGACCCTGGCCGGACTCTTTCACGCCGCCAAATGGGGCCATCTCATTGGAGATAACCCCCTCGTTGATTCCCACCATGCCATATTCCAGTCCCTCGGCGACACGACAGATACGGCCAATATCGCGGGAGTAGAAGTAAGAGGCGAGGCCAAACTCCGTATCGTTCGCCATACGAACCGCTTCCTCTTCGGTGGAGAATCTATACAGAGGGGCGACAGGCCCAAAAATTTCTTCTGTGAACAACTTCATCTGATCGCTTGCATCACCGAGCACCACCGGGGCATAAAAACTGTCGCCCAGGGCACTGGGGCCACCGGCGACCAGTGTCTGAGCCCCCTTCTGCAGCGCATCCTCCACCAGTGACTCCACCTTTTTAATCGCCTTGGCAGTAATCATCGGGCCGAGGTCGGTATGGCCGTCAAAACCGTTACCCAATGTAAGGTTATTCACAGCTGCAGTAAATTTACTGGCAAATGCCTCATAAACGCCCTCTTGCACCAAAATGCGGTTGGCGCAGACACAGGTTTGACCGGCATTGCGATACTTGCAGATAATCGCTCCCTTCACCGCCTCGTCCAAATGCGCATCATCGAAGACAATAAACGGCGCATTCCCCCCCAGTTCCATCGAGGTTTTCTTCATGGTTTGCGCACACTGGGCCTGCAGCAGCTTGCCTACCGCAGTGGAACCGGTAAAGGTGAATTTGCGCACCAGCGGGTTCGAGGTCATCTCGGCGCCGATGGCGGGTGCATTTTCACCCGTCACAATATTGAAGATGCCTGCGGGAATGCCAGCTTCCTCCGCCAGTACCGCCAGTGCCAGGGCGGAAAGCGGTGTCTCTTGGGCGGGCTTGGCGATAAAGGGGCAGCCGGCGGCCAGGGCCGGCGCCATCTTGCGGGCAATCATGGCACTGGGGAAATTCCACGGCGTTATAGAGCAGGTGACCCCCACAGGTTGCTTGATGACCACAATACGGCGATCACCGGCAGGCGGCGCTATCACGTCCCCGTAGGCACGCTTGGCCTCTTCGGAAAACCACTCGATATAGTTGGCACTGTAGACAATTTCCGTTTTTGCTTCGGACAGGGGCTTGCCCTGTTCTGCGGTAAGAATCCTGGCCAGGTCATCCGTGTTGGCAATCACCAGGTCGTACCAGCGGCGCAGGGTTTTTGCCCGTTCTTTGACCGGAGTGCCCCGCCAGGCGGGCCAGGCGGCGGAGGCCGCCTCAATCGCACGGCGGGTCTCATCCGCACCCAGGTCGGAGACTTTGGCCACCACCCTGCCAGTAGCCGGGTCGGTGACATCGAAAGTTGCACCGGAATCCGCATTGATCCACTGACCGTTGATATACGACTCGGTGCGCAACAGCGCGGGGTTCTTTAGCTCCAGCATCATTTTCTCCTTGTGAAGTCTTCCCTGATACCCGCCTCACGCGGGATCACCTGCTACGATAGTAACCCCTAATGTACTCCTACCCGGTATTATTGCCCGAAGCCGTGACAACAGAGAATGCCCGCATTCCATTTGAGTACTGCGCACATGCTGTGGTACCCAGCGGCTTGTATCCTGCAGATCTATTTTTTCTTTTTCACAAACTTCATCAGGCGTCTCTTCTTGGCTTTCTGCCGGTCAGTCAGTTTGTTTTTTTTGCCGGCATAAGGGTTGTCACCAGTGCGAAATTCAACCTTCACCGGCGTCCCCTGCAGCTCCAGGGCCTTGCGGAAAGTCTTTTCCAGATAGCGTACATAATGCGCAGGCACCTGCTCCGTCTGGTTGCCGTGGACCACGATCACCGGGGGGTTCTGCCCACCGGCATGGGCGTAGCGCAGTTTGATACGGTGGCCATTGACCAACGGAGGCTGGTGTTCGCTGACCGCCCAGCGCAATATCCGCGTTAGCTGATTGGTGGACAGTTTGTCCGTAGCACTCTGGTAAGCGGCCTCAATGGATTTGTACAAGTGGCCCACACCGGTGCCATGCAGGGCCGAAATAAAGTGTACATCGGCAAATTCCACAAAGCGCAGGCGGCGCTCCAGTTCCGCCTTGACATAGTCGCGATGGTCTGTCTCCAACCCATCCCACTTGTTCAGGGCCACCACCAGGGCTCGACCGGCTTGGATCACAGCGCCCATCAGGTGCATATCCTGATCCACAAGCCCCTCGCGGGCATCGATCACCAGCACCACCACATTGGCGTCTTCCACGGCTTGCAGGGTTTTGACAATGGAAAACTTTTCCACCGATTCCTTGATATTCTTGCGGCGCCGGACGCCGGCAGTATCAATCAGGGTATAGGGGTTCTCATCGCGTTCATAGTTGATATAGATACTGTCGCGGGTGGTACCGGGCTGGTCGTAGACCACCACGCGATCTTCGCCCAACAGGCGGTTCACCAGGGTGGATTTACCCACATTGGGGCGCCCGACGATGGCGATCTTGATGCCGGTGGCCTCTTCAGTCTGAGCGACTTCAAGTGGCTCAGACAGGTCTCCCAACACGCGCTGCATCAGGGTGCGCACACCGCGACCCTGGGTCGCAGTGGTGGGAAACACTTCACCAATGCCCAACTCGTAAAAAGGCGCCAGGGCAATATCCGGATTGACCCCGTCAACCTTGTTGGCGACCAGGAAGGTCTGCTTGGAGCGGACGCGCAGCTGATCGGCAATCATCTCGTCCGCCGATGTGAGGCCGGCGCGACTATCCACCAGGAAGAGCACAATATCCGCCTCTTCGATGGCCTGCATGGACTGTTCCGCCATCACCGCATCAATCCCCGCTTCCCCGCCGCTAATACCACCGGTATCGACAAGCAGCACTTTGCGTCCGTCAATTTCGGCTTCACCGTATTTGCGATCGCGCGTGAGCCCTGCGTAGTTGGCTACCAGAGCGTCGCGACGCCCTGTAAGACGGTTAAACAGTGTGGATTTGCCCACATTGGGGCGCCCGACCAGGGCGATTACTGGCAACATACAGATTCTGGCTTTGGCCCAATAAATACAATCGCCCGCACAGGGCGGGCGATGTCAATACATTTTGTCGGCAAGCTTTTTTCAGGCTCCGGCTCCAATGGCGAACCCCTCTTGGCCGACACTATTTTTCAGGGGACTAACCCCGTGTGAGGCGCAGGGCAACCAGCTTGCCGTCGTCCGACAGCACAAACAACAGATCACTGTCCACCAGCATGGGAATACGTATCGGGTCACCATCCACCTGCTCCCGGCCGATAAACTGGCCGGTGCCGGGATCCAGCAGGTGCAGGTAGCCCTCCAGATCCCCGACAACCACAACATCCTCAAAATACACTGGGCCACTCAGCTCACGGCGCAACAGCGCGTTGTTGCTCCAGTCGATCTGACCATTGCCCACATTGTAGGCGTAGACACTGCCGGAGGCACCACTGAGAAAGACGTGGCCACCGCCCACTGCCACCGCGTGGTGGGTGGAAGCACCCCGCGCCCAGAGACCGCGACCGCCCTCCTTGGACAGGGCCACAACACGCCCCTGGTAACTGGCCGCGAAGACCAGATCGCCGCGCACCACCGGAGAGCCGTCGATATCCACAACCCGCTCCAGTTCCGCGGACCCCTGGGGGATGGCAACGCGCTGTTCCCAGCGGGGAATGCCATCGCGGGCATCGAGAGCAATCAGTTTGCCGTTGTCGAGCCCTGCGATGACCATACCGCCACTGATCACGGGCGCTGCCGTACCGCGCAGGGTCAATACCGGCAGACTGGTATTGTAATTCCAGAGTTCCTCTCCACTGCCGGCATCCAGCCCAACCAGTTTGCCGTCCACGGTTTGCAGCACCACCACGCCCGAGCCCACCGCTGGTGCGGACACAACCTCGCCGGATACCTGGTAGCTCCACAGCTCGCTGCCGCTGTTCAAATCCAGGGCCACAGCGCGACCACGATAGTCCGACACCACGGCGATACCGAGTCCGGCGCCAACACCACCACTGAGTTCCACATCCAGATCGGTTTCCCAAAGCGTTGTGCCGGTGCTGCGTTCGAACGCAGTGACTTCGCCATCGCTGCTGGCAGCCACTAGCCTGTCATCGGACAGGCTCGGCTGCAGCATGGCGTAGCGCTTCACATCAATGCTGCCCACATCCGCAGACCAGACTTCGCGCAGCGACACGCTGGAGGTGATTTCCACCAACTCGAGCGGCTCTACCTCTTCCTTCTCATCGTTGGAGGCGCAGGCGCCCAGAGTAAATGCCAGGGCGGCAATCACCGCGCGCCGCACAGAGTGTTTCAGATATCCCATCAATCCTCTCCCCCCGATGTTGGCTCACTTGACTCCTCTTGCGGCATCCCATCGCCGCTGGCGGCGGCGAGGCTATCGGCCTTGAGACGCAGAAGTTGGGCACTGCCAGCCTGCTCCGGCAACAGCTCGGTCAACGCCTGTTCATAGGCAGCATGTGCACTCGCATCTTTCCCCTTCTGCTTCAGAATGTCACCGCGGGTTTCGGAATAGAGCGCGGCAAAGGCCGGGGGCACAGTACCCGCGACCAGCTCCAGGGCTTCATCCGGATTGCCCCGCGCGGCCACAACCGCGGCGAGACGGCGTTTGGCCAGCAACTGCAAAGCGGTCTCACCGCTGTTGTCGAACACCCATTGCAACTGTTGCTGCGCAGCTTCCAGATTGTTGCTGTCAGCGGCAATGGCGGCCAGGCGCAGGGAGGCCTGGCTGGCGTAAATACGGCTGCCAAAATCGCTCTTCAATTGCTCGGCGAGCGTCTTCGCGGTCGTCAGCTGTTTGTTATCCGGCTGGTTGTTGTTGGCGGAGACGGCCTCCACAAAACTCTGGTACAGATCTGAGGCGGCTTCCGCTTTGGCGCGCTGATCGCCCTGCCACCATTGATAGCCAAAGTAACCGGCCAAAGCCAGGGCCACACCGGTCACAATGCCCCTGCCGTTCTCCGCCCACCAGCGTTTCAGGGTTTCGATTTGTTCTTGCTCAGTAATATGCTCAGCCATTGCGTAATTTGCCTTTCCGTTGTTTTTTCACTTTCCGGGCGGAATCCACCGCCACCCTCCATCATTTGCTTCAGCTCTGTAGCAGGGCCGCCAGATCCGCCGGCGCAAGGGTTTGTTGCGACCGCTCGGAGCGCAGAAATTTCACTGTGATCTGACCATTTACAGCCTCGTTCTCACCGATAATGAGTGCGAAATCGGCACCACTTTTATCGGCCTTCTTCATTTGGCTCTTAAAGCTGCCGCCGCCACAATGGGCCTGCAGGCGCAACCAGGGCAACGCGTCACGCAGTTGCTCTGCCGCAGCCAGGGCGGCCGATTGTACATCCCCCACCGCCACCAGATAGGCGTCCACCTGCTGGACCAGGGTTTTCGGCAACGCCCCCAGGGTTTCCAGCATCAGCACCAGGCGTTCAACACCGAGACCAAAGCCAACCGCCGGAGTGCCTTTGCCGCCCATCTGCTCCACCAAGCCATCGTAACGGCCGCCGGCGCAGACGGTACCTTGGGCGCCGAGACTGCCGGTGACCCATTCGAACACGGTCTTGTCGTAATAGTCGAGGCCGCGCACCAGGGTCGGGTTGATCTCGTATCTCACCTGCGCAGCATCCAGCAGTTCACGCAGCCGGGTCAAGTGCGCGGTGGATTCCTCGTCGAGGAAATCCAGTAGACAGGGTGCATTTGCCAACAGTTCCTGGGTTTGTGCACTTTTACTGTCGAGGATACGCAGCGGGTTACGCTCCAGGCGGCGCTGGCTGTCCTCATCGAGCTGCGCGCGGCGCTCGCTCAGGTATCCCACCAGCGCATCGCGGTAGGCCGCGCGGCTGGCGGCATTTCCCAGAGAATTCAGCTGCAGGGAGACATGCTCGCTGATACCCAACTGGCGCCACAGTCGCGCGGTCATGATCAGGATTTCCGCATCGATATCCGGCCCTTCGATGCCAAACACCTCGACACCAAACTGATGAAACTGGCGCAGGCGGCCCTTTTGCGGGCGCTCGTAGCGAAACATGGGGCCGAAGTACCACAGGCGCTGGGCCTGGCCCAACAGATTGTTCTGAATAGCCGCGCGCACGGTGCCCGCGGTGCCCTCCGGGCGCAGGGTTATGCTATCGCCACTCTTGTCATCGAAGGTGTACATTTCCTTCTCAACAATATCGGTGGCCTCACCCACGGCGCGGCTGAACAATTGTGTGGCCTCCAGATGGGGGGTGCGAATTTCCCGGTAGCCGTAGCGGGCGAAGAGCTCGCTGAGTGTGGCCTCCACATACTGCCAGGCCGGAGACTGCTCCGGCAGCAGGTCGTTCATTCCGCGTATTGCGCGAAGCTGTTTCAATACCGTTCCTTACTGTTATCTCGCATAGTTGTCAGTATTTCGCAGACACCAGGGTCCCTCGCGATCTGGCGATAATATCCGCCTCTCGCTCGGCCTTGGCCGCAGCCTTGTCGCGGATCAGGCGCTCCAGATCATCCACCAGGGTTTCACTCTTGAATTTTCGATCCGGCTGTCCATCGACATAAACAGCATGGCTCGGGGTGCCGCCGGTAAGACCGATATCCGCCTCCTTCGCTTCGCCGGGTCCATTGACGATACAGCCGATCACCGCCACATCCAATGCAGTGGTGACATCCTCCAGGCGCGTCTCCAGTTCGTTCATGGTTTTCACCACATCAAAATTCTGGCGCGAGCAACTGGGGCAGGCAATAAAGTTGATACCCTTGGTGCGCAGGCGCAGGCTTTTGAGCAGGTCCCAGCCCACCTTGACCTCTTCCACAGGGTCTGCGGCCAAAGATACCCGCAGGGTATCGCCGATACCGTCGAGCAGCAGGGCACCGAGACCGATGGCAGATTTCACCGTGCCCGCGCGCAGACCGCCGGCTTCGGTAATCCCCAGATGCAGCGGCTGTTCGATCTGCCGGGCCAGTTTGCGGTAGGCAGCCGTGGCCATAAAGATATCCGAGGCCTTGACGCTGACCTTGAAGTGTTGGAAATCCAGGTTGTCCAGAATTTCAACATGGCGCAGGGCAGACTCCACCAGCGCATCGGGCGTGGGTTCGCGATATTTTTTTTGCAGGTCTTTTTCCAGGGAGCCCGCATTGACGCCGATGCGAATGGGGATATTCAGGTCGCGGGCCTTGTCCACCACCGCGCGAATGCGTTTTTCACGACCAATATTGCCGGGGTTGATGCGCAGACAGTCCACCCCCAGGTCAGCTACCCGCAGGGCAATACGGTAATCGAAATGGATATCCGCGACCAGCGGTACACTGACCTGCTTCCTGATTGCTCCGAAGGCATCAGCGGCGTCCATGCTGGGCACTGACACCCGTACGATATCCGCACCGGCCCGCTCCAGGCGCTGGATCTGCGCCACAGTGGCCGCCACATCACAGGTTTCAGTGTTGGTCATACTCTGCACCGAAATCGGCGCATCGCCGCCGACGGGCACATCACCCACCATGATCTGGCGCGACTTGCGGCGGACAATGGAAGACTCGAATTGCATAGCGCTGACCTGGAGGTATTGCTGCTGAAAATTGAGGGGGGAATTATAGAGAGATTGGGCGCAAACCTACAGAGGTCCCTGCCGCACCGGGATGACCATCTCAATTGCCGACAATAAGGCGACGTGTGCGGCGGTTGCCGATCGGTTCGCTATCGACGGTTTTCTCCAGGTAGACAACGTGGGTCGCGCGCGCATTGCCGAGCATCAACTCGAAAGGCGCGCGGCCGTCAAGGGACTTGGAAGTCCCGCCCTCCTGAACGCCCGCCAGCAGTACAACACCGCCGGCATCCTTGACTTCAATCCAGGCATCCTCGTCGAAACGAAGACGCAGGGGCCCCTGCAGTGACCTGTCCAGCGCGGCCAATTCGGACGATAGGGCCGGCGCAGATTCCTCAGCTTGGGGGAGATCGGTTTGCAGGATCGGGGATCCGGAAACCACCGCGGTATCCCCGTGATCGCCCACTCCCCCGGCTTGGGCAGGCTCTGTCTGGGGCGTCGCACGCACGGATCCCTCCACAGCTTCTGTCTGGGCAACTTCCCCGGACGGCGAGGCAACCTCCTGCCCTTCCGTCAGCGATGCCATTACCCGCACTTGCGGAATAAACACCGGGCCACCGTACAGCCACCAAAAAATACCCGCTGCAGCCAGCAGGGGCAACAGGGCCAGCAACCCCTGGGGGCGCCTGCGCGCCGGGCGCAGGGCATGGGTCATTTCCAGGTGCCGGGCCTCGGTGCGCACTTCCGGTTGCGGACGGCATGCCTCATAGGCCGCCAGCACCGGCTCAGAGGGGATGCTCAGCTCTCGGCAGATATTGCGAATATAACCCCGCGCATAGACCATTTCCGGCTGGCGCTGGTAAATGTCATCTTCTAAGTATTCCACCGCATTGTCGATAATACACAGGCGCTGGGAGAGTTCCCTGCGGGACAGGCCGGCGGCCTCGCGCGCTGTGCGCAGCAGGTTGCCGGGGGAGACGGGGGACTTCTGTGCACTGTGCATGGCATCGGCACTGTCGCAGTGCGTGGAACTGCTATCCGTCATTACCACTCAACTCCTGATATTTCAGTGTCTCCGCAGAGTACGGATACAAATTCTTCAAGGCAAGCGCGTAGCTGAGTTCCTTGTCCCGGTTGCCAAACCGCTTCTCAATGCGGATACCCAGCCACAGGGACTGGGGAATCTGGCGGTTGTTCTCACTGTACTTGTCCAGGTACTGTTTGGCCGCAGCGTAGTCACCGGCTTCAAACCTCATCTCCGCCATTTCGAGCAGTGCCCCGGGCAGGTCGGCATTCAGGGCCAGTGCCCGCGCGTAGGCACTCTCGGCCTCTTCCAACATACCCAAACGGCGGGCAGTGCGACCGTAATTCACCAGGGCGAAGAACCGGCGGTTATAGCTCAGGTCACCGGAGGCGTGACGAAACTGCTTCAGGGCCTCCTTGTAACGGGCCTGTTGATAGAGGAATACCCCGTAGTTGGTACGCGCCATGGAAAACTTTCCGCCATAGCGCAGCGCTTTTTTAAAGTGGGACTCTGCCACCCCCAATTCTCCATCCGCCTGGTACAGCAGGGCCAGGCCGTGATGTGCGAGGGAGTTTTTCCCGCCCAGTTCCAGTGCTTTGTTGAAGTGGTGCCGAGCCAGCTCGCGGTTCTTGTCGTTGCGTAAATAGCGCAGCCCGAGCTGAACATGCGTCTCCAGGGCCTTTTCAAGGTTGACTTCCCGGCGCTCCGGCAGCCCGGTTGTTACACAGCTACTCAGCAGCACGGTCAGAATCAGCCCAGCCAAGGGCAGGCCATGGGGTTTAACGAACACAACATCACCTATGGATTTATTCTTCATTTTTTCCGACTCGCCAGTGCAGCAGGTGCAGATTGAGCACCTTCAACGCAGGGCCAAAGACACCCGCAAGATTCAACACTGCCGACACCCCGCCCCCGCTTCGCCAGTCTATGCTCTAAGGCTCCACACCTGTCTCTCAAACCGGTACGCTGTTTCGAACTGAGCAGAGTCCCAACCCCAATCAGTCTCCCCGTTATACTGCCGCAAAGCCCTATCAATTGCAGCCCTGTACCCCTTTAGTTCCATTTTGCAACCCAGCAGTCGGTATCACCGGATTTCTGCGGCGCAGGGTTGGGACACAACGCCATGCCGATTCCACCCTGATTGGTCCCGTCCACGCCTTCATGGAGAGCGTGGGTCCGTACACCCTTTGCAGTAAGAGACACCCTACCGCCAGGGCCGGGATTATGGGATTCAGGCGTATCACTTAATGCGCCAACAAATTCGGCAATATAGATGCCTTTTTGTGCGCAAATAGAGACTCACGTATGGCTGCTGTTGACCCGATACAGCGGAGTCACAGGTTAGCACAATCCCCGAGAGATACGGTCTGCGCCCTGCGCACTCACTGCTCAGGGGTGCGAGACAAACAGATCGGAAAAGCCGGCCTGATCGCCTGGGTAATCAACCCATTAGGCGTATCGGCCGCTCGGCGTCCCGGTAACGCTCGGCGCGGCGGGTGCGGTCATTCACACTGCCGGCCAACTGACCACAGGCCGCATCAATATCACCACCGCGGGTTGTGCGTACCGTTACGGTAAAGCCTTTATCCAACAAAATCTGTTGAAAGCGTCGCAAAGCATTGTTACTGACACGCTGGTAACTGGACAGTTCAAACGGATTGAAGGGAATCAGGTTGATTTTAACCGGTACATCGCGCAGCAGCTCAGCCAACTGTTGTGCGTGTTCAGGACGATCGTTGACCTCACGTATCAGTGTGTATTCGATGGTCATTTTACGATGGGTATCCGGCATACGCTCAATATAGCGTTTGGCGGAATCCAGCAGGGTAGCGATGGGATACTTTTTATTAATCGGTACCAGCGTATTGCGCAACGCATCGGTAGGCGCGTGCAGGGAAATCGCCAGGCTTACATCGGTGACATCCGCCAAGCGGTCCAGCGCCGGCACCACACCGGAGGTGGAGAGGGTTACACGGCGTTTGGAAATACCGTAGGCATTGTCCTCCATCATGAGGTTCATGGCATCGACCACATTGTCGAAATTGAGCAGCGGCTCGCCCATGCCCATCATAACGACATTGGTGATCTTGCGCGGCCCTTTCGGCTCCAGCTGGCCGAAGGACTTACAGGCCAACCACACCTGGCCGATGATTTCTGCCGCACTCAAATCGCGGTTAAAACCCTGCTTGCCGGTGGCACAGAAACTGCAATCCAGGGAGCAGCCCACCTGTGAGGAAACACAGAGGGTACCTCGGTCCCCATCGGGTATATAAACAGTCTCAACGGCACTGCCACCGCCAGCATTAATCAGCCATTTGCGCGTGCCATCGACGGAGTCCCACTGACCCAGCATGTCCGGTACACGGATTTCGGCCACTTGCGCCAATTTTCGGCGCAAGTTCTTGCTGACATTGGTCATCTCAGCAAAATCATCCACCCCGTTCTGGTGAATCCATTTCAACACCTGGACCGCACGGAAGCGTTTTTCGCCCAGCGACTCAAAGAATGCGGCCAGCTTTTCGACCGAGAGGCCGAGTAGGTTGGTTTTCTCAGTTTGCGCTAGGGTCATTGCATTCACCTCGGGTACGAACTGCACTTGCCCTGCCGGGACCGGTGCGGTTTGGTTGCGCAGATCAGGCGCGCGGGCAGATTTCGTCTCCGCTGAAGAAGTAGCCTATTTCACGGGTTGCAGACTCTGCAGAATCGGAGCCATGCACCGCATTGGCATCGATGCTCTCAGCAAAGTCGGCGCGGATAGTACCGGCAGCGGCTTCCTTGGGGTTGGTGGCACCCATCAGTTCGCGGTTGGCGAGGATGGCGTTCTCCCCTTCCAGAACCTGAACAACCACCGGGCCGGAAGTCATGAAATCGACCAGATCCTTGAAAAACGGACGCGCTTTGTGCTCAGCATAGAAACCTTCGGCTTTCTCGCGGGACAGCTGCAGCATCTTCATGGCAATGATGTTCAGGCCGGCCTTCTCAAAACGGCTCTCAATTTCACCGATTGCACTCTTGGCTACAGCGTCCGGTTTGATAATGGAAAGGGTGCGCTCCAGGGCCATGGTTATCTCCAAATTTTGTTATCGTAACTGAACTTACAGACAGAAAGAGCAACCTGCACAGTTGCTCTTCCCTGATATTCCTTCTATACCCACCGGTGGGTACGCAATTTCTTGTCGCCGTATTTTGCGGCGGGCGGATTATACGGGGTATTGATCGACTTTTATACTCCAAGCCAACACCACCACTGGCAATCTATTCCCGCTCTTCGATCCAGGCGGCCTGTATTGCCTCCAGAATCTTCTCGCCGCAGCGTTTCGGGTCGTCGTCAAAACCGGGGAGCTGCGTAACCCAATGGCGCAGATCAACAAAATTGACCGCAAGTGGGTCAACATCCCTGTGCGCTTCACTGAGCTCTATGGCAATATCGTGAATATCTGTCCACTTCATAAGATTTGCTGCCTCGCTATCCGGGCCGGTCAGTGCTTTTCCGAAACCTGGTTGATGGTGTATTTGGGAATCTCCACTACCAGGTCTTCCTCCTCGACAATCGCCTGGCAGGACAGGCGCGATTCCGGCTCCAAACCCCAGGCCTTGTCCAGCAGGTCCTCCTCCAGTTCATCGGGCTCCTGCAGGGAATCGAAGCCTTCCCGTACAATCACATGACAAGTGGTACAGGCACAGGCCTTCTCGCAGGCGTGCTCGATCTCTATACCATTGGTCAGCGCAGCATCGATAACGCTGACTCCGCTGGCCACTTCCACCACCTTGCCCTCAGGGCAAATATCGGCGTGGGGTAAAAATATTATCTTGGGCATGGGGGTAATAACTCTCTGAGGCCGCAATCCGGCAAAACCAAGTGGACTTGGCAGCTGCGGGGAGCGCTGGCTGCACTCAGCGGCTTATTGATCAAATTCGTCCAGCCTATGGCCCTGCATGGCGCGCTTGATTGAGGCGTCCATACGCCGAGCAGCGAAAGGCTCCGACAGCGTATTCAGGGTTTCCATACGCCGGCGAATCTCTGTCGCATCGGCACCGTTATGGGCCAGGCGCAAAGCTTCCATGGCCCGTTCGAGCTGGTTGAGCTCGCGCTCTTCCAGCAGCTGGGCACCATTTTCCCGCAGGGCGGCCAGCAGGCTTTCCAGGGTGCGTTCCGCTTCTACCTGGGCCTCGCGCAGAGCGCGCAGGGCAATATCCTCAGCGGCGTGGGTGTAGGACTCCTGCAGCATACGCGCGATGACCTTGTCCTCCAGGCCGTAGGACGGTTTAACGGTAATATCCGCGCTGACACCGCTGCTTTTTTCCACGGCGGTAACCGATAGCAGGCCGTCCGCATCCACCTGAAAGGTCACCCGTATATGGGCGGCGCCCGCAACCATGGGGGGAATACCCCGCAATTCGAAACGCGCCAGCGAACGGCAGTGGCTGACCCACTCACGCTCACCCTGCACCACATGGATGGCCATGGCGGTCTGGCCATCCTTGAAGGTGGTGAACTCCTGGGCCTTGGAGACCGGGATGGTGGTATTGCGTGTAATCAGCTTCTCGGTGAGCCCGCCCATGGTCTCGATACCCAGGGACAGGGGGATAACATCCAGCAACAACAGCGCTTCGCTGGATTTATTGCCCACCAGTACATCCGCCTGCAGTGCCGCGCCAATGGCAACCACCTGGTCCGGATCAAGCGCCGCATGCGGGGGGCGATCAAAGTACTGCGCTACGCGCTCGCGCACCCGCAGGGTACGGGTTGAACCACCTACCAACACCACTTCCTGTACGGCATCCACACCGATATTGGCATCGCGCAAAGCCCGCTTACAGGCACGCAGGGTCTTGTCGATCAGCGGGTCCAGCAGCTCTGCCAGAGTGACTTGATCCAATACACCCTGCCAATCCCCGTACCGTAGTGCTACCTGCTCGTTACTGGTCAGAGACTCTTTGGCGTGGCAGGCACAGCCCAGCAGCCTGCGCTGGGTGGCGGCATCCAGGTCGGCACCCAGGCCCGCCTGTGCGGCGAGCCAGGTGGCAATGCAGCGATCAAAATCATCACCGCCCAGGGCGGTGTCACCGCCGGTGGACAGTACTTCAAAGACACCCCGGGACAGGCGCAGGATGGAAATGTCAAAAGTGCCGCCGCCCAGATCGTAGACCGCGATCACCCCTTCCTCGCCCTGGTCGAGGCCATAGGCCACAGCGGCGGCAGTGGGCTCGTTGAGCAGGCGCAATACCTTGAGCCCGGCCAGTTTGGCCGCATCCTTGGTGGCCTGGCGCTGGGCGTCATCGAAGTACGCGGGTACGGTGATGACAGCGCCATCCAAACCGCCACCCTCTCCACCGCAGAGTGCCTCGCGGCCGCGCCGGGCCAGTGTCTTGAGAATTTCCGCGGAAACCTGTACCGGGTTCACCGGACCGGCAGCGGTTTCGATGGCGGGCATACCGCCATCACTTCCGGCAAAATGATAGGGCAGCTGGTCGCCGAAACGCCGGATATCGTCAACACCACGTCCCATCAGGCGTTTGATCGACAGAATGGTATTGTAGGGATCCTGTACAGCGCGGGCCCGCGCCTCGGCGCCGACGGTAACCGTGTCTTTGCCATAATGGACCGCCGAGGACAGTATCACGCTATCCCCCTCAACGGCGATGGCCTCTGCCGAGCCATCACGCACCGTGGCCACCAACGAGTTGGTGGTGCCCAGGTCGATTCCCACAGCATACTTGCGCTGATGGGGTTCGGGGCTCTGCCCCGGCTCGGAAATCTGCAGTAGTGCCATTAGTTGTCTCTTCTGTCCTCAGGAGGGCGTTATGACGGCACAACCTGTGCCAAACCCCGGGGCTTTCTGCGGGTTTGCTCAATCATCGTCAAACAGGTCTGCCTCCTGTATTTCCACCTGCGCCTGCAATTTCACCAGAAACTGCAGTGTGAGCAGAGAATCTTTGGCCTCGGCCAGATTGTCCGCGGCAAACACCTCGGCAAAACGCGCCTGCTCTTCCCGATAGAGTCCACGGGCCTCATCGGCAAGCACCTCAAGGGCGGCAGCGGGGTCCGGCTGCTCGCGCACTTCCTCGAGTCTTTCGCGCAGTCGCATCTGCTGCATCAAAAATTGTGCATCGTCCGTGGTCTGCTCCGGCGGCACTTCCACACCCGCCAATTCCAGCAGGTAAGCAGCGCGCTGCACCGGTTCTCGCAATACCGTATGGGCCTCATTGATCTGGGCAGCCATTTGAACCGCCAACAGCTGTTCGCGCTCGGATTTGGAAGCGTATTTGTCCGGGTGGAATTCCCGCTGTAATGCGCGATAGCGCACCGCCAGAGCACTGCGATCGAGTTCAAACACGGGCTCCAGCCCGAATATCTCGAAATGGGTGAGGTTGGCTGCCATCTCAGGTTACCTGCCAACACCGGGGATTAACATCGGGCTGTGCTTGTGGGGTAAATAAAAAGGCCGGCGTACACAATGCACCCGGCCTCGCTTTGGCGAGCACACATCAGACATGGAAGCTCTCGCCGCAGCCGCACGCGTTTTTGACATTGGGATTGGAAAAGGTAAAGCCCTCGTTCAGCCCTTCCTTCACGAAATCCATCTGGGTACCATCCAGGTAGATTAGGCTTTTGGGGTCCACCACCAGCAGGATGCCATCCTGATCAAACACCACATCTTCGGCTTCCGCCGAGTCGACAAATTCCAGTACATAGGCGAGACCGGAGCACCCGGCGGTTTTTACACCCACCCGAATACCGATACCTTGGCCGCGCTTGGTCAACTGACTCTGGATATGCGTCCGAGCGGACTCGGTCATGGTAATAGCCAAAACAATACCTTTACTGCTGTTGGGCACCAGGCCCGCATGCCTTAACCTGCCGCGGATTCCTCTGCGTCGCCCGCCTCAGCTGCCCCGTCGCGTTTCTCGCGGATATCGCGTACGGCAGCCTTGATCGCATCCTCCGCCAGTACCGAGCAGTGGATTTTCACCGGCGGCAGAGCCAGCTCCTCGGCGATGGCGGTATTCTTGATCCGCTCCGCCTCGTCAATGGTTTTGCCCTTCACCCATTCGGTGAGCAGGGAACTGGAAGCGATGGCGGAACCACAGCCATAAGTCTTGAATTTGGCATCTTCGATAACACCCGCATCACTCACCCGGATCTGCAAGCGCATTACATCCCCACAGGCGGGCGCGCCCACCATACCGGTGCCCACATTGTCCGCCTTATCATCCAGGCGGCCGACATTGCGGGGGTGTTCGTAGTGATCAATTACTTTATCGCTATAGGCCATGACTATTCTCCTAACTCTTGCACACGCTTAGTGGGCGGCCCATTCAATCGTATTCAGGTCTACGCCATCTTTGTACATATCCCATAAAGGGGACAATTCGCGCAGCTTCTCTACCGCCTTGCGCACTTCTGCGACGGCGGTGTCCACATCCTGCTGGCTGGTAAAACGGCCGAAGCTGAAACGCAGTGAACTGTGCGCCATTTCATCATTAACACCCAGTGCCCGTAGTACATAACTGGGTTCCAGGCTGGCGGAGGTACAAGCGGAACCTGAAGAGATCGCCAGGTCACGTAAAGACATGATCAGGCTCTCCCCCTCCACAAACGCGAAACTGACATTCAGGTTGCCCGGCACGCGCTGTCCGGCGGAACCGTTGATATGGACTTCCTCCATATCCTTGATCTGGTCCCAAAAGCGGTTGCGCAGGGCCATCAGGCGCGCACTCTCTTGCGCCATTTCTGCCTTGGCAATGCGAAAAGCCTCCCCCATACCGACAATCTGGTGTGTGGGTAAGGTACCGGAGCGCATACCGCGCTCATGACCACCGCCGTGTATCTGTGCTTCCAGACGCACACGGGGTTTGCGGCGCACATACAGGGCGCCAATCCCCTTGGGACCGTAGATCTTGTGAGCAGAGAAAGACATCAGATCGACCTTCATTTCCTGCAGGTCGATGGGCAACTTGCCGGCACTCTGCGCGGCATCCACATGAAAAATCACCTTGCGCGAGCGGCACAGTTCGCCGATTGCGGCAATATCGTTAATCACGCCGATTTCATTATTGACGTGCATCAGGCTCACCAGAATGGTGTCCTCACGCAACGTTTTCTCTACCAGTTCCGGGTCGACGATACCGTCCTCGCGCGGGCTCAGGTAGGTCACCTCAAAGCCTTCACGCTCCAGCTGGCGACAGGTATCCAGAACCGCCTTGTGCTCGATCTTGGAGGTGATGATGTGCTTGCCTCGGCCCTGGTAGAAGTGGGCCGCACCTTTAATGGCCAGATTGTCTGACTCTGTGGCACCACTGGTCCAGACAATCTCGCGCGGGTCGGCATTGATCAGCTCCGCCACCTGGCGACGGGCATCTTCCACCGCCTCCTCCGCCTTCCAACCGTACAGGTGGGAGCGGGTGGCTGGATTGCCGAAGTTGCCTTCCATCGTCAGCTGCTGTGCCATTTTAGCGGCGACGCGCGGGTCCACCGGACAGGTAGCCGCATAATCCAGATAGATGGGAAGCTTCATAGTCATACCGTTTCCGCTCAATAAATCTCTTATATCCGCCCCGGTTTGCCGGGCGCTTACAGCCCGCCGAGTACGGCAATGCGCTCTTCCGGTGCTTCACGCATGTCCTGGCGACGCGCCACTTCCTGCACTTCTGCACGGGATACCAGGTTCGCCAGGCTGATGCCGCTCAGGAAGCCGTGTATCTGTTCGCTTAAATCCGACCATAGGTAATGGGTCAGGCACTGCTCTCCATTGGCACAATCCGCATTGCCACCACAACTGGTAGCGTCTACGGATTCGTTCACTGCATCGATAATCTGCGCCACAAAAATCTCTTCACCACCACGAGCCAGGCGGTAACCACCACCGGGCCCACGCACGCTGGAGACCAGTCCGGATTGGCGCAGGCGGGAAAACAACTGTTCCAGATAAGAGAGGGAAATACCCTGGCGCTTGGAGATATCCGCCAGGCTGATCGGCCCACGCTCGGCGTGCAAGGCCAGATCCAGCATGGCGGTGACCGCATAGCGGCCTTTGGTAGTCAAACGCATATCAGCTCCCAACTGAGGTGAAGCTCTTTACCGGTCGGGGCGAGAGTATGTAATAACCCAGCACTCTGGTCAAGTATATAACCCCCGGCTCAACTCGGGTATTGACCTAGTCGGGCCGCCCCTTTCCACCGCTGCGGTGGATGTGGTTCTGGATGGCAGTCAACATACCGCGCAGGATGCCCAACTCCATATCGTCCGGGCGTACGCGGCTGAACAGTCTACGCAAACGGGTCATGGTCTGACGGGGGTTATCAGGATCGATAAAGCCCAACTCGCCCAGAGACTGCTGCAGATGCTCGAAATACAGTGCCATATCGCTAGCTCTGGCCGGCGGGCGGTCCCAGTCCGCATAGCACAGCGCGCCCCCCCGCTCCGCTTCCAGCGCAGCGATACGTACCTCATAGGCCAGCACCTGCACCGCAGTGGCCAGGTTCAAAGAGCTGTAATGCGGATTGGCCGGGATATGTACATGGAAATTGCAGGCCTGTAGTTCCTCATTGGTCAGACCCCGGTCCTCGCGACCGAACACCAGCGCCACAGGATGGCTCGCCGCCTCCGCTATCGCGCGCGCGCCACACTGGCGCGGGGTCAACAAGGGCCAGGGGATGCGCCGCTCGCGGGCACTGGTGGCGACCACCAGGCCACAATCCGCCACCGCCTCCTCAAGCGTGTCCACCACCACGGCGCTGTCGAGCATCTCTGCCGCCCCGGCTGCACGCCACACGGCGTTGGCTGCCGGAAACTCGCGTGGCGCGACCAGATAGAGCCGGCTCAAGCCCATGTTCTTCAGCGCGCGCGCGGCGCCGCCGATATTGCCAGGGTGTGCGCTGTTCACTAATACTGTGCGCACATTATCGAGTGCCTGGAGCGGCGTGGTGTCTCGGGGGAGCTTGGTCATGATTGAACGTATTGACTCGGTGTGATGGGCGCGCGAGTGTAGCAAAAGCGGACGGGAATCCCTACAATCCCGTCCGCCGCGGTCAACCTGCGGCCCGCTTTTTAACCCTTCAACCACTCGGTGCGGAATCGTTATGGAACCCATGCTAAATATTGCCCTGCGCGCGGCGCGCAAGGCCGGAGAACTGATTGAACGGGCCTGGGAACGCGGCGACCTGATGCAATTCGAAGAGAAGACGCGCAATGATTTCGTCACCGACGTGGACAGGGCCAGTGAGCAGGAGATTATCTACCACCTGCGCAAGGCTTACCCCAAGCACAGCATCCGCGCCGAAGAGAGCGGCTTGCTGGAGGGCGCCGAGCCCGATTACGAGTGGATTATCGACCCTCTCGACGGCACCACCAACTTTATTCACAGCGTCCCTCAGTTTGCCGTCTCCATTGCCTGCCGCTACCGGGGCCGCATCGAGCACGCGGTGGTGCTGGACCCCATCAAACGCGAGGAATTCACCGCGAGCCGCGGTCGCGGTGCTGCCCTGAACGGGCGTCGTATTCGCGTATCCCCGCGCCAGGGTATGCGCGGTGCGCTGATCGGCACCGGCCTGCCCTTCAACGGCCCGGCCCTGGACAGTATCGACGCCTACTTGTCCGCACTGAAAGAAATTGCCGGACAGACCGCCGGCATCCGCCGCCCGGGCGCGGCCGCACTGGACCTCGCCTATGTGGCGGCCGGCCGCTTCGACGGCTTTTGGGAAATGTATCTGAACACCTGGGATATCGCCGCGGGCTCCCTGCTGGTAAAAGAGGCTGGTGGCCTGATCAGTGATTTCCGCGGCGGTGAGGATTACCTGGATTCCGGCCATCTGGTCTGCGCCACACCCAAAGTGTTCAAGCCCCTGGTGCAAATCGTGGGCAGACACCTGGGCGGTGTGCGCTGATCCCATTGTGCCAGGCCGGCCCGGAAAATCACCGGGTTGACCTTCGGCAGGGCGCTCTGCTCTCTCAGTCACTCCCTCTGGGGCCGGGGCACATGCCTATACAACAGGCTGCCCCGACCTCACCAATCTGTTCGCCAGCACCTTGGATAACTGTACAAAGTCAAACTGCTCCGGCAGGGTTGGATGGCTACCCCCGGATAGATCGCTTCCTACCAACACAAAGCAAGTTGCCCTGGTCGAAATATCCTCTTCCAGAATCCGCACCAGATCGGCAGCGGACATACCCGGCACCGCAGTGTGAAACAGCAACACGTCGGGATTGAGGGTACGCGCCATAAAGATGGCTTCAACCCCATCTGTGGCGACCAGGCACTGGACTTGCGGGGCCTCCTTCAGCATTTCTTTCAGCCGGCTTGCCGCTTCTGGCCGGTTGTCCACCAGTAATAACCGGCCAGCCGGCAGCTGTCGTGGTATCTCCGGCTGAGCCGGGAGAGACATCAGGGTATCCGGGGCATCGATCATGGGAAATTCAATCCAGAAAACGGAACCCTGCCCCTCCTGGCTGTCGAAATCGATCCGCCCGCCCATGGCCTCAGTCAGGCGCTTGGCGATTGCCAGGCCCACTCCGGTGCCCTCTATATGTCCCTTCTCTTCCCCCAGCCGGTTAAACGGTTCAAATACCTCATCGCGCCGCTCCGGCGGGATGCCTTTCCCGGTATCGAGAATGCTAAGGCGCAACCAGCCCTCGGCCTGGGGGGCAAAACTGATGATGACCCGCCCATTGTCGCGGTTGTACTTCACCGCATTGCCGACCAGGTTCAGTATCACTTGCTTATAGCGTACCGGATCGGCACAGATATAAGCGGATTCCCAGCCAAGAGGCTCAAAAATAAGGCTGACGCGGCGGGTCTCTGCCAGGGGTTCGAGCAGGCGCTTACAGTCGGCCACCAGCTCCGCGGGGCGTATCGATTCCATCGATGGCCCGAGTCGCCGGCTGTCGATACGGGCCAGCTCCAGCACATCGCCGACCAGATGCAACAGGTGCTGCCCGGCGCGGCGGATTTCCCCCAGGCGCTGGCGCTGATCTGAATTAAGGCTTGCGTCCAGCTCAACCATTCGGCTGTATCCGAGGATTGCATTGAGCGGCGTGCGCAACTCATGACTCAGGCTGAAGAGAAGATCCGAGCGGCGCACATTTTCCGCTCGCTGCTGCTGCAATTCCCGCTCTACCCGGCATAGGGTTTCACGGCTGCCACTCACATCCTGAAGTGTCCCCAGCACGCGCGTCGGCTGGCCACAGTTATTCAGTTGGACCTTGCCGCGGCACCGGACCCAGGCAATGCTACCGTCGGAGCGCCATAGGCGGAATTCCACATCCAGAGGAAATCGCCCACGCACATGCTCCGACATGGCCTGCTCTACCCTGGGGAAATCCTCGGAAAGTATTCTGGCTTTCCACTGCGCCGCAGCCGAGCGGTCAATACGCCGGATGGGACTGGTCTCATAGCCGAGAATTGCCCAACAGGCATCATCCAGGATCATTTCATCCGCGTTTAAATCCCATTCCCACAAACCGTCACCGACCCCGGAGAGTGCCTGCAGTGGCTGCTCACCAGGCAAACTGTACAGAACGCGCCGGGATACGACCGTACTGACATCGGCACAACAACCAAAAACAACTCTTTCCGCACAGTCATCCACAGTGACAGTTCGCCCCAAAAAGCGCAGCCAACGCAACTGGCCTGCGTTCTCATAGGCGCGAAAAATAATGTCAAAACAACCCTCATTACCGGCGGCCCGCTGGCGCACCTCGCGAACCCGATCGCGCTCTTCTGTGTATACCAGGGGCAACTCGGCACCGGTCCACAGCTTGTCCAGCGCCTGCCCCTCAATCTCGGCAAACAGCAACCAGATTTCCCCCTGAGCGCGCAGGGCTCCGGTTTTCGGATGCCACTCCCATAGACCCTGCTGCGCACCGAGCAACAGGCCGTGCAAATAGGTTGCCTGCTGTGCGAGCTGGCCGCCATCGAACAAATGCAGCTCATCTGGCGTTGCTAACAAAAATGGAGGGCGGGGTTGATCTGGCACTGGTGACTCTGACACACGGGACTCGATTTGTTGAAATTCGCTCGTTGATAGAATTTAACCACTTATAACCAGCAGCGAATCAATGATCTAATTATGGAGAGAGAATACCTCGTTATATTCCAAAAATTTCCCTGAATTTAAAAATATTATGCTTTATTTCAAAAAAAAGAGGAAAAAAGCCCCGCGAAGCGAGGCCAAAATCAGCTTTGATGAGAGAAAGGGAAGTCACCCGGATTTGTGATTTGTCACAGCCCCAAGAGGTCTTCCCGGAATGTGGGCCATGGACCCACCATCAAAGAAATGCAAGCCTTGTGCCATCTTTTCGGGCCGTAACCCTACGCGGTTTGCACTGAGCCTCGGGCACCACCGCAACACAGTTACCAACAGGGAGTGCCGATCTGATCTGTGGCGTTGGGCATTCATGGCTATGAGCAACAGGCCGGTGAAAATTTCGACAACACAAGCCATTTTGGACAGTGACGTCGGTATATCCAGGGAGGCAATCAAGCGGGTCACTGAAGACCGGTTTGATCGCCAGGTGAATCATCATAGTGCAGCCAACCCCAAGGCCTCCCGCTACACTGAAAAACCGCACCGCAGCATACTGATCGAATTCAGAATCCCCCGCAACCTCGAAGTGGGCTCGCTAAGAACAGTTTTGAATCAGAGATCAGCGGCAAATGTACGCATGGAAAAGTCCACCCTCTGCTCGACGCGCTTACCGAGCATTTCTGAGTCCAGACCTTCGATACAGCGCAAATGCCTGCGCAGGCCCACGCCATTGGCCACCTGTATTGCCAGACCCGGTCGGGCATTGGCTTCCAGCAAAAGCGGGCCGCGCTCGCGGTCCAGCACAATATCGCATCCCAGGTAGCCGAGACCGGTCATCTCATAGCAGCTCGCTGCAAGGTGCAAGAGGTCATGCCAACCGGGCACTTCGAGTTGATCGAAAGGAAAATCTGTATCCGGGTGCCGATGAATACGCAGGCCTCGCTGCACCGCGTGGCTGCTCTTGCCTGTAGCCAGATCGATGCCCACCCCCACTGCGCCCTGGTGCAGGTTGGCCTTTCCGTCCGAGGCGTGGGTGGAACAACGCAGCATGGCCATCACGGGAAAGCCGCGAAACACAATCACGCGGATATCCGGCACACCTTCAAAGGAATAATTCTGGAAAATGGGATCGAAATCCACCAGGGCCTCCACCATCACCCGGTCCGGTTTGCCACCGAGACTGTACAGGCCGCTGTGAATATTGTTGACATGCCGCAGTATATCCAGCACCTCGACTTCCACACCGGAAGTTTTCCTGAATTTATCGCCATTGCGACCGGCGATAACCAGAATGCCTTTGCCGCCTGAGCCCCGTGCCGGCTTGACCACAAACTGCCACAGGGGCTCAATCACTGCCATCACCCGTTTGCGACTGGCCGGCGTTTCAAAAGCCTTGATCAATTCCGGCACGGGAATACCGGCCTGCCCGGCTGCGCGCTTGGTATTGAGCTTATCGTCCACGGTGGGAAATTTCCTGCGGTCATTGTAGCGCGCAATATAATGGATATTGCGCGCATTCATGCCGAGAATACCCATATCGCGCAAGACCAGTGGAGAAATCACACCACCGCGCACCTTGTTGAACAGGTGTCTAAAAGTGAATTGGCGCAAGCAAACCTCCCTACTTGACCAAAGGCCGGAAACGCATCAATTCACTGAACCGGTAACCGGTGTAGTTGCCCACAACCAGTATAAAAGCCAGGAGTAACAACAGCAGCTCGGGGAAATTAAAGGTCCAGTGTTCCACATAGCGGTTGGTCATAACCCACCAGGCCAGAATCGCCACCAGCAGGCTGCCGCCCGCTTGCACAATCACCTCGTAGGGACCGTCCTCCTCCCACACGATAGACATGCGCTCGATGGTCCAGGCAAGGATAATCATCGGAAAGAAGGTCACCGTCAGCGCCTGCTCAATACCCAGTTTGTAACTGATGACACTGATAGCGGCCATAATGATCACCACCGTGACCACCACGGCGGCGATCCTCGACACCAATAGCAGGTTGAGTCGACTGAGATAAAACCGCACCCACAACCCGAGGATCAGGATCAGGGTAAAGATCGCAAGGCCCGTCAGCAGCTGGGTTTCAATAAAAGCTATCGCCAACAAAACCGGCATAAAAGTACCGGACGTGCGCAAGCCGACAAACACCCGCAGCAGTACCACAACCAGGGCGCCCACCGGCACCAGCAGGATCAGCTTGAAGATGCTCTGCTGTTCGATAGGCAGGCTGTAGATAGAAAAGTCCACCAAGGCTTCCCTATCCCGGCTGGTGCTGCGCATGGAGACATCCCGCGCGGGTACATCGTTGGCAATGACGGAAAAAGTCACCTGGGAATTGCGTCCACCCTCCAGGTCCAGCAGGCTTTTGCCGCCGCGCTGCCAGATAAAAAAATTCTCCGGCACACCGGGCATGCCAGTAGTGGGCTCAAAGACAATCCAGTGCTTGCCATCATTCGCTTCGAGCAAATCCTCAGGCGCCAGACGCCGGCGATCATCCTCCAGGTAGAGGCCGCGGATTCGGTGGGCCGGAATGTCCGCAGTGGCGAGTATCAACAGGGCCACATCCACCAGAGTGCTGTCGGCATAATGGCGGAAAATCAGGTTGCGATCCTGGTTGTCATCGTTGTTGAGTTCAATCAACAGCTGGGTAGTGAAGGATTCCACATCGGATGAGTGTTCGCGGGCCTGCTCCACCAGGGCATAAATCGCCAGGCGCACCGCCTCCTGTTCGCGCGCACCCAGAAACGGCTTCTGCACTTGCGTGCTGAGATTCAGAGGCTGCGCTAACGGGGCTCCGGGCCTCTGATAAACATCGAGCTGGTAAAACAGGGACTGGGTTCCCTCCGCTGAGCGCCGGGACCAGAGTGCACGGTAGTCGTCGTTTTCCTGGGCAATATAAAAACCGAAACCCGAAGAACTGAAAGTTTCCCCGAGTATTTCCATATTGCGTTGCGCGCGCGGCAACGTCAGCGCGGCTTTGACCGGGCCACCTTCCGCCTCGAAACCCACTTTGGCCTCGATAGTCCAGACGGTGCGGTATTCTCCCGGCAACAGTGGAAAACCCAATTCAAAGTGCTTGTAGGCGGTCAGACCAGCGCCGATCAGCGCGAGCAATACCGCAATAAGATAAACCTGGACCCGCGGCGACATTCGCCATTCCCCGTAACTCTACGGCTCCAATCGGAACCTAACTGTCTAACCGGCCTACTTGCCCCCGGATACTCGGGGTTGACCCTGGACATAGCGCCGACTCACATCGACAACCGCGGCATCTTTGAGGAAATTGCGTCCCAGCAGCATCAAAGTATCCGTGCCGCCCTCGTCCGTCAGGCTAACCTCCACCATGTGGGTGATATCTCCGACCGTCAGGTGCATCTCCACCACTGGTCGTCGCTGACTGGGAAAGCCAATGCGCATCGCACGGATAAAGCGCTTGATGGGCAGCTCAACGCTACCGGGCTCCGTTTCGCCATCCCCTTGCGGGGGTATCAGTTGGATTCTGATCCAGTCTCGGCCGTCGCGCTCGAAGCGGGTCAGAGCCTTGGCACGCAGAGTAGAAGTCGGTGAACCGGAATCGACGATGGATTCAATAACCAGGCCGGAGGGTTCCATTGAGACATTTTCCACCGCGCCAAGCACCAACTTGTCCCTGGCAACGGGCACTTCGACTATTTTTTCAACACTTCGTTCGATTATCTTTTCGACAACCCTGGTTTCAGGTTCCATGCACATCACTGGCACAGGCTCGGAACACGGCACGATCTCAGGCACCGATAGTACCGGCGGAGCGCTCTGATGCTCCTGTCCTGGATACATCAGTGATTCACAGCCCGCCAGCAACGAAAGGGCCAACATCAACCACAGAAGGAAAAATTTCTGCATACCTAACCATTACCTCCAGCCCTGTCGGCATTCCAACCCAGCGGACGATATGCCCGCACTATCCGATTTGGTGTGCGGGGGAATGTTACGTCCGCGCCGGGCAAAAGGCCGATATTAGCCTATGAGCGCTGCCAGTGAACAGGGATGCCCCTGAAGCCGGTCAACCCGGGGGTCGCAATGTGACACACACCGAATCTTTGCGCACCACACCGGAACAGACGCACCGACAGACTTAGATCCAGGGCCAGTAAAAGCGGCACCTGTAGATTTGACACCGCTTCTACAAGATCTCAGCCGCGTTGCAGGCGCTGATCGATAGAATCCAGAATGGCCACCAGGGCCTCTGCATCGCTGTTGCCCTGGAAGAACTCCTCCGCGATAGGCGCGATACCACATTGCCGGGGCAGCGGCATTGCCTGCTCGACCAGCCCTTGCATCCGGGGCAAAAAGACAAACTGCAACCATTGCGGCAAAGTCAGCGTATCCACACAGAAAGGCTCACTACTGGTCAGCGCTTCGGCCGGGGGGGATTCCACCTGCCACTGGCCCAATCGGCGCAGCTCGGTTTCCAACAACAACAGTTGACTGGCAATGTCGGAATAAATTGGTTGCATTAAGCCTGCACCTCCAAACGACCGCTGTTGGAATACCGGGTGACAATGTACCGGCAATAGCGGGCAATTGCATGTTATTCAATGCTGCGGGTAAACGGCGGCAGTGAATCGAGAATCGCCTGGCCGTAGCGCCTGGTCACTATTCGCCGGTCCAGCAGTGTCACGGTACCGCTGTCCCCCTCGGCACGCAGCAGGCGGCCGCAGGCCTGTACCAGTTTCAGGGCCGCATCCGGCACCGTGATCTGCATAAATGCATTGCCCCCTTTGGCTTCGATCCACTCTGCCAGAGCCGCCTCTATCGGATCATCGGGCACGGCAAAGGGGAGCTTGGCAATAATCACATGGCGGCAGTAATCCCCCGGGAGATCGAGGCCCTCGGCAAAACTGGCAAGGCCGAACAGCACACTGCTGCCGCCGCCGTCGATGATCTCGCGGTGGGTGACCAGCAGCTGCTGGCGGGACTTCTGCCCCTGCATCAGAATGCGGTTGCGCCAGGTACCCGGTAGCGATTCGCGAACGGTTTCCATTTGCCGGCGGGAGGAAAACAGCACCAGTGAACCACCTGAACCCTTGAGCAGCGCCGGAAGTCCGTCAATCACCGCATCGGTATGCTGGTCCGCATTGCCCGCATCTACCGCGCTGGCGGGCACCCGCAAACTGGCGCGGGAGAAATCGAAGGGGCTCGGCACCACCTGATAACTGGCCTTCTCAGGGGTGCCGGCGCGCAGGCGCAACCGATCAAATTTACCCAAGGCAGTGAGTGTGGCCGAGGTGAGCACCGCCCCATAACAGCGCTTCCACAGACTCTGCTCAAGGGCCTTTGCAGCCAGAATCGGCGAGCTGCACACTTCAAAATCCGTCGAGCCACCCCAATCCACCGGGCTTATCCAGCGCGCCTGCGGCAGGGTGCCATCGGCATCGGCGCGCGCGTAGTTGGCCCATAGCAACAGGTTGACCTCAGCGCGCCCATGCCAGCTGCCCAGTTGTGGGTACCAGCGCTCCAAATCCACGACCGGCACCGGCGAGTGGAGATCTTCCAGCATACGCTGGACAACCTGCAACATCTTGTTGAGCAGGCTCTCCAACTCATCGAAGTCCTCGCGCAACTTTTCCGCCAGTTGCATCATGGCATCGGGCACCACGCCCCCCTTGAAGCGATGCCGAATAGGGTTGCCGCGCATGTCTTCGAACACACACAACTCCTCGACCAGAGGCCACATCAACTCCATGCCCTGCTTGGCGGAAGCGAGCGCTGCTGGCAACTGTTCGCCGCAGCGATCCAGTTCGGCGCCATCGCCAATCTCGCCGAGCATCTGCCCGAGCACCTTGTTGGTCTGATCCAGCCAACCCGTGGAAGCACCCAAGCGGCTGTGGTGGGAGAAGTGATCGAGGGCCTTGTCCGGCAGGTGGTGGGCCTCGTCGAGTACGTAAATCGCTTCTTCCGGCGGCGGCAGTATCGCGCCGCCGCCGAGGGCCAGATCCGCCAGCAGCAGGTCGTGGTTGGCGACAATCACCTGGGTCTTGCCCAGGCTCTCCCGCGCGCGGAAAAAGCTGCAATTGGTCACATGGGGGCAGCGGCGGCCGCTGCACTGGCGGTGATCCGTGGTAACCCGGCTCCAGTCCTCGGTTTTAATCGAATCCGGCCAGTTGTCGCAATCCCCATCCCAACTGCCAGACGCCAGGCCATCAGTCATTTTCTGGTAAAGTGCAACACTCTCCTCTTCGACTTGGGGCAACTCATCATCGTAAAGTCCCAGGGAGAGGCCGGTGCCACTGGCGGAAAAACTGGAGAGCAGCTGGTCCAGCTTGGACAGACACAGGTAACGACCGCGCCCCTTGGCCAGGGTAAACTCGAAATTGAGCCCGCTGTGGTGTGCAACCTCCGGCAGATCCTTGTAAATAATCTGCTCCTGCAGCGCCACCGTCGCAGTGGAGACCACCAGGGTTTTCTCCTGTGCCTGGGCCAGGGGGATAGCCGCAAGCAGGTAGGACACCGTCTTGCCGGTGCCGGTGCCGGCCTCCACCACACAAATATGCTCGCCATCGGTTTTTTCACTGTCCCGTTCGCCACTGGCAGTTTGGATAATACCGCCGAGCGTGCGGGCAATGGCCGCCACCATCAGCTTCTGCCCATAGCGGGCCTTGTGCCCACGGCCGGACAGGAACTGGCTGTAGGCCTCTTGGATGGCGCTTTTGTGTTTATCGCTGAGCACGGGGAATGGTATCTATTCACTAAGTAAGTGGGCAGGGGGCGCTATTATCCACTAACTACCCCCACCTCACCAGCAATCACTCAAATGCGAGGCGCGAAACCACCGGATTCGCATAGGCCTGAATCGCCTGGTCGCGCCAGCGCTTGTCGATCTTCTGCATTCGCGCCTCAAACGCCTCCCGCATCCCTGTATGCGCCTGCGGTTCCCAGGGCCTGGGAGGATAGCCTACCGGCAATCCCGATACCGAACCGTAAATATGCTCGTAGGCAATCAGGTTGGTGGGGTGCAGGGTGTAATTGCCCACGATCTGCCGATCGATCTCCTCGGCCAGGCTGTTCACATCGTCGAAATCCCCTTCGATCGGGGTGCCGAAGGCGGTGTGCACATGCCCTTTGTGGCCGACAACACCTTTGGCAATAGAAGCCAGGTCCTCATTTTTGGCCTTTTTGTACTCATCCTTATGCTCTGTGATATAGAGCTCTTTAGCTTTCTGGCCATCACAGGGGTCCCACTCATAGGAAATGGACAGCGGCACGATATGCAATTTTCTCCAGAAGTCGGCGAAAGGCGTGTCCCGATCCTTGGTCATGGCAAACATGGCCACGAGCGCCGGGTTGGTGCGGTCCAATCCATCTTTGGCGCGCCCGGCGCGCTGCGCAATCCACACATGCTCGTTGTCGTTCACGATAGAGTGATAGATGTAGTTGGACAGTTTGGTCGCCGCCGCCAGTTTTTGGCGACGACTGCCCGAGCTGCGCTGTACCGTAAAGCTCTTATTGAGCTTCATAATGTCAGAGGCAAACTGCTTGGTCAGCAGGTTATCACCGATCGCGATGCGGGAGGTCTCGTGTCCCTCCTTGAACATGGCCACTATGGCAAACGCGGGGTCCATGGCGATATCCCGGTGGTTGCTCACAAATAAACAGGCGCGATCGCGGGGAAGCCTGTCCAGCCCGGAAATACTCAAGCCGGCAGTGGTGCGGTTGACGATTTTATCGATGTACTTCTCGACGATTTCCTGCACTCCGCGCACATCGTCAACATTGCGGAACTCAAAGCGCAGGAACTGGCGCACCAGCCAGGCCAGCGGGCCTTCCAGTCGCGCCAGTTTGGGGACGAGAAAGTGCGCAACGGTGTGGGACATATCCGGATCGGCGATCAACCTGTCCAGTACAGCACGCACTTCATCGTCGCGATAGGGGCGCATATCCTCGAATTGAGCGGGGTCTAACTCACTTGCTCTCATGAAATCACTACCTGCCCGACCTGCCTACGGGGTCCTGGCTTATTATGTCTTGCGGCCAAGGAATGGCCGGGATTAGAAGTTGGCGCAGAACATACCGGAAGCATCGCCGAACTGCTAGCGCCACAACTGACCCGGTGCCTGATCGCTGTGATATTCCCCCAGGTTCATGGGCCGGCCAAGGGGGTTCTCTATCCGCCCAATGCCATTCAAAGTAGACTTCACCGCCCCAAGCCGTAAAAATAGGGGGGTCAACCGTCATCGACGGTGAAAACAACGATAACGATTACGGCACCAGCCTCGCAGTCAAGCAGGAGTACACCTTGTCTCAAGCCAGCCCCAATTCCGAGCCGCGCACACCCAGCCTGCTGGATGCATTGATCCCCCTGGGGGCCCTGATCTCCCTCCTGTCCCTGTCCGTTTACTTTTACGGCGCCGACTCCTCCTACGGGCCCAATCAGATCGCCCTGCTGCTGTGCGCCGGTGTTGTCGCCCTGATGGGCATGAAAAACGGTCACAGTTGGAGTGACATGGAAGGGGGCATGCTGCACGGCATCGGTCTGGTATTCGGCGCAATCCTGATTCTACTGGCCGTGGGTGCCCTGATCGGCAGCTGGATTCTTGCCGGCACCGTACCCTCCATGATTTATTTCGGTGTGCAGATACTCTCACCCCAGTGGTTCTACGCCGCCAGCTGCATTATCTGCGCAGTGGTTGGTCTCAGCATCGGCTCCAGTTGGACCACCGCCGGCACCCTCGGGGTTGCCTTGATGGGGATCGCCGGGGCGCTCGGCCTGTCTCCCGAGGTCACCGCCGGAGCAGTTATCTCCGGTGCCTACTTCGGCGACAAGATGTCGCCGCTGTCCGACACCACCAACGTCGCCGCGGCGGTTACCTCCAACGACCTGTTCCGGCATATCCGCCATATGATGTCCACCACCATCCCGGCATTTGTGATTGCCCTTGCGGTGTTCGCCTTTATCGGCTTGACCGCCAGGGCTGGCAACGCTTCCGCCACCGATATCGAGCAACTGCTGGCCGCTTTGGGGGCCGAATTCAATATTTCCCCCGTCAGCCTGTTGCCGCTGGTGCTGTTACTGGCCATGGCCTGGCGCAAGGTACCCGCCTACCCTACGCTGATAATCGGCGCCCTGGTGGGTTGCGCCATCGCGTTGATTTTCGAGCCGGAAAGTGCCCGCCGTCTGGGTGGCGGCGAAGGTGCCCTGGCCTCCCTGAAAGGCGTCTGGTATAGCCTGTTCGATGGTTATAAATCCACCTCCAGCAACGAAAACGTGGCGGACCTGCTGTCCAAGGGCGGCATGAGCAGCATGCTCAATACCGTGTGGCTGATCATTTCCGCTATGGCCTTTGGCGGCGCCATGGAACGCGCCGGATTCCTGCAGGTATTGATCAACTGGACGCTGTCACACGTAAAAACCCTGGGCGGTCTGGTAACCGCCACCGTGCTGACCTGCTTTGGTATGAATGCCGCCGCCGGTGACCAGTATATGGCGATCATTATCCCCGGCCGCATGTTCCGCGATGCCTTTGCCGAGAAGGGGCTGCACGGGCTGAACCTGTCGCGTACCCTGGAGGACTCAGGCACCATCACCTCTGTGCTAATCCCCTGGAATACCTGTGGGGCATATATGGCCGCCACGCTGGGCATCGCTACCCTCGACTATTTGCCCTATGCCCTTTTTAACATTATCTGCCCGTTGCTGGCGATCGCCTACGGCTGGCTGCACTTCAAGCAGATGCCGATCTCCATCACGGCCAGCGCCTCCTGAACAATGCGCAGTCATTACCCGTGAAAGCCGGGGGCACTCTCACCGCCCTGATTGAAGGGGCCGGCTTCAAATTGCACTGGTTCGATCTGGGCCGTCGCCTGCAGGCATTGCCCGGCCCCGCAGCCGAGGCTTTTGAAGCGGGACAGGCAAGCTGGCCCTACCCCTACCTGCGCCAGGCCTGGACCGGCCTGTTACTGCAACCGGCAGAGGGTGGTGAAGCCGTTGTCTGGTTTCTGCGTTTCCCTCTGGATGAGCAAGGCAAGCTGCAACTCGCGGTGCGGGACAATCTGTTACACGCACTGGCACAGGGACTAAAGTGCGGCATGCGTTGCGAAGCAGCGCAACAGTTGGACCAGGTGCTAAAACGCAGCGGGCTCTTATACACCCCCTCCATGGAGCGCCGGGCAGCGTTTCACGCCCGCACGGGGATGCTGTTAAAAAGACCGGCAAGCGCACACTACGGGCCGGTCCTCGACTACATCCGCAAACCAGATACCCACCACTGGGACACGCTGGCACTACAGGGGATTGCCGATTTGGCGGTGCGCTGGAAGACAGAAAAAGCGTTGCTGTTGCCCCAGATAAGCCGGATCGCGCACCCGGTATTTATCCACCTCTGTGCGTGCCTTGAAAATGAAATGATTGATCAGCCACTGGCGGAAACCGTCAAGGCCCGCGCTGAATCCATCCTACACAGCGACACCATCCCGGACGTCGCCATGATTTGCGCCGCCGTACGCGCCTGTTCCCACTCGCCGGCAAAAGGATTGCGGCACGCATTTCTTTTGAAACTGCTGCAATACCCCAGCACCGCCCAAAATGTTCAGCTGCTTACCACCCTTGGCAGCTGCTGTACAACAGATCTGGAAAACCCGGAGTTGGCCAGACTCTGGTTAAACGCACTGGCAAACACGGAAGATCAGGGGGCCTTCAACCGGTTGCTTTCAGACTTGCTGTTTGTTCCGCAGGTGCGGGCATCTTTACTGATGGTATTGCGCGATCCGGGGCAAATTGAAATTCTGGCGCAGGCATTTGGCCGTTTTCTGCACGGTCCCACCCTCCCTTAAAATGATCGAGGGTTTTCTATGCCCCTGCCGCAAACCCGTATATCCACGTGCCGTCCACGGGCACACTGCACCTGGCACGCTGTCGACACCTCCGGCAAAACCAATACTATGACCTTCTATCGAGTATCCGCTCGCCGCTCAATGGCCCTTCGAGCCCAATCCGTTATTAATCCCACAACCGAATCGACACGCCTTTTGAATTTTCCTGGCAAGTTGAAATTGACAAAAATTACCAATGGTTTACCAAAAGAAAAAAATCCCGTCATCACTGGGAAAAAATAAAATTCGACGACAAAAAAAGAGAAAAAACCGGTTTTTTCAGCACCAAAACACAATAAACTGGCACGGCTTTTTTCCAGACTTTGCCCCTGGCAGTTATTTAAACCCTGCGCCTATTACACTTCATCAGACGGTATCTTTGTAGAGCATTTTACAAAGCTGACTAACAGATGACGTTTTATTGGCTATGCTAATGGCTAACATCAACGGAAAGGAGTTAGGGGATGAATTTCACTCCAGCCAAGTACTTAATCGGAATTATCAGTGCACTGGTTCTGGCAGGTTGCTGTAGCCCACCGGCACCTCCAGCTTACTGCCCACCGGGCGCTGAACAAATTCCTCTTTCAATGGCCTGCCCCGCAGATGCTGACTGCTGGATGGCTTCAGACAGAGTACGCTGCATGAAAGTGGTGAAGTAAAATCACTTTCAAGCAGAACCAGTGTGGTGATTCATACTAAATACGGGTTTGGTCAAAGCGGGGCCTTCTGGTACACGGCCCCCTGAAGCACTATTTAGTATGAATCACCGCCAAATGCCGCTTTCACAAGCGGCATTTGTCTTTTGATCAGACCACTCTTATTATCCCGGCAAGCAAACAGGCTGTCGGGTTAATGCGATGCAGGGCGTCACCGCAGGCTGGTATGGGTTTTGAAATACAAACGACTTCTCACAGTGGCGTGAATATTTCAAAACAACAATCGCGGATACCCTCTTCTGTAATATACTCTAGCCCCTCAGGCCCTGTCCCGACGCAGGTAATGCGTTAGTATTGCTGCCCCTTTTTAAGACACAGCCCCTAGGGGCTGTTCCCGTTTGGATGTAGCCTATTGATTTGTAAGAGCAAGCTCGCATTGTTGAGGTTCTAACACAACGACAAAACGAGCTTGCAATGCCC
>NZ_CANLDD010000011.1 GCF_947489355.1 uncultured Microbulbifer sp. | reverse complement strand
GAATACATTCAAGCCACTGGCATCAGCAATGCCGGAGAAGGCGAACACTTTTACGAACTGACCAGCGGCATCTATGTTGGTGATATTGTGCGCATCGCACAGGTACGCAACCCCATTGATCTGGACCAGGACGGCAGTCCCGACCAGTTCGCCTACAAGATGATCGGTGCCTTTGTTACCACGGATAACCAGGTGCGCAACAATGCTGCCGGCACGCCCTGGCAAACACCGGGCAAGGTGGAAACCCTGCAGGCCTCCGCTGTGGCTGAGGGCACGGAGAACGAAGAGGTCAATAAAGGCGCTTGGCGTATGGAGTGCATCCAGCGCACGGTGAATCTGCGGGTGGTGATTGGGGAGTAATGGGGGGGAGCTAGCCCCCCCTTTCCTCAATCATGTGTCTTTTCTAATATTCTTGATCGTGGATTCTGCATTCGCGACTCTCGCTGCTTGGGCGACTTCTTTAGAGACAACCGTTTTTCCAATTGGAGCAAGCGCGAATCCTGCGAGTTTTAAATGTTGGATACCAAATGGTATTCCTATAATTGTAATAAAATTCAACAGAGCAGATATCAAATGACCTATAGCAAGCCATACTCCCGCGAAAACAAACCAGACGATATTGCCAAAAATGCCTAAAGGCCCAGTACCAATATCGTCTTCTCCTGTAAGCTCTTTTCTACTTATTGCCTCACTTCCAAAAGGGAAAAAAGAGAACATACCAAATACGAAGCAGGCCTTTCCCCATGGTATTCCTATAATCGTAATAAACGCGATGATTCCAACAACCCACCATGCAAGGCCCATGACAAATCCGCCAAGGATAAACCATAAAAAATTTCCAATTAATCTCATTATTTACCTTCTTTCAATCAGTTTTATTTTGTTCCCGAGTGTCACTTGGGGAATAATTTTCCAATCACCACCTCAAAACCTCCCCAACTTTCACCGTTTTACAGGTTCAAGAGGAGAGTCCCTTTTTAGGGTTTGACGCTATTAAGCACGTTTTTCGATGCGCCAAGGTGGAGTTTTGCGGTTTTCTCCTGCCCAATAGAGTTTGATCTTGTTGCCAGAGGGGTCTCTTAATATAGCTTCACGCCATAGATAGGGTTCGTCAGTTAATCCTTGTTCGAACTCTATACCTTTTGCTTTCAAATCAGAAATCCATTCATCGAGTTCTCGATGTTCGAAGTAAATTACTGCACCATTCGAAAAACTCTCAGCCATAAGTGATAAAGAGAAGGTTGAATCACCTTCAGGACATTCGAATCTAGCGTAGTGTGGTGTATCTACAATTTGAGTGAATCCCAGATTTCGATAGAATTCTGAAGCCGATTCCATATCATTCACTGGTAAAGTGACTTGATTGAGGTTCACATCTTCCTCCTTCAAACAAAAGTGAGATAGATTGTCATGCGCCTGATTATACCTATTTTGTTATCCATGCTACTTGTTGGCTGCTTGGAAGTTGAAGCAGAAACCCAAGATTACGACCGCCACGAGTGGCTCCCCCGCTGGTCTGACTCTGATGGTGACTGCCAGAGCACCCGTCACGAGCTGCTGATCCAGTTCAGCCTGGCCCCGGTGACCTTCACTAACGCCAAGAGCTGCACAGTTAATACTGGCCTGTGGCTAGATCCCTACACCGGCCAATTCTTCACCCTGGCGTCTGACCTGGATGTTGAACATATCGTCCCTCTTTCATGGGCGCATGGGCACGGTGGCGCCGACTGGACTGTAGAGCTGAAGCGGCAGTTTGCAGAAGACCCTGAAAACCTCTGGCTTGTTGATGATGGACGAAATCAGAGTAAAGGGGACAAAGGCCCTGATAAGTGGATGCCACCTTATGAGCCAGTACAGGCTATCTATGTTCAGCGGTTTATGGCAATTGTTGAGAGGTATGGGTTGACTTTAACTGAAAAGGAATCAGCTCAGGTTATGGTGTATTTGGAAGAGAAATAGGTTAACAATTGGTACTGGATGAATGTCCAGATTTTGAGTGATTTCTTCCTTTATTTTGCACCACAATTTGCACCACAATGAAAAAGGGCTTACGCCGATTGACGTAAGCCCTTGATCTATATGGCGCGCTCGGGAGGATTCGAACCTCCGACCGCCTGGTTCGTAGCCAGGTACTCTATCCAGCTGAGCTACGAGCGCGCTATGTTTTCCGACTATAGAGAATCGGACTTTGCCAGTCAAGTGATTTTTAAAGAAAATCCTTAAAAATCCGCAAGTTAGAAAGATTCCCAAACTTCCTTGCAGACCGACAGGGCGCGAATTCTGCCGCGCTGGACAGAAGTTTGCAAGCCCTAATCTAAAAATAATTGTCTCCGCCGGCTTGGGATCTTGGCGCTATGTCAACTTCCCTTTGCTTACGGGCCTGATCTTACTATGCGGGGCGCCAAGTCTGTCAATTCCACGAGGTGGGCTATTTGGCCTTTAATCACACCGCGCAAGCCTCCGGCTGATTCAGGTTTACTCCCCCGGCGGCTCAAGACGATACGGTAGGTAGCTGGCGATGGCGTAAGCACGGTTAGGGCAGAAGGGGCCCGGATTAAAGGATTCTTGCGCAGCCGGGTGCTTTGAGCGGGCGCAATAGCGGTGCCAGTGGCTGAAATACTATGAGCCTGAAGCCATGTTCCGGTAGTTGGGTAGGAATATGATTCGTCCGGCAAATTTAGTTGGTTGCCAATGAATAATGTGCGCCTATGGTTGCTGTGCCATATTGACCAAACTGATGGCTGTCCTGAGAGAATGTCGGACTTTCATGCCAGGTGAATACTTATAGGAGCGGACGATGCGTGTGATTGAGTTGTCGGGGTATGGTGATCCGGCAGTGATGCAGCTGGTGGAATTGGCCAAACCGGAGGTTGCGGCAGACGAGGTGTTGATTGAAGTGGCAGCGGCCGGAGTCAACCGCCCGGATATCATTCAGCGTAAGGGGCACTATCCGGCCCCTCCGGGCGCCTCGCCAATTCTCGGACTTGAAGTGGCCGGCACAGTAGTTGCTGTGGGTGAGGCGGTGCGGCGCTGGCGGATAGGCGACAGGGTATGTGCGCTGACAAACGGAGGTGGTTACGCAGAATATGCCGCTGTTGCTGAAGGCCAGTGCCTGCCAATTCCGGCCGGGTTCTCTGAGGTTGAGGCGGCGGCTCTGCCTGAGAATTTCTTTACGGTTTGGACCAATGTGTTTGACCGGGCCAAACTGCAAAGTGGAGAAACGCTGTTGATACATGGCGGTTCCTCCGGTATTGGCACCACGGCAATCCAACTGGCATATCACATGGGAGCACGGGTTTTTGCCACTGCAGGCTCTGAAGAAAAGTGTACAGCCTGTGAAACACTCGGTGCAGAAAGGGCGGTCAATTACCGGGCGGAGGACTTTGTGCAGGTTGTGCGAGAAACCACCGGAGATCACGGTGCCGATGTCATCCTGGATATGGTGGGAGGCGACTATATTGACCGCAATATTAGTGTGGCAGCTTACGATGGCCGGATCGTCAATATCGCCTACCAGCGGGGCGCTAAGGTACAGGTAAACATGCTGCCGGTGATGCTCAAGCGTCTGATCTTGACTGGCTCAACCCTGAGACACCGCACGGCACAGGTTAAAGCGTATATCGCGCACGCACTTGAGGCTCGGGTCTGGCCGCTGATTGCGACCGGCAAAGTCCGCCCGCAGATAGCAGCGCAGTTTCCGCTGGAACAGGTGGCAGAGGCGCACCGACTGCTGGAAGCCGGTAAAGTCATTGGGAAAATCGTGCTCACTCTGTAATTCTGTTTTGAATTAGCCGTGAAAGCGGTATCTACAGTGAGAGCCTTTCGAAGCCCGCGCAATAGGGCAATGCATCTGTCTGACTGAGGCAGAGTCGCAAGTTTTTTCAGTTTTTAATAACGGCAGTACAGTAATATCGCAGCTGAGGGTCCTGTCGAGGCTTTGCCAGGGGCGCCGCTACTACAGACGCCCGAGAGGCTCTCTCCCCATCAATATGTCGGTTGTTAGGCAGCCGCTCATGCAACAGCAGGTGGCAATATTGAAGGGAATAACGAAACCCAACGGTTAAGCAGCCACAGGCAAACTCCACAATGTCTGGGGTGGATTCAGCCTTCGATGGCTTCTACCTGTGCGCTAAAGTGCCCACGGGCCAGCTTGACCTTGACTGTTTGCTTGGGAGCCAGGGTGCGGCTATCTTTCAGGGCCTCACCTTCCAGGTCCATGACAATGGCGTAACCCCGTTGCAAAACTGCCAGGGGGCTCACGTTATTGAGCAGTTGTGTAATATGGCTGAAGGTATCGCGGCTGCGCTGGAGCTGTTGTTTGGTTGCACGCTGGAGACTGCGTTGGGCCTGCTCAACCTGCTTCTGTTTCTCGTGAATATGGTGCTGGGGATGACAATGGGCTAATGCCCGCCGGGCAGTAGTGAGTCGGGTGTGGCACTGCTGGACCTGCTGTTGCCCCACTGCGAGCAACCGTATCTCGAGATGGTCCAGGCGTTGGGCGCGGTTCAGCAATTGCTCTCTGGGGTGGCGCAAGCGGTTGCGCTTCAGCATTACCTGCTGCTGCAGGTGGCGCAACTGGTGCTGCAGGGCCCGGAACAAGCGGTGCTTGTCACTTTCCAGCCGCTGGTATAATTCGCCGATATTGGCACTGGCAATTTCCGCTGCAGCCGAGGGCGTAGGGGCGCGCAAGTCAGCGACAAGATCTGTAACGGTGTTATCGGTTTCATGCCCTACGGCGGAAATGGTGGGAATCGGGCAGGCGGCCAGTGCTCTGGCCACAATCTCCTCGTTAAACGGCCATAGGTCCTCGAGAGAGCCACCGCCGCGGCCCACGATCAGGAGATCGTGGCGTTGACTGCGCCCGGCCTTTTCAATCGCGTCAGCGATCTGCTGCGCTGCTCCCTGGCCCTGTACCGCCACTGGCCATAATCCTATTTCTGCGGCCGGGTGGCGCCGGTGTAGGACATGGACTATGTCGTGGATGGCTGCGCCGATGGGAGAGGTGATAATGCCAATATTGAGAGGCAGGTAGGGCAGCGGGCGCTTGCGCGCGCTGTCGAACAGCCCCTCTGCCTGAAGTTTGGTTTTGAGCTGCTCCAACTGGTGCATCAGTATACCGAAGCCGGCCTCTTCCATATGCTCCACAATCAGCTGAAACTCCCCGCGCCCCTCGTAAAGGCTCACTCTTGCGCGGATCAGTACTTCGCGACCGTTTTGCGGTTGGAAGGCAACGCTGCAATTGCGGTTGCGAAACATGGCGCAGCGCACCTGTGTGCGGGCGTCTTTGAGACTGAAATACCAGTGGCCGGAACTGGGCTTGGCAAAGTTGGATATTTCCCCACTGACCCACAACAGGGGTACGCTGTTCTCCAGCAAGTGCTTTACCTCCCGGTTCAGTTCGCTGACTGACAGGACACTGCGCTTGGCACCTGGGGTTGGGGAGAGCGGCTGCATCGGATGCACTCACGAGAAAGGCTGGCGCAGCAATATTGCAGTAACGTCGCGAGAGGTAAAGCCCCTTGCTCGATAATTTCGCTTTTCAGCAAATTGTCGTTTGCGTCTTAGGCACTTGGAGGTATAATCGCGCCGATACCCAATCCCGCCTATTTCGAGGTTTGAGTGTCAATGTCTGAATCCAATCTGCGCATCGCGCGCGAAGCCCTCACTTTCGACGATGTTCTACTTGTGCCCGGTTATTCCGAGGTAACCGCCAAGGATGTCAGTCTCAAAACCAAACTATCCCGCAACATTTCCCTGAATATTCCCATCGTATCCGCCGCTATGGATACGGTAACGGAGGCGCGGCTGGCCATTGCCCTGGCCCAGGAGGGGGGTATCGGCATTATTCACAAAAGCATGTCCATCGAGAAGCAGGCTCTTGAGGTGCGCGCGGTGAAGAAATTCGAAGCCGGTGTGGTCAAGGACCCCATTACCATTGAATCTGATGCCACTGTGCGCGAGCTGATAGCACTCACTGCGCACCACAATATTTCCGGTGTTCCGGTGATGGATAAAGGCGATCTGGTGGGTATTGTTACCAGCCGTGATGTGCGTTTTCTTACCGACCTGGATGTCAGTGTGGCCAGTATTATGACCCCGAAGACACGTTTGGTAACTGCCCAGGAGGGCGCATCTCCCGACCAGGTGCGTGAACTGCTCCACCAGCATCGCATCGAAAAAGTCCTGGTGGTGAACGATAACTTCGAGCTGCGCGGCCTGATTACGGTTAAGGACTTTAACAAGGCGGAGCAGTACCCTAATTCCTGCAAGGATTCCGATGGCCGCTTGCGCGTAGGCGCCTCAGTGGGCACAAGCCCGGACACCGATGACCGCGTAGTAGCATTGGTGGAGGCCGGCGTGGATGTATTGGTGGTGGATACCGCCCACGGCCACTCTCGCAACGTGATCGACCGGGTGCGCCGGATCAAGGGGATGCACCCCCAGGTGGATGTGATTGGAGGCAATATTGCTACCGGTGAAGCCGCGCGGGCCTTGGTTGAGGCCGGTGCCGATGCGGTGAAGGTGGGCATTGGTCCGGGTTCCATCTGTACCACCCGTATCGTGACCGGAATTGGGGTGCCCCAGGTGACTGCGATTGCGGAGGTTGCCAGGGCGCTGGAAGATGCCGGAGTCCCGATGATTGCCGATGGGGGTATTCGCTACTCTGGTGATATTTCCAAGGCCATTGTTGCCGGTGCTTCCTCGGTCATGATGGGCTCCATGTTTGCCGGTACGGAAGAGGCGCCCGGTGAAGTGGAACTGTACCAGGGGCGCACCTACAAATCCTACCGGGGCATGGGTTCTCTCGGAGCCATGGCGCGTACCCAGGGCTCATCTGACCGCTATTTTCAGGACGCCAGTAAAGGCGCGGAAAAACTGGTGCCCGAAGGTATCGAAGGGCGTGTTCCCTACAAGGGACCGCTGTCTGTCATCGTGCATCAGATGATGGGCGGGCTGCGCTCGGCCATGGGCTATACCGGCAGTGTGGATATTGAAACCATGCGTACCCGCCCAGAATTTGTCCGGGTGACCACTGCAGGCATGGGTGAATCCCATGTGCATGATGTGCAGATCACAAAGGAAGCGCCCAATTACCCGGTGAGTGGACGGTAGGCACCAATAGAAGCTGCCCCCAGACGGTAACCACAACCTCAAAAATAAGCGGCAAACAGACCTTATGGTCTGTTTGCCGCTACTTCATCATTGTATCGAGTCAATCATGAGCCAAGATATCCACTCCAGTCGAATTCTGATTCTGGACTTCGGGTCCCAATACACTCAGTTGATTGCCCGCCGCATACGCGAGCTGGGTGTTTTTTCCGAAATCCGCGCTTTTGATATGAGTGGGGAGGAGATTCGCGAGTACAACCCCAAAGGCATCATCCTGGCTGGTGGTCCCGAGTCTGTACCCGAACCGGATTCACCTCGCGCGCCGGATATGGTTTTCAACCTGGGAGTGCCAGTACTGGGCATTTGCTACGGCATGCAGACCATGGCGCACCAGCTCGGCGGTGCGGTGCAAGGTAGCCATGTGCGCGAATTTGGATATGCCCAAATAAAGGTTGAGGGCACTTCAAGTTTGCTGCGCGATATCAAGGACCACCTCAGCGATGATGGCGATGCATTGCTGGATGTTTGGATGAGCCACGGCGATAAAGTGGTGCAGATGCCGGGGGGCTTCAAACGGATGGCTTCTACGGATTCCTGCCCCATTGCGGGTATGTACAACGCCGAGAAGAACTTCTTCGGCGTACAGTTTCACCCGGAAGTAACGCACACTCTGCAGGGTGCGCGCATCTACGAACACTTTGTGATTGATATTTGTGGTTGTGAAAAGCTGTGGACGCCTGCGAACATTATTGAAGACGCTGTCGCCAGAGTGCGTGAACAGGTGGGCGCGGGCAAGGTACTGCTGGGCCTGTCCGGCGGTGTCGACAGCTCCGTGGTGGCAGCGCTTCTACACAGAGCGATCGGGGACCAGTTGGCCTGTGTATTTGTGGACAACGGCCTGTTGCGCAAAAACGAAGGCGATCAGGTAATGCAGATGTTTGCCGAGAACATGGGGGTACGAGTGATTCGGGCAGACGCTGAAGACCACTTTCTCTCTCGCCTGGTGGGTGTGGATGGGCCTGAGTCGAAGCGCAAGATTATTGGCAATACCTTTATTGAGGTGTTCGATCAGGAAGCCTCCAAACTGCAGAATGTAAAATTCCTGGCCCAGGGCACCATCTACCCCGATGTTATTGAGTCGGCTGCCGCAAAGACGGGCAAGGCACACGTTATCAAGTCCCATCACAATGTGGGCGGCCTGCCGGACGACATGCAGTTTGCGCTGGTGGAGCCGCTGCGGGAGCTTTTTAAGGATGAAGTGCGCAAGATCGGGCTGGAGCTGGGGCTGCCTTACGATATGGTATACCGCCACCCCTTTCCGGGCCCGGGTCTGGGTGTGCGTATCCTTGGGGAAGTGAAGAGCGCATATGCGGATATTTTGCGTGAGGCAGATGCAATTTTTATCGAAGAGCTGCACAAGGCCGATTGGTATCACAGAACCAGCCAGGCCTTTGCCGTGTTCCTACCAGTGAAGTCTGTCGGTGTGGTGGGCGATGGTCGCCGTTACGAATATGTGGTGGCTCTACGGGCAGTGGAAACCGTAGATTTTATGACGGCGCGCTGGGCGCATCTGCCCTACCAACTGATCGAGAAAGTCTCCAATCGCATTATCAATGAGATAGCGCAAATCTCCCGCGTGGTATACGACGTATCCAGCAAGCCTCCGGCGACGATCGAGTGGGAGTAAGTCGTATATAACCAATTGAATTTTAAGTAGAAAGTGATGACTTGTTGAATCTCAATCAACTATCAACGGTTTTTTTTACATTAAAAAGCAAAAGGCTTTAGCAGAAGCCCGATCCAGATTTGTCTCAATCCGTGGCAAGGCGAAAGCCTCCTTTAAAGAAATGGTCGAACACTTCCGCAAGAAAAGGGTTGGCTTCTGATAACCTTCACTTCCCGTACAATTGTAAGTGCGGATTTGATGCTGCACTAGGTTCACAGATTTACAGTTCAAAGAAATCGGTTTGTCGGGCTAACTCCTGGGGATTTATACAGGACCTCAGTGTTTAATTTTCCGGATGAGCCCCTCTTGGGCGGTGGAGGCTACAAGGAGGCCATCGCGGGTGAAGATCTGGCCGCGGGTGTAACCCCGGGCGCCGCTGGCCGAAGGGCTGTCGGTTACATACAGTAGCCATTGATCGAAACGGAAATCCCGGTGGAACCACATGGCGTGGTCGATGCTGGCGGGCATCAGGTGGGGGTCGAATAGAGAGGTATGGTGGGGCTGTAAGGCGGTGCCCAGCAGGCCCATGTCCGATGCATAGCAGAGGGCGGCGCGGTGCTCCATGGGGTCGTCGGACATCCCACCCTCTGCGCGCAGCCAGAACATGCACTTGGGCTCGTGGATTTCGGCAGCAAAGTAGTTGTGGGGGTCAACGGGGCGAAAGTCGATCATATAGCGTCGCTGATCGTACTGCGGGCTTACAAGGCCCGCTTCCAGCGCCAGTTGCTGGGTATTCTTCAGGCTCTCTGGCGCCGGAATCTCTCCGCAGGGCATCTCCGTCTGATGATCGAAGCCTGCCTCTTTGATTTGAAACGAAGCGGACATGTTAAAGATGGCCCGCCCCCGTTGCTTGGCAACAACCCGCCTGGTGGTGAAGCTGCCACCATCACGGATGGGATCAACCTCATAGATAACAGGCAATTCACTTGAGCCTGGGCGTAAAAAGTAAGCGTGCAGGGAGTGAGATAGGCGGTTTTCTACTGTACGGCTGGCGGCGGTCAGGGCCTGACCCAGCACTTGCCCGCCGAACAGTATTTTTCGATAGTTTTCCACATGGTGGCGGCTGCGAAAGAGGTTGCGATCCAGCTCTTCGACATCGAGTAGTTTGTTCAGCGTTTCAGACATAGACGAGGTTACCTGTTAACCGGGATATCAAACGGGCCCTTTATGATCTGCGTGGCTGTCGCCTTGCAGAAATGGCGTAACCGCCCGGGGTTACTTGTATCTCTGGCGCCCGTGTCGTATTCATCTGCCAGTGGGCTGGCTGACTGGTTAATAATAGGGATAGCCGGGAGGGCGTTTAGAGGTTACTCAGCGCGGCTATAATAATAGCAGCCGATGACGCAAAAAACATCCATGGTCATCGTTTTGTCCGGCTGCATACCTAATGGATCATCAGTCGCTACCGCAGCCGCCGCACTGCGAAACCAGCGAGTGCCAAGTGTGCTTTTGCCTCCTTAAAGGGGAGTCGGGGGGTGGGCTACGACTTTTTTGAACGAATTGGTCAAATTTTAGACACAATGACCTATCTTTCCTCGTATTAACTAGACTAATTTCCCGATTTGCTTTTCCAAGCGACCCGAATTGCCTATTATTCATGAACAAATAGTCAATTTCAGTTCCCAATATTACGGGCAGAAAAGGTTGGAAATATGGATAAGGCAAAAGAGAAGGTTCAGAGGTTTCGCGCACGAGAGCAGCGCATCCTGGATGCAGCTCTGGAGCTTCTGCTGGAGCACGGTGAAGAAAAGGTCACTGTTGAGCAGATTGCCGACCGTGTGGATATCGGCAAAGGCACTATCTACAAGCACTTTGTTTCAAAGACGGAAATTTATATGCGCTTGTTGATGGATTATGAGCGGTCTCTCGCTGAGCGCCTCAAGGTAGCTGTGGGTAATGCTGAGCAGGGAGATATTACCGCACCAGCCCGGGCCTACTTTGAGTCCCGTATGGCCGATCCCGGCAAGGACCGGCTCTTTCAGCGCCTGGAAGAGAAGATCATCGCCCTGAACCAGGCCCCCGAGATGATCGCCGAGCTACACACAATCCGCAATGCCATTGCCTCTGCACTGAACCGGGTATTTGAGCGCAGGATGGAGCAGGGCATGATCAAGAGGGTGCCAGCTTACTATTACTATTCCACCTACTGGGCTTTGGTACAGGGGGCTGTGGAGCTTTACCATTCCAAATCGTTCGCCGATGTGATTGAGGATCGGGAGGGCCTGATGGAGTTCATCATGGGTGTGGGCGTCCATATCGGTGATATCTCTTCCCGCAAGCCCCAGGAAACCAGCCACTCTGGTGATATTGCGGGCCCCTCCTTTGGCTGAACCACTTTTCCAGCAGTTGCAGGCGTTGCAGAAAACGTTTCAAGGATACCCTCCGGTTGAAAAGTGGAATCCGGATTTCTGCGGCGATATGGATATGATCATCAAGCGCGATGGCCGATGGATACATGAGGGCAGCGAGATCCGCCGGCAATCGCTGGTCAAGCTGTTTGCAGGGATTCTGAAGCGGGAAAAGGGGGAGTACTTCCTGGTAACTCCAGTGGAGAAGTTGCGTATTCAAGTAGAAGATGTGCCTTTTGTGGCGACACAGGTGGCACGCAATCCGAATGGCGATGCGCAGATGTTGTTGTTTACCACCAATGTGGGTGATGTTATTGCGCTGAATGAGGGTTGTCATTGGCGTCTGCAGCAGTTCGGTACCCCTTCGCGACTAATCCCCTATCTGGAAGTTCGCGGCGGTCTTCAAGCGAGGGTTTCCCGTGATGTCTTCTACCAGTTAATTGATTGGTCTGAAGAGGATAAAAATGACTTCGAAGGTACGGGAAAACTGTTTGTTCGAAGTGCTGGTAAGGACTATCTACTCGGGTCTTATAATTGATGCTATATAATCCATTAATTTAAGGCCAGCACTTCGTTGGCTCTGGGCTTCTTCATTAATTCTCCACTTCTTAATGGCTTCATAAAAAATTCTCAACCTGATTTTTCCACTTTTCATTTAAATTTTGTGTTTACGACAGGCTGGATAGGCAGCATTCCGTTGTCATTCATTCATTTGAAATCTTGGTGAAATTTCACTGCAATAAAAGATTCAAAAAATGAAAATTTGCATTCTTTGTTGGAAGAATTACTAAAAATATAAAAATTTAACAAATCCGCAACATGGCGTTTCTACACTCTTCCGCGTTTATATCACCTAGGTGAGTAAATCAAACGTAATTTACGGGCAATCAGCAGGTAGTGAAGCGAATGCACCTGCGAACGATGTTCGCTCTATGGCTGGTGCATCAGATTACGTTGTTAATATGCTGGTAGGATATGATTCTGCAGATGGTAATCATTCTGCAGCTATGAGTTATAACGTGTTTGGCGAGCGCTTATATCTTGCGGGTCGGCTTGGTTCTCCCGATGCTTTCGAGCAGCCTTTTCACTCTTTGGATATGACTTATTTCTGGTATCCCACTGAGGAAGTGACAATTAAGCTAAAAATGCAAAACCTGCTTGGCCACTCGGTAAAGATTGAGCGGGAGGGGGTGACCGTATTTGAGCGAGAATCTGGGCAAACTTTTGCACTAAGTGCAGAGTACAAATTCTAATGATTTATCTGACTTTTTGCTTATCGGTCTTTGCTAAACTGGGATAGGGCCAAACTTTTTAGCGTTTTTTCTACCTTGCCAAAGATCAAATTTGTTAAGTGAATTATTGTCAAAAACGATAAATTTGATTGTCTTGCAGTGGGTTGTTCGGCTGTTTATGTCTTTGTGATTGCGAATCCCAAATAAAAAATGGCGCACTATTATTTGCGCCATTTTATAGGAACCCTATAGATTACATATTTGGATAATTGGGGCCACCGCCGCCTTCCGGTGCTACCCAGACAATATTCTGGGTGGGATCTTTAATATCACAAGTCTTACAGTGTACACAGTTCTGCGCGTTGATCTGGAAACGTTTACCGCTGGCATCCTCAACCACTTCATACACACCGGCAGGGCAGTAGCGTTGTGCCGGCTCGTCGTAGATCGGCAGGTTGTGGTTGAGCGGAATCTCGGCATCTTTCAAAATCAGGTGGCAGGGCTGGTCTTCCTCGTGGTTGGTGTTTGAGATAAACACGGAAGACAGCTTGTCGAAGCTGAGTATGCCATCAGGTTTCGGGTAGTCGATCTTTTTACAGTCCGCCGCAGGCTTTAACTGGGCGTGGTCGGCTTTGGCGTCGCGCAGGGTCCAGGGCAGTTTACCCCTGAAGAGGTTAATATCCACAAATGCATAAGCGGAGCCGAGGATATTACCCCACTTGTGCTGGGCCGGGCCGAAGTTGCGCTGCATGTGCAGTTCCTTGCAGGCCCAGCTGTCACGGTATTTGGTGCTGTAGTCGGTCAGTTCTGCATTGTGACGCTCAGCGGCAATGGCTTCCACCACACTTTCAGCGGCGATCATGCCGGATTTCATCGCCGTATGATTGCCCTTGATTTTGGCGAAGTTCAGGGTGCCGGCGTTGTCGCCGATCAGCAGGCCGCCGGGGAAGGTCATTTTGGGCAGGGACTGCAGGCCACCTTTGATAATGGCGCGTGCACCGTAGGCCATGCGCTGGCCGCCATCCAGATACTGCCTGATCACCGGGTGGTGTTTGTAGCGCTGAAATTCCTCGTATGGATCAACATGCGGGTTGCTGTAGGCCAGGTCGGTAATCAGACCGACCACAACCTGGTTATCCTCCAGGTGATAGAGGAAGCCACCACCGTGCGTGCCGCTCTGGTCCAGGGGCCAGCCGGCACTGTGCATTACCAGGCCCTGCTGGTGCCTGTCTGTGGGTACCTTCCAGATTTCCTTGATGCCAATGCCGTAGTGTTGCGGGTCGGCGCCAGCGTCCAGCTTAAAGCGCTCAATCAGTTGCTTGCCTAGGTGGCCGCGGCAACCCTCGGCGAAGAGGGTGTACTTGGCGTGCAGTTCCATACCCGGCATATAGGCATCTTTGTGCTGGCCATTGATGCCAACCCCCATATCACCGGTGGCAATCCCTTTTACGGCACCCTCCGCACTGTAGAGGATTTCAGCAGCGGCAAAACCGGGGAAAATTTCCACCCCCAGGTTTTCCGCCTGCTCAGCCAGCCAACGGCACAGGTTGCCCAGGCTGATAATGTAGTTGCCGGCGTTGTGCATGGTGCTGGGCACAAATAGGTTGGGAACTTTGATGGATTTTTCGCCATTGCGCAGTACGTAGATATCGTCGCCTGTGACCCCGGTATTGAGGGGGGCCCCGCGCGCTTTCCAGTCGGGGAAAAGTTCATTCAATGCGGTTGGCTCAAAGACCGCTCCTGAAAGAATATGGGCGCCGACCTCGGAACCCTTTTCCACCACACATACGGAGATATCCTCGTTGAGCTGGCGGAGTCGGCAGGCCGATGCCAGTCCGGCGGGACCGGCACCCACGATCACTACATCGTATTCCATTGATTCCCGTTCCACGGCACTCTCCTCGGCGGTTGTATTCCACTTTTGCGGCCACTTGGCCTTGTCGCTGCTATTGATGGCGGATTATATAGGCGTTTAATGATCCCTACCAATTGCCTGACTATTCATTTGCTATGGCAAATACGCTGTATTTCAAGGGGTTGGGGAGAGGGGTCGACGGTTTTTATTCCGGGAAATAGATTTCATGAATGGCAGGCGCGACCTCTATTTGGCTATTGATTTTACGCTATAGAACCGCCACCATACACGCCGTTCAAACACTTGTTTGACTAGAACGCCATATCCGTTCGCGATGTGAATCGTCAGTCGCGGCTGTTAAAACGCATATTTGAGACAGGATTTCCATGAAAGTTCTTGTAGCTGTGAAGCGCGTTGTCGACTACAACGTCAAAGTTCGCCCCAAGGCGGATGGCTCTGACGTTGATATCGCCAATGTCAAAATGTCTATCAACCCCTTCTGCGAAATTGCAGTGGAAGAGGCGGTGCGCCTGAAGGAAAAAGGTGTTGTCAGCGAGATAGTTGCCGTTTCCATGGGTCCCAAGTCGTGCCAGGAGCAAATCCGCACCGCGCTGGCGCTGGGGGCCGACCGCGGCATCCTGGTGGAAACCGATGCCGAGCTTCAACCGCTGGCCGTGGCCAAGTGCCTGAAGGCAATTGTTGAAAAGGAAGAGCCGCAAATGGTGATTCTGGGCAAACAGTCTATCGATGGAGACAACAACCAGACTGGGCAGATGCTGGGCGCATTGACCGGTATGGGGCAGGGCACTTTCGCTTCTGAGGTGGTTGTGGAAGGGGATGCCGTCCGGGTTACCCGTGAGGTCGACGGCGGCCTGCAGACTGTCGAGTTAAAATTGCCAGCCATTGTAACCACCGATCTGCGCCTGAATGAACCGCGCTACGCGTCCCTGCCCAATATCATGAAGGCCAAGAAAAAGCCTCTCGATATCACCACCCCGGACACACTGGGTGTGGATATTGCTCCGCGCACTAAAACCCTGAACGTTGAGCCGCCGGCAGAGCGTCAGGCCGGAGTGAAAGTGGCCGACGTGGCGGAGTTGGTAGAGAAACTTAAGAATGAGGCGAAGGTAATCTGATGAGCATACTGGTTATTGCAGAACACGATAATGCCGAGCTTAAGGGGGCAACACTCAATACCGTTGCTGCGGCCAAGGCCATCGGTGGTGATATTGCGGTATTGATTGCCGGCGCTGACTGTGCCGCCGTTGCAGAGGCCGCCGCGAAAGTAGATGGTGTTTCCAAGGTATTGCTGGCGGATAATGCCGCTTACGCACATCAGCTGGCTGAAAATACAGCCAGACTGGTTGCCGACCTGGGCAGAGACTTCAGTCATATCCTGGCGCCGGCCACCACCACAGGCAAAAACATGCTGCCACGGGCCGCCGCGTTACTGGATGTACAGCCGATTTCCGACATTATTACCGTAGAGAGCGCCGATACCTTCAAGCGCCCGATTTACGCCGGCAATGTTGTCGCAACTGTACAGAGCAACGATACCATCAAGGTGATCTCAGTCCGTGCCACTGCCTTCGACGCCGTGGCCGCTGAGGGAGGTAGCGCTACCATTGAGTCAATGGACAGTGCTGATGACGCGGGTGTTTCTTCTTTCGTCGGCGAAGAACTCGCCAAATCCGACCGTCCGGAACTTACCGCGGCCCGCGTGGTCATCTCTGGTGGGCGTGGAATGCAAAATGGCGACAACTTCGAGATGTTGAACAAGCTGGCCGACAAACTCGGCGGAGCGGTTGGTGCCTCCCGCGCTGCAGTAGATGCCGGTTTTGTGCCCAACGATATGCAGGTGGGTCAAACTGGCAAGATCGTCGCTCCCGACCTGTACATTGCCGTCGGTATTTCCGGCGCCATCCAACATTTGGCGGGTATGAAGGACTCCAAGGTGATTGTGGCCATCAACAAGGATGGGGATGCACCCATATTCTCTGTTGCGGACTACGGCCTGGTGGCGGATTTGTTTGAGGCGGTTCCCGAGCTTGAAGCAAAGCTGTAATCCTTATTTACTATACTCTCCAGTATTGGAAAAGGCGGCCGTGAGCCGCCTTTTCTATTTTCAGGTGGAACTGACGTGCTATTAAGGGCGAAATGGGGGTGGTTTCCGCGTTTAATTGGGTGAGGGCGTTGCCTTTCCCGGGCTGAAGCAAGAAAATAGACGCCAAAAACCAATAACTCAAAAAATTGGACTTAAAAGTGGGTATATCCATGTCCCCGTTAACGCAAGCCGTCAGCTCAATTGGTACCAGGGTTCGCCAGGGCGGGCCGCACAAGGTGTTGTCCAGAGGTACCATGGCAGCCTCTGCTGTCGGTCTTTTGTGGCTGTCCGGCAATCTGTTCGCTTATAGTGCCCTGCTCATTCCCGCCAAACCGCAAGTGTCCCTGCTGGCAGAACGCACACACCGCGAAGCGAGCGTATCCCAGTCGGTTTCTATTCCGAATACCCCTTTCTTCGGTCTCGCTGAAGCCAAGAAACAAGAGGTTGTTCCTGAAGTTGACCTCGCCAACCTGCCGGCTACCCAGTTGAATATCGTGCTTTCTGGTGTGCTGGACAATAGCAACAAGGACAGGGCCAGTGCTCTGGTGGCCGAGAAGGGCAAACCGGCAAAGCGCCTGTTTGTGGGGGATGTCCTGCCGGGTGGGGCAGAGCTGTATTCTATTGAGGTGGATCACGTCGTTCTTCGTCGTAATGGCGGGATGGAAAAATTGACCTATCCGGAAGTGGATGGCCGCCCGGATGTTCCCATGAGAAATTATTCCAACCTGGCACGCAGGGCCAGCCAAACCAGTGCCAGGAGCACGGTCAGAAGAGGGGAAAACCAACAGAACATCCGGGAGCGGATGGAAAAACTGCGCGAACTGGCCCGCGAGCGTCGCGCGCAGCTCCAGCCACAATGAGCCCACCCCACTGGATCGTTTTGGTTTTTTTACATTTACGAGAGCCCCATAAATAATGATTAAAATGTTGTATCGATGGCTGATTGCGGTCGGATTGAGTTTTTTTGTGTCTATTGCAGCGCTGGCTCAGGGCCCCGAAAGGGTGACGCTCTCTCTCGACAACGCAGATATTCGTGACTTGATTAACTGGGCGGCGGACTTCACCGGAAAAAATATTATTGTTCACCCCAACGTCAAGGGAAAGGTGACGGTTGTTGCCGGTGACCCCATGACCCATGATGAGGCCTTCGATGTGTTTATGTCGGTGCTTCAGGTGAATGGTTTCAGTCTGATAGGGCAGGGCGGCACCTGGAAAGTGGTGCCCGATGCGCTCGCCAAGCAGCAGGCGATTCCTGTGGCCGACGAAAATACCCTAGCGCCCGCTGAATCCCTGGTTGTACGCACCGTGCGGGTTGAAAATATTTCCGCGGCCCAGTTAATCGCCATGCTGCGGCCGCTTATCCCGCAAACCGGCCATTTGGCCGCCTATGCCGATACCAATACCCTGATCATTGCCGACCGTGCGGCGAACATCGATCAGATTGTGCGCCTGGTGCGGCAGTTGGACCGCGCTGGTGCCATCGATATTGAAGTGGTACCGTTGTTGTTTGCCTCCGCCAAAGAGGTCAAACAGGTACTGAATGATCTGCTGCAGTCCGGTGGTGGCAAGCAGGCAGGCAGGGAAGTTCAGCCGCTGCGAATCGCTGTGGATGAGCGTTCCAACAGTATTCTCCTGACCGGGGACCCGGTAACCCGCCAGCAGATCAAGACCGTTATCGGCCGTTTGGACCAGCCACTGGATGGCGATGGCAATACCGCTGTGGTCTATGTGCAGTACGCCGACGCCGCAGATCTGAAACCGATTCTCGAAGGCATGAGCGGCAGTATCCAGAATGCGGAGAAGGACCAGCAGGCCGCCGATGTTGAGGTAGGTATTCAGGTGAATGAATCCCTCAACGCCCTGGTAGTAACCGCTCCACCGGCGCTGCTGGAAACCATGAAGGGGGTGATTGCGAAGCTCGATGTACGCCGTGCCCAGGTATTGATCGAGGCACTGATTGTCGAAGTGAGAGAGGGCACCAACAATGAACTGGGTATTAGCTGGATTGCTGGGGCCGGTGACAATGTGGTTGCGGGGTGGAATAACACTGCAGGCCAAGATGCAGAAGGCAACCCGAATCCTTTCTCGCTGCCACTTAGCAGTCTTACCGGGGAAAATGCTTTGCACCTGGGGTATTTAAGTGGCACGGATATCCGTTTGGCCATTAACGCACTGGCCACGGAAGCCAATGCGAATATTCTGTCCACACCGACGATTATGGCACTGGACAACGAGGAGGCGGAAATCCTTGTTGGGCAGAATGTGCCTTTTATTACCGGGGAGCAACTGCTCTCCGGCAGTAATGATGACCCCTTTACCACGATTCAGCGTCAAGACGTGGGTACCACCCTGAAAGTCACTCCGAGAGTGAATAACAACAATTCTGTGACACTGGAAATTGAACAGAAGGTGGAAGATGTGCTGCCTAGAGAAGCTGAGGCTGACACAGGGGCTTCGGATATTATCACCAGCAAGCGCGAAATCCGCACCAAGGTGTTGATTGATGACGGTGCAATCCTGGTCCTGGGGGGGCTGATTCAAGACAAGGTGACCGAAGGTGTCCAGAAGGTGCCTTTACTGGGGGATATCCCCGGCATCGGCCGCCTTTTCCGCAACAATATAAAAAGAGTCGACAAAACCAATCTGATGGTGTTTCTGCGCCCCAAGATCCTCAGTACCCAGGTAGCCGGTTACGAGGAAACCCGCAAACGCTATATGGATATACAGCAGAAGCAGATTTTTCTTAAAGACAGAACCAGCCTGCTGTGGGACTGGCACCGCGGCGATGCGCTGCCCGACCTGATGCCCCCAACGGGTACCTACAACGAAAGCCCCGCGCCCGTGGATGGTTCCATCGATGGCGGGGCTGTGGAATTGCTGGACGAGGTACCGGTTGAGGTGCTGGAGATTGAGGAAGGGAAATGACGGTCGAAACAGCGCTGGATGCCCCATCCGTTCGCCGCCTGCCCTACGCCTTCGCCAAGCGCCACCGGGTGCTGCTGGTGGAGCAGGAGGGGGGGGCTCTGTGCCAATATGTGGCGCCGGCGAACCCTGCGGCAGTTGCCGAGGTTCAGCGCGTTTTTGGCGGCCCTGTCAGTCTGCAGGTGGTTGCGGACGAGGTGTTTCAGGTGGCGCTGCAACGCCTCTACGAGAACCGTGAGGGTGGCAACCTCTCCGGGGTCGAGGGTCTCGGTGAGGACCTGGATCTGGCCGCGGTGGCCGATGCCTTACCGGAAACCGAAGACCTGCTGGAGCAGGAAGACGATGCACCCATCGTCAAACTGATCAATGCGATCTTTGCCGAGTCGCTGAAACAGGGCGCTTCCGATATCCATATCGAGACCTTTGAAAAGCGCCTGGTGGTGCGCTTCAGGGTCGATGGGGTACTGCGCGAAGTCCTGCAGCCCCGGCGCGCACTGGCACCGCTGCTGGCCTCCCGTATCAAGGTGATGGCCAAACTGGATATCGCCGAGAAACGCATTCCCCAGGACGGCCGTATCTCCCTGTTGATGGCAGGGCGCGAAGTGGATGTGCGTGTCTCCACCATGCCCTCCTCCGCGGGGGAGCGGGTGGTGATGCGTCTGCTCGACAAGCAGGCGGGCAAGATGGACTTGACCAATCTGGGCATGGCGGCAGAGGATCTGCGCGTCATGACCGATCTGCTCGCCCATCCCCACGGGATTATTCTGGTGACCGGCCCCACGGGTTCCGGAAAAACCACCACCCTGTACACGGGCCTTGGCAGTATCAACAGTCGCGAAAAAAATATTCTCACCGTGGAGGACCCGGTGGAATACAACCTGGAGGGGATTGGTCAGACCCAGGTTAACACCAAGGCCGATATGACGTTTGCCCGCGGCCTGCGCGCTATCCTGCGCCAGGACCCGGATGTGGTGATGGTCGGCGAGATTCGCGACCTGGAAACCATGCAGATTGCCATCCAGGCCAGCCTCACCGGCCACCTGGTCCTCTCCACACTGCATACCAATACCGCCCTGGGCGCGGTGACCCGCCTGGTGGATATGGGTATCGAGCCTTTCCTGTTGTCCTCAAGCCTGATCGGTGTGCTTGCCCAGCGCCTCGTGCGGGTGCTTTGCCCGGAGTGCAGGCAGCCCCATAGGGCCGATGAGAGCGAGCTCAAGGTGCTCGGCGTCGACCCGGAAACGGAAACGATCATTTACCGTCCCAACGGCTGTGAAGACTGCAGCCACAGCGGTTATGTGGGGCGGATCGGTATCTACGAACTGGTGCCCCTCAACGAAGTCATGCGCCAGTTGATCCACGACCGCGCTTCCGAAAACAAGCTGGTGCTGGAGGCGCGCAAAGTGGCGCCGAGCATTCGCGATGATGGTGTTGCCAAGGTTTTGGCGGGCAGGACTTCCCTCGAGGAAGTGCTGCGGGTTACCCAGGAGTCCTGATTGTGGCCGCGTTTGAATACACCGCCCTCGCGGCTTCCGGCCGCAAGAGCCGTGGTACCCTGGAAGCGGACAGTGCCCGTGCTGCGCGCCAGCAGTTGCGCGCGAAGGGCATGGTGCCCCTGGAGGTGGCTCCCGCCACTGAGCGGGCTGAAAAGGGAGCCGGCAACTTTTTGTCCGCCAGTCCCGGCCTCAGTATCAAAAACCTGGCCCTGCTGACCCGCCAGATTGCCACCCTGCTGCGCGCGGGAATCCCCTTGGAAGAGACATTGGGGGCCATCGCCAACCAGAGCCGCAACCAGAAGATTCGCCGGGTGGTGTTGGCGGTGCGTGGCAAGGTGCTGGAAGGGCACAGCTTTGCCCAGGCACTGGGCAGCTTTCCCCGGGCTTTTCCCCAGCTCTACCGCGCCACGGTGGAGGCCGGTGAGCACTCGGGGCACCTGGATACCGTCCTTGAGCGCCTCGGTGACTATACCGAAGGGCAGCAGCAGTTTCGCCAGAAGGTGCAGTTGGCGCTGATCTACCCGGTGGTGCTGGTATTTATCTGTGTTCTGGTGGTGACCGGTCTGATGGTGTATGTGGTGCCGGACGTGATCGAGGTATTTACCGGGACCGGCCAGGTGCTGCCGCTCGCAACCCGCATCCTGGTCGGTCTGAGCGATTTTATCTCCGCCTGGGGCTGGCTGGTGCCGCCTGCACTGGGGGTGGTCGTCGCCGGGATTATCCTGATGTTGCGCCGCCCGGCAGTGCGATATCGATTTCATCACCGCCTGCTGGAATTGCCCCTGATCGGCTGGATCGTGCGTGGCGGTCAGAGTGCCCGCTATGTGGGCACCCTGGCGATCCTTACCGGCAGCAGTGTGCCTTTGGTGCAGGCGATGGGGATTGCCGGCGGCGTGATGAGCAATGATTTTCTCAAGGAGCGTTTGCAGGCCGCACAAAAGTCGGTACGTGAGGGCGGCAGTCTGCGGCGGGCCCTGGAGGATATCGGATATTTTCCGCCAATGATGATCTATATGATTGCCAGCGGAGAGTCATCCGGTACCCTGGACGAGATGCTGCACCGTGCGGCTCAATCCCAGGAACAGGATTTGCAGGGGGCGGTAACCGCTTTTGTGAGCCTGTTCGAACCGATTATGTTACTGGTGATGGCCGCTATCGTACTGTTTATCGTAATGGCCATTATGATGCCGATTTTAAGCATGAATGAACTGGTTGTTTAACCACGGGCCACCCTGAACCCGGGTGATGAGGAGAAGAAAATGAAAAGTGTACGTAGAAGCAGCGGTTTTACCCTGATCGAGATCATGGTGGTCATCGTGATCCTCGGCATTCTCGGTGCCCTGGTGGTACCCAATGTGCTCAGCAGAACCGGTGAGGCCCGCATGAAGGCGGCCCGGGTGGACCTGCGCGCAATCGAAACGGCACTGGACATGTACCGCATGGATAATTTCGTATATCCAAGCTCCGACCAGGGGCTGGAGGCGTTGGTTGCCCGCCCGTCCGGCTTTCCGGAAGTCAAGAACTGGACCGAACCCTACCTGAAAAAAGCGCCCAAAGACCCCTGGGGCAATGAATATCAGTACCTCAGTCCCGGCAGTGCCGGTGCCTTTGACCTCTTCAGCCTGGGCTCTGATGGCAAGCCCGGTGGTGAGGGCGAAGCCGCCGACATCTTCGTCGCCGACCTGTAGGCCAAGGTCAGGCAGCGCCGCATGCACAGAAGACAAAGTCGAAAAAGACCCGCTCACAGCCGTGGGTTTACCCTGGTGGAGATATTGGTAGTGATTGTCATCATTGCCACATTGGCGGGGATGGCCATTCTCTCCCTGGGGAGTTCCGGCGCGCGGGTCTGGACCGGCGAGGTCCAGCGTCTTTCCGCACTGCTGCAACTGGTCGCGGATCGCGCCTTGATCGACAAGGTCCATTACGGCGTGGTCCTCAAGGCCGAGTCCTACCGCGTGGTGCGTTTTGATCCCGCCACAATGGCCTGGCAGGACCCGGACGCCGCCCTGGCCGGTGCCCGCGCAACGCGCTTTATGATGCATGAATTCCCCCCCAATGTGCGCCTGGAAGTGATTGCCGAGGCGGAACTCCCCGTAGCGGAGTCGACGGAGTTTGCCGAGGAGGAGAGTGACGAAGCAGTGGACGCGAGGCCCCAATTTGTGGCCCTTTCCAGTGGGGAGGTCCTGCCGGTGGAGCTTGCGGTGTACCTGGTGGAGGACGGCGACTTTGCCCGGGGGGCCACGATTTCCTACAGTAGCCTGTACGGCTTGCAGCTGGAGTGGCAGGCCGATGCATTTTAACCGCAGGCATTGTGCGCCCCAGGGTGGCTTTACCCTGGTTGAAGTGCTGGTTGCACTGGTGATCTTCGGTGTCATCGCCGCCAGCGTGCTGCAGGCGACGCAGCGCAGCGTGCGCCAGCAGCGCGTGATGGAAGAGCGGCTCGCCGCCAACTGGGTGGCGCAACAGGTGCTTTCCCAGATGCGCTTACAAACCCCTTGGCCCCCGGTGGGCGAGCAGACAGAAGAGGTCACTTTTGCCCTGCGCGAGTGGGCGGTAGCTGCACGGGTGGAGGATACCAACGAAGTGCGCCTGCGCCATATCATTATCCAGGTGCGCCATCCCGATGCGGAAAACCCGACCCTCACCCTGGATGCCTGGGCGGCAAGGGAGTAGCTGGTATGACGCCCCCCCCTTTATGCAAAGGCCAGTCCGGCTTTACCCTGGTCGAGGTGCTCGTGGTGTTGGTGCTGGTGGCCATTATCAGTGTCGGCTCCTTTGCACTGCTGGATATTTTTAACAGTACCGACCGGCTGGTTGAGCAGCGTGCGGAAACCCTGCGCCGGTTCTCCATGGCCCTGTATCGCCTCGAGGACGACCTGCGTCAGCTGACCGCAAGACCGGTCAAAAATGCCTATAGCGGCTATGAACCGGCGCTGCGTGGGGATGAGGATGAGTTCGAGTTTACCCGGCTGGGTGCGGCGAACCTCACCGCGGAGCCACGGGGTGAATTACAGCGCCTCGCCTACAGCATTGGCTACCTGGAAGCCGATGAACGCAGTTCCTTTACGGAAGAAGAGGACCCGGGTGCCCTGCTGCTGCGCAGCCGCTGGCAGGTGTTGGACAGGGCCCCGGATTCGGAGCCGCTGGTGGAGCCCCTGATGATGGGGGTGGAGAGCCTGTCTCTGCGCTATTTCGATCCCGCCAGCGATGCCTGGGTTACCCAGTGGCCGCCGGTGGATGGCCCCGACCCCCCCGATGCCCGCCTGCCAAAGGCCATAGAGTTTGTGTTGCTCACCCGTCAGCATGGTGAAATCCGCAGAATCTTCCCCCTGTCTACGGTCAGTGCCGATTCTCCACCGGATGGTCGCCAGTGAAGTGGTCCAGGGGGCGGCGGTAGTGAAAAAAGGAGTTAACCCAGTGCGTGCTTTTGGCCACCAGCGGGGTGTTGCCCTGATCACGGTGCTGCTGGTGATGGTGATCGCCATTGCTGCGGTCACCCATGCCATCATTCGCGACCAGATTGCCATCACCCGCAGTGGTGCGTTGCTTGCCAACACCCAACTGGCGGAGTTTGTCGGGGGTGCCGAGGCCTGGGCCAGAGTCGCCCTGGAAAAGGATTTCGAAGAGGATAAAGCGGCGGCGGATTCCGCCGACCATGCGCTGGAGGCCTGGGCCGCACCGGCCCTGCAGTTCAATCCCGATAATGGGAAAATCCGTATCAATATCAAAGACTTGAATTCATGTTTCAATGTCAATACTCTGCACGACGGCAGAGACCCCAATTCAGCTGAGTTTAAAATCCTCCTGCAGCTGGTACGCAATGTCACTGGCAAATCGGATTTGGCCGGGGCCATCGCCGACTGGGTTGACACTGGGGACACGCCCCGTTCCACGGCCACCGAGGATGATGGCTACCTCGGACGGGAAATGGCCCACCGCACCCCGGATACCTTGATCAGTGATATATCCGAGCTGTCTTCGGTGCAGGGGATGGAAGCGGAGGACTGGCAGAAACTGGCCCCCTTCCTCTGCGCACTGCCGGAAAGTGACACTAAGATTAATATCAACCTGGCCACCCGGGAATTGATTGAAGCGGTAGACCCAGCGGTGGATATGGCCAAGCTGGAACAGTTGCGTGAATCCGACGGCATACTGCACGATTCCGGGGATCTGGCTGATCTCAATATCAGCAAAACGACCTATTTTGCCTTTCACAGCAAGTACTTTATCGCCCGTATTGCTGTCCAACTGGGAGATACGGGCGATTACCGTCAGTATTGGGAGACGGCCCTGTGGCTGGATGACTCCGATGGAAAGGCCAAAGTGCTCCAACGCCAGCGCCGGACTTTTTCCTTAGCAATGATGCAGGAGCTTCTCGACGGCGACGACACCCGAGAGTGAAGAGAGTGGATAGCCCATAAAATCGTATGTTTAAAAAGAAAAGCCTGAATGAAATCGGCATGCCTGCCTCCCCGCCAGCACCCTCCCTGGTCTTGCTGCGGCTCACCGAGGGCGCGAACAACAGCCTGAAACTGTTTCAATGGAAAGACGCTTCCTGGGAGCAGGTGGCGCTTGATGATGCCTTTATTTCAGCGTTCAACCCCGGATATGAGGCCACAGACACCCCGGAAACGATGGCGCCGCCGAGTTTTCCCGAGGGCACCAAGGCGCTACTGCTGTTGCCTGGAAACTGGGTCTGGAGTGGTGTTGAGACGATACCCAAAGCCGCGCGGCGCCAGGCCAATGCGATCGGCTATATGGTGGAGGAGTGCCTGGCCGAGGACGTCGAAAATCTGCACTTTACCTGTGCCCCCAGGGAGGGCGACCAGTGCGGTATCTCTGCGGTTGCCAGAAATAAAATAGCTGCGCTGCACACGCAGGTGGAGCGACTGAAATGGCCTCTGGTGGCGGCCGTGGCGGAATATCAGGTGCTGGATCTGCTCGGAGATGACCTGGTCCTGTGGCTCGAGCATGAACAGGCCCATCTCTGGCAGCACAGCGGCCAGGGGCTGACGTTCCGTCGCGAATACCTGCAACCACTGCTCGGCTCTATTCTGGACGACAGTGCCCCGGAGCACACGCAGGGGGAGACCACCGGGGAGCCGGGGGAGAAAAGCCTGGTGCTGCTGGGCGCGGGGGAGGGCGACGGCCTTATTGTGGCCGAGCTGGAATCGCTCTTCGGTGACCGTTTACAGTGCAACCAAACAGCGCCGGAAACGGTTTTTCTGCAGCGTTTTATGCCTGGCAAACTCGGCAATCTTCTGAGCGGGGATTACCAACTGTCGGGCGGTGATGCGGAGCGCGTCTGGTGGCTGAAACCGGCCAAGGTGGCCGCTTTCTGCTTTGCTGCCCAACTGCTCTTCTTTGTGGGTGCCGGGGCCTACTATCAGTGGCAGGCCGAGCAGGCGGAAAGCCAAGCCCGTGCCCTGTTTGCGGAATTGTTCCCCAATACGCGCCCTTCGGCGCAGTTGCGCCGACAACTCGAGGGCCTGCTCAAGAATGCCGGCAGCCAGGGCGGTGCCTTTTCCACACAGATGCAGCAACTGAGTGGGGTGTGGACCGAGCACAGGGGTAAAGAACTTAAGATACAGTCTCTGCGTTTTGACGGACAGCGCGGTGAGATGGTACTGCAACTGCAGGCGTCCACCCTGTCGGATTTGGATGCCTTTGTCAGCAGTTTGTCCGGCAACGGCCTGCGCGCCGATTTGCTCGGGGCCAATGAACTGAAAGATGGGGTATCCGGTCGCGTGCGTTTGCGTTGATCTTTAATGTATCCGGCAAATGTTGGCTGCCGGGTGGGTAAGCGGGCAACTTGCCCAATGCAGAAAATGTTTGGTAGTAGTGCAAAATGAAAGAACAGATCGAACAGTGGCGGCAGAAATGGCGGGAATTGTCCCCCAGTGACCAGCGCGCTTTAAGCATTCTCGGCTTTGTTGCCGGTGGATTGTTTATCGTCTACGGTCTGTTCGTGCCGGCCAAGACTTTCTTCGATGAGGCCCACACCCGCGCGCAGGAATCCCGCGAGCTGGTCCAATGGATGCAATCCCAGCGCCCGGTACTGGGGCGCATCACGCCTGCCAACGCCGGCGCCAAGGCATCCGGCACCCTGCTGCAACGGGTGACAGGCGCCGCCAAACAGCACCAGGTCGCCATCAAGCGTTTCGAACCGGAAGGAGACAACCGCATCCGCCTGTGGATCGAGGAGGTCCGCTACCAGGACCTACAGCCCTGGCTGAATCAGCTGATACAGGCGCAGCTCGCCGTGCGCACCATCAACCTGGACGCCCTTCCCGAGCAGGGCATGGTCTCTGCGCGCCTGACTATCGAAGGCTGATCGCGGCCTTTTTAGCACCACCCGTTGCCCCTCGGGGGCGGGTTCCCACACGCCTCCGTTCCTATACATCGCTTTTTTACCAGAGAGTCACGCGCTGGTTTCTACAGGAAGGCGCGATGGACAGCGCCCTTACGCCAGAGGATACCGGCACATTTATCCGAAATTGTCACCCGAAACCCTATACTGAAATCAGAAAGTGGAAAAAGGTGCCACTATGCTGTTCAAAGATGTAACCACCAGGCATTTGGTAGAGGTGGCCGATGTTGTAACGCTTTCAAACCCCTATGAACTGACGGTGGTTGGCCGCTATCTCTGGGGTGAGGAGGTGCAGGACCCTGAGGTATTCGACAAGACAGAGCTGTGCTTTCTGTCCGGTGAGCCCCTGCCCAGGTGTTGGCACGACAGCCGCTACCGAGAGAAGGAAGTTCGCCGCCTGCGCTGCGGTACAGAGGCCCAGGAGGAGGGCGACTGCCATCGCGAGATGTGAACTGTTGGTCATAGGTTGTGACTGCGTTGGTCAACTGTATTTTGAAAAGCCTTACCAGTTGTTTTCAAGCACTGTACAATGCGCGCCACTTTTTTAAGCGGATATCCCCATGACATTTGAGCAGTTCGAACACTATGCTCTCTGGTTGGGGATAGGTGCGCTCATCCTGTTTATGACGTTTATCGTCTGGAGCCTGGCCAAGGACTCCAAGGCGGGCAGGTTTGGGACCTTTATTCTGTTTTTGGCGCTGGGCCTTGGACTGCTCGGATTTATTATAAAAACGGTACTGGTCGAAGTACTCGGAATAGGTTAAGTGACTGCTATGCCACGGTATACACAGCGTCCCGGGGAAGGTTGCAATGCCTTTAATTGATCGCCCTGAACTCAAGGTGCAAAAAGACCGGCGTCTCTGCCGAGCCACCGACGTGCGTATTGCCAAGTACAGCCGGCGGGGCATCATCCTGACACTGTGCGCTTTTGTGATCGCTGCCATGATCGGCGATATGCGCCTGGAGCACCCCCAGTTGCTGTTGTTCCTTGGAATTGTCCTGGTGGTGTTGACGGCAGTGCGGGGTTGGTTTGTATTCGGTTTCGACCGCTTATACAGTGCCGGGCCGAGCCGCTGGCGCAACCGCTACTTCGTTCTCACCATTCTTGCGACCGGCTGGTGGGGACTGATACTGGTTTGCTATGTGTACCTGATGGGGTTTGCGCCTGAAACACACTTTCTTTGGCTTTACACCGTTATCCTTTTCTCCAGTGTGTTCCCGGTTTTCTCTCCCTACCACCGTGTCTTCACCTGGGTTATCGCAGGCGCCCTGTTGCCCGCCTCAATAGTGGCGCTTATTTCTGGATTATTCCTCGGCACCATTTACGGCGCCCTCACACTCACCTTTATCTGGCTTTCCGCACACCAGGCGCGCGGCCAATCGAAATACTATTGGGAGGGGCTGTCCGCCATGCAGGAACTGCAGCAGCGTGCCAGCAAACTCGCCGTGGCACGCACGCACTCCGAGGCGGCGGTGGAGCTGACCAACGAGTTTATCGCCAATATCGGCCAGGAGTTTCGCAGCCAGTTATCGGAAGCCCTGGGGGCGTTGGCACTGCTGGAGGCGGAACCCTTGAACGAACGCCAGCGGGAGTGGGTGAAACTGGCCAAGAGCGCCGGCACCCAGCAGCTCAAGCTGGTGGACAATGTGGGTTTGTTCACGCGTGTGGCGCGCAAGCATATCCGCCTGCGCGAGGGGCCGTTTAATCTGGTCAAAACCCTTGAGAAGTCCTTCAAGTTTGCCGCCCGCGCCGCCCACGGCCACAATCTGGAGTTCAACTTCCAGATCGATGACAATCTGCCTGTGGTGGTGACCGGGGATAACCGCAAAACCGCCCAGTTGATCCGCAACCTGGTGGATTCCGCTACCGGTATCGCCCAGCGTGGCGAACTCTGGGGTGAAGTGAGTTTCACCCCGGTCACCGCGACTGAAGGGCAATTGAACATTTCCCTGATGGACGATGGGCAGGGTGAGATTCTCCCCGACGAGAGCGAACTGTTCGGTGCATTTTCCCGTGTGGACACCACCCAGGTGACCACCGGCCTGGGCCTGTCGATTGCCAAAGGCCTGGCCGAGGCCATGGGCGGCTGTCTGCAGCTAAATTCTACCCCGGATGGCAACCGCTATCAGGTGGTGATCAAATTTATCGTGGAGCCAAACCAGCGGACTTACCTCACGCCGGACCGGCGTTTGCAGGATGGTGAAGCATTGCTGCTTCACCAGAAAGGGCTCTTTATCATTGGTCTGGCACAGATACTCTGCTCCTTCGGCATGGAAGTGGAATCCTGGCGCTGGTGTTCCGGCTGTGAAAATGATTTATACCAGCTGCTGGATCAGGCTATTGAGCGCAACCGGCTGGTCGTTTTGGCGCCTGCCATGGGAGACACTCACCTGTTGGATTCACTGACCCGTTTCTTCACAAAGGCCCAATCGGAGGGAAAGGCATGCCCTTTGGTTTGCCTGATGGGCTTTGGCCAGAAGGCGGCGTTTGCCCGCCTGCAAGCGGTGCTGCCGCCTGCCCAGAGCCTGGGCCGCCCTGCCACCCACAAGGAGCTACACGACGCCGTGGTAGCGGGTCTGTTCGGTGGTGCAAAAAGGACCCGCCATCGCGTATTAGCCGGTGGTGCCGATCAACCGCGCCAGTTTTCCCTGCTGCTGGTGGAGGAGTCTCGCCCACACCAGTGGGTGACAGAAGACATGCTGCAGGTGCTGGGCTATGAAGTGGATGTCGCCGCCAATGTCGAAGAGGCGCTGATACGGCTCTCCGATGGCCGCTACGACCTGGTATTGGTGGACTGTCAGCAGAATACGGACCACAGTGCGGAGATCATCGAGGTGCTCCGGCGCTGGGAGTCTGAACACAGGCCGGGCGATCGCCTGCCCATCGTCGCACTTACCAGTACCACGGAAGAGCAGTTTGAAGGCCGTTGCCTGCTGGCTGGAATGGATGATTACCTGACCAAACCCCTCAACAAGGATCTGCTGAGGGAAACGCTGGCGCGCTGGCTCGGCAGTGCCTAGGGCCTGGCCTTACCGGCCTGACGGGAGCGATTGACGCTGGCCCAAATGCAAGCGGGCTGCCGGATTTGGAGCAAAGGATCTTAGCCGCGCCGGCCATAGGCCCGTACAGAACCTTGAAAACCACACAGTTCCTGCAGTTGCGTCAGAATCGGGAATCGGGAATCGGGAATCGGGAATCGGGAATCGGGAATCGGGAATCGGGAATCGGGAATCGGGAATCGGCGTCACTGTACCTGGTGCCCGCTGTGATAGTGGCCGGGTATATCAATCCGGCTGCAGGTTACTCTGCGGCAGCCGGGGGCGTGGGTTATATACTGAATGGGTTCGTATATGGTTTGGGGGGACAATCGGAGTGCCCGTATAGATGCGAAATCTGTTCTGCTTGGTCAGTTTGCGTTATGGGTCGGTGTCTCAATCCGCATCTGTGCGACAGGTTTCTGGATTCGCCACTGCTGGCGTCACCTGAAGGGCATGCGGGGGACCCACAGTGTCAGCTGGGCCGGATAAATGATGGAGAAGTTCTCACCCGCCACTGGCCTCGGCAATTGTCATGTGCAAACGGTTTTTGGCCGCTTCCACCGTCCCTCCCCCTGGATAGGCACTGACTGTCGATGGTATGAAACCCCCGACGGCGATTGCCTTGCACTGCATGCTCCCCGCCCTCTGGAAGATAACCCCGCCTCCCCATTGGTATTGGTGCTGCACGGATTGGAAGGGTCTGTTAGGTCGTCCTATGTCCAGGGGTTGATGGCATCTCTGCTGAAACGTCAGTTCCAGGTTGCGGTGATGCATTTCCGAGGCTGTGGTGGAATTCCCAACCGTTTGCCCCGGGCTTACCACAGCGGAGACAGCGAAGACCCGCGCTGGTTGGTTGGCCAATTGCAAAAAGCGTTTCCCTCGACGCCCATTATGGTTGTCGGCTATTCCCTAGGGGGCAATGTATTGCTCAAGATGCTGGGGGAGGATGGAGCCTGCAGCACAATTGTAGCTGCGGTTGCGGTGTCTTCGCCGATGGACCTGCACGCCTGCAGTCGCCGTATCAATACCGGGTTGTCGAAATTGTACCAGCGCCATCTGCTGGGCTGTCTGCGCATGACACTCAGGCAGAAGGCGGCGGACCCAGGTATGGCAGCGGTCCTGCCGAATGTGAATGACGGGGGCAGTTTCGTCAATTTCCGGTGTTTTGATCATGCGTTTACCGCACCCCTGCACGGGTTCCGCAATGTGGATGACTACTATACCCAGGCCTCCAGCAAGCCCCTGTTAAAAGATATTCGCGTACCGACACTGATCATCAACGCAATTGATGATCCCTTTGTCTGCCCCTCGGCCATTCCCACCGGGCAGGAGGTCAGTTCGGCAGTGCAGCTTGAGGTGTCGCAGCAGGGGGGGCATGTGGGTTTTGTCAGTGGTAGTCTTTGGTACCCAACCTATTGGCTTGAGGAGACGATCCCTCGCTTTCTCTGTTCGGTGATCGAGGGGGATCACTTTTTAAGATTGGGTTGATGGCTGCAGGATGTCCCCCGGCAAAGCTTCTGATCGGCGGCTTAATCAAAAAAGCCGCCGATCCGTGCCAATCCTGATTTTCGCAGATGGTTGTAGCTTCGCGGGGTATGCCTGGCAGCGCCTCAGCAGCATTGGCCCCCTGACTCGGAATCCTGATTTCCTCCGTTGCCAAATGGTATTTCGCGGCCGCACCCAGGGAAGAGCCCAAAGTGTTGGGAAAAGTCGCCGATAAAGTCAAAGTGCGGGGCCAGTCGCGTTCCGGCCAGCATTCTCCAGGTATTGCCGCACACGGGAAAAACCCGGCCTTTCTCGATGGTATGGTGCCCGTCGAGGGTGAATTTGTCCGGGCTGCCGGCGATAGTGCCCTTGTAGACCACCGCCTGGCCGTAGTCCTCGCAGTCCTTCTCAAGCTGTTCGAGCTTAAACAGGCGGTAGGTGGCGGAATAAAAACCCACAGAGCCGCAGCGCTCGGAGAGGGTAGGGTTGGTGACCTCCAGTGGGCGGCTCCCCACCAGTCGGCTATCTCGGAAGCCGCTGTCCTGCGCCAGGGCCAGGAAGTCATTCCAATAGAGGGCGCCGCCCAGGCACTCACCAAAAAGTTCCGGGTCCGAGCGCAGGGTGCTTGGTACCCGCCGGTCTGCATAGACGTCGGAGAAATAAAATTCGCCCCCTTCCTTCAGCAACCGGTGCAAACCGCGTAGCACAGCGCCTTTGTCGGTAGACAGATTCACGACGCAATTGGATACGATGACGTCGAAACTGCCGGGGGACAAGTCGAGATCCGCCAGCTGTTCGATGTAGCCGTGCAGGAAAGTGACGTTGCGGTAACCGAATGTCTCGGCGTGGTGCGCACAATAGCGCTGGGCTACGTCCAGTTGTTCATCGGTCATGTCTACGCCAACCACTTCCCCGGAAGCGCCCACCAATTGCGACAGCAGGTAGACATCGCGGCCGGAACCACAGCCGAGATCCAGCACCCGGCAGCCCTCCAGCAATGGTGGGCACACGAGCCCACAACCGTAGTAGCGCGACAGAACCTCCGGGTGGATGTTTGCCAGCAATGGCTTGAGCCAGGCGGGTACTGCACTGGCATCGCAGCAGGCATCGGTTTTCAGGTCCGAGGTGCCTTTCAGTTGGCGTCCGTAGTATTCCTGTACAATTTCGTGCATTGATCATACCTCTGTCGGGGTGATTTTTATGGGACAACAGTGCGCCCCGATGCGTGTCTTTTTGCCCTTGCCTGGCGCCTGTAACAAGCGCAGTGTTTTCACGACTAAGTAATTGTGCCTGGCAAAAGGGAAAAATTGCCTTTTGATGCCAGTTGAGGCTGTTTATTAGATAATTCTGGTTTTTTGGTTACTATCCTCAGTTTCTGCATTGAGATTATGAGGGAACGTAATTGAGCGATCACCTTACCCCTGACGCCTCTCCTGGATCAAGTGCGCAAGCATCTCTGCAAAATTCACAGTTTCTTGTGGATTTACGCCAGCAGATGCTGCGATTTGCCCGCTTGCAACTGCAAGACGCCCAACTTTCGGAAGACGCCGTGCAGGAGGCTTTGATGGGGGCCTTGAAGAACTCCCGTAGCTTTAGCGGCTGTTCGGCACTGAAGACCTGGGTATTTGCAATCCTTAAGAACAAGATTGCGGATATCTTGCGGCAGCGCCGGCGCTTTGTCGATGCAGACCAGCTCGTGCGAAAGGATAGGGAAGCGCACAATCACGATGAGCTGTTTGACCAGAGCGACCACTGGCAAAAGAGTGAGCGCCCGAAGAAGTGGGTCGATCCCGAGTCGGCAATTTATGACAAGCATTTCTGGAGGATCTTTGAAGCCTGTCTCAGCCATCTTCCCGCACGCCAGGCGCAGCTTTTTATGATGCGGGAGTTCATAGAACTGGAGAGCCACGAAATCTGTGCCTCGGCAGAAATTTCTGTGAGCAACCTGAATGTGACACTCCATCGCGCACGATTGCGTTTGCGCGAATGTCTTGAAGATAACTGGTTTGGCGTGGAGGGTTGAGTTTGATGAAATCGTGTCGGGAAGCCACACGGCTGATGTCCGAATCCCAGGAGCGCAGCCTGAATGTGCGTGAGCAGGCCAGGCTCAGGTTTCATCTGGCGATGTGCACGCCATGCCGGAACTTTGGCAAACAGCTGAAAATACTGCGCCGAATCAGTAAATCCTATGTGGAAGGCGGGCCTGAGGACACCAAAAAGTAGTCTGCCCGCTCAGGGGCATGATCAGAAAATTGGTAGCGCTACCGACAGCAGCGGCCTCTGCCCTGCGGCGGTTACTGGTCTTTGAATCACCGTGAGCGCGAAGCTCTAAAAGAGGAGCCAAACGGTAGTCAATTGATTCGTGAAAGGTGGCGGCAAAGGACCGGGAGGCGGATAAGGCTGTGGGATTGATGATGACCGGCCCGGCATTTACCTGTTGAGCCCATTGGCTGATGGTGGATCTGTTTGAGCTGACCGGACTTGTTTGCTAGAGTCCAGCGTAAGAGTCTTATGATCTGCTGCTATGTGCGTTGTCCGATGGTCATTTTTGCTGGTTGCGCTTCTGGTTTTGCAGACGGCGGGTGCTTTGTATGACAGTCACGAAGCCTTGCAGGCTGTTTCCGGTCATTTTTCCCTGCACCATCTGGACCCGGTGGATGGGCCTGGTGAGTCCCCGGCGGATCAACCGGGCAGTGCCTACACCCATGCCGAATTAGAGGGCATGTCTGCCGCCGGCGAGCCCGATCTCTCAGCGCCTCTTCTGGATTTCTGTAATCATTGTTGCCACTGCCACGGAAGCTCTTTTACCGGGCTGCTGGGGCAATCCTTTCTACCAATACGCCGGGGCGGCATTATTTATCGCGAGTTAGCACACGTCGCTGTACCCAGTGGTTACTTTGCGCCCCTTCTGCGCCCACCTATAACCCAAGTCTGATTGCTGTATTGCTGCGCGGGAACAGAGCGTCGAAAGGCCCGCTCGCGCCAACCGGGATGTGACTTGGGAGATATTCATGGATTTTTTCCACAGGCTCTTTGCGGGCGTGACCTGCCGCCGGGCCGCCTGGCCGCTCGTGGTGGCCATTTTGTACTTGCCTGCGGAGGCTGTGGTTGCGCAGAAGGGGGAGTTGCTGACACTGCCGGATGCCATCGCGCGGACGCTGGCGCAAAACCCACAACTCGCGGTATTCCCGTTACAGAGAAAGAAACTGGCTGGTGCCGCGCGAACGGCGGCCTTGCGCCCTGCCTTCGACTTCAGGTTTGAGACAGAACGCAAGCATTTCGGCGGTGATGAACCGGATGAGGCGCCCGATCCTGAGGACGCCGCCGCAAATGAGCTGGAGCTGGTGGTGGCGTTGTCTTCAGTGATTGAGCTGGGCGGCAAGCGCCAGATGCGAGTCGATGTGGTCAGCGCCCAACTCGATGTGCTGATTGCCGAAGAACAGGCCAGGGCACTGGATTTGCTCGGCGAAGTGATCCGCCGCTACACGCAGGTGCTCGCTGCCGAGGAGTTGGTAGTGCTCGCCAAAGAGAAGGTCTCGTTGGCACGGGAAACACTGAAAATGGTCAGTGAGCGGGTGATTGCCGCGGCCAGTCCTGTTTCAGAGCGAATGCGCGCAGAATCCACACTGGCCAAAGCGGTTCTGGCCGAGCAGTCCGAGCAGAGCATGCTGGTCTATCGCAAGTACGCGCTGTCTGCACTTTGGGGGCAACCGGAGCAGGCATTCGATGTGGATGCCCGTGCGCTATACCGCTTTGCACCCGGTGCCAGCTTTGAGGAACTCTATGCCCGTGCACAGGAAAACCCGGCAATTGCCCGCTTCGCTTCCGAAGAGCGCCTGCGGGCGTCGCAACTGCGCCTGGTCCAGGCCAACTCCAGCCCGGACCTGGGCTGGTACGCCGGCGTTCTGGTCAACAGGGCGGTGGATGAGACAACCGCATTGGCGGGTTTTAATCTGCCCCTATTTACCGCCAAACGCAACCGGGGCGCCCTGATCAGTGCCACGGCGGAACTGGAAGCTATGGCACTGCGCCGAAAAGCCGCGCTGTTGCAACTCTACCCGCAACTTTACCTCGCCGTTTCCAACCGAAAGCAGGCCCTCGACACAGTATTCACGCTGCAGGATTCCGTTATCCCGAACCTTCGCCAGGCACTCGGAGAGGTGGAGCGGTCATATCGCCACGGGCGGGATTCCTATTTGGATCTGATTGCCGCACGGGAAGCGTTAATCGGTGCGGAGCGCGCCCGAATTGAGGCGGCGCGATCCGTGCTGCTGTTCGGTGCCGAGATTGAACAACTGACCGCCGGGCCGCTCGGGCCTCTGGGCTTGGAAAGCCGTCAATAATTTTGGATTGAGTAATGAGCAGAGCAAAGAAAATCATTCAGCGGGTGCTATTGATACTCCCGCTCCTCTTTCCGGGGCTCTCGGTCGCGGGCCAGACCCATACCACTGAAACAGAGCAAAATCGTCACGACAACTACCCTGGCGAACAGGTGTCCCACGGCGGCGAGCGGGCTCACCGGGAGCATAAATTCCGTGAAAGCCGTATACAGATCCCGGATAAAACCGCGCACAAAGCAGGTATCAGGACGGCCGTAGCGGGTCCCGGCACCATTGGGGAAAGTGTCACCCTGTACGGTAAAACCGCGATTGACCACCGCAGTATCAGCCATGTGCGCGCCCGCTATCCCGGTACGCTTGTGGCCATCGAGAAAGGACTTGGGGATCTGGTGGAAAAAGGACAAAAGCTCGCGGCCATTGAATCCAATGACAGCCTGCAGGTCTATCCCCTGGTGGCGCCAATCCGCGGACAGGTTATCGACAAACAGGCCAGCCTCGGGGAGTTCAGTGGGGAGCGGGTGCTGTTTACCATTGCCAACTACAGCCGGCTGTGGGCGGAACTGCGGGTATTCCCCGGGCGCCGAGACAAGATCAGCCGCGGGCAGAGGGTGTCCATCAGCGCAGGGGAGCGCACTTTTGATTCCACCATTATCAGTCTCGCCCCCGGGGGCAACGGCCAGCCTTTTGCCATAGCCCGCGCGCTGATTGAAAATCCGGACAATCTGTGGACCACGGATCTGATGGTGCAGGGCCAGGTGGTGACCAGTGAAAACCGGGTTCCCCTGGTGGTGGAGAACCGCGCGCTGCAACCACTGCGCGAAACTACGGTGGTGTTTGTCAAAGTCGGGCAAACCTATGAGGTCCGCCCACTGGCACTGGGCCGCAGCGATGGCACTGTGACGGAAGTGCTCAGCGGCCTCACTGTGGGCGAGCGCTATGTCACAGAAAACAGCTATTTGATCAAAGCGGACTTTGAAAAATCCGGTGCTGCGCACAGCCATTGAGTGAGGCCATGAGATGATTGAGAGCATCCTGCGCTTCTCTATTGAGCGGCGCTACTTCGTGTTGTCCCTGGTTTTTGTACTGGTGGGCCTGGGGCTTTGGAGTTATCAGAAACTGCCGATTGATGCGGTGCCGGATATCACCAATGTCCAGGTACAGATCAATACCGAGGCACTGGGCTACTCCCCTTTGGAAGTGGAACAGCGGATTACCTACCCGGTGGAAACCGCACTGTCCGGACTGCCAAACCTGGCCTATACCCGCTCCCTGTCGCGCTACGGTCTGTCACAGGTGACGGTGATTTTTCAAGAGGGCACCGATCTTTACTTTGCCCGCAACCTGATCGACAGCCGCCTTGGCGCGATTGAGGGTGCGCTCCCCCCGGGTCTCGCGCCGAAGATGGGGCCCATTGCCACCGGGTTGGGGGAAATCTTCACTTACACGGTGGAAGCCCTGCCCGGTGCCACCCAGCCAAACGGGCAGCCCTACGACACTACGGCATTGCGGGAAATCCAGGACTGGATCATCAAACCGCAGCTTTCACTGGTGCCCGGTGTCACTGAATTGAATACCATCGGCGGCTATAACAAGCAGTACCATGTCACACCCGATCCGCGCAAGCTGCTCAATTTTGCCGTGTCCATGCAGGACATTGCCGCAGCGCTTGAGCGCAACAACGAGAATCGCGGTGCCGGCTATCTGGAAAATAACGGCCGCCAGTTACTGGTCCGCTCTCCCGGGCAGTTGGCCACTATTGCGGATATCGAGGATGTGGTGATTACCAGTCGCGCCGGGGTACCGGTCAAAATTTCCGACGTGGCGGAGGTGGCGATTGGGAAGGAGCTGCGCATCGGCGCCGCCACCCGCGATGGGCGCGAGACCGTGCTGGGTACGGCCATGATGCTGGTGGGGGCGAACTCCCGCGAGGTCGCGCACAATGTGGCACAAGCCCTCGAGCGGGTGCAATCCACCGTGCCTGAGGGTATCAGGGTTGAGGCGGTCTATGATCGTACCACTCTGGTGGACAAAGCCATTTCCACGGTGCGCAAGAACCTCGTTGAAGGGGCGCTTCTGGTGATTGGGGTTCTGCTTCTGTTATTGGGTAATATCCGCGCCGCCGTTATTACCGCAGCGGTCATTCCCCTGTCCATGCTCGCCACCATTACCGGCATGGTACAGGTGGGGGTGTCCGCCAACCTGATGAGTCTGGGAGCGCTGGATTTTGGCCTGATTGTCGATGGTGCGGTGATTATTGTGGAAAATGCCATTCGCCGCCTGGCGGAGGCCCAGCACCGCAATGGCGGCAAGCTGCCGCTCAAGGAGCGCCTGGAGCTGGTATTTCTGGCCACCAACGAAGTGATTCGCCCGAGTCTGTTCGGTGTGCTGATTATCACGGTGGTTTACATACCGCTGTTCAGCCTCACCGGGGTGGAAGGCAAGATGTTCCACCCCATGGCGGCCACGGTGGTGATGGCCCTGCTCGCCGCACTGGTGCTCTCCTTGACGGTGGTGCCCGCCGCAGTGGCGGTGTTTTTGACCGGCAGGATCAGTGCGCGGGAAAACCGGGTGATTGTGGCCGCCAAATCCCTCTACAGGCCGCTGTTGCTGGCCGCCTTGAAGGTGCGCTGGTGGGTGCTCGGTGGGGCAGTGACACTGGTGCTGTATTGCGGCTGGCTGGCAACCACCCTGGGGTCTGAATTTATTCCGCAGCTCAATGAGGGCGACATTGCCCTGCATGCCCTGCGTATCCCCGGTACCGGACTGGCGCAGTCGGTGGAAATGCAGCGCTTGCTGGAGGCGCGCATCGGGGCGTTTCCCCAGGTGGACAAGGTCTTTGCAAAAATCGGTACGCCGGAGGTGGCAACCGACCCGATGCCGCCGAATGTGGCCGATAATTTTGTCATTCTGAAACCGCGGGACCAGTGGCCCAACCCGAAACTGCCCCAGAAAGCACTGGTGGCGGATATCGAACAGGCCGTGCGGCAGTTGCCGGGTAACAACTACGAATTTACCCAACCAATCCAGATGCGCTTTAATGAATTGATTTCCGGAGTGCGCGCAGACCTGGGGATCAAAGTGTTTGGCGATGACCTGGAACAACTGGAGGCGTCTTCCAATGCAATACTGCGGGTATTGAACGGAATTGATGGGGTGGCCGATGCCCGCATGGAACAGGTGGAAGGGTTGCCGGTACTGTCGGTGGTGCCCGAGCGGCTGGCGCTGGCACGCTACGGCATCGACCTGCGAACCCTGCAGGATCTGGTGGCTACTGCCATCGGCGGCGAGCAGGCCGGTCTGATTTACGAAGGCGATCGCCGTTTCCCCCTGGTGGTGCGCCTGCCGGAGAACCTGCGCCGCGACTATGAAAAGCTGGGAGATCTCCCTGTACCCCTGCCCCCCGACAGCCCACTGGGCACCTATGTGCCCCTGTCTGAAGTGGCCAGGCTGGAGATGGCCCCGGCCCCCAACCAGATCAGCCGGGAAAATGGCAAGCGCCGGGTCGTGGTCACCGCCAATGTGCGCAACCGGGACCTCGGTTCTTTTGTGCAGGAAGCGCGCGCGCGGATCGAGCGCGACGTGCCTCTGCCACCCGGCTACTGGCTGGTATACGGTGGTACTTTTGAGCAATTGGAATCCGCTAGCCAGCGCCTCTCGGTCGTTGTACCTTTGACGCTAATGGTGATTCTCGGCCTGCTGGTGATGGCTTTTGGCACACTCAGGGATGCGCTGATTATTTTCACTGGCGTGCCCCTGGCACTTACCGGGGGTGTGCTGGCTCTGTGGTTGCGGGGAATGCCGCTGTCTATCTCTGCAGGGGTGGGCTTTATTGCCCTCTCCGGCGTAGCGGTGCTGAATGGCCTGGTTATGCTGTCCTTTATCCGCCAGCTGCGCCGGGCGGGTGGGGCACTGCATTCTGCCATTGTTGATGGCGCATTGATCCGCCTGCGTCCGGTACTCATGACCGCATTGGTGGCGAGCCTCGGCTTTGTCCCCATGGCGCTCAATACCGGCACCGGCGCCGAGGTGCAGCGACCACTGGCGACGGTGGTGATCGGCGGAATTATCTCCTCGACACTGCTGACACTGTTTGTTTTGCCGCTGCTGTACCAAATTGTCCACTCCGACAGGGCGGCCAAACGGGAAGGCATACCCGCTGCGGGCTAAATTCTTTTATGATTCACCCGGCAACCGATCCCCTTGCCGGGGTATTGGCAACAACAAAACTGTATTGAGGAAAGTCTTTGAAGGCCGAGAGTGCAACCGAGGAAACCGCTGCGAATAGCGATACCCTGCCGGATCCGCTGATTTCCCGCTTAATCAGAGAGGGGGCTCTGATCGCCCTGCTGGCGGGGGCGTTGCTATTGGCAATCAGTCTGCTGAGTTACGATGCACAGGACCCCGGTTGGTCCCATGTAGGGCAAACCGATCAGTTCCAAAATGCAATTGGGCCCACCGGGGCCTGGCTTGCCGACGTAGGCCTGTCTCTGCTGGGTTGGATGGCTTACCTGTTGCCCCTGCTGATTGGTTGGCGTGCCTATCGCATTCTGCGTGATCGCAGTGCCCGTTTTCACGGGCCCCTGTTCCTGCTACGGGTGTTTGGCCTGCTGCTGGTACTTGCCAGCGGCGCCTCGCTGGCAACCCTCTGTTTCGCGCCGGCTGAGACCCCGCTGCCCTTTTCCAATGGCGGTATTATCGGTGCGGCCCTTTCCGGTGCCGCCGGAGCCAGCCTCGGCTATGTGGGAGCAACCATTTTACTGCTGGCAATTTTTGCCATTGGTATCACCGTGTTCACCGGACTTTCCTGGCTCAGGCTGGCCGAATCCATTGGCCACATTGCGCTTGGATTTTTCGCCCTGTTCGGCCGGTTCTACAAACACTGGCGCCAAAAACGCGCTGAACAGCGTGTGGCACGGGAGGCCATAGTGGTGCGCAAAGCCGCTTTGGAGGAGGAGAGGCGGCGCAGTGTGGAGAGAATGCCGCCGAAGATCGAAGCGCTGGCGCCAAAACCAAAGCGGAGTCCCCGCGCGACCAAGGACAAGCAGGGCGAGCTGTTCAAAATCGGTCCGGTCACCGGCGCTCTGCCACCGCTGGGCTTACTGGACCCGGCGGACCAGAATAAAAAGGCGGGTTTCTCGCGGGAATCCCTGGAGGGGTTATCCCGTCTGCTGGAGCTGAAGCTCAAGGACTTCGGTGTGGTGGCTGAAGTGGTCTCTGTGCTGCCTGGCCCGGTGGTCACCCGTTTTGAAATTCAGCCGGCAGCCGGGGTTAAAGTCAGCAAGATTTCCAATCTGGCCAAGGATCTGGCGCGCTCGCTGGCGGTGATCAGTGTCCGTGTTGTCGAGGTCATCCCGGGTAAATCAGTGGTGGGGATTGAGATCCCAAATGAGAATCGCCAGATTGTGCGCTTGAGTGAGGTACTGTCTGCCGATGTTTACGAAGCTGCCAAATCCCCCCTGACCCTGGCTTTGGGACACGATATCTCCGGCCAGCCGGTGGTGGCGGATCTGGCCAAGATGCCACACCTGCTGGTGGCGGGCACCACGGGCTCCGGCAAGTCCGTGGGCGTCAACGTGATGCTGCTCAGCTTGTTGTACAAGTCGACGCCGGAAGCGGTGCGCCTGATCCTGGTGGACCCGAAGATGTTGGAGCTGTCGGTTTACGAGGGTATTCCCCATCTGCTGACGCCAGTCATCACGGATATGAACGACGCCGCCAACGGTCTGCGCTGGTGCGTCGGGGAGATGGAGCGCCGCTATAAGCTGATGGCCGCGCTGGGGGTGCGCAACCTGGCGGGCTTTAACCGCAAGGTGGAGGAAGCCGAAGAGGCGGGAGAACCCATTGCCGACCCGCTTTGGCAGCCGGACCCCATGTCCAGCGTTCCGGAAGGGGAACAAACGGCCCCGGCTTTGCACAAGCTGCCGGCCATCGTGGTGGTAATCGATGAGTTTGCCGACATGATGATGATTGTCGGTAAGAAGGTGGAGCAACTGATCGCGCGTATCGCGCAAAAAGCCCGTGCGGCGGGTATTCACCTGCTGCTGGCCACCCAGCGTCCCTCAGTGGATGTCATCACCGGCCTGATCAAAGCCAATGTGCCCACCCGTATCGGTTTCCAGGTTTCTTCAAAGGTGGATTCCCGCACCATTCTCGACCAGGGTGGGGCGGAGCAGTTGCTCGGTCATGGCGATATGCTCTACCTGCCTCCGGGAAGCGGTGTGCCGGTGCGGGTGCACGGTGCCTTTGTGGATGATCACGAGGTACACAAGGTGGTGGCCGACTGGCGCCGACGCGGTACACCCGAATATATCGATGGCATTATCGATGACAGTAACAACAGTATACCGGTGCCCGGGCTGCAATCTGAAGAGGGGGAGGGCGAGGATCCCGAAGCGGATGCCCTCTACGATGAGGCAGTCGCCTTTGTGACGAAATCACGCAAGGCTTCCATTTCTTCTGTGCAGCGCCAGTTGCGGATTGGTTACAATCGTGCCGCACGTATTATTGACGCCATGGAAGCCGCAGGGGTTGTGTCCCCGGCCGGGCACAACGGCAACCGGGAGGTATTGGCCCCCCCACCCCCTTGAATGAGCGCGCCATCGGACGGGCAGGAAGAGGGTTAAGCGCCTGTTCACCGGCCCGCCATTATGCTTTGTGAACTCAACCTACTGGAATCCAACTATGAAAAGCATTCTGCACAGTCTACTGTTGACGGTGAGTGTTGCTGCCGCAGGGGCCTGGGCCGATGCCACCGATGACCTCAGCAAGCGACTTATGCCCCTCGCTGCGCTGTCGGGCAATTTTCAGCAGACCCTGCTTGATGAGCGCGGCAAAGTGACCCAGAAGAGCAGTGGCAGCTTTTCTGTACAGCGGCCCGGTAAACTGCGCTGGGAAACCGGGGATCCCTACGCGCAGCTATTGGTGACCAACAATAAAACCCTGTGGCTTTACGATCCGGATCTGGAACAGGTGACGATACGGCCGGTGGACAAGCGTATCAAAGAAACACCTGCGCTCTTACTCGGCGGCAAGGTGGCAGAGATTCGCAATTCGTTCAATGTCTCCCTGAAAGACGGCGTCTACCACTTGGTTCCGAAAAATCCCTCGGCGCCCTTTAAAGCCATGGAAATAGGTTTTGCCAAAAACGGGCTGCCCGCGGCGATTACGGTGCGCGACAGCATGGGCCAGACTACCGAGATCACTTTCAGTGACATTCAGGCCAACCCCGAGCTTTCCGCCTCGGTATTCGACTTCAAACCACCCGCAGGTACCGACGTTATTAGAGATGAGTGATCTGTTTCAGTCCCCCCGGAACTATCAGCCCCTGGCCGCGCGGATGCGGCCCATCTCCCTGGTCGGTTATGTGGGCCAGTCGCATTTATTGGGAACGGGGAAACCGCTGCGTGAGGCGGTGGAGCGTGGGCAGTTGCACTCGATGATTTTGTGGGGGCCGCCGGGCGTTGGCAAAACCACCTTTGCCCGGCTCCTGGCTCAGGAATGCGATGCCCGTTTCTCGACATTGTCCGCGGTTTTGGCCGGGGTCAAGGATATCCGCCAGGCCGTTGCGGAGGCCGAGCAGAGCCGGGTGCAATCCGGTCGCGGCACCATCCTTTTTGTGGACGAAGTACACCGCTTCAACAAAGCCCAGCAGGACGCTTTTTTGCCCTATGTAGAGGAGGGCACGGTAACCTTCGTCGGTGCCACCACGGAAAATCCGGCCTTTGAGCTGAATAACGCGCTGCTGTCGCGCTGCCGGGTCTACCTGTTGCGCAGTATTTCGGAAGCGGATTTACTGGCCTTGCTGCAGCGCGCCCTGCAAACCGACGATGCACTGGTCGATCGCAATGTCACAGTGCCAGAAGCGGTGCTGCTGAAGATTGCGCGCGCCGCTGATGGGGATGCGCGCAGTGCCCTGAACCTGCTTGAAGTTGCCTGTGACCTGGCCACAGAGGAAGGTGGGGCGCTGCAGGTCGATGAAGCCGTGCTCGCCGAGGTGCTCAGCGCCGATGTGCGGCGCTTCGATAAGGGCGGTGACTATTTTTACGATCAAATCTCGGCACTGCACAAATCGGTGCGGGGCTCCGATCCCGATGCGGCGCTCTACTGGCTTGTGCGTATGCTCGACGGCGGTTGCGACCCCCTGTATATCGCGCGCAGGGTGGTGCGCATGGCCAGCGAAGACATCGGCAACGCAGACCCCCGCGCATTGCAGTCGGCGCTCAATGCCTGGGATGTGCAGGAGCGGCTCGGCAGCCCGGAAGGGGAGCTGGCCATCGCCCAGGCGATTCTCTACCTGGCGGTGGCGGCCAAAAGCAATGCGGTGTACAGCGCCTATAAGCGCGCGGTGGCGGATATCCGCCGCGACCCCAGTTACGAGGTGCCGATCCATTTGCGCAATGCGCCCACCAAGCTGGCCAAAAGCCTGTCCCACGGGGCCGAGTATCGCTATGCGCACGATGAACCCGATGCCTTTGCCGCGGGGGAAAACTACTTTCCCGAGGCCATTGCCGGTCGGCAATACTATCATCCGGTATCGCGCGGATTGGAACTGAAAATCGCAGAGAAACTGGACACACTGCGCCGCCTGAACCGCACCAGTGCCGTTCAGCGTTACACAGATAACACCTGAACTGCGGGGGAAACGAAATGCAGTGGCTGGCAATTGCCCTGGGTGGCGCTTTGGGGGCAGTGCTTCGCCACTTGATCACCATCTGGAGTTACCCGGTTTTCGGCGGCAAGTTTCCCCTGGGTACGCTGATCGTCAATGTGCTCGGTTCGTTTCTAATCGGAATCGTCTACGTACTGATCATTCACCGCGCGATGCTGGGGGAGGAGTGGCGGCTCCTGCTTATGACGGGCCTGTTTGGTGCGCTCACAACCTTCTCCACTTTCTCCCTGGATACCCTGATACTGTGGCACAATGGCCAACCATTCGTGGCCATTGGCTATATTCTCGGCAGCCTGGTTTGCTGCCTGGCAGCCACGGGAGTCGCTGTCGCCCTGGCGACACGGTATTTTTAAACAACATCCATTTAATATTTTGTGGTAGGCGCCTGAGCACAGGCGAACTGGAAACAATGCTCGATCCCAAACTGATTCGCACGGATATGGACCAGGTGGCCGCGGCGCTGAAAAAGCGTGGTGTGACACTGGATACGGTCAAACTGACAGCGCTTGAGGCGCGCCGCAAAGAGCTGCAGGTCCACACCGAGCATCTGCAAAATGAGCGCACCAGCAAGTCGAAAAATATTGGGCGCATGAAGGCCGCCGGAGAAGATATCGCCCCCCTGCTGAAAGCGGTGGAGTCCTTGGGCGGCGAGTTGCAAAGTGCCAAACAGACGCTGGCTGAACTGCAGCAGGAGCTGGCTGCTATTCTGTCCGCGATTCCGAACCTGCTGGATGCGTCGGTACCAGAGGGCGAGAGCGAGGACGATAATGTTGAAATCCGGCGCTGGGGACAACCGCGCTGTTTTGATTTTGAAGTCAAAGATCACGTCGACCTGGGTACCGGGCTCGGCGGTCTCGACTTTGAAGTGGCCGTCAAGCTCACAGGTTCACGCTTTGCTGTAATGACCGCAGCGGTGGCGAGACTACACCGTGCCTTGGCCCAGTTTATGCTGGATATTCACACTGAAGAGCACGGCTACAAAGAGGCCAATGTGCCGTTCATTGCGAATGGGGATTCCCTGTATGGCACCTCGCAGCTGCCGAAGTTTGAGGAAGACCTGTTCAAACTGAGAGACGAGCGCAGCTTCTATTTGATTCCGACTGCGGAAGTGCCGCTGACGAATTTGTACCGCGACCATATTGTTGAAGACAGCCATTCCCTGCCGCACAAACTGGTGGCCCACACACCCTGTTTCCGCTCCGAGGCCGGCTCCCATGGTCGCGACACCCGCGGCATGATTCGCCAGCACCAGTTTGAAAAAGTGGAGCTGGTGTGGGTGACCCGCCCGGACCAGTCTGGCGAGGCGCTGGAAACCCTGACGCAGCATGCGGAGACCATTCTGCAAAAGTTACAGCTGCCGTATCGCACTGTGGCACTCTGTGGTGGAGATATCGGTTTTGCCGCGCGCAAGACCTACGATATTGAGGTTTGGATTCCGTCTCAGGACCGGTACCGGGAAATTTCCTCCTGCTCCCTGGTGGGTGATTTCCAGGCGCGCCGGATGAAGGCCCGCTGGCGCAACCCGGAATCCGGCAAACCGGAGCTGGTGCATACCCTGAATGGCTCCGGCCTCGCGGTGGGCCGAGCTTTGGTTGCGGTACTGGAGAACTACCAGCGCGAAGATGGCAGTGTGGAAATTCCGGCCGTGTTGCGTCCCTATATGGGCGGCCGGGAAGTGATAGCTGCTTCTCCCGCGCAATGTTGATGCGGCACTCTGGCCGGCTACCGGGTTGTTAACTACCCCGGGTATTCTGGAGGAATACTGTTCCCGTCTGCCACTTAATGGGATAAGACGTTGCGCTATCTCCCTCTCGCGTTTGATGTCCAAAACCGCCCTTGCTTGATTGTGGGTGGAGGCGCCATTGCCACCCGCAAAGCCCGCTTGCTATGCAAGGCGGGAGCCCGCCTGTGGGTGGTTGCCCCGGAGATTGCCTCCGAACTCAGGCAACTGGTGTCCGATTCAAACGGAGCCCTGTTTGAGACAACCTACTGCGCCGATTATTTGCAGCGGGCTGAACTGGTGATCGCGGCATCCGATAGTGCGGAGGTCAATGCGCAGGTCTCTGCCGATGCGCGCGCCCGGCACCTGCCGGTCAATGTGGTGGATGCGCCGCAGTTGTGTACGTTTACCTTTCCCGCAATGGTGGAGCGCGGCGATCTCTCGATTGGTATTAACAGTGGCGGTGCTGCGCCGGTGCTTACCCGGCGTATCCGCGCCCAGATCGAAGCGCTGCTATCCCCGGGGCTTGCCGCCCTGGTGGAGCTTGCCGCCCGTGTGCGCACCAGGGTAAAAGCCGCATTGCCCGAAGCGCGGCGCAAGGATTTTTGGGAGTGGGTTTTCTCAGGCCCAGTCGCCAGCTGTATGGAGGCAGGGAAGCTGGCGGAAGGGGAAAAAGCATTGCTCAATGCCCTGCAGGTCTGGCAGGGCAGTCCTGCACCGACTGGCGAGGTTTACCTGGTGGGCGGGGGCCCTGGAGATCCCGATTTGCTGACCTTTCGCGCCCTGCGTCTGATGCAGCAGGCCGATGCCGTGCTCTATGATCGCCTGGTATCCCCGGCGGTTCTGGACCTGGTGCGCAGGGATGCCGAGCGCATTTATGTTGGCAAGAAAAAAGCGTTTCATTCGGTTCCCCAAAGCGATATCAACCAGCTGTTGGTGGATTTAGCCAACAAAGGCAAAAAGGTACTGCGTCTGAAGGGAGGAGATCCCTTTATTTTTGGCCGAGGTGGCGAAGAGATCGACAAACTGGCCGAGCACGGCATACCGTTTCAAGTGGTGCCGGGCATTACCGCTGCGTCCGGGTGTGCCAGCTATGCGGGTATTCCTTTGACGCACCGCGATTACGCCCAGTCAGTGCGTTTTATTACCGGACACCTGCAGGAAGGCAGCCTCGATTTGCCCTGGAGCGAATTGGCCTCTGTTGGCCAAACCCTGGTTTTCTATATGGGCTTGACGGGCCTGCGAACCATTTGCACCGAACTCACCCGCCACGGTCTCTCAGCGGAAACGCCCGCGGCACTGATCGAAAAGGGAACAACTCCGGCGCAGCGGGTCATTGTGGGTGACCTCAAGACACTACCAGACCTCGCGCAAAACAAGGCAGTAAAGGCGCCGACTTTGACTATCGTCGGTGGCGTTGTCAGCCTGCATGAGAAATTGCACTGGTATCAGCGGGACCAGTCAGATCTCCAGCCCCCTGTCTGTGGCAATTGATTCCGGCGACAGACCAGATCCCAACGCCTGTTGCGTGAAACGCATTGACAAAAAGACGTTGCGACCACACATGGGCATTCAGTATTTGCCAAAAGCCGAAGCACAGTTGAAAAATGCTTGCGCACGCCCGCGACCGCTTTTATTGAAGGGGAGAGCGCTGTTTCAAAGTGTTGCCAAATACTGATCGAGACGTATGAGTTGCAATACGCTACAAGTGCCAAAGGTCGTTGGGTATTCAGTAGGTGTTCTGTCAGCTCTGGTTCAGGCCCTGAATGTCCACTTTCGGAGTTTTTACCTGACAGAAGCGCAGTTTCATCCAAATAACAGCAATTGTTCCTATGTAAGACGTATCCGTATTCTACAAATAAGTTGTGTTCGAGAAATCCGATTCTAGACGTTGCCAAAAATGCCGGAAAGCGTGACCCTGACGTACAGAAAAAATTCGTGTGAATAGCTTATTAAGATCGGGCATGGTAGATACAACAAGTAAATTCCACTGGAATTGCCATTTACCATATTCCCTTGTATCAATATTTGAAAAAGCAGTGTGAATATCCCACCGGCCTGGCGATTTATTCAGAAGGTGCATGTCGTTAAAATCCACTTTTTACTGATGTAGTGCTCCTATTGCGTCGGCATCTTATCAAGAAGAAGTCTTGCTATTTCCTGCTACACTTAAATGATTATTCAATATAAATTTTATCGCCAGGATGCAGCTGCTTATGCAGGGTAGGGGATGGGGCTCCGTCTACCAGAGCCATATGATGTGTGGTGACCGGTCGCGATCCTGTAGGGGTATATTTGCAGACTGTCTGGAATGGGCGCAGTTGTTTTTCTCTCTTGGGATGATATCTGTACCCATCATTAGACACTTGTCAATAACCCGCCGCAACCGTCTAGGAAGGCGGACTATTCCGGCGAATTGTCTTCAGTGGAGTTTACTTTTGTCAAATTTGCATTTATGCGGTTTGTAGCGACTGTGGAAATATGGCTTCCCGCTCGGTAAAAGAAATTAAGGAGATTGTTATGGCGTATAACAAAACCCTGGCAGAAAAAGTGCGCAATCTGATACAGGAAAACCAGGGCCTCAGTGAAAAACAGATGTTTGGGGGCTTGGCGTTTATGTTAAATGGCAACATGGCCTGTGGTGTGGTCGGCGAAGAACTGATGGTTAGGGTAGGGCCTGATCACTATCAGGAGGCGCTGGCGGAGCGCTACACACGCCCAATGGACTATACCGGGCGTCCTTTGAAAGGGATGGTGTATGTTGAGGAGGATGCCGTTGCCGAAGACCTTGACAATTGGGTGAGCCGCGGCGTTAACTTCGCCGGTTCGCTGCCTCCCAAATAAAGTCTGAGACCATACTCAACCTAAACCAATCTGCAAGGTGATTTTAGTGTCTCGCAAGTGAAAGAATGGCATTACATTACCTATATACTGTAGGATTTTCCAAGAAACAGGGGGTGACCTCTTACACTCGATACCGCCGAGAGCGGATAATTTTAGCCATAGGAAGTGGTGTTCAGTGCACAGCGCAGTAGCTGGAAGGGATATCGATTATGTACTTTATCGAGTTTAATAATGGCGTGCAGATTCCCCAGGTCGGCATGGGGCTGGCCGCTGTGGGCGGCTGGCAACAGGATAATGAATATGTCACTGATACCATTCTAAAGGCGATATCGATCGGTTATAGGCAGTTTGATACAGCTTCTGTGTATGGCAATGAGCGCGCCCTGGGGCGCGCGATCAGGGAATCCGGCCTGCCGCGGGAGATATTTTTTATAACCAGTAAAATCTGGGATACCGAGCAGGGGCGTAGCAAAACCCACGATGCCTTCGCGCGCAGCCTGGAACGTTTGCAACTGGAATATCTGGATCTCTACCTGATTCACTGGCCAGTGCCAGCCTATACCCGGGAAACCTGGGAGGTTATGGAGGCGCTGTATCAGCAGAAGAAGGTACGCGCCCTGGGTTTATCGAATTTCCGCAAGACGGATATCGAACAAATTGCTACATTTGCCGAGATTCGTCCGGTCTGCAATCAAATTGAATTACATCCTTATTTCACCCAGCAGCCGCTGGTAGATTACTGCCAGTTTCACAAAATTGCTATTAGCTGTTGGTCTCCCCTGGGTTCCGGATCTTCCTGGAGTGGTGTGCCACAGAGTGAAAAACCGATAGTGGACCCATTAATTGTAGAAATCGCAGAAAATCATTCTGTGTCTCCGGCACAAGTCATATTGAAATGGAATGTGCAACAGCATCGTATTGTGATCCCCAAGGCAGAAAAACTGGATAACATTCGCAGCAATTTGTTATTGTCAGGGTTTACTTTGAGTAATAATGATATTGGAGCAATCAATGGCCTGAATTGCAACAAGCGGCTTGGAGGTGATCCGGATTATGCACATAAGAATAATTTGACTGTAAAGGTGCCAGATTAACGGATTATTGAATCTTGAGGAGCTCGTCTCACATTTGCATAGTCGTCTGTGGGGCTCTGTTGAGGTTTAATGGCCTTGCGCAGTAACGGAGCAGTGCATCCCTTGCCTGCTGCGAGGTCGGGGGGTTGGATATCTTAATTTGAAGCTGCGGGATTTTTGATAGATTTGACGAAAGGATTCAGTTATTTTATCGCCAGCGGTTCCAGTGTTACCTTAGGACCAGGCCAAAGCGCAATGGGCTATCCACGTTTCCAGTAGATGGCCAGCTACAGCTTATCTTCCGGGTTACGCATCTTCAGATTTGCACTTGAGATGGCAGGATATTCGTATACCTTATCCTAGGTTCAGTGTGACATTACTTTGCTTGATCCGGTCCGGTAAATCCTAATTAATGCTCGTGATATCGGGGTGGCCATGTCCGTTAGAGTCATTGGCCCGGCATCGTTGTTTCCAGATTTCCATCCTATTGGATATACTGCTTTAGGATTTTCTGCGATTTCTATACACGCGATACTTGTGTGCGCGGTTAGCATGGCAGAAGGGAAGAATACCCCTCTCCCAGGACCGTTTAAGGCATGGATGCCGATTGCGAGCATACAGGGATGTATTCACAGCGCGTCCTGGGAAAGGGGTATTCTTTCCTTCCGAACCGGTAGTAATTTCCCAAATCATAGCGGTGTATACTTAGACAGGGAGGTGTTATGACACTGCGGGCCGTATTATCCTTGATGCGCGAGCTTCTTCGCCCATTTAAGGCGATGTTTCAGGGGTAATCCTGGAGGAACTCTGGGATGTGTTTGGTTAAGAAGTAACGGAAAAGTAGGGTGGCAGCGACCGGCGCTTTGGTTACAGAAAAAAAGGGCATTTTCCTCTGGTGCACATAGTGCCTGGGGGAGATTGGATTGTTGGGGGGTGGGTATGTCGATTGCGCGCCAGCGCTTTGTCGTTTTGGGGCCGTTGTTGGCCGTTTTTTTTTACGTGTTTTTGCGTGAGCTAGATTTGGCGTATCTGCCTGCGGTCACTGCGGCTATTACATTGCTTACAGTGATCTGGTGGATTACCGAGGCACTGCCTATCCCGGCAACTTCTCTGGTGCCTTTTATACTTCTACCCTTATTCGGGGTGGCCGATTATAAAATGGTGGCGGCATCGCTGGGAAGTCATGTGATTATGCTGCTCATGGGGGCCTTTATCTTGTCCAAGGCTCTGGAAAAGAGTGGGGCCCATGAGCGCCTGGCCCTGTATATGCTGCGCATCGTTGGCGTATCCTCCGGTCGGCGGTTGGTTCTGGGGTTTATGCTGGCCTCAGGTTTTCTCAGTATGTGGATCTCGAATACCGCCACAACTCTAATGATGCTGCCCATTGCCCTGGCAATTCTCTCCCGTATCCAAAATCAACGACTGAGCATTGCACTGATTTTGGGTATTGCCTATGGCGCAAGTCTCGGGGGCGTGGGTACGCCGCTGGGTACGCCTCCAAATGTTATTTTTATGGGCATTTATGAGGAGGTAACCGGTCGGACGTTCAGTTTCGTGAGCTGGATGAAGATCGGTCTTCCTGTAGTAGTGACCACTCTGCCGATTATGACGCTCTGGCTTACCCGCGGTGTCCATCTTAAAAATGTAATCGAACCGCCGGCGGTTGGGGCTTGGCGTGCAGAGGAAAAGCGCACACTGCTGGTGTTTGGCCTCGCCATTGCTTTTTGGATCACCCGCAATGCCCCCTTTGGCGGCTGGAGTGGGTGGCTGGATATTGCCTCTGCCGGAGACAGCACAGTCGCTATTGCCGCTGTGGTGGCCATGTTTATGATTCCCGACGGGAAAGGCGGTCGCTTGCTCGACTGGCAGACCGCTGAGACAATCCCCTGGGGCATGTTGCTGCTCTTTGCCGGTGGTCTCGCCCTGGCCAAAGGCTTTTCCGTTTCGGGCCTGAGCAGTATGCTGGGCAGCGGACTTTCCTTCCTGACCGCCATGCCCCTCTGGGTGATGTTGCTATTGCTCTGTCTCGGTGTCACCTTCCTCACAGAAATTACCAGCAATACTGCTACAGCTACACTGCTGATGCCGATACTTGCGGCAGCGGCCACTTCTGCAGGTTTCGATCCGATGGTGTTGATGATACCGGCCGCCATGAGTGCCAGCTGCGCTTTCATGTTACCGGTGGCCACAGCACCCAATGCGATCGCTTACGGCACCGGAAAAGTGCGTATGCAGGATATGGTGCGTGAGGGTGCGGTGCTGAGTGTGACTGCATCGCTGATTATTGCCGGTACAGCCTGGCTACTATTGGGCTAGGCTTTCCAGCGGGGGAGGTTGCCGGATAGGGTAACAGCCAAGAATTGCAGGGTATCGCACCGAAAAACAGTTGTGTGCAGCAAAAACCTATCCGCTGCACAGGCGGACCTTCCCGGTGTATAAGACCCGGGGAAGTGCGGGGGCAGCAGCACAGGGTATTTCGGGTCCAGGCGTCCACGGCTGTGCGGTTCCACAAAATGATCGACTCCCTGAGTCCGACCACTTTTCTGCTCAAGCGGTAGAGAACTTCTCTATGACACAGTTGCTAGCAAGGCTGGAGGGAAGAATACCCCGCTGCCAGGATCGTATGAGACATGGATGCCGATTACGAGCGTACAGTGATGATTTCACAGCGCGTCTTGGGAGAGGGGTGTTCTTTCCCTCCGACCCGGTAGTAAGGGGTAGCCGCCTCAATTGGCGGCCCCTGATCGCTCTGGGGGCAAAAAGAGCGATAACACTGAACTGAGCCCCTGGGGGGCTCTGCCCGTTGCATGCTTTCGTTAGGTGGTGGATCCTTCCCGGCGTGTCATAGCGCTGTAGAAGATTAATGCGGCTGCAAACAGAAGCCAGTCTTTGATGATGAACTGACCTGTTGTATTCAGATCGAGAATAAAGAGGTCATACCCGGGGGTATTGAAAAGAAAGGTTGTGGTTCCGATCGCTGTGGCCAGGATGCCGGCCAGACCGAACAACCCAATACGTTTGGATACCGGTGCGAGTAGCAGCGTTACCAGGAACAGTAATTCGACGATACCAATGAAATTTGAGGCCCCCTGGGTAGTCCAAACAGTGTAAGTCCAGGAAAAAAAGAGATTGGTGCTCATCAGGGGGAAAATACCCTGCGCCTCAAAGGCGGTGAATTTCATCGCACCAATCCACCCCATCACAATGGCGACGCCAAAAATGCACAGACCAATGGCAATGCGCCGACACCCTTGTGAAGACCTACTGGAGGCATACAAGTACAGGGCCACGCCAGCCATGGAGAAGTACTTTATGATTCCCTGGCCCGAGCCGATAAACGGGAAGCCGCCGTAGGACGCCACCCACACCGGGTTTGTCAGCAGAAGCGTGGTGGGGGCAATCAGCAGTATAAAAGCGGCCAGTGCAGACCATTGATAACGCCTGCTATGCCGATTACGTTGGCTGAGCCCGATCGCGATCACAATTTTTACTGCACCGATCAGCCATGCCAAAAGCATCCACGGTATGTCGATTTTTGAAAAGAGAAGATGCTGACTGAACCAGTTACTGATTATTTGGGAGCCGGTTTCTCCGAATGAGAGAACGCCGGTCCAGACGAGGTACACCACCATGATCCAGTTTGCGATTGTGTAAACGTGACGCTCGGGAATATTATAAAAATACGAGAGACTCATAATTTTTGCTCCTGCTGGGCTGGAAGAAAAAAGTGCCGAATGCGCCGTATTTCAGGATTGCTGCGACGACAGGGCTTTTGGCATGGTATTTTGTTAAGGATGGGGTGATGAGCCCGGTTCTTATGCCTCTGACAGGGTAGTAAAAACCCTTAGCCATTACCTGCTCACAATCACCGGGGATTGCCCTCTTGGAATAACCGGCGTCTCTGGGCCTGCCGGTATACGAAAGGCCCAGAACAGACTGCGGCGGACGGGGGTACTTCTCTGCGCCGGGTAAAAGTTCAGCTCCCGTCTAATGGAGCGCTTAACGTGCCGCGACTTGAGCGGTGATGGCTGCCTGCAAAGCTGCGGCATCCTGCAACCAGACAATGTCATCAGCATCCACTTTTTGCCCGGTAACGTCTGTCAGGATGACCTCCAGATCTGCCAGATCCCCACTATCGTCAGATTTGCCCTCAATAGATAGTTGAAGCCAGGCGTGGCCATCTTCGTCAGTCACTTTTTGTACCTTGTCTGTATCGACACTGCTGGTGTGCCGGTCGATTACCGAGGGGCTGCCCGGCGGCAGGTAGATTGTGCCATTGGTGAAGTCTACTGCGAAGGCTACAACACCGGGAAGAAACCCAAAAAGCAGTGCGGCGCCATCCAAAATAACCACTGCCGGGTCCACGCGACCGCCCGTCTGGCCTTTGCGCTCAGGATACAGAAAATAACCGCAGGCGCTGACATTCATTACCATCACCAATACACTGCTAAGGGCAATACTGCGCTTAATGCTACTACCCATGAACTTCTAACCTCTTTCAGCTTATGATCAAATCCGGAATCCCAGTCTGCTGTCCGGCCTCGGGTCCAGCAGGCCAATTCCAGAGAAGGGATCGCCATTCTCGCCTGCCCAGCCAAATATCCTTCCATGGGTAAAGGGAAAAGCCACTAAATTTACGCCTATCTGCACCAGGGTGCAACAAAGTGCAATAAAAGCTGCCTAAACTTTAATCAGCGCCTGCTACGGAATGTTATGGAGATGTCATTGATTTCTGACAGTGTGGAGTGACGCACTTGTGAACAGTCCGGGCAGCAAGCATTTGTCTGGGACCGACACCGGAAATTTCAGGGAGTAGTAGTCGCAGCAGGTGCCGCCAGGGATTGGCTAAAGCACGGTATCGAATCCGGTACCGTGCTTTTTTATTATTTGCACAACTGGCCTCATTGTGCCTCCTTGACCGGGGGATTGACGCCCCGGCAGCTGACACAAGTGTGCAGTGCAAGTTCTATTTTTCTTTTATGGGCTGGTAACTGCCGGCGCAAATTCCCTCAACCCCTCTTCTGCAAGCGGTCCAAATTATCAGATGGGTGACATGACAATTTACTTATAAAGTGGCAGTTTCCCCCACCAGGCGCCTGAAAAAAATGCTCGAGCCCTGTATCCTGCGCCCAGCAACAAAAAAGGGGGGCGTGTATGAATATAACCAGTGCTTTCGACAGCGGAAATATCGAAGTTGTCAATTCCACTACCAATCCGGTTGAGTTGGCCATCCGCCAGGACCACAATTCCGATTTTTATCAGTGGTTTCACTTTCGCCTGGAGGGGGAGAGAGGGTCGAGTTATCCCCTGCGCATTGTGAATGCCGGTAAGTCCGCCTATCCGGAGGGATGGGAAAACTACCGGGTGTGCGCTTCCTACGACCGCCAGCACTGGTTTCGTCTCGGCGCCAGCTATGACGGAAATAGCCTGGATTTCGCCGTAACGCTGGATGAGCCAAGTATCTATCTCGCCTATTTCGCCCCTTATTCCTGGGAGCGGCACCTGGATTTACTCGCCTGGGCGCAAAGCAGCGATCAGGTACACATGCAGAGTCTCGGCAAGACCCTCGACGGTCGCGATATGACCATGCTGACGGTTGGGGCTGTCAGTAGTGCCAGGCACCGGGTCTGGATGATCGCTCGCCAGCACCCCGGGGAAACCATGGCGGAATGGTTTGTGGAAGGCTTTCTGGATGCGCTGCTGGACGAGGCCAACCCTACAGCCCGAAGTCTTCTGGCGGATACCGTTTTTTATGTGGTGCCGAATATGAATCCCGACGGTAGTGTGCGCGGCCACCTGCGCACCAATGCGGCGGGGGCAAACCTGAATCGTGAATGGCTTGAGCCCAGCCTGGAGCGCAGTCCGGAGGTTTTTCTGGTGCGACAGAAAATGCTGGAGCTCGGCGGGGAACTTTTTCTGGATATTCATGGGGACGAGGCACTGCCCTACAACTTTGTCGCTGCCTGTGAGGGCATTCCCGGCTATGACGACCGCCATGCGAAACAGGAGGAGACCTTCAAACGTGCCTACGAGGCGATCAGTCCGGATTTCCAGACCGAATACGGCTACGAGCGCGACAAGCCCGGTGAAGCCAACCTGTCCATAGGCACCGCCTGGGCCGGGCACCAGTTTCGCACCCTGGCCCTGACCTTGGAGATGCCCTTTAAGGATAATGACAAGCTGCCCGATCCGATCGAGGGGTGGTCCCCCGCCCGCAGCCAGCAGTTGGCCCGCGATATCCTCTACCCGATCCGGGCAGTGCTGAAAACCTTGCCGTAGGGCCAGGCCAAATGCCCCTCTGAATGTCCCTTGTATACGGTATCGGGCAGGTGCGTTTTGACGGCTTTTGTTCGATACCTGGCCCTTATCCATTACAGCAGGCTTCTGCAAGCTGTCGTTAGATGGATCGAGATCAGGCATAATTCTGTGCAGCAAGGCTCACAGGACAACATTATGCAAATCTCATCCCTCTGGCGCCGCCTCGGCCTGACTATCGCTGTCGGCAGCGCACTCACCGCCTGCAGCCAAGGCGATCCCAAAGCGACCGGGCAGCAGGCAGTGGGACCGGCAGCTGCCCACACCCGTTACCAGGATCCAGTTGGGACCACCACCGGTTCCAGCCCCACCCCTGGTGAAGTTGAGCAGGCCCAGGCCGATGCTATCGCTGCAGATCTGCACAAACATATTGCGGTTCTCGCTTCCGATCAGTTCGAGGGACGTGCCCCCGCCACAACCGGCGAGGCGCTGACCGTCAGCTATCTGGCAGAGCAATTTAAAACGCTGGGGCTGACACCCGGCGCCACGGGTGCAGATGGCCAGCCGAGCTGGTTCCAGCAGGTGCCCATCGTTGAGATGCAGATCGAATCCACTCCCCTCCGCATTGCGGGCGCGGGTGTCGAGCAGGTACTGCAGCCAATCACTGACATGGTGGCTTTCACTCAGCGGCAAACCTCTGCATCCGCCCTGGAGAACAGCGAACTGGTATTTGTTGGCTATGGCATTGTTGCCCCCGAGAATGACTGGAACGACTACTCTGGCCTGAACATGTCCGGCAAGACCGCCGTTATTTTGGTCAATGACCCCGGCTATGCCAGCAAGGACGAGTCTCTCTTCAATGGCAACGCCATGACTTACTATGGACGCTGGAGTTATAAATTTGAGGAAGCCGCCCGCCAGGGTGCTGAGGGTGCCATCATCATTCACGAGACCGGGGCCGCCGGTTATCCGTGGGAGGTGGTTAGCGGTTCCTGGTCCGGCGCACAAATCAGCTTAGAAACCGACGACCGCAATGTCGACCGCGTCGCGGTGGAGGCCTGGGTGACCAACCATGCTGCCAGGGCATTGTTTCGCTCCGCTGGATTGGATCTGCAAACAGAGATGGCCGCGGCAAAAACCCGCGACTTCAAGCCAAAGGCACTCGGCCTCAAGGCCAATATCCGGCTGCAAAACAGCCTGCAAACCTCCAATTCCCGCAACGTGGTGGCCAAATTGCCGGGCCGGAAGCGCCCGGATGAGGTGATCGTGTACACCGCGCACTGGGATCACCTGGGCGTAAACAGCAATGCCAAAGGCGAAGACCAGATTTTCAATGGCGCCGTGGACAATGCCACAGGTACTGCCGGTCTGCTGGCCATGGCTGCCCAGGCGGTAAGACTTGAACGCCCCGACCGCTCACTGGTCTTCGTTGCGGTCACCGCTGAGGAATCCGGCCTGCTCGGCTCCAAATATTACGCTGAGCACCCCGCTGCGCCCCTGGAGAAAACGGTTGCGGGCATAAACTTTGATGCCATGAATGTGCTCGGGCCAGCCCGGGATATTATTGTTATCGGCTATGGCAGCAGCGAACTGGAACCGTTGCTGGAGACCGCCGCAAAGGCGCAGGGCCGTTACCTGGTTCCCGAGGAGCACCCTGAGCGTGGTTACTTTTATCGCTCGGATCATTTCAGCTTGGCGAAAAAAGGGGTTCCCATGCTGTATTTTGACTCCGGCACCGACAACCTGGAGCACGGTCGCGAATGGGCTCGGCGCAAAGGTGAGGAATATCTCAGCGATCACTATCACAAGCCGGGCGATGCCTATGATCCGGCGTGGAATTTAAAGGGGGCAGCCATGGACCTGCAGTTGGGGCTGCAACTGGGGCTGGTCTTGGCCAATAATCAGGATTGGCCCAACTGGTATCCAGGCAACGAGTTTCGCGCAATCCGTGATGCGAGTGCCGGCGCCAGAAAATAATCCTGGCGGACGACTCTGAAATAGACCCTCCTGCGGCAGCGGTGCAGACTCTGTACCGCTGCAATCCCGCCCGGGTACCCTCGTGGCGTTGCCCTCGTTTTCCTTCCCGTTGCATTTGACAAACAGGAAAAGATCCCGGCCTTTCTCTGGCAGTCCTGGCTTGAGGAATAATAAAGGCAGCACCTGCTGGGGCGTAGGGATCGGCTGCCTGAGAACAACAATACCCTCAAACCCCACCATATACCGCACTCCACTGGGCTCTTGCCAGGACCTTTGCACAATGGGGCGCAACTGATAGCAAAAAACATCTCAACAATATTGCAAGTGATAACCATTACCATTAGTATCTGCATAATTCGAGACCACACACTCCGCTGCGGTCAATACATGTCTTATTGAGTACTGAGGGATCTCCATGGGTAGCGCTCGAAACCAAGGTTTGTGCCAAAATATGTCTCTTGTTGTGGCTGGCCTCAGCCGCTCCCTGTTGGCACTCGCTGTTGCTGCCGGCAGTTCTACTGCGGTGATTGCAGCCGAAGACCGGCGCGAGCGCCTGGAGGAAGTTCAGGTTACCGGCACGCTGAATCTGTCCCGCCAGACTTCTATCGGCAAGCTGGATATCCCGGTCGATGAGACGCCTTTTTCTATTTCACTGCGCGATAAAAACTTCTTTGATGCTACCGGCTCCAAATCTGTACAGGATGTGCTGCAATATTCCGCCGGTGTGAATGGCGGTTTGTTTGGTGTGGATGCTCGTGGTGACTGGTCCTCTGTGCGCGGGGTAGCCCCCGTGATGTTTATTGATGGTTTGCAGTCCATTTTTGGCAGCTATACCAGTGCCCGTGCCAATCTTTACGCTTTTGAACGGGTGGAAATCCTCAAAGGCCCTTCCTCTGTGCTCTACGGCCAGGGCTCTACAGGCGGGATTGTCAATCTGGTTTCCAAGCGTCCCCAGAGCGAATTTGGCGGTGAGCTAATGGTGCAGGGTGGTGACTACGACCGCAAAGTGATTGCCGGCGATGTGACTGGTGCGTTGGACAATGAAGGCAAATGGCTCTACCGCGTAGTGGGTTATGCCCGTGATGCCGATGCCCAGGTGGATCATGTAGAGGATAACAGCACTTTGTTTATGCCTTCTATCTCCTGGCGCCCCAGTGCGGATACAGAAATTACCTTCCTTGCCAATTATCAGTATGATAAGTCCGGTACCACTGCCGCATTTTTACCCTATGGCGGCACTCGTGTTGACAATAGTCATGGGGCTATTCCCACAGACACTTTCCTGAGCGAGCCCGACTGGGATAAATACGATACTCAGCAAATCGCCTACAGTGTCTGGATAGATCATCGCTTTAGCGATAACTGGGGTTTCAATGCTGGTTTGCGCTATTCAGAGGGTGAAGTTGATTACAATTCGATGTTCCCTTCTGGTGTGTTATATGATCCTGTAAATATGCTCAATCCGAATGTTCAGGAAGTGTATCGTACAGTTTTTGTAAGTGATGCCAAAAGCGATCTTCTGATATTCGATTTACGTATTTCCGGTGAAATGACAACTGGACCTTTCGAGCATCAGATTTCGTTTGGTCTTGATCGCCAGGACGCAAAAACGGCCAATGACCGTCTCAGTTTGCCTTTGGAAGGTGGTAAAATTGATCTTTTCAATCCTGTCTATGGCTATGTTCCCACAGGGCTAGAGCAGCGTAGCGAATGGCGACATATTGAAACTGAAACTGAGCAATTGGGCTTTTACCTTCAAGACCAGATCACCCATGACAATTGGATTTTCAGTACCGGTTTACGTCGGGACTTCTCCAAGTCTGAAACAGTGGGTGGCTCTTCCTATGATGAAGATGCGACTACCCTGCGTTTTGGTGTGATGTATTCCTATGAAAATGGCATTTCACCTTATGCAAGCTACTCTGAGTCATTTGAGCCTGTAGCAGGTACAAATAATGCATTTAAGCCAATCGAAGGTGAACAGGTTGAAGTCGGGATTAAATATCAGCCTGAAGGTACAAGTCTGTTAATCACCGCTTCCGCCTATGAAATTACGCAGAAGAATCGTCTGACACGTGATTTAAATGCCTCAACTCCAAATTCATTTGTTCAATTGGGTGAAGTTGAAATTGATGGTGTGGAGCTGGAGGCTTCCGGTCGGTGGGGTGACCTGAGCCTGGTGGCCAACTATAGTCATTTGGATACTGAAATTACAGAGAGCTTTGCTTCGTATGAAATCGGCACGCCACTTGAAACAATTCCTGAGGAGCAGTTTTCACTTTGGGCCAATTACGACTTAAGCGAATGGGTTCAGGGCCTAAAAGTTGGTCTAGGTGCGCGCCATGTTGGGAAAAGCTATGCAGGAATGGAAAAAACTCGTGAAGTTATTTTATCGAACCCATTTTTGAATGAGGTATCTTACTCTGTCTTGAATAGCTTTTTTGAGGAGCTTCCATCCAATAATCCCTCTTACACCCTGTACGACGCAACTATCGGCTACACCCTGGAAAGCTGGAATTTCCAGCTAAATGTAAAAAACCTGACGGATGAAATCCACACCACCTCTTGCCTGAGCCGCGGGGACTGTTTTTACGGCGAGCGCCGTTATGTGACGGCAGAAGCGCGTTACACCTTCTGAGTTTGCTTCCGGGGCTTTTACCGGCATGGCGTGTGTGCGGGTACACGTCTCGCCCTTTTAACAATAATCCCGGCGATCTGACAGGGCCTGCAAACCCTATGTGATCACCGTCCTTGCAATACAGGCGCCTTTGGGCGAAATTGCAGGAGTTTTCGGGGTGCGTCGGCCAGGGACAGTAGCGGCTTGTCCCTGTGACGCATTGACTGGACAAATTGTCTGTTCAGGGGAACTCATCGAGCGAGCCAAAGACTTTCTTTGTGGTATTTATGCCAAATGCAATCTACATCATCGCTGGGCTGGCCAGCCTCAGCGCCCTCGCCGGCATAGTGACTTTGTACAGGGCCTGGTTGCACACTGGCGTACAGCCAGTACGCCGCTGGCTCGGTTGGGCATTGGTAGTGGTTTCCGCCTGGGGGTGGAGTGCGGTGGTCGGTGTTGAGTATGGAATCAGTATTGCCACCCTGATCGTCATGTTGGGGGTCTTTGGTTTGATTGCGCTCAACGGGGACTGGCCCAGTGGCCCACCTCGACAGGATAAACACAGGGTGACAACCAAACCTGCTCCCGCGAGGGCTGCGAATTTAATAGGGTTGCGTGGTATTGCGAGATGCCTGGCGGTGGTTATTCTGCCGGCGCTGAGCGGCGTGGCTGCAGGGCTGTTGTTCTTTGGTGTAGCCAATCTGGTCGACAGCAGTCGCCTGATTGGTGCGGGATTTGTTGCCATCACATTCTGGACCCTGGCGGTTGTCTGGTGTTGTGCTGATCGGAAACTGCTGCGCCCGGGTGCAGCCTTGGTGCTGTTTTTAGCGGCGAGCGGCCTGTATCTGTTGCCTGCTGTATAAGCGGGTGTGCAGTGCCCGTGCTGTGGAATAGGAAGGTATCGTGAAATTCTCCCTCAAACCCTCACCGGCCTTTGTACGCGATATGACCGACGGGCATTCGGTTCTGGGCCTGACCCTGTCCACACTGCTGTATATTGTGTGTGTCAGCGGTACCCTGGCGGTTTTCTACAACGAATTTGAGCGCTGGGAGCAGGCTTCCGAGCTGGAAACCCTGGAGGTCAAACCCGCTGTTTACGCAACTGCCACAGAGCAGGTCAGCGCACTGGCGAGCGCACAGGGGGAAAAATTCAATTCAGTCACTTTTACCATTCCCAACTCGGATATGCCGAGATTGGTTGTGCGTGTTGGCAAAATTGAACGGCATCTGGGAGAGGATGGCTCGCTGCAGGGTACAGTCTTTCACGATTGGACCCACTTTCTCACCTATCTGCACTTTGCCCTGAATCTGCCGGTGGTACTGGGGGTGCCACTCGTAGGGTTGATCGGTGTGTTGATGGCGGCGCTGATCCTGTCCGGCTTGCTGGCACATCCCAAAATCCTCAAGGATGCCTTCTCTTTTCGTATGGCGGGTTCCAGGCGCTTACAGCAGGTGGACCTGCACAACCGCCTGGGTGTCTGGGCCGCACCTTTCCACCTGGCGATTGCTGTCACGGGAGCCTTTATCGGTCTGTCACAGGTGGTGGCCTTTGCGATTGCGGGGCTTTTCTTCGGCGGCGATGTGGAGAAGGTGGAGGCGATGCTGTATAGGGAGGAGTCTGCGATAGCGCAAGATGCCGGGCAGGTGCCGCTGCCAGACTTTGAAAAGATTCTTGCGGAGATGTCACGGCTGGCACCGGGCCATGAGCAGAATCGTCTGCGCATATTTCACCCTGGCCGCGAAGGGCAGATGGTTGAGATTGTCACCCGGGTTCCCGGGCGCCTGGTGTGGGGAGAGCGTTATCGGTTCAACGCCCAGGGCCGGTTAATGCACAAGGAGGGCTGGTCTGACGGGGAGGCCGGTAAGCAGGTGTACGCTTCCAATTTCCGCTTGCACTTCGGCCATTTTTCCGGCTTCCCGGTGAAAATCGCCTACTTCCTGCTGGGGGTCGGCATGTGTGTGCTGGTGGTTTCCGGTATTAATATTTGGCTGATACGCAAGCGTCAGAGGGGCGCACCTGCGGTGCGCTTGGAGCGCGTGTGGATGGCCCAGGTGTGGGGAATACCATTTGCCATCGCCTTAAGCGCAGTGACTTACCTGGTCTTTGCTGTGTCTGCGGTGCAGGTGTTTTGGTTAACCACAGTTGTTTTGAGTGTGGTTGCTGCATTTTTTGGCACAGTGGCGGGGTGGTCCATGCTGCTCAGGGGGGCCACTATTGTCACTTGCCTGCTGGCGGTGATAACGCATGTCTCTATTTTTGGAGCGGATTCCTTTGTGCGCGCCTCACTGGTGGCCAACGCTGTATGGTTGCTAACGGCAGCCGGTATCGCTGCCTCCTGCCTGTATACCTGGGTGCGTCGTCGCGAGTGCAACCCTGCCCCCTCAGTCAGTGGTGCTGTCAGTAGCGGCTAGTTATTTAGCCTGGCCGGTATCGATCAGGGTGCCGGGCGCAGCATTTCTATATGGGGTATGCCGTCCTCCTCGTAGGGAGCAGATACCTGCTCGAAACCAAACTCTGCATAAAACCGGCTGAGGTGCTCCTGAGCGGAAATACGAATAGCCGTTTTGGGATACTCGTCCAGAGTATGTTGGACAGCCCGGCACATCAGTGCTTTGCCGAGTCCGGCAGCGCGGCTGGATTCCGTGGTGAGTACCCGCCCGATGGCGGGTTCGCGATACTTCTTGCCCGGAAACAAGACGCGCAGGTAGGCCATAAGTTGTGGGGTCTTGTGGTTGCTGTCCCAGCAGGTCAGATGCCAGGCGTACTGGTCTTTGCCATCGGCATCCTGGTAGGGGCAGTTCTGTTCTACGGTAAAGACCTGCTGGCGGGCCCGCAGTATTTCATAGAGCTGGTCGATTGAGAGTTCACTAAAGCTGCACCATTGCCACTGCATCTTGTTTCACCCTGAGTTTTGGGGTTGTTTTGTGTAAAGGCCGCGCTGGAACTGTGGGCCGCGCTGAGCGTTCTGTCGCTCATGGCGGGACCAGGTCGCGTAGCCCCGGACGCTTTGGTCGACAAACTGAATGCTGGCTTTCACAAAACGTACAAGGGTGGATTTTAAAATTCCCTGCATGGCCCAAGCAGGGATTCCGGCTCTGGCCGAAGGAAGGATGAATATTGACTGGTTGCGTTGCCTGAATCGAAGCGGTGCTTGCGCCAGTCGAAGAGGGTGGACATCGCATTAATCAGCAATTGTGGTATTGTTCTTGCGGGCGAAACTGCCGTGTTTCAGATAGTGGAGAACCTGTGCAATGACTCTTCTGTCTTTCATCATAAATACGTGGGTAACCGGCATTTCCAGGTGGTCATTCATCCCCTCGAGCCTGGTACTGGAGACCGAGACTTTACCGTCATCTGTGTCTGGAATCAGCTGAGATAGTATCAGGTTGATACTGCGGGTGCCGGCGATGATGCCCACATCGAACTCTGCCCGCCCCAGTTTGTTGGGAACACTCAGGGCACCGGTGCCGAGCTGCAAGCCGGCATCGCCAAAGACAAACTGAAAGCCCGGGAAATGGCCGAGTTTGTCTACCACTTCACTGCCGCTATTGGGTGGTCCCAGCATAACCACACGGCTCAGGTTTTCAATCCCCGCCTGACTCAGGTACTGACGGACAAGAATCCCGCCCAAGGAGTGGGTGACAAAATTGACTTCGCCTTGATCGGCACAGGTAGCCAGTGCCGGGGTGATGGCTTTTCCGGCCAACTCCTCAATGGGAAATTTTGTGGAGGGATAGTTCACATTGACGGTTTTGTAGCCTGCGGCACTGATCGCCTGCTCCAATCTGGTCATGGAGGCATCGGACTTGGCCAGGCCATGCAAAAGAATCACGCAGGCAGAATGGGCGCTCACCGATAGTGTGCCCAAGGAAATCGCCAGGGCGACAATCATTTTCTTCATCGGCTTCCTTTCAGTTGTGCGAGTTTCAGGGGCAGTATGCTGTCCCCCCGGGAAAATGCCAAGCGCGCCAATGAGCAGCCCAACCCGGCTGGTAGAGGACTAGCGGCATTGCCGAAGTACTTCCGCCATCTGCTCGGGCCTATCGGGGGTGATTACCAGGGTTTTTGTGCGAAAACGCAGTACCACGGCGGTATCATGATTGGTGGCAAAAGCCCTGTAGCGCCCCAGTGTCTTGTTCTGAAAGAGGCCGATATAGCCAAACAGTCCCCCATTGCCAAATATGCGCACCGATCCTTGCATCGCGGAGGGACTTGCCTGGGCTTCGGTCAAACCGTCCAGGGGAATGGCGGTTTTCCAACCGGGACGGAGAATCAGCAGGGTGTTGTCCCGGAGAGTGTAGCCGCGGATGGCAAACAGGGCGCAGAACAGCAGTATGGCGAGCGGCAGGGCAATGGCGATGCTATAGAGGGGGGAGGGAGATTCCGGAGTTTTTAGCGTCAGGATAAGGGGGATCGCCAGTAGCAAAGCCGTGCTCAGCGCAGTGATCAATTTGAGCTGACGGCTCCAGGGCGCTTGAAAAACAGCGGATTGCATAGAGGTTTTTTTGGAAGATGGCTGGCTTAGGTATCGCAATCATAGTGTTGTTCAACCCCCCTTGGCAAAAGCATTCTGTCACGGCACGGGGAGTGGGGGGGGTTGCCGGTGTTGCTTGCCTCCCGGCTGGACAGGGGGTTACAGAGGCGTAATACAGTATGCACAGTGATAGTGGTGGTGAATCTATGAGTACTGCAGGTATGGATAAGGCGCCTCTTTCCGCACTGGTGGTGGAAGGGGGTGCTATGCGGGGCATCTTTGCGGCCGGGGCGCTGGATGCCTTTATTGAGGCGGATTACCGGCCCTTTGATTTTGCCATCGGTGTCTCCGCGGGCTCCACCAACCTGATTGGCTACCTGGCGGGGGACCACGGTCGCAGCCGCAGGATTTTGTTGGATCACGCGCGACGGGTGGATTTTATCGACTGGCGCCGTTATTTACGGGGCGGTCACTTCTGTGATATCAGCTGGTTGTGGCACGCTTCTTACAAGGATGAGCCCCTCAATATCCAGCGCTATACAGAAAATGCGGTGCCACTTTATGCAGTGACTACCAGTATCGCCAGCGGCCGGGCCTGCTATGTGCGCGTAACGCCGCACAATATGCATGAGGTGTTTCCCGCATCCTGCGCTATTCCGGTCGTGTACCGGAATTTCCCCCCGGTAAATGGTGAACCGATGACTGACGGGGGCCTGGCGGATTCTATCCCGGTTATTTGGGCTTACCGGCAAGGTGCCCGTGATATAACCGTTGTGCTGTCGCGTCCACGGGGATATCGGAAGCGAGTCGGGCCCGCGCCAAAATTTATCAAGCAGTTTTTCCATGACCACGCGCGCCTGTTTGAAACGGTGCTGGATCGGGGGGGAAGATACAACCGGGCCCTGGACTTCATTGAATCTCCCCCAGAAGATTGCCGCATCTCGGTGATAGCGCCTCCGGAACATTTTCCGGTAAAACGCTTTACCCAGGAGGCCGATCTGCTGGAGAAAGGATATGCGTGTGGCAGGGCACTGGGGTGGAAATTCTTGCGTGACGCGATAGGAATAGACCCCCCGGTATCCGCAGCTGAGTAAATCCAATAAAAATGGCATAAACCGGCAAGGGACTCTGCTATTCGGATCTGCAGCGGCGTTATCCGCTTGGTTTGACGGCTCCTTGCCGCTTGGAGATAGGTAGTGTTTGTAGGACTGGTGGATATTCGATTGGCTGGGGTGGGTGATGGGGAAGCACTGTCTGATTTTTATCTCAGAAATGCGGATCACCTGCGGCGGTGGGAACCCACCAGAAGCGGTGCATATCACACAATCCCGGTCTGGTAGCGGCGACTGCAGGCTTGGCAGAGTGAGTTTCTGCAAGGGCGATCTATCCACTTTCTGGGTATTCTACCGGGCGCTTCCAGGGTTATTGCCGTCTGCTCTCTGACCAATATTATTCGGGGGCCGTTTCAGGCGTGCAACATGGGTTATGGGGTAGACCAACACTATGAGGGACGGGGCGTGATGAAAACACTGTGTGGCCATGTAGTGGCCTATGCCTTCGATGTATTGAAACTAAACCGGGTGATGGCTAACTACATGCCCGATAACCATCGCTCCGCAGCACTTTTGCGCAACCTGGATTTTACGATCGAAGGCACTGCAAAACGCTATTTGTTGATTAATGGCTGCTGGGAGGACCATGTGCTCAGCGCAAGGATCAATATCAAAAAGGATTGATCCGGGGTATTTCGTACAGTTGAAACTTTCTCACCCCACCTTTGCCCTGCTATTGCTAGAAGATCAGGAACCTATTGGGTTGCTTAAGGTTGTTTCAATGGGTCTTTATGCGCGCTGGTCAAACGGCTGGTTTAAAAGAAAACCACTGCGCCTACCCCACCGAAAACGATAAGATCTGGCTGATTTCATTCAAGCTGCGGTTGGACTGCGCCTGCCAGATATCAACCGCCTGCTGCAGGGCGGCCCAGTCTTTTTTCGATGAGGGAGACTTTTCCACGACGCCTTCCCGAACCAAAGCCCGTACCGTGTCACTGGCAAAAATCAGAGTATCCACCCCCATTCGGCGCAGAAACACCTGGGCAGTTTTCCCCCCCAGTCTGTCGCCTCCCCTCCTCAGTAGTTTCAGGTTTTGCACATAGTTACCGGCATTCCAACTGGCAAAGTAGTTTCCCAGGCTGCCATGGGTGTGGGACAGGTGCCAAAAGAAATCCGCATTTTTTTGAATGGATCGGGTCTTTTTCCAATGCCGTACCATCCCCTTCTGGTGCATCAGGTTATCGAGGGCCTCCTCAGACAGATAGCGACAAAAAGACAAATCAAAACCGTGAAAAACCGGCTCAATGCCCGGCCATTTCTTCTCTATAACGTTCCAGCTGAACCCCGCCTGAAATACGGCTTTGGCGGCTGCAGATAGCCACTGGCTGTTTGGGATAAGCATTAGGTATTGTGGCAGTTTGGGCTTGACAAGCCTGGCTTCGAGATTGCCTTCACCACCAAACCGGTCGATCACCGGTGCTGTAATATCGTTGAAATTTCGCATACAGATCCATTCCCTTTACTTCAACCCCCCTATTGTTCACAGGGGGAACTGGTTGGGCAACAAATTAGGCATTGCATACTTGGGTTGATCATTATTCTTGGCATTCCCAGCACAACTGCGCAGGCTTGCCAGGCTTTTGGGTTCGAGCCGGCAATAGCCTGTGCTCCATCTGCCCGGCAGTTTGTTTGGGTGCCGGGTCAAAAAGTGTACCGTCGCCGCTTTCCCGGGTTCTTTCGAGGGTCGCAGTGGCTGGCAGTTGCGACAGCGCGGTTTTCAGGCAGGGCTTGCCCCATCCGGGGTAGGGCGCATTCCGTTTTAGGCTCCTGTGAGAGCCTGGGGCAATGATCCCTAAAATTGACCACTTTCCTCATTGAAGCGGGTAGGCTACCCTTTTCCTCGCTGGTTATTATTGATTCAGCGGCCCCTGGTTATTGGGTGATTAATGTATCTGGGTATGTCTCTGATCTGGAAGGGGTGGCCGGGGAAATCTTCAGAAATTTAAATATGCAGGTTTTCAGTGAAAACGCTACTAATAACGAAGCAGGGCTATGAAGCGCTCAAAGAAGAACTCGATGCGCTCTGGCGCGTAGAACGCCCCGATGTCACAAAGCGGGTTACCTGGGCCGCCAGCCTGGGAGATCGCAGTGAGAATGCGGACTATCAGTACAATAAAAAACGTCTGCGGGAGATTGATCGTCGTGTCCGCTATCTGCGAAAGCGCATAGAGACGCTCAAGGTTGTCGAGTACAGCCGCGAACAGGAAGGCAAAGTCTTCTTTGGTGCCTGGGTGGAGGTAGAGGATGATGAGGGTGCGGTGCTGAAGTTTCGCATCGTGGGGTATGACGAGATCTTTAGCCGTAAAGACTACATATCCGTCGACTCCCCCATGGCCAGGGCGCTTTTGAACAAGGCGGTGGGTGATGAGGCCGAGGTGGTGACAGATGCCGGGGTCAAGATTTGGTCTATCAATTTGATCGAGTATAAACAATAGCTTTCAACGCACGACTTTCAGCCTGGAAACCCACTGGGTTTCCAGGCAACTACAGGTCCCCATCCCGGTCATGCAATTTCCCTTATTGCCAGGGGGCATCTAAGCAAGATTCTCAATATCAATACCTGGACCGGGTTCTGCCAGTGGAAAGCCAAAAATACGGCTGTAAAATTCCAGTTCCCCCTCCAGAGCCATCTCAATGCTGTCTCCACTGCGAAAACCGTGGCCCTCGTTGGCAAAGGTGACCAGGGATACCGGAATCCTGCGGAGCTTCAATGCCTGCGCCATGGTTTCGGCCTGGTTGGGCGGTACCACCTTGTCCTCTATACCCTGAAAGAAGATCACCGGACAGCGCAACTTTTCCACGTGGTAGATCGGCGAGCGTTCACGGTAAACGGCTTCTGCTGCGGGCCAGGGGCCGACCAGTTTGTCCAGATAGCGGGATTCAAACTTGTGGGTGTCCTTGGCCAGGCTGCTCAATTCGCCGATGCCATAGTGGCTGGCGCCGGCTTTGAAGGTATCTTGGAAAGTCAGGGCGGCGAGCACGGTATAGCCGCCGGCACTGCCGCCTTTGATCAAGAGCCGCTCCGGGTCTGCCAGGCCCTGGGAAACCAAATAGCGCGCTCCGGCGCAAACCTCTTCCACATCGTAGAGCCCCCACTTGTGTGCGAGGCGGTCACGATACCTGCGTCCGTAGCCAGTGCTGCCGGAGTAATTGACATCCAAAATGGCAAAGCCGCGGCTGGTCCAGTACTGTACTTTTAAGTTGAGACCGGCAGAGGTGGCGCCGGTTGGGCCACCGTGGCTGAAGACAATGAGCGGGGGCTTTTCAGTCTCCGGAGCGCAAAACTGCGGGTTGTGTGGTGGGTAATAAAAGCCGTATACCGCCCGGCCATCCACGGTAAAGGCAACTTCACGGGCACAGGAAAAGAGGTTGGCTGGTAAATCATGGCTGTTACTCTTGGCAACCACTCGGAGGGCTTGGTTGGCGCGGTTAAACGCGACTACGGCGGGAAACCGGTCTGAGCCGGCGGCAATCATCACAGCTTTGCCGTTTTCGCAGCGCAGGCTTTCGATATCGCAATAGGGTTGTTGAATGGTTTGATGCACACCGGTCAGAGTATTGATCTGCGCCAGGTGCCAACGGCCGGCCTCTGTATAGGTGCAAAGAATGTCCTCGATACCGATAAAGCCGTAAGTGGACATGCCGAACGTCCACTGGGGTGTGGCGAACTCTGCTTTTTTTTCCCACAGAGGCGTGTCGGAACCCAGACGGTAGAGGTTCCACCAGTTGTTGCGATCTGAAACATAGAAGAGTTCCCCTTTTGGTGACCACTGAGGCTGGAAAATCGACTCGTTTTCCCCACCAGCAACTTGCATGACTTCGCTGATTTCCCCTTTATCGTCCATTGCGGCAATACACAACTCGGTGGCATCCCAGGGGAGGTCGGGGTGGTGCCAGCGCAGAAAACTCAATTTGTTGCCCTCGGCATTCAGGGCCGGGCTGGAGTAAAAGTCCGCCCCTTCCAGCAAAACCCTTGGTGTGCGGGGCAGAGGTTTGTCCAGGTCGATTGCGACAATGCGTGCACGGGCTTCCACACCTTCACTGCGGTCGCAATGGTCCTCCTCCACAAAAATAAGGCGGTTGCGTTTTTCGTCGAGCACCAGGTCCGCATAGCGGCAATCCCGCCTGGGGGTAATGGCCTCGGGCTGGGCACCGCTCAACGGCATGCGGTAGAGACACTGGTCCTCGGCAAGCACAAAAAACAGGGTATCTCTCTGCACCAGATAGCTGCCGCCGCCATACTCGTGGGCTTTGGAGCGGATGCCCAAGGGGGCCGAAATCAGGTCCCGCCGCCCCTGTTGCGAGCAGTATTCAACCAGCACATTGCGACCCTGCTCGGCCGGGCGGGATTCCAGCCAGTAATAGCGCCCCTTGTACAAACTGGTTTCCGACAGACGCACGCTGGCTTTGGCAATGAGCTTGGCACTGATTGCGGATTTCCAGCTGCCGTAGGGGGCGGTTTTCGTCACAGGGGCCTCAATCATTGGGCTTTCACTTCCTTAGCGGTTTTCGGGCATTCTGCAGGGCGGGTAGCGTGGTTACAAGGTGTCTTTTTCTGGCGCTTGCCCTGTGCTAGGCTGCTGTACCCAAGCAAGCGCTTGGTCTCTGTTGCCGGCCTGTCTGTACGCATTCGCTGGAACCGGTTTAGAGATATTGGCCTTCCAGAGGGCCTTAATAGAACATTCAGGAGAGCCGCGATGTCCGATGAAGTGGTTATTACCTGTGCCCTGACCGGGGTGCTCACCAATCCTCAGCAACATCCGGTACCGGTAACACCGGAGGAAATGGCGAACTCTGCCCGTGAAGCCTATGATGCCGGGGCCTCGGTTATGCACGTGCACTTTCGCAACCAGGAGCCCGGCAAAGGGCACCTGCCCAGTTGGGACCCGCAAGTAGCGCTGGAAATTGCCGCTGCGATTCGGGAAAAATGTCCGGGCGTTATTCTGAATTTTTCCACCGGTACCATTGGGCGCGACCAACACGGTCCACTGGCATGTGTGCGCGCCGGCAAACCGGAGATCGCCGCTTGCAATGCCGGCAGTCTCAACTATCTGAAGGTGCGCGCCAACGGGACTTGGGCCTGGTCTCCGATGGTGTTCGACAACCCCGTAGACAAAGTGGCGGAGCTGCTTGAGGTTTGTGCTGGAGTGGGCACACGGCCGGAGTTTGAGTGTTTCGACCTGGGCATAGTGCGCTCAGTTGGCATGTATGCGGATGTGGGCATGGTGGACAAGCCCAATTACAACCTGGTGATGGGGGTGGCCTCAGGAATGCCCGCTGATCCTGAGCTATTGGCATTGATGCCCAAATATATGAAGCCCGGCAGTCTTTGGCAAAGTACAGTGATTGGACGGGACGAAATCTGGCCGGTGCATCGCAAGACGGCCGAACTGGGTGGACATTTGCGCACGGGGGTTGAGGATACGTTTTATCTGCCGGGCGGGGATCGTTCCAGCGGCAATGGCCAGTTGATTGAAGCCCTGGTAGCGGTGGCAGAAGAGTGTGGGCGCAAGGTAGTATCCCCGCAAAGGGCCCGGGATATTTTTTGTTAGCGATTTCCGGTGCCGGCCTCTGCGAGCCATACATGTCCTTGAAATAGAACTATTGTGGCATTCGGGGCGTTGGCCCATAAGCAGTTTGGATTATTGGCCAGCCACTCTGTATTGGGAAGTTTAATCGATGCATCCTGGCTTTTCGTCGTCATCACAATCCCTTTTATGGCTCGACAATAGGGAAGTTTCCCTTGGGTGTATCAAACAGGGAAATAAATTTCAAGAAATCCAGTTTGCTGCCTTGAAGGCGAATATCTTCAGATCCCAGTATCTCACTGAGCCCAGCGCGGCCCACCAGCAGATCAATAAACAGTGGATGTGTAATGGATAACCGGGCATTGGTCCCGGCAGGGATTTCACCGCTGCGATAGTGTAAGACTGAATTGCGTAGCTGCAGGGTAAACGTCTGGCCGATATCGGTAAAATGGATACCAATCACCAACTCCAGATCTTCGGCGTCCTCGGCTTTCAGCCTGACGCTCAAAGCCTGCATAAAGTGTTCAACCGGGGTCTCCCGCAATAGCTCGATCGCATCATTCATATTCACCCCCTGCCTGGGGGGGCCGTTCAGTAATTCATGGGATGCTGTCAGATAAGCATCCCGCCAGGGAGCGGACTCTGCCTGATAGGCCAATTGTTGATAAGCATCGGCCAGAAGTTGTTTTGCCTCTACATGTGAGGGTTCGGCAAAGATGACGTGGTTCAGCACTTCCGCGACCCAGCGATACTCCCCTTTGGCAAAGGAATCCCTGGCTTTCTTTACTACAGCATCAGCGCCGCCCATATATTCCAGGTATTTCCTGCCAGCCAGTGAAGGGGGCAGTGGATTCAGGTTGGCAGGATTGCCGTCATACCAGCCAAAATAATACTGGTACACGGCCTTGCTGTTGTGGCTGAGGGTACCGTAGTAACCGCGATTATAAAAGACGGAAGACAGTGAGCTTGGGATACGAATCTTTTCCGCAATTTCTTTTGGGGTGCTGCCCTGGTTGGCATAACGCAGGGTTTGATCGTGAATAAAGCGGTAAAGATCGGCCTGCTTGGTTAAGAATGCCTGAATATGGTCCCTGCCCCAGATTGGCCAGTGGTGACTGCCAAAATAAATGTCGGCCTGAGAAAACTGGGTTCGGGCATTTTCTATGGCCTTGCTCCAACTTAAGGCATTGCGCACCTTCGCGCCACGTAGAGTATATAAATTGTGCTGGGTTCTTGAAACCACCTCAGCACCGCAAAAGGCGTTTTTGGCTGGCAGATAAAACATAAGTTCGGCAGGCGCTTCACTGCCGGGTGCATTCTGGAAAATAAATTCCACGCCATCGATCGTTTCATGCTGTCTCAACTGATCAATCGTTATCGTGGGTGTTAAAATACTGGTGCTGCCAAATATGGGTTCTTTACCAAGCCCTGAATCAATATGGCCGGTCACCGAGCGCGGCAGTCGCTTTCCATACATAAACATGGCGCGCCGGGTCATCGCTGGACCGGTGACAATATTTTCACTGGTCGCCGCCTCCATAAAACCTTCGGGCGCAACAACCACGATATTGCCCATTTCAAGATCGGCAGGCGGTACCACGCCCATTGCACCGCCGAAATGGTCGATATGGCTGTGGGTAAAAATAATGCCGGTGATGGGTTTGTCTCCCAACTGGGCTTGCGCAAACCGCAAGGCGCTGCCGGCGGTTTCGATTGTGGTTAAAGGGTCAACCAGTATCCAGCCTGTATCCCCCTCAATAATTGTCATATTGGCCAGATCAAACCCGCGCAGTTGGTACACGCCGTCAGTCACTCTGAACAAACCGCGAATATTGTTCAAGGCGGCCTGTCGCCAAAGGCTCGGATTGACGGTTGCCGGTGCTTTTCCCTGAATAAAACCATAGGCGGATGGTTCCCAAAGGATGCGCCCCTGATCGTGTTCAATACTATCCAGGGGCGCTTCGGCAATCAGGCCCCGTGTGGCTTGTTCAAACTCTGCCGAGGAGGACAAATCCAATTCAGGGGCAAACTGTTGGTTGTATTCCTGGGTTGCGATGCTGGCCTCACTGGCCTGATCAATAACCCCTGCGGTATCCCGCTGGCAGGCGCCTAGCAAAAACAGAACCAGACCGAAAAAACAGTTGCGGGTATTCAAAGGTGCGCTCCCACTTTTATTGGAGAAGTGTTAATTGTACACACTCCAATCTGATTGTTGAATGAAGCCGCTACGCGGCAAAATTTAACTCCTCCAACATAAAGAGAATTCCCCTACGTACTCACCCCAGCGCACGACAACTAGAGGAATATCTTTATGAATAAAGCACAGCAGAAACGACTCGATTCACTGTACCGAAAATATCTTAGCGTACGCAAACGTCAGGGCAAAGCTGAATTGACCATTGACCTTTACAGCCGCGCCAGCGAATATTTTGACAACCCAACCTACACCCTCTCCCAAGAGCAGCTTAAGGGTTATTCCGAGTCCCTCATCAGCTCCCACTTCTGGTCAACGGTAAAGGTGGATCGTAATGGCCTGCAGCTTCTTTACAAGCATGTGCTTAAGCGCGGCTGGCAGTGGGTGGATATTATCAAACCGCCTCAAGAGAAAAACCTCCCCAATGTGCTAATTGCCAAAGATCTGGAGTGGTTGATCAACAGTGCCCACGAGCGGCGTTACCATAACTTCATTCTCACCTGCTTCAGCATGGGTTTGCGCTTAGGGAAACCCATAGCATTCGCGTGGCCGATATCGACAGCGAACGAGGCCTTCTGCATGTGCGCCATGCGAAAGGCAAGAAAGGCCGCTTCGTCTTCCTGCCCAAGATGGCACTGCAGGCACTACGCACGTACTGGGCAACCCATCGAAACCCCACCTTGCTCTTTCCTCTCGGAGGCACACAGAAGTCTTTCAAAGCCATTGTCAGAGACGTTGGCATTCAGTTGAAGAAATCATCGGGGACTTAAAACACCGCAATGATCATAAGGGTCCTTAGAGCAGGCTCGATTGCATGACACCAATACCCATTAAAATTGGTCTGATTGGAATCAATAGCTGACGGGATGGTACTCGCGCATGGGTGAGTACAGTTGCCTAAGCTCATTCAGTTAGTCAGTAAGAAAAAAAGTAACATTGGTTACCACCCTTACATCCTTTTCTATTTTCCTGGTATCACCATAGTTTTCACCCACGTCCCGTATAACAAACCCGCCCTGTCGTGCACTCCTAATCCCACCGACCTCAACGCCAGCGTTTGTGGCAAATTCATTTGCGGCGATCCTGGCATTTGTGGTTGCCTCTTTCAGCATCTCGGGTTTGATTTTATTCAATTGGGTAAAATGGTAGGCTGGCGGATTATTTTTGATGTCAAGTCCTTGAGCGATGAGTGTATTTAAATTGGACCTGACCTCAGACACCAATCGGACTTTTTGGGTTTCGACTGTAATTTCACCTACCAGTAGATGTTCCTCTTCAACCAGTTTCTGGTCTTCATTCCGGAATTCTTTTTTCAGGTAGTTTATTATGCCTGGCTGAATTTCCTGGTCAGTAAATCCATTGCTTTTCAGTAAAGAGATAATTTTGCTCTGGTCGGCTTTGGAATCGTCATACAATGCGGGAATTTCTGCTTTGCTTTCCCCGGTCACGGTATATTGTATTGACCAATAGGCGGTATCTGCTTCAACGCGCCTCTCTGCAAGTCCTTTGACTTCAGCAGTATTTAAGGCGATTTTTGATTTGTACAGGGTCTGGCTGACAAAATATCCTGCGGCAGTGATCCCGGTGGCCAAAAGAAATGCCGCAAAGATGATGTTGGCTTTGTTATTGTTGTTCATGCTGCATTCCGTGTTTATCAATTGTCCAGATTATTGGTGACGGTAGTTCGAAACTGTAATATTGTCCAAATTTTATTTCAAGGCAAACTTGAGGCCAACCTTCAGAAACACTATATCTCACTCATTCAAAGCTTGGACTTTGGTACATATTTTATCCCTGACATGCATCCTGAGAATGGAAGTGGCCTGTAACAAATTTAACTCGAAGCAATCAAGAAGATTTGCATATTGGGCTACGCAGTTGACTCTGAAGTGTGCAAGAATGCCCTGTGGTATAAAGCGCTCCGTGTCTTTTGACAAAACTGTCTTCCAAGACGTCAGAATTACCGATAGAAATCAAGGGATTTCAATTTGTAGTTACTGTTTCAATAGCGCCAATACAGCTTGTGGAATCACAGCTATTCTCAAAGGATGTGCATAAGGTCAGCCCCAGCTCCAGAGCAAAAGCTATTTCATCGTCCTAATTGCCCTATTATCTGGCTTTAAATATGCTTATCTTGAGATTCACCTGTAGGTGCAAATCAACAACCAGAGATACCAATTGGTACAATCATGCGAGAGCAGATAAGACAAACGACGGCGGTCGGGAAAATTGCCAATGCAGTTATGGCTGTAAGGCTCGGGCTTTGGGAAAAATAAATCGAAAGGCTGGTATGAGCAGAAGCAGGGGAACCCCTCAGAACCATCCCCTCCACTGGGCCGGCAGTGCTACTGACAGGGTTGGTTTCCCTCTCCCGGAGGCGCGTTCTATAGAGGCCAGCAAACTCATCAGGCAGAACAGTACCAAAAACTGTGAATTGGGCAAAGACCTCTGAATCTATTCTCCAAAGCATGAAGGCCGGTCATCACGGATACTGTGACCTCGGGGCGTTGCAAAGCCCGGATTAGGGGAGCGGAGCTACAAACCGGGCTCCCTCCAGAGTGAGCAGGTGTGCCTTCAGAGGCAGGCCGCCGGCATAGCCTGTGAGACTGCCATCGGCCCCGATCACCCGGTGACAGGGAATCACCACCGCCACAGGGTTGGCGCCATTGGCGCGCGCTACAGCGCGGATGGCGCGCGGTTGCCCCAGATGCTGTGCTTGCTGGGTATAGCTGCGGGTTTCACCATAGGGAATTGCCAGCAGTACCTCCCATACCCGGCGCTGGAATGCGGTACCGCGGGGTGCCAGGGGCAGGTGGAAGTCCTGTCGCTTTGCCGCCAGATACTCCCGCAGCTGTTGCGCGGCCCGGTCGGTCAATGCCGTGGCACCGGGTTGCCAATCCGCAGCCAGGCACAGTGGGCGTGCTTTGTTGTGAAACTGCAGTGCAACAATACCGTCTTCGCCGGCGGCGATGTCTACTTCTCCCAGTGCGGTGGTGTAACGCTGGTAATGGATCATCTTGGCTCTCCCGATTTCAATGACTGCCACAGCAACAGGGCGCCGTAGGCGCGCCAGGGTCGCCAGTGCTCGGCCCTTGCCAGGGCCGCTTTGGGCGTTGCTTTTTCATTGGCGCTGCCCAACGCCTGCAAAATACCCAGGTCCGAAGCGGGAAAGGCGTCGGGCATGGACAGGCCGCGCATGGCAATATACTGCGCTGTCCAGTCACCGATGCCCGGTAGTGCAGTTACCTGCGTACACCAGGAATCCAGGGAGGGCTGGGTAAAATCGATGCGCCCATCGCGGGTCGCCGCCACAAACCCACGCAGTGTTTTTGTGCGGCTGCGGGTCAGGCCCAGGCCGGCAAAGTCCGCCTGCGCCAGTTGCTCTGCAGTGGGAAACAGGGTGTGTTTTGTGCCGGCGTCATCCACAAAAGTGGTCCCGTAGCGGGCGACAAGGCGCCCGGCGATGGTGGTGGCTGCGGCGACGCTGATCTGTTGCCCCAAAATCGCCCGCAGGGCAGTCTCAAAGGGGTCCCAGGCGCCGGGCAGGCGCAGGCCCGGTGCCATTTCCAACTGGTGGGCCAGCAGGGGGTCGCGGCTTAACACCGCTGCAATTGCAGCGCTGTCCGCATCCAGGTCAAACAGGCGGCGCAGGCGCTGGTTGAGCAGGTACAGACCGGTAGCGCCCCCCTGGCTGCTGATTTCCACCAGCAGGCGGTGATGCTCCGGCTCGTGGGCCACGCGCAGTACACCGCGGTAGCGGTCGAGTTCAAAACTGCGCTGGTAAATCCCATCTTCCACCCGCTCCACTCCAGCGAGGGCGCGGACGCCGAGAAAGGCCAGTATCTGTGGCCAGTGCAGTGGTGGGCGATAATCAAGAGACAGCTGCAACCGTGTAGGTGCGCCCTTTGCCATTCCGTCGGCACTGCCCGCTCTGCGTACTTCAGACGGGGTGCGTTGGTAGAGCTGCTTAAATACCCCATTAAAACGGCGCAGGCTGTTAAAGCCCGAGGCAAAGGCGATCTCGGCAATCGCCAGAGGGGTGTCGCGCAATAGCCGGAAGGCAAACAGCGCGCGCTCAGTCTGCCATACCGCCAGGGGGCTCACCCCCAGGTGCTCGGCGAATAAACGGCGCAGGTAGCGGCTGCTGATACCGAGGCGTTCCGCGAGCCTTTCCACGGACTGGGGTTCGCGCTCACTGCGCATTAACTTCAGCGCCCGCTGCACCGTGGTGGAGACCAGCCCCCAGGCCGGGCTGCCCGGTGCGCAATCCGGTCGGCAGCGCAGGCAGGGCCTGAAACCGGCGTTTGCCGCTTCCGCTGCGGTGGCAAAATAGGTGACATTACGTTCCAGTGGGGACCGCGCCGGACAGATGGGGCGGCAGAAAATCCCGGTGGTTTTTACCGCGGTGAAAAAGCGCCCGTCGAAGCGCCGGTCGCGCGCCAGGCGCGCTCTGGTGCAAATTGCTGTATCGATTTTCATCGACCCCTCCCGTTTCAGCCTCCCAGTGTATGGCGATGGCAGGGTATGGACTAGTCAAAAACGGTACTGACGGTGCCATCGATGCCCACACAGGGAGTTGGATTTTATGAAGCTGGGCCTGTCAACGGCTGGCGGGCGTGTGGAGTAGGGGGGCTGCGTCGCGAAAAAATGCCAGCCTGTGTGCGGGGGACCGGCGTGGAATCTGCTGCAGCAAGCGCCCGGACGCCATATTGCGGGGTCCGTGGGACCGCGGCGAGGGCTTTGTTCAGGGGCTGGGGCTGTCCTTACAGATCGAACAGGACACTTTTGGCCACGCCAATGATTTTGCCGTTGCGGTTCATTTGAATGGGTACATAGGCGGGATTGAGGGATTTCAAATACTGATTGGGCCCATCGATAACCAGCTTTTTCAGGGTGACTTTTTTGTCGCCGGGCAGCCTGGCGGCCACAATGGAGCCGTTCTCGCAGTCGCAGTCCGGGTCCACGACCACGATGTACCCCTCCGGGATGGAGAGGCCATTGGGTGCGGTCATGGCGTCCCCTTCAACCTTGAGGGCAAACGCGCGCGGGCCGACGCGGGTGGTGGTGGGAATCTGCTCTCCGTCTGCCCAGGCAGTGCCACTCTCAAAAGCCTCTGCCCAGGTAACGGCTTTCACTGGCGAAATCAGTGGTACCCGACGACAGATTTCACGGGCGGTGGCATCGCTGGTATAGGTGAGTGGGGTTTCCTGGATGAGGTTGCCCGGCGGTGGTTTGCCGCTGTCGGTGAAATATGCCACGGACTTTCCCAGAGCCTTGGCGAGTGCCCCCAAAGTTTCCGCGCGGGCATCGACCTCGGCTCGCAGTATGCGACCGATGGTGGTCTGGCCAACGCCGCTGCGCTTTCCTAGCGCCGCCTGGGTGGAGAGGCTGGGGCTGTTTCTCATGGCCTGGTCGAGCCTGGCGGCGATCCGTTTTCTCAGCTGATGTTTCATTCCCGCATATTGCCATATATGGCTAACCATGTATGGCTTGACATTCGAGCCCAATATGGCTAATTTAGCCTCAAATGGGGGTCTTCGATGGATACAGGCGGTGATTTGCTTGAAAAAGTCAGGGCGCAACTGCGGGAGCGCCGGGGCCAATGGAAAGAAATTTCCGAGCGCTCTGGCGTGCCTTACTTCACTCTGATCAAAATCGCCAATGGCACCACCGAGAATCCCCGCTGGAGAACGCTTGCGCGCTTATCAGAACAATTGTCCCAAGAACCGGCCACGCCACAGTGAGTAACTGCGCCGCAGGCGCGGGTTGGTTGAGAGAGAGGTGGTTGTGCGCTGGGGGCCTCCCCGGGGAGGACCCAGGCAGACACGAGGCGTGCCGATGCACACGCCTGCTGCACAGGGCGGCACACAGCAAAAGGGTTTTTTCCGTAGTGGTGTTGTTCGGGTCGGGTTGAGTAGACGGGATGGGGTGACACCTGCCCAATGGTGTGACAGTCGGGAGAGACCGACATTGAGTAGTAAGTGCAACCTCCCGTAGTGCGGGGCAGAGTAACCTTGCGGGGGGTATCCAATGGCACGACACGACCGCGACACACTCTGCCTGATTCGCGGGGAAACAGTGCCAAGGGCGATTGCCCCGAGCCGGTGGAAGGCCGGCACCTTGCAGCATCCGCTCCACTGAATGTGATCGATAAACAGTCGCAGTAGCTTCACAGAGCTGTATTCTTGCGGATAGTACAGATACATCCCCACAATCGGTTCGGTAAATTCCTGCAGGAGCGATTCAATTTGCTTCTCACCACCTGCCGAGCGGTAGTCGGCAAAAGAATAAACCAAGCCCAAAACCTTATCCGGCAGCTTGATACGTTTATCTTAAACCTGGGTGGTTGCCGGACTCAAGCGGTCGGATTATTCACGTCCAGGGGCGATCCCCAGTAGGAGCAGGTCGCTGTCCGTGTTGAAATGAACCCGCCCCTGGGCCACCGGGCTCTCAGTGCCGGAGTAATAGTCCTTGAGCAGGGTGCCATCGGCAAACAGACCGTACACCGGCAGGGATTTGTTACCGGTTTTGACACCGAGGGCGACCAGTACCGGGGGTTCCCCCTCCAGGGTGCGCGAGAAAGTGTAGGGTTTGTCCGCCAGTTTCCTGTGTTCGCCGGCACCCAGTGCCAGATTGGCGCGGCGGAACTGTCCCAGTTTGCGCCAGTGGTCGAGAAGTGCTTGGGTGGAGCTGCGTTCCAGGTCTTCCCAGTTCATCAAGCTGCGCATGGAGGCGTCGCCGCGGGCGTCTTTCACGATCATTGGCCGGGCAATTTCATCGCCGTAATAGATCTGCGCGGCGCCCGGCGCCAGCATCAGTTTGAGGGCCGCCGTCCTGACCTGTTTGCGCTCGCGGTCGAAGGAGTGATGATCGTCGTGCGAACCCAGGTAGTTGAGCACGCCCAGCCCATCCAGGGCGCCTCCATGCAGAGCGGAGGAGTAGCGGGAAAAAATATCCTGCGGCGATTGTGCAGCGTGCTGGGCAAAGCCCATATTGATCAGGCTGTCGAATCCATAGGCAAAGAAATCCACTTGCCGGTCGCCGAAATTGTATACTCTGCCTTTGGTGGGCCCGAAGTCATCGACGCCGAAATGGTAGACCTCCCCCAGCATAAAGAAGCCGCGGTCATCGGGTTTTTTATCCGGATGGTTTGCCTTCCATTGTGCCAGTGCCAGGCTGGCCTCTTTCTTCAGCACCGCCCAGATTTCCGGTTCCACATGCTTGGCTGTGTCCACGCGGAAGCCATCCACACCGTATTCCCGCACCCAGTCTGTGAGCCACTTGACGATGTAATACTTGGGCGCGCGCGGGTAGCCGGTGCGCGCAAAGAAGGCATCCAATTCGCGTTGTTCCTGCTGCAGGCGCCCCTCTCTGCGCCATTTGGCCACCAGGTGTGGGGGCAGGTCCACCGGCTGCTCGCTTTCCGTGCGGATATCCGGCAGGTTGCTGGTGAGCGCGCAGTGAACATTGCCGGCAAAGTTTTTCCAGTCGCACACCGGTGCGGTGCGCACCCAGGCCGCGGGCCACAGAGGGTCCCGCTTGGTGACCGGGCCTGCGTGGTTCAAAATAACATCCAGCAATACACGGATGCCCTGGCTGTGGGCGGTTTCAATCACCCGGCGCAGGTCTGCCTCGCTGCCGAAGTTGGCGTCCACCGCTGTCCAGTCGCGGGGCCAGTAGCCGTGATAAGCGTAGGTGCGGCCATCGCCCTCATCGTAACCCTGCACCTGCTCCACCACCGGGGACATCCACAGGGCGGTTACCCCCAGGTCGCGAAAATAACCAGCTTCCAGCTTGTCGAGCACGCCGTGGAGATCGCCACCGGCAAAACCCCGCAGCCGCTCGGCATCGTCTTTGCGCCCATAAGCGCGGTCGTTGCCCGGATCGCCGTTGGCAAAACGGTCCGGCAACAGGAAATAGACGCTCGCATTGCGCCAGAAAGGGTCCACCTGCGCCCCAACCACCCGCTTGTCTGCGGCGGTTGCACTTGCCATACCCAACCCCATCAGACAGAGTGCGGCGGCCACGCTGACCAGTTTTTTCATTATTGTGTTCTCTCTTAAATTGCCTCTTATATCTGCTTCACTCTAACGTGGGAACCCATCGGTGCCTCCCCCCAGGGGGGGCGTAGAGAGGTTTTCATTTCGCCGGGGGATAGAACCCTTTCGTGACAGGGCCGAAGAACCCTAAGGCCCGCTTGAGGCTTCACGCATGTTCATTGCTGTTCAAACCCGGCACGGCTTACAAAGACCCGCACAATGGATATATTACTCTTCGCGATGGTTGAGGCTGCAGCAAAGCGGGATATATACACTTTTTGAGTTTCAACTTGGGGCGGAGTTCAGTATCAGCGGCAGTGAGCTGGACACCTCACTCGTCGAGTTTCACTAATACCTTAAATTACCTGACCACCTAAATTTGGATTATGTGCTTTGGCTGTGTACAGTTTTTTTTGTCTGTCAAACAGGCACCGCCCAAAGTAAAAACTCCCGATTGCCATCGCCTCCTTTAATTGGGCTTTCAATATATTCCCTGACTTCGAGCCCCAGCGCCAGGATCAAACGGGTTATCCGTTCGCGCACCGGGCGGTAGAGTTTCGCATCGCGCACCAGGCCGCCTTTGCCGATGCCCGCAGGGCCCACTTCGAACTGTGGTTTGATCAGGCTCAACAATTGTCCGGTGGGTTTCAGCAGTGGGGGCAGCTGCGGCAGGATCAGCGATTGGGAGATAAAGGAAACATCCACCACGATGGCGTCGAAGCCGTTGTCCGCGTAAGGCGCCATCTGGGAGGCGGTCAGTTGACGGGCGTTAACGCCCTCGAATAAGTGCATGCGCGGATCGTCGAGTAGTTGCTGCGCCAGCTGGTCCCGTCCCACATCCACCCCCACCACCGAGGTGGCACCCCGTTGCAACAGGCAGTCACTGAAACCACCGGTGGAGCAGCCCACATCCAGTGCCTGCCAGCCCTTGGGGTCCAGCCCGGTGTGGTCGAGAATCGCGGCCAGTTTCAAGCCGGCGCGGGAAACATATCGGTCCTCTGGCAGGGGGCTAACTTCCAGCGCGCAGTGCGCACTGACGGATTGTCCCGCTTTGCGGGCGGGCGCTAAAGGGCCGCCCTCCGAAAACAGGACCCTGCCCGCATCTACAAGTTTTTTCGCGTGGGTACGGGAATTGGCGAGGTTGCGCTGTACAAGGAGCTGGTCCAGGCGGGTCATGGCTGATCGCGAAATCCTGTCAGGATGGTTAAGGATACAGAGGGCATGCTAACCTCTGGCTCCCATAGGTAGAAGAGCAGCCCTGGTTTTTGTGGGGCCGAACCTTGAAAATAAGGATGTCAGCCAATGGCAAAAAGCATTTTGGATAAGTTCAAGATTCGCAAGGGGAAAGTCTTTGAGGCACCGCTGGAAGGGGCCTTTGGGCGCCTGGTGACCCCCTTTGAGGAATTTATCCACCGCCAAAGCAGCAGTGGTATTTTACTGATGCTTTCCGCGCTGGCGGCACTGATTATCGCCAACTCCCCTCTGCAGGATGCCTACAAGCACCTGCTGCATATGCCGATCAGTCTCAGTGCCGGGGACTGGGCGTTTTCCCTATCCCTGCACCACTGGATCAACGATGGCCTGATGGCCATCTTTTTCTTCCTTGTGGGCCTGGAATTGAAGCGTGAATTTATGGTGGGCGAGCTGTCCGATCTGCGCCAGGCAGTTCTGCCGGTAATGGCGGCGATTGGCGGTATGCTGGTGCCAGCCCTGATTTACGTCGCCTTTAACGCCGGCGGCGAGGGAGAGCGTGGTTGGGGCATTCCCATGGCCACGGATATCGCCTTTGCTGTGGGCTGTATTGCGTTGCTGGGCAATCGGGTGCCCCGTGCGGTGGTGACCTTCCTGGTGGCCCTTGCGATTGTGGACGACCTGGGCGCAATTCTGGTGATTGCGATCTGGTATACCGAGCAGGTGAATGTTGCGGCGCTGATTGCAGCGGGCAGCCTCATAGTGATTATGTGGCTGCTGAAAGCGGCGGGCGTACGCCGCTCCCCGGCCTATGTGTTTGTGGGGATATTACTGTGGTATGAGTTTTACCTGGCCGGGGTGCATGCCACCATTGCCGGTGTGATTACCGCCATGGCGTTACCGGCCAAACCGAAATATGATCCGGTGGCCTTCAGTACCTTTGTGAAAGATATTATCCGCAGTTTCGACCGCTGCTTTCGCCCCGGTGACAAAATCATTGCCAACGACGCCTTGCGCGCGCGGGTGATGGCTCTTGGCAATGGGGTAAACCTGGCCCAATCGCCCCTGCAGCGCATGGAAACCCGCTTGCACACCCCAGTGGGTTTTCTGGTCATTCCCATTTTTGCCCTGGCCAATGCGGGCATTCCCTTCGACAGCTTTACCAGCTCCAGTGCAGTCGTCAACCCGGTGACATTGGGGGTTATTGCCGGATTGGTTTTGGGCAAACTGGTGGGCATTGTGGGGGCCACCTGGATCGGCTGGAAACTGGGCTGGGGCAGGTTGCCCAAGTCGGCGAACTTCCAGCATATTGTCGGAGTGGCGCTGCTCGGTGGTATCGGTTTCACCATGTCCATCTTTATTGCCGAGTTGGCCTTCAACAACCAGTACGATCTGCTGATCCAGGCCAAGGCGGGCATTCTACTGGCCTCGGTGATCGCCGGCATTGCCGGTTTCCTGGTGCTGCGCAATGCGCCGGTGTGCGAGGAATTTGAGCCGGGGGTGGGAGAAAGTCAGCACCAGGTGGGTGACGGTGCAGCGTCAAAAGCGGATAGCGTGAACGAGCGCACCGGCAGGCCGGGCTGAGTGAACTTGTCACCCTACAGCCCCCATTGCCACCGGGGGTCCCCTCAGAACAACTTTGAGGTCAAAATACGTATGAAACGAACCTGGGGAGCGACAATCATGCAGCGAGTGGTAAATGGGCTGCGCCTGTGGCCTTTACTGATAGCGGCACTGTTTCTGGGTGCCTGCGAAGGCAAAGCCAGCGGGGAAACCGGAGTGAAAACTCAGCGGGGTGCATTGGAGCCGGTGGCAGAAGAGAAAAACGAAGGCACAGACATGGATAGCATTGCCACGGAGTATGTACAGTTGGTATTGGCACTGGGCAACCACGACAAGCATTACGTGGATGCCTATTACGGTCCGGCGGCCTGGCGGGAACAGGCGGCCCTCGATGGGGCGAGCCCGGCACAGATTGCCGAGCGTGGCCGGGAGCTGCTGCTGCGGTTGCCGGTACAGGCAGAGTTACAGGGGTCCAGTGACGACCTGCGCCGGCACTATTTGAAAACCCAATTGCGTGCTCTGGTGGCTCACGCGCGCAGCCTCGCCGGGCCGGGTGAGCGCAGTTTTGCCAATGAAGCGCGTCAGCTCTACGATACCGAGCCTCCCAAACGGGACCTCGCCAGCTTCGAGCCCTTACTGCTGGAGCTGGACACGCTGTTGCCTGGAGACCGGCCCCTGAGTGCACGCGTGCAGACGTTCCGGCAGGGATTTGAAATACCCGCAGACAAACTGCAGGCGGTGTTTGGGGCGGCGATCGAGGAGTGCCGGCGGCGCACCAAGGAGCATATCTCCCTGCCGGACAACGAAAACTTCGTGCTGGAATATGTCAGCGACAAACCCTGGAGTGGTTACAACTGGTACCAGGGCGGTGCCCAGAGCCTGATCCAGGTCAATCGGGGCCTGCCGATCACCATTGATCGCGCCATTGACCTGGGCTGCCACGAGGGCTATCCCGGTCACCACACCTACAATGCGCTGCTGGAGCAGTCGCTGGTGAAAACGCGCGGCTGGGTGGAGTACAGTGTCTACCCATTGTTCAGTCCGCAGTCGCTGGTTGCGGAAGGGAGCGCTAATTACGGTATCGACCTGGCTTTTCCCGGTGGGGAGAAGGCCCGCTTTGAGATGGAGGTGCTCTATCCCCTGGCGGGCCTGGACCCGGCCAGTGCCGGGAAATACGACCAGGTGATGGCGCTGGTGGAGAAACTCGGTTTTGCCGGCAATGAAATTGCGCGCCAATATATCGATGGCGAGATCGAAGGCGATCAAGTAGCGCCACTGTTTGAGAAGTACACCCTGATGAGCCCGGCCAAGGCGAAGCAGCGCAAAGACTTTGTCGACGCCTATGGCGCTTATGTGATCAACTACAACTGGGGCAAGAAACTGGTGGCGGATTATGTCGAAAATGGCGCAAAGGATGGCGATGAGCGCTGGCAACGCTTTGCCAGGTTGCTGTCTTCGCCGCGTCTGCCATCCTCCCTGAACTGGTAGGAAATAGAATGCACAGAGCGGCATTGCGGGATTATCTGCTCTCCCGCCCTGAGGCCATGGAGGACTTTCCCTTTGGCCCGGCGGTGGCGGTGTTCAAAATCCGGGGGCGGATGTTTGCTACGCTCGGGGATTATCGCGGAGTGGATGCCACCAATTTAAAATGCGACCCGGATGAGGCCCAGGCTCTGCGGGATATCTTTTCTGGTGTGCTGCCGGGGTACCATATGAACAAGAAGCACTGGAATACCGTATTGTTGGATGGCAGTGTGCCGGACTTTGAAATCGAGCGGATGGCGGATCGATCCTATGGGCTGGTGGTGAAAGGCCTGCGCAAGGCGGAGCGGCAATCCCTGCAGCTGGCTTACGGAGTAGAGAGTTTGTACCGCTAGTAACGCTATTGGCAAACAGGTAGCGGGGTCAATGGGATAAACGCGGGGTGTCACTCCCGCAAATGGGCTGGCACGAGCTTTTGAAAGCCAGACGGCCCCACATGCTTGCACTGGCAATATAAAGGCGACGATCGAAGAGATTCTGTAAAACCGGCTGAATCGCTGGGCTAATATTCACCAAATTCCCTGTAAAATTATGCGCGGACAAACTCAACTCAGGAGTGGTTGTGAACGAATTTATTATTGATGTAACGGCGGACAACGCCCAGCAGGTACTGATTGAAGAATCCATGCAGCGCCCGGTGGTGGTGGACTTCTGGGCCGACTGGTGTGAGCCCTGCAAGCAATTGATGCCGGTGCTGGAAAAGCTGGCAAATGAGTACGCCGGCCAGTTCCTGTTGGCCAAGGTGAATGCGGATACTGAGCAGATGCTCGCAGGGCAATTGGGCGTGCGCAGCCTACCCACCGTGATGCTGCTCAAAGACGGTCAGCCGGCAGATGGCTTCACCGGTGTGCAGCCGGAGTCACAGATTCGCGAAATGCTTGACAAGTACCTGCCCAAACCCTGGGACATCAAACTGCAGCAGGCACAGGCGTTGATCGCTGAGGGGAACAAAGGTGCGGCCCTGCCGCTATTGCGCCAGGCCTACAGTGAGTCCACTGAGCGCGTGGATATTGCCAAGCAATTGGCGGCGCTATTACTTGAGCAGAACCGCGCTCAGGAAGCGGGCACGGTACTGGGGAAAATCCTGCTCGCTGATCAGGATGCCGAATACCAGCAACTGATGGCACAGCTGGAATTAAAGCAACAGGCGGCGGATACGCCGGAAATCCAGGCCCTGCAGAAAGCGCTGAAGGAAAACCCCCAAGACGGTGACGCCGCTTATCAACTGGCCGTGCAGTACAGCCAGGCCGACCGCCACCAGGAAGCACTGGAGCTGCTGCTGGATATTCTGCGCCGGGATATGCACTTTGCCGACGGTGCTGCCAAGCAGACCTTTCTGGATATCGTGAAAAGCCTGGGCGCCGGCGATCCGGTTGCCACCCAATACCAGCGCAAGCTGATGACCATGATGTTCTAAATGCGCTTATAAACAGCGTTTGACTGGGCTGTAGCGGGGGCTGAACGCCCCCTGCTTTTTGAGTGGTACACTGCTGTGCCGTGTGGTGTTTTCAATGTGATTCTCTCCAATGTATAAACTCTGTATCTATATTCCCGAAACACATTTGGCAGCGGTAAAACAAGCATTGTTTACAGCGGGTGCGGGGCGTATTGGCGATTATGATCACTGCTGCTGGCAGGTGCTGGGCAGCGGCCAGTTCCGCCCGCAGCCAGGCAGTCAGCCGTTTCTGGGCGAATCCGGGCAGGTGGAAGAGGTGGCGGAGTACCGGGTGGAAATGGTGTGTGCCGAAACCTGCGTGGATGCGGCGCTGGCGGCCCTGTATGAAGCGCATCCCTACGAGGAGCCAGCCTTTGACCTGTGGCGTTTGGACGAGCGCTGTGGTCCCAGCCGATAAAAACCGGACGCAAGCCCTCAGATCTCGGCGAGTTCGCAAGGTCAGAGGTTGTCGAGCGCCTGTTGGTGTTGCTGGCGTTTTTTTTGCAGTGCCTGGATCTCTTTTAGCAGATCGGAAACACTGTCCCCAGGGGGGAAGTGCTCTTGCGGTCGTTGCGCCGCGCTGGGGGAGGTTTCTGTGACGGGCACTGTATTGATGGGTTTTATTCTGTGTATGCGCACAGATCTGCCAAGCCCCTCCGGCACCGTATCGGAGAAGTGCCAGTTGCCTTCCCGGTCCCGCCAGGTAAACACTTCGGTGGTGGTTGTATTGGGTGCTTCACGCTGTAGGGAATTGCTGGATTCCGCCAGCGCTGGGGTGCGTATCGCGGCCTTGTGTAGTTGGGCCTGTAGTGCCTTTATGGTGTCTTGAGCCTGTTGTTTTGCGCTGGTGAATGTATCCGGGTGCAACCATTGCGGCGGAGACAAAACAGGCTTGCCAATTGAAGTGGGCAGAAGCATGAATGATCCGCTTCCTATTAGCAGTAGCACGGCAAGGAGTGCGAAGTATTTCATGCAAGCTTCCCTCGGTGTTTCAAATGGCAGTCCTATTGCAGATTGGGCGATTTACAGCTTGCGTGAGATCACGCCCCGGTGCAACTGGTAATGCCCTTGCTCACTGTCCTCGAAATAATGCTCGAGCGTTTTGTGCATGATGGGAAAGGCGATCTCCGGCCAGGGAATTTCCCCCTTGCGAAACAGCGCTACCTCCAGGGATTCCGGCCCCGGTCCGAAATTGGTGTCTGTCAATTCGCCGCGATACATCAGGTAGACCTGATTGATATGGGGAATATCGTAGATTGAGTAGAGGTCGTCCATACGAATGTTAGCGCGTGCTTCTTCCCAGGACTCCCGTAGCGCCCCCTCTTCACTGGTTTCACCGTTCTCCATAAAACCGGCAGGCAGGGTCCAGCGTCCCCGACGGGGTTCAATGGCGCGTCTGCACAGCATGACCCGGTCATCGAGATAAGGCAGTACGCCCACAATCACCCGGGGGTTAATGTAGTGTATGGCGCCGCAGTTGCCGCACAGGTGGCGCGGGCGGTCGTCGCCTTTGGGGATAGAAAGTGTGACGGCATCGCTGCCGCAGCGGCTACAAAATTTCATGACGTCAGTATACCTATGCGGGATTCCAACGCCAGCCCACCGACTTTTTGACGCCTATAGTTGTTAGAAACCCTAGTGTACAAAGGCGGTCCCCGGTCTGCCATGGCGCGTATTGTATTTTTTGGGCTTGTGTTATTTATCTTGTGCGCCTGTGGTGACAAAGATAAGCAGCAAAAGCCACCCCCGCCCCCCGTGGAGGTACTGGTAGTGCGTGAGCAGCCGGTCATCCCGCGCTTTGAATTTGTCGGCCGGGTGGAAGCGACCGACGAATATAAAGTGCGCCCAAGGGTACAGGGGTACATCCAGAGCCGGCACTTTCAGGAGGGGGATACCGTTGTACAGGGCCAGCTGCTGTTTGAGATAGATCCTCGCCCCTTTATCGCGGAACTGGACAACCAGAGCGCCAATCTGGAGCGATCCAAGGCCTCACTGCGGGTAGCCGAACGCAATTTCCGCCGCGGCCGCACCCTGGTCGCCACCGGTGCCATCAGCCAGGTACAGATGGATGAATTGATGGGCACGTATGAAGAGACAAAATCCCAGGTCGATGCAGACCGGGCCAAAGTGGAAAGTGCCCGGCTGGACCTTTCCTACACCAAGATCTACGCCCCTCTGACCGGGCGCATCGGACGCACCGAATTTACCGAGGGTTCCCTGGTGGGTCCCGACTCGGACCCGCTGACCACCATCGTCAAGATGAACCCCATTTATGTGCTGTTCGAGGTGCCGGAAGACCAACTCTACGCCCTGCAGGTGGACACGCAAAGGCGCCGCCAGACGGGGCTGTCGCCGATAGGGCTGGACGTTCGTATCGAGCTGCCGGACGGTAACTTTTACCCCTACCGGGGCGAGATCGTATTTATCGACAACCAGATCGACCAGACCACCGGCTCTGTCGCCGTGCGCGCACTCTTCCCCAATCCGAGCCAATTGCTGGTGCAGGGGCAGTTCGCGCGGGTTTCCATCCGGGTCTTTACCGGCAGTGAGGCCCTAAAACCCCTGGTGCCGCAAGCGGCGGTGCTGGAGGACATGCAGGGCCGCTACGTATTTGTGTTGGGCGAGAAGAATATGGCACTCAAGCGCTACCTGGTCCTCGGGCAGCGGGAGGGGGAACTCTGGGCTGTAAACCAGGGGCTGGTTGCCGGCGAGTCGGTGATCGTCAACGGATTGCAGCGGGTGGTGGCGGACAAGCCGGTTACACCGCAAAACACCCCGCGCGACCCCTATGATGCCCGAGCGCAGCCCGCAGCACCCGCCCGCAATGGGGAATTGCCGGCGGAATCCGGTACCGGCCAGGGGGTGATTGAACTATTGCCGGGCATTCACGTTGATAGCGAGTATCCCGAGCCTGAAGGAGCCGTCGATGATTACAAGTAGCCCGATACGGCCGCGGGCCGCTTAGCTGTTTTATGATCAGTGCTTTTTGCATCCGGCGGCCCCGCTTCGCCTTTGTGATTTCGATTTTGATTTCCCTGGCGGGAATTCTTTCTTTGCCCTTATTACCTGTTGCGCAATTTCCAGAAATTACCCCCGCCACCATCAATGTGGCCACTACCTATGCGGGCGCCAGTGCCGAGGTGATGCGCGACAGTGTCGCTGTGCCTATCGAATCCCAGGTGAATGGGGTAGAGGGCATGGATTATATGTCTTCCACAAGTGGTAATGACGGCACCTACAGCCTAACCGTCACGTTCAAATCCGGCTACGACGATGATATCGCTCAGGTGAATGTGCAGAACCGGGTGGAGCAGGCCATGCCGCAACTGCCTGAGGATGTGAAGCGGGATGGTGTTGTCGTCTCCAAACAGAGTACCACGCTGCTGCTGGTGGTAAATCTCTTTTCCCCGGAGCAAAAATTTGATGAATTGTTTTTGGCCAATTATGCCGAGATTTATTTAAAGGATGAGCTGGCCCGCGTGCTGGGGGTGAGCAGCGTTGTGATTTTTGGCTCGCGCAACTACGCCATGCGCCTGTGGCTCAATCCGAATCGTATGGCCTCCCTGGATGTCACCGTGCAGGATGTCGTCGATGCGGTACAGGCGCAAAACATTCAGGTGGCCGCAGGGCAGCTCGGCTCGCCGCCGATCCGCACAGACCAGCAGTTCCAGTACAATATTCTCGTACAGGGGCGCCTGGTCGACCCCAGGCAATTTGAGGAAATTACTATTCGCGCCAAGCCCGATGGCGCCATGGTGAAAGTGAAAGATGTGGCCAGGGTGGAGCTGGGCAGTGAATCCTATGCCTCATACGGCCAGCTGGACAACCAGCCCTCTGCCGTGATCGGTGTGTACCAGTTGCCTGATGCCAATGCCCTGGATGTGGCCGAAGGGATCAAGGAGAAGGTGGCACAGCTTTCCCAGCGTTTCCCGAAGGGGCTGACCGCGGAGGTGCTCTACGATACCACGTTGTTTGTGGAGGCCTCGGTCAAGGAGGTTGTGGAGACGCTCTTTATTGCCCTGGTCCTGGTTATTCTGGTGGTGTTTCTGTTTTTACAGGACTGGCGCTCCACTTTGATTCCGGCGATAGCAATACCCGTATCCCTGGTGGGCACTTTTGCCCTGATGCTCGCCTTTGGTATGACCATCAATACCATCACGCTTTTTGCCCTGATCCTCGCCATTGGCATCGTGGTGGATGATGCGATTATCGTGGTGGAAAACACCCAGCGCCTGATGGGAGAGGGGTTGTCCCCGAAAGAAGCTGCGCTGGAATCCATGCGTGAGGTGACCGGCCCGGTGATTGCCACTACCCTGGTGCTGTTTGCGGTATTTGTGCCGGTGATGTTGATGCCGGGAATTACCGGGAAAATGTACCAGCAGTTTGCCATCACCATTTCCATGGCAGTGGCGATCTCCTCCATTAACGCGCTCACTTTGAGCCCGGCACTTTGTGCCAGCATTCTGAGGGCGGGAGAAAAGGGCGAGGTGGCGGGGATCAGGGAAACCGGGCTATTTGGTTTTTTTAATAAGTTCCTGCACCGGGCTACCAATTTTTACGTGGGCCTGGTGAAGGTGTGTGTCGGGTTGCCGCTGGTGGGGATTGGTTCGATCTTTGGACTTTTTCTCCTCACTTACTGGTTGTTCAGCCATATTCCCACTGGCTTTATCCCCGATGAGGACCAGGGCACCTTTACACTGCACGTGCAGTTGCCGGACGGTTCCTCCCTGGAGAGAACGGGCCCAGTGGTCAACCAGATCACGGACATCCTACTGGAGGAACCAGCCATGGCCCATGTGGTGGCTGTGCCGGGATACAACCAGCTGACCAGCAGCGCCTCTTCCAATACCGCGATGATGTTTGCTGTACTCAAACCCTGGGAAGAGCGCACCAGCAGGGAAGAGCATCAGTTTGCCATTATGGAGCGCCTGCAAAAAAAGCTGACGGCCATTCCCAATGCGCAGATTATGCCCTTCGCCATTCCACCACTGCCCGGCATTGGTACGGTGGGCGGTTTTGAGTTTGTGCTGGAGGATCTCCAGGGGCGCAGTATTCTGGCGTTGTCCCAGGTGCTGTTCGACCTGCTCGGCAATGCCAACCAGAAACCGGAAATTGCCCAGGCATTTACCAGTTACCAGGCCAGCACCCCGCAGTTGGAATTAAAACTGGATAAGGAAAAAGCCCATGTGCTCGGCGTGCCCCTGCCGGAAGTCTATTTCACCTTGCAGACACTGCTCGGGGGCTATTACATCAATGACTTCAACCTCTACGGCAAAGTGTTCCGGGTGATTGCCCAGGCGGATGCGCAATTTCGCGACGAGGAGGAAAACCTGGCGGGCTTTTATGTGCGCGCCAACAGCGGTGGCCTGGTGCCGGTGACCTCCGTGGCCACCATCACACCCATTGTGGCGCCCCAGACCATCACGCGCTACAACCTGTACAACAGTATCACCATCAACGGCGCCCCGGCCCCTGGCTTTTCCAGTGGCCAGGCCATGGATGCCATGGAAGCGCTGGCGCAGAACCTGCCGGAGGGCTACGGCTACGAGTGGACCGGGATCAGTTTGCAGGAAGTCACCTCCGGTAATCTGGTACCGATTCTCTTCAGCCTGGCCATCGTATTTGTGTACCTGTTTCTGGTGGCCCAATACGAGAGCTGGAGCATCCCTTTCGCCGTTCTGTTATGTGTACCTATCGCCATCAGCGGTGCCATGCTAATGGTCTGGCTCGCGGGTTCCATCAACAACCTCTACACCCAGATTGGTCTGGTACTGTTGATCGGCATGGCGGCGAAGAGTGCCATTTTGATTGTCGAGTTTGCCTGCGTGGAAAGGGATAAAGGCAAGTCCATTACTGAGGCCGCGCTTTCCGCTACCCGCCTGCGTTTTCGCGCGGTGTTAATGACAGCTATATCGTTTATTCTCGGAGTGGCCCCTCTACTGGTGGCCACCGGGGCCGGTGCGGTCAGTCGCGTCTCCCTGGGCCTGGTGGTCTTTGGGGGCATGTTGGCCGCCAGTCTGTTTGCCACGTTGCTGGTACCGGTGTACTACGCAATGGTGCAGAGGGTGCGCGAAAAACTGAAGGGCGGTTACGTGCCTCAGAACCAGCAAAAATCCGCAGTAGGTGAGTGATACCTTGGGGCTGGTTCCTGCGCTGAAAAGTTCGGGGAATGGGTGTCTTTGTGTCGATATTGATGACCGATTGTTAAACAGGCCAGGAGCGTTGGGTTGACTATCTGGCTAATAGTCACAAAAGAATAGTTTGGTATAGGGCTCGGTCTTTCCCGCAAAAACCCGTATGATAAATCCCAGGGAATATGCACAGTGTGCGGGTGGAACGAATTGCTATGTTGGACAAGATTGAAGCATCCATTTCCCAGAAACTAACAACACTTGAGGCAGGTGTCCCCAAGGGCAGTGCGCTGCACGGGCATGCAGCGGTGCTGATCGCACTGACTGATGAGCCGGACCCCTGTGTTATTCTCACCAAGCGCTCCGCCAACCTGTCCACCCACTCGGGGGAAGTCTCTCTGCCGGGTGGTCGCTGGGATGCCACCGACCCTTCATTGCAATATACCGCCCTGCGCGAAGCAGAGGAGGAAATCGCTCTGCCTATGCATGCCGTGCGTATGCTCGGCCCCCTGTGGCCGCGCACCACCCGCTGGAAAGTATCTGTTACGCCCTGGGTGGCGGTTATCGCTCCGGATATCGAATTGACCCCAAATCCGGGCGAACTGGATGCCGTGTTCCGCGTGCCCCTGTCTTTTTTTCTTGCCGACCCGCGCATCCGCACCGACCATATCATCATGGATGACTGCACCATCCACCTGCCTGCTTACCAGTATGCTGGCTACGAAATCTGGGGCTTTACTGCCGGTTTGCTCTCTGAGTTTATGGTAAAAATCCTGGGTGCGTCTGCGAAGCACGATAAATTTATCGAAACTTCATAAATTGCCGGTTATCTGCTAGAAGCCAGGCGTATTGCAATTCAACACTTCTGGAAAGCCACGACTTATTGGCTCAGTAGCTCAATGCATTCGCAATAGCTTTGCTGGAGTAAAGTTGTGGATCTGCGCTCAAAGCGCGACAGGGATTATATTTAGTTTTTTTAGCCTCGCCGCGGGTTTCTTCCCGCAAGCCACAATGCACAGAAGCTACGCCTATCAGGCAGGTCCTCTGTGAATGACAGCGTGGGGAAGGGTAGAAGTGTCCGCATTATGGGAGTCTGGGAAAGGGGATAGGTAGAGGATGATAGCGCGCATTACGTAAAACAGATGCGCTGGCCTGTGGCCGGGGCATGGCCCCTATGCCTCACTGACCATTGTGTTTGCCAGAGAGCGCAGCTTCTTCACTATAAATTGGGGCATTTTAGAATCGTTGCGCGTCTAGGGAGCCCTCAAGCATTGGCCGGTTGGCTCTGTTCTGTATCCACTTCTACGCTTTAGGTGAAGTCTATGATGGCTGTATTGACCTCTGTCAAGCCCATCGTATACTGCAAACTAGGAAATGTCAGAGAACCGGGAATTGGGGAAGAGTTTGAACAGGCATGCCGGGGCAGTTTATTTCTCTATCAACCCCTACTAATGTTGGGTTCACAACAAGTTGCCCGTCACTATAACAAGCGTGAACTGTAATCGGGAATTGAAAAATGAAGCAATTTATCGCGATACTTGCACTGTCCTCATCACTTAACGGCTGGGGGCAAGCGCTAGAAGAAGTCATCGTCACGGCTGCCAGGATAGATGAGCCATTGCCGGGCGTGGTGCTGAAGAAAACAGGAGATTTTTTACTTCTTGAGGTCGAAGTATGGGATGATACCAGGGATGAAAAGCGCATAAAAGAAGAGATCTATCAGACGCTAAAAAATGCTATTTCAACAGCCTCAAAACACCGTAATATTGAGCTCAGTATCGTTGAGTCAGGGTCTGTAATACCATTAACACTGGATAATCATCGTATAGAATTGAAAAGAGGATCCAGGCCAGACACCAGTAGGGCTAAAATTCGCGTGAAAACAGCGATCCCTTCCGATATGAATAAAGCGACAAAGCTGGTTGAAGAAATGGCAAGTTTTGTTGATAAGGTTAACCTTGTTGGAAGAACTGAATTCAATTCGTTAGGTTCGATTGATGTTAGCGTTGTCAATCCAAATCAGTACAGAAGTGAAATTATTGCGCTATTTTCAGCAGATGCAAAGGCAGTGGCAACGAGTTTGGGCGATGATTATAAGGTGGTTGTGGAGGGCATAGACAGGCCTGTGCTGTATTAGTTCAGACCAAATCTGACACATCTCCTTGAAAAGAGGGGGTTTACCGGTTTTGATGAAGGTGACGAAACCTGAAACCAAAACCAAGGATAAACCCCATGATTCATACTAACGATCGCATCATTAAACACAAGACCGGTCTGCTCAATCTGGCGGAAGAACTCGGCAATATCTCCAAAGCCTGCAAGATGCTCGGCGTATCGCGAGACACCTTCTATCGTTACAAAGAAGCCGTATCCAGCGGCGGCGTGGACGCCCTGCTGGAGAAGAACCGGCGGGTGCCAAATCACAAGAATCGCGTTGACTCAGCTATCGAAGAAGCAGTGCTGGCTTATGCCCTTGAAGAGCCTGCTCATGGGCAGGTACGGGTATCCAATGAGCTACGTAAGCGCGGTCTCTTTGTGTCGTCTAGCGGGGTTCGCAGTATCTGGTTACGGCATGACCTGGCTAATTGTTGCATTATCATAGATCCAATGCCTTTTCGCGCATAGCGGGGCTTTATAAAAAATGCGCGAATTTTTGCTGAATTGATCGCTGGATTCAATATATCAGGATTTCTATCTTTTTTTCTATCATTTCCAAACAGCGTTGCGCGGTAACTCCAACCACGACAGCCAATCAGCAGATTTTCAGTTTCCACTACAAAATAGGTTTCATCCTTAATCAATTGTGTGTCCAAACCCCAAGCAGATAGTAGTGCCCCTTCAATTTGTTCTTGTGTATAATCATAAGCTGATAAGCCTCGTACAGACTTCTCTATTAATATTTTAATCCTAGAAATGTCCGAAGCGAAGGCTGTACGAACTGTATATTTCATATAATGACTTTCTGTCTGTTTAATGACAACCACGCCACGATCATCTTGATTAAGATTGTCCGAGTGAAACCACAGACTAGGAGCCTATCGTATCCTTAACTCAAACTCCTGGCACGGAGTACCCTGATGATACTTTAACTGCCAATTTTCACCAGTAAATACCCAAATAGAGGAACGCTTTGCAAAATTACTTTTAATGCCGTTATTATCCACCCAAGCTGACTTATACAGAAGCAAATATACGGATGATTCCAACAGAATGCTTTCAAAATCCTGGGAATGAATATAACCGTTTGACGATTGCTCTGCGCCCATCATTTTTATAATGGTGTTGAAATTGTAACTTCTACCGGAGGCGCCAACCTCCTTGAAGCTCGCATGAATCAGGCTTTCAACCTCCGCTCTATTTTGGCGAATGTCACATTGATGCAATGCCCTCTCCAAATCGATCAGAATATTCATCGTTAGTTTATTATCGCAATCAGCCTATGTGGCATAAAGCTTTGATGAATCCATACGGCGCAGGAACCCGGCCTGAAAAATAGCATCATTAGTTTGTAAGGCAAGCGCTTAGTGTATACGAAAATAGGTTTCATGCGCAGCCTTAGCCCCTTTGTCTTGATCACCCTGATAAAATTGGACGAATCCTTTATCGACCGAACTCAAGAATATCCAGCCCTCTTTAACCTTGAACCAGCAATTTCCGGATGTTGAATATACATTTGGAAATGTCCCCCAACCACTGCTTGAAACAGAAAATTCCGAAAAATTATTAATCGTAAATTTTTCTGTATCAAACCTAGGGGCTTCATAGATTGGAATAGCCTCATCTCTAAGATCGGATTCATCCATTTCTTTATATTGATAACAGCTTATTGATTCAAGTGTTCTGTCAAACCACAGATATTTTTCCGCGCCTTCAAAATTGTATTCTGTACAATCATTAAACTGGATTGCCCAGGGTAATCCATTGTGGAATCCAATGTACCCAATGGGATTTTCTGAAGCAGAAGCATTCAACCCAACCAAAACAGATACAACGACTAAATATATTGATCGCATTTTTTCTCCAAAACTATTCCTTTAACCTCCTAAACAGATCATCCTGTATACTAATTCTCGAGCAGCATTTCTGAGCAAAACCAATCTAAAGCGCTTTTTATCCTATTTTTCACCTACGATTAGTACTCCGGCGTCAGAATAATTGAGGCCTAGATTCAACTTGTAAGTGCATATCTCAATGGAGCTAGAAAAAGCGGCCAGTTGCCCGTAGGCTTCTCGCTTTTT
>NZ_CANLDD010000010.1 GCF_947489355.1 uncultured Microbulbifer sp. | reverse complement strand
GTGCTTTCTCGCAGCGATCTCCGCCAAAACCGAAAGTGCGCTTAAGGCACCTTCCCAACCTCAACCAGCCCGCTCTGACTGTGCTTGAAGTGGCGCGCATTATAGCTGCACAAGACCGCTTGGCAAGCGCTTTCTCTGAAGGAATTTCCTCGGAAAATCAATCGGTTGGCGCAAAAACCCCACTCCTACAGCGGGCGGGGGCGCGAACTATACGGGCTGATGTGCTTCTGTGCAAGGCTTATTTCAGCTACCGCACAGCCCTCTATTTTAGAGGGGAGTAACGAGGCCGCATCCGACCTCCCGACGACCACAAGTCCGTGTGGGCTCACACTCCCGCATAACGATTATAGGGTGGGCCGCAGGGAATCCCAAACGGGATTATCCGAGACTGCCGCTACTCCCTGTCCTTCGCCTCAACGCTGTCACCCTCTGTGGCACCACTTGCCGGCTTGGGGTGAAAGCGGCCCCACAGCCACATTATTGGGCCCGACAGAGTGTAAAGTACGGCCAGAGTCAACAGTACGCCGGCGGGATCAATAGTCACAAGACTGAAAACAAGTATGACCACCAGCATCATCACAAAGGGCACCCGCCCCTTGAAGTCCAGGCGTTTGAAGCTTATATAACGGAAATTGGATACCATCAGCAGGCCCGCGGCACCAGTTACCAATGCGGCAATAATTGCCAGTATCGGGCCGACTTCAACATCGTGACCTGCCCAGACCATACCGGCCACAATTGCCGCTGCGGTTGGACTGGCGAGCCCGATAAACACCCCCTTATCAACCGTACCCACTTGAGTGTTAAAGCGAGCCAAGCGCAGGGCGGCACAGGCTGCGTATAAAAATGCAATTGCCCAGCCAAATTTGCCGAGCGTTTTCAGCGCCCAACTAAAAGCCACCAGGGCCGGCGCCAAGCCGAAGGACACCATATCCGACAGGGAGTCATACTGCACCCCAAAGGCACTCTGGGTATCGGTTAGGCGCGCCACCCGCCCATCCAGGCCGTCGAGCACCATGGCCACAAAGATTGCGATAGCCGCGGCCTCGAAATGACCGTTCATACCGGCGACTATGGCGTAGAAACCACTAAAGAGGGCCCCTGTAGTAATAAGATTCGGCAGCAGGTAGACACCGCGCGCGCGCACTTTTTTGCCACTTGCCGAAACCTCTTCCTCAATATGCTCGTCGATCGGTAAACGAATTTCCTCACTAGGGCCGGCTGTTGAGTCAGCGGGCTTATTTTCATCCCTTTGAACGCTCATAAACTCTCCGCGGGTACATTGCAGCCAGCGAGTGTAACGTCATTGGCCGGTGCGCGCACAGGACAAAAAAAAACGGCGGGGCCTCCCCGCCGCTTTTTCTGTACCAGACCGGTCAGCTGCTGCCCTCGCTTCGATCGATAATTTTATTGGCCTTGATCCAGGGCATCATGGCGCGGAGTTTGGCACCCACCCGCTCAATTTCATGCTCGCTGCCGATACGGCGCTCGGCTTTGAGACGGGGTTGACCCGCCAGGGATTCGAGCATGAAGTCCTTGGCAAACCTGCCGCTTTGAATATCTTTCAGAACCCGCTGCATTTCCGCTTTAGTCTGATCGTTGACGATACGCGGCCCGCTGATGTAGTCGCCGTATTCAGCGGTATTGGAGATAGAATAGCGCATATCGGCAATACCGCCTTGATACATCAGATCAACAATCAGCTTGAGTTCATGCAGGCACTCGAAGTAGGCCATCTCCGGCGCATAGCCTGCTTCAACCAGCGTTTCAAAGCCGGCGGTTACCAGGGCGGAAACACCACCACACAATACGGCCTGCTCCCCAAACAGATCTGTCTCCGTTTCTTCCCGGAAATTGGTTTCGATAATGCCAGAGCGGCCGCCGCCATTAGCAGAGGCATAAGACAGGGCGAGATTCTTGGCTCTACCGGAAGCGTCCTGGTAAACAGCGATCAGGGTCGGAACACCCCCGCCCTCAAGATAAGTGGAGCGCACAGTATGACCGGGCCCCTTGGGCGCAACCATAATCACATCCACATTCTCCGGTGGCTCAATCAATGCAAAGTGCACGTTAAAACCGTGGGCAAAAGCGAGGGCGGCACCGGGCTTTAAGTTTGGCGCTATCTGCTCTTTGTAAATATTGGCTTGGCATTCATCCGGCGCAAGGATCATTACGACATCCGCATCCTTTACCGCATCTGCCACCGTGGCCACGCGCAAGCCGGCATTCTCAGCCTTGCTTCGGGAGCTGGAGCCCTCCCGCAGGCCGACAACCACGCCGGCAACACCAGAGTCCCGGAGGTTATTGGCATGGGCATGGCCCTGGGAGCCATAACCGATAATCGCTACATTCTTTTCGCGAATTAAAGAGAGATCACAATCTTTATCGTAATAAACTTGCATTGCTAAATTCCTGTTTCCTGCCATTTATAGACTTAAAACCTTTTCACCGCGGGCGATGCCAGATACGCCCGAGCGCACCACCTCCATAATGGTGTGTTCACCTAACGCCTGCAAAAATGCATCGAGCTTTTCTCCGGTCCCGGCAACCTGCACCGTGTATATACTGCTATTCACATCCACGATCTGGCCGCGGAAAATATCTACACTGCGCTTTACCTCGTCGCGCTGAGCGCCGTTTGCGCGCACCTTCACCAGCAGTAACTCCCGCTCAATATGCGATCCCTCGGTGAGATCAACCAGCTTGACCACGTCGACTAGCTTATTCAGATTTTTTGTAATCTGTTCAATTTTGCGGTCATCACCGATCGTCACCAGGGTGAGGCGCGACAGAGTATTGTCCTCTGTTGGTGCCACGGTGAGACTCTCAATATTGTAGCCGCGCTGGGAAAACAGCCCGACCACGCGGGACAAGGCACCCGGCTCGTTTTCCATCAGGACCGAAATAATTCTACGCATCGACCTTCCCCTAAGTCCGTTCGGTCTTGCTCAGCCACATATCGCGCATGGAGCCATTCGGCATTACCTGCATCGGATATACGTGTTCAGAGGGATCGACATACACGTCAATAAATACCGTGCGATCCCTCTCGGCAAAGGCTTCCTGCAGTTTTACATGCAGCTCCCCACGCCGCTCGATCTTCACCCCAAGGTGTCCGTAGGCTTCAGCGAGCTTGACAAAATCCGGCAGGGATTCTTCGTAGACACTGTTGGAGAGGCGGCCTTCGTACTGCATTTCCTGCCACTGCTTCACCATTCCAAGCGCTTGGTTATTGAGGCACAAAATTTTTATTGGCAGGTGGTATTGGGTAGCGGTGGACAACTCCTGAATACACATCTGGATGCTGCCCTCGCCCGTGACACACACCACCTCTTTGTCCGGGTGGGCGATCTTCACCCCAAGCGCTGCGGGTAAGCCGAAACCCATGGTGCCCAGGCCACCGGAGTTGATCCATCTGCGGGGCTTGTCAAACAGATAGTACTGGGCGGCGAACATCTGGTGCTGACCGACGTCGGAGGTAACAAAGGCCTCGCCTTCGGTCATATCATAAACCGCACGAATCACCTCCTGGGGCATAATCAGAGCGCCGTCCGTCTGATAGCGCGGTGCGGTGTATAGGCCGTGGCGCTCGCGCCAGTCGTCTATTTGGCGCCACCAATCCACTATCGCCGACTGATCCGGTTGCTCCTCAGTGGATTTGAGCGTCTCTAGCATTTCACCCAGTACAAACGCCACAGTGCCGACAATAGGAATGTCGGCGATAATGGTTTTGGATATCGAGGCGGGATCCACGTCGATATGGATGATCTTAGCCCCAGGGCAAAACTTGCCCGGGGTATTGGTGACACGATCATCGAAGCGCGCCCCCACCGCCAGGATCACATCCGCATGGTGCATGGCGGTGTTGGCCTCGAAAGTCCCATGCATACCGAGCATGCCGAGAAAGCGCTTATCGCTGCCGGGGAAGGCGCCGAGCCCCATCAGGGTATTGGTCACCGGGTAATTCAGGCACCGTGCCAGTTCGGCCAGCAGGGCCGCACCCTCACCCTGCACCACGCCGCCCCCGGCATAAATCACCGGGCGGCGCGCCGACAACAGCAGGGCCACCGCCTTGCGAATCTGGCCACCGTGCCCCTTGCCCGCCGGGGTATAAGAGCGCATGCGCAGCTTTTCGGGATAGCGATAGGGGAAACGCTCCGACGGGTTGGTTACGTCCTTGGGGATATCGATCACCACCGGACCGGGCCGGCCGGTACGGGCGATATAGAACGCCTTTCTCACCACCTCTGGAATGTCTTCGGCGTTTTTGACCAGGAAGCTGTGCTTCACCACCGGGCGCGAACAGCCCACCATATCGGTCTCTTGAAAGGCATCCTCGCCAATCTTATCCCTGGGCACCTGTCCCGATATCACCACCATGGGAATAGAATCCATACAGGCAGTGGCGATGCCGGTAATGGCATTGGTGGCACCTGGACCGGAAGTCACAAGCACCACGCCCACCTTGCCGGTGGAGCGGGCATAACCGTCCGCAGCGTGGGTCGCGCCCTGTTCGTGGCGCACCAGTACGTGCTTGATCGACTTCTGCCGAAAAATGGCATCGTAGATGTGCAGTGCCGAACCGCCCGGGTACCCGAAGAGTAGGTTGACCCCCTCATCCTGCAGCGCGCGAACCAACATATCGCCGCCGGAAAGTAATTCCACTTGCGTCTCCTCAATTTCTTCGCCTGGTAGGATATGCATCACCAGAAACCCAACATTCTATCTTCAGAAAAGAATGCCGGGCGGCAATTATAGGGGCAAACAGTGATAAATATCATCCTTTTGGTGGCTTTAATGCTGATTTTTAGGATGGGTTCGTCGAATGCAGCCATTACTCCAACTCAAAGCGGGCACACCGGTGTCCGGTGTACATAGCCCGGCACTCAGAGGCCGCTCGGCGCTGTTGCGACACGGTGTTCCGCAGAGGATCACAACAGCCCCCTGAGCGTTGGGAAATATCTGACTACCGGGAATGGTCGATCCCAACCATTGAACCTTGGTTGTCAATCGGTACGAATCAAAATGTTAAAAGCGTTGCAGGAAAATCCGCCGATAACGGTACAATGCACCGGATAAGGAAAACCAAGATCAAAGGGGGAGTCCAATGCGCATCGCACTTGCAATACTATTTGCCAGCCTGGCACTGGTTGCACAGGCCAATGGTATCTACAAATGGGTGGATGAAAACGGTGTGGTGCACTTCGGCGAGCAACCGCCCAATGATGGCGATGTGGAAGTGATCAAGAAGCCCAAATCCGAGCGCTATAAGCAGTGGGAGGCGGAGCAACAGTCGGCACTGGCTGCAGAGAAATCAAAAAACCCGGCCCCCAAGCCCCCGGCTGAGAAAAAGCCGGCAGGCCAACCCGAGCCCCGGCAACCTGCGCAAATGGAAAAGGAGATTGCCCGGGCTGAAGCGGCAGCACGCGCGCAGCGGTGCCAGGCATCCCGGAAAACCCTGAAGACATTGAACAGCCACGCGCGCGTGCGGGAGATGGACGAGAGTGGCAACCTGCGTATGTTGGGAGAGGATGAGCGGCAGCAGAGAATCACTCAGGAGCAGCAGAGTATTCGCAAAAACTGCTAGAGCCCTGCCCATTACCCGCTTCGCCTTTCAACCCAGCCATAGCAATTTCCCCGGGGTGTAGCGGAAAACGGTTCCGGGTTGGCCCGGTTTATTTACCGCTCCCACTGAATTTATACACCGAAACCACCAAGCTAAATGAGCGACAAGCCCCTGCCGACTCTGGGCATGTGCCTCAATGAAGACGCCGGCGCAGTGCTCACAACAGACATTGTCAAGATAGCAGGGACAACCCACTCCGGGTGACTACATTTGCTGGCACTGATCGACAGCACATTGCCGATAAAAATAGTGCAGCCCCCGAGGGGGATTAGTTAGATAGAAAGGTCACCTCTATGTACCAGATTGAGGCGGCTTTCGCGTTTTCCAAACCCATTCAGAAAAACAGGTTGCTTCCATGGCGATGCAAACCGGACTTTGCCAAGCTGTTTTTCTCAATTAACGTAGCACCAGCTGTTGGCACCATCAAACTGGCGCACACGAATGTCCTTCACATCTTCGGCGGGTACAAGACGCATGTTCACCGTCATCCTATCCCCATCGGGGTTAACCGAGGCCCAGTGTGTGGTATTCCCGCAGGTCTTACACGGTTGGAACGCTAGTGACCTGTCACCCCAGACATAGGCAGTAGTGGCCTCTGGGGCTTTTTCAATGGTTACATTTTTCGGCGAACCATAGGCCCATATAGCTCCATAGCGATGGCATGCAGAACAATTGCACGCTGTAAGCCACTCAGGTCTTTCTCGAAATTCAAATTTAACGGCGCCGCAATGGCATGTGCCATAAAGTAGTTGCTCCCCTATCAATGCCCTTGCTCCCCTATCAATGCCCTTGCTCCCCTAACAGGCTGTTGAAATTCGAAGAATTTCGACGCCTGGTACCGAAATATGGATATTTCGGCAAAATCGGCGAAGACTAACTCGTTGATTTTGAAAGAAAAAGTGAAAATCACATTTTTCGCTTTTCGTGTTTTGAAAAAGGCAGGATGCCTTTTTCAACAACCTGCTAATGATTTCGTGCATTTAATTGACCAATATACCCAGCAGACGTTTCATGCCTTTGCGCAGCTTGACGTTCAGCTTGAAATCATCTTCATGAACCTGTGCCTACGCCTGTTTGGCGGAAAGACCGGGACCGGTACTTTGCCCTGCAGTCTAAAAGGCCAGTGGTCCCCGCCAGCAGGTATGCCTTATTCTACACAGCGCATTACGGGCGCAGCGTGCTACCTGCTCAACCGGCTGCAAGGTCACCTCGCCCCGGCCAGTCCCGCCACAACAATCCCCCGGAAGACCGGTTCGACACCCGGGGGGCCTGTTCGGAACAGTTTGCCCCGCGCTAGCCTCTGAAGCCCGTTGCGGTTGCCCTCGCGGTATAATCGCGTCCCAGGTACAAATACATTGCCGGTACCATAAACAGTGTAAACAGCGTGCCGATAGTCATACCCGTGGCAATCACCAGACCCATGGCAAAACGGGCCCCTCCACCGGGGCCCGAGGCGATCAGTAAAGGCACCATAGCCAGCACCAGCGATGCCGTTGTCATTAAAACCGGGCGCAGGCGAATCGAGGTGGCCTGCTCAATCGCCGCGCGTTTGTCCGCCCCGTCCATTTGCAGCCTGTTGGCAAACTCAACAATCAAAATACCATGTTTGGAGATGACCCCAATCAGGGTCACCAGTCCCACTTGGGTGTAAATATTCAGCGTGGTCAATCCGAGACTGACAAAAATCATGGCGCCACTGACGCTCATGGGGACTGTGACCAGCATAATCAAAGGATCGCGCCAAGACTCGAACTGCGCTGCCAATACCAGATAAATAACAATCAGTGCAAAGAAAAAAGTCGCCACCAAAGCCGAACCTTCCGACTGAAACTGGCGCGATTGACCGGAGTAGTCCACCGAATACTCCGCCGGCAGTATTTCGCTGGCGGCATTTTTCAGCACTGAAAGTGCCTCGCCCAGGGTAATATCCGCACGCGGGACCCCGGAAATGGTGACTGCATTCAGTTGCTGAAAGCGCTTTAACTGCTGGGGTTCCACCGTTTCCCTCAGCGTCACCAGGGTATTGACTGGGACGAGATCGCCGTTAATTGCACGAATATAGTATTGCCCCAACTGTTGCGCAGCCAAACGGTCGACGCGCTCCACCTGGGGAATCACTTTGTAGCTGCGGTTGTCCAGGGAGAACCGATTGATATAGGCGCCGGAGAGCATGGCCCCCAGGTCGCGGCCTAGGTCCACCATTTCCACACCCATAGTGGCCGCTTTGTCCCGGTCGATTTCAATAACCACTTTGGGCTTGTCAATCTTCAGGTCTGAGTCGAGGAAGATAAAATTTTTGCTTTCCAGTGCACGGGACATGATCTCGCTGGCAACATAAGCCAGGTTTTCCATAGGTTCAGTGGCACCGATTACAAATTCCACTGGCAACTGCCCACCCGCAGTAGGCAGGCTTGGCGGCACTACCACTGCAACCTTCAGGCCTGCAATTTTTTGCACATCTTTGCTAATCAATTCCTGCATCTGTTCTGTATCTTGATCACGCTTTTCCCAGGGTGCCAGAACGAAACCCGCAGTAGCATTGTTGACCCCGCTGCTAAAGGTGCCGACGCCATTCAAGAGGAAAAGGTTATCCACTGCACTGTAGCGCTCGGCAATATCATTGAGTTGCCCGCTATACTGCTCGACATAATCCAGGGTGGCGTAGGCGTCTGCGGTAGAGATGGTGAGTACAAGTCCGCGATCCTCCGTGGGTTCCAGTTCCCGCGGTGAGGTGACGAACAGGAAATAGCAACTCGCCAACACAATCAAACCAAAAACCAAAATGACCCGACGCTCATCCAGTGCACTGTGCAGGCGCTTCTCAAAGCCTTTTTGCAGGCGCTCGAACTGACGCTCCAACCAGGCTTCCAGGCGGGTACCACCACCGTCGCGGGGCTTGAGGATTCTGGAGGCCATCATCGGCGACAGGGTCAGCGCCACCACGCCAGATAAAAGTACGGCGCCAGCCAGGGAGAAAGCGAATTCAATAAAGAGGATCCCGGTAAGCCCGCCGAGAAACCCGATGGGGATATACACGGCAATCAAGGTGGTGGTCATTGCGACCACGGGCCAAGCCAGCTCACGCGCACCGACAATGGCCGCCTCACAGGGTGACAGCCCCTCCTCAATATGGCGATACACGTTTTCCAGAACGATAATCGCATCGTCCACCACGATACCAATAGCCAATACCATACTGAGCAACGTCAGCAGATTGATAGAAAAACCCATCAACAACATTAGAAAAAGTGCGCCGACCAAGGATAAAGGCAATGCGATTGCCGGTATCAACACACTGCGTACAGAGCCGAGAAACAGGTAGATTACCGCAATCACGATCAATACGGCCTCGACAATGGTTTTTACCACTTCGGCAATGGCGTCTTGAATATACTCAGTGCTGTCATAGGGAATTTCCCCCAGTATGCCCTTGGGCAGTTGTGGAAAGATTTCTTTTTCCAGTTTCTGCCTGACCCGCTTGACCACATCCAGGGTGTTCGCATTGGGTGCCACTTCAATGGCAATAAAGGTGGCGGGCTGGCCATTAAAGGTCACCGAACTGTCGTAGGACTCAGCACCCAGTTCAATTTCAGCCACGTCATCAAGACGCACCAGTTGATCGCCCGCAGCGCGCACCACCAACTGGCGAAAATCCATTTGCCGGGCAATATCTGTATCCGCACGTATCTCCATGGTCACCCGTGAGCCCTTGGTTGCACCCACAGCGGACAGCACATTATTGTCGCGCAGCGCATTGGCCACATCTGCAGGTGTCACCTCCAATGCCGCCATCTCTTTGGGTTTTAACCAGGCGCGCATGGCGAAAGTACTGTTACCGAGCAGGCGGGCACGCTGCACACCGGCAATGCTCGCCAGCTTGGGCTGCACCACCCGGGTCAGGTAATCCGTGATTTGGTTGTTGGCAAGAATATTTGAAGAAAACGACAGGTACATGGCCGCAGTGGTCTCCCCCTGCTGCATTTCCACACTGGAGTCCTCGGACTCCTCGGGGAGATCACTGCGCAACTTATTGACCTTGGCGACAACCTGAGTCAACACCTCATTGGGGTCGTAGTCAAAGCGCACATAGGCACTGATGGTAGAGAGGCCCTGCACACTCGTGGACACCATGTAGTCAATGCCATCGGCAGTGGCAATTTCCTGCTCCAGGGGCGTGGTGATAAATCCTTGTACGAGACCGGAGTCTGCCCCCACATACTCAGTGGAAACCGTAATCACCGCATTTTCCAACTCGGGGTACTGGCGAACGTTGAGTTCCGTAATGGAGCGCAGCCCCAGCAAAAAAATAAACAGGCTGACCACTGAAGCCAACACCGGTTTGCGAATAAAAATCTCTGTGAAATTCACCGGCGCACTCAGCGATACTTAACCATTGCCAGGTTTGGGATAAGGATTATCCGGCGGCTTGTTTTCATTGTTGATGATTGCCCGTCCCCCATTGCGCAGTTTCAGCAGGCCGCTGCTGGCAACCACATCCCCCTCCAGCAAGCCCTGCACGATTTCCACCAGATCACCGCGCTCTTCGCCGGTTTTGACAAAACGTTTATTGGCAACCATCTCACCACTCTGCGCATCCTTCTCCAACACAAAAACGGACACGCCATAAGGCGCAAAGATCAGGGCTGTACGCGGTACCACCAGCACCTGGCGACTCGCATCCACCAATACCGCCACCTGGGCGAACATGCCGGGACGCAAGTGCTTTTTGGGGTTGTTGAGGGTCGCCTGAATCAGGAAGTTGCGGGTGGCATTATCCACTTGGGGATCTACCGCAGTAATTTTCCCGTGGTAGGGTTTTCCGGGGAAAGCATCGGTCGTCAGGACAACCGGAATACCCGGCTTCACCATGGAGTATGCCTGCTCGGGCAGGGAAAAATCGACAAAGATAGGGTCCAACTGCTGTATTGACACGACCGCTTCCCCAGGGCTGACATTTTGTCCCAAATCAATACGGCGAATCCCGAGTACACCGCTAAAGGGGGCCACTACCCTGCGCTGACCGACTCTGGCGCGCTGCACTTCAATATTGGCGACCACCTGGTCCAGTGTACTGCGCGCGTTGTCCAGATCCGCTTCAGTAGTAACCCCGCGTTTTGTAAGGGTCTCAATGCGTACAAAATTACGCCGAGCGAGACGTAATTCCGCATCCAACACCTGTAATTGGGCCTTTTCCGGCTCGGCAAAGATTTCTACCAGCAGATCCCCCTTGTGCGCGAAGTGACCAGACTTGAAATGGATGGCACTGACAACCCCCTCAGCTTCAGTGGTGACTTCCACGCCATTGATGGCCCGGACAGTGCCGACCCCACTCAAACCCTCCCGCCAAGATTGTATTGTCGCCGCCGTGGAGGTCACGGTGGCCGCCGGCAGGGGCATGGTATCGAGAAACTGATTCATCATGTACCAGCCAAAAAATTTGAAAGCAAAAATGCCGCCGAACAACAACAGACATCCCAGCAGCATCAACCCCATGCGTTTGCTAATAATTTGCCCTCGACCACTAACCGACAAATGTCCTCGACAAACCAGTCTCGAATGTTGAGAAAAAGCTGCCCGTACCTGTACAGGCTATAAAATTCAGTTTATGAATAAATCCTCACGCACGCAGTTAAACCCCTGCACTATTACGCACAGAAGCCGCATTAACGGGTTTATGAAGATTATTGCGCCTGCAGACCACAAAAAAGAGGAAACGCCGGCACCCGCTGGCGTCTCTTATAAACCTCGCAACCCCACCGGTACTGACAGCCGGTGGGGTTATCGCCGCGGGACTGCCGGCCCCTCTGCGAGAGGCATCTGTGGCTTCCACCGGTCCGCGCCGGGCTGGTGCCGGCGCCGGTCACTGCCTGTGCTCAGGCGTCGAGAAACCCCTTGAGTCATCCGGGAAAGTTTCGGAAAGGTTAATGAAATACAGCCTTGCCACCCTCTATATCTGCCTGGATGGTAGCCCCCGGCACGAATTTTCCCGCCAGTACATCTTGCGCCAAAGGGTTTTCCAACCATACCTGTATGGCGCGCTTGAGCGGACGCGCGCCATACACCGGATCAAACCCCACTTCCGCCAGCTTATCCAACAGGGCCTCGGACACTTCCAGTGTTAAGTCACGCTCGCTGAGGCGACGGCACAGTTGCCTCAACTGGATTTGTGCAATGGCGCGCACTTCTGTTTTGTCGAGCGGGTGGAATACCACAATCTCGTCAACCCGGTTGATAAACTCGGGGCGGAAATGATCACCCACCACCTCCATCACCGCACTTTTCATCTGGCGATAGCGAATTTCAGCATCCAGATCGTCACCCTCTTCCTCCGAGGCCAACTTCTGGATTAAATCCGAGCCCAGGTTCGAGGTCATCACCACCACTGTGTTGCGAAAGTCCACAGTATGACCCTGGCCATCGGTCAAGCGGCCATCGTCGAGTACCTGCAAGAGGATATTAAAAACATCCGGGTGTGCTTTTTCCACTTCGTCGAGCAGCACCACGGAATAGGGCCTGCGCCGCACCGCTTCGGTCAGATAGCCCCCCTCTTCATACCCTACATACCCCGGGGGCGCACCGATCAGACGGGCGACCGAGTGTTTCTCCATAAACTCCGACATATCGATACGCACCATGGCGTCTTCGGTATCGAAAAGAAATTGCGCCAGGGCCTTGCAGAGTTCGGTTTTGCCCACACCGGTTGGACCGAGGAAGAGGAAGGAGCCATTCGGACGGTTCGGGTCTGCCAGGCCGGCACGGGAGCGACGGACCGCATTGGCAACCGCCTCCACCGCTTCCCCCTGCCCGATCACACGTGTGTGTAATACCTCCTCCATGCGCAACAGTTTTTCCCGCTCGCCCTCCAGCATTTTTGCAACGGGAATACCGGTCCAACGGGAAACCACTTCCGCCACCTCCTCATCGGTAACGCGGTTGCGCAGCAGACGCGGCTCCTCCGCGGCCTCTTCTGTAGTGGCGGCCGAATTCAACTGTTGTTCCAGCTGGGGAATCACCCCGTACTGGAGTTCCGACATTCGGGTGAGATCACCGGCCCGGCGCGCCGATTCCATATCCAGCCTGGCCTGTTCGAGCTTTTCTTTCAGGTCGTGACTGCCGGCGAGTTGGGCCTTTTCCGCCTTCCACACCTCCTCGAGGTCGGCATACTCTTTTTCCAACTGCAGGATTTCTTCCTCCAACTTGGCCAGGCGTTTCTGCGTGGCCTCATCGTCCTTGTCTTTTTTTACCGCTTCACGCTCGATTTTCAACTGGATCAGGCGGCGCTCCAGCTTATCCATGGCTTCCGGTTTGGAGTCAATTTCCATACGGATGCGGCTGGCCGCTTCGTCGATCAAATCAATGGCCTTATCCGGCAATTGGCGATCCGTGATGTAGCGCTGGGATAATTTCGTTGCGGCAATAATCGCAGAGTCAGTGATATCGACGCCATGGTGGACCTCGTAGCGCTCTTTCAGACCGCGCAGGATCGCAATGGTGTCCTCCTCCGTGGGCTCGTCCACCAATACCTTCTGGAAGCGGCGTTCCAGGGCTGCATCTTTCTCGATGTACTGACGGTATTCATCCAGGGTGGTGGCACCGACACAGTGCAGCTCTCCGCGCGCCAGGGCCGGCTTGAGCATATTCCCCGCATCCATGGCCCCCTCCGCCTTACCGGCGCCGACCATGGTATGCAGCTCGTCGATAAACAGGATAATCCGCCCCTCCTGCTTTGACAGTTCATTAAGTACCGCTTTCAGACGCTCTTCAAACTCCCCACGGAATTTGGCTCCGGCGAGCAGTGCACCCAGATCCAGGGAAAGCAAACGCTTGTCTTTGAGCCCTTCTGGTACCTCGCCATTCACAATGCGTTGCGCAAGCCCTTCGACAATTGCGGTTTTACCCACACCGGGCTCGCCGATCAGCACGGGATTGTTTTTGGTGCGGCGCTGTAATACCTGTATGGTGCGACGAATTTCATCATCCCGCCCAATCACCGGGTCCAGCTTACCCGCCAGGGCGCGCTCTGTCAGGTTGAGTGTGTATTTATCCAGCGCCTGGCGTGCCTCTTCGGCATTGGGGTCGTTCACTGTTTCGCTGCCGCGCACTTTCTGAATCGCTGCCTCCAGCTGTTTCAGATCGCCATTGGCTTTCAGAATTTTACTGATCTCCCCCGCGGCGGAGTCAAATGCCGCGATCAATACCGTCTCACTGGATATAAAACTGTCACCGTTTTGCTGCGCTTTTTTATCGGTGAGATTCATCAGGCGCACCAGCTCCTGAGACATACCCACATCGCCGGTAGGGGCGCTGACCGTCGGCAGGCTGTCCAGTCTTTTGGCCAAATCGTTGCGTAGGCCACTAAGATTAAAACCCGCCTGGGACAGAAACGCCGGGACACTGCCATTATTTTGATTGAGCAGCGCAAGCATCAGGTGCTCCGGGTATATCTGATTGTGGTCGCGCCCAATCGCCAGGGATTGGGCGTCGGCAAAGGCAGCCTGCAGCGGGTTTGTCATTCGGTCTATTCGCATGAACGAAACCTCTCCTACTCGGGGTTTGGTGTGACACATCAAAAATGGTGCCAGTGTGGCACCACGCCTTCAGTGTAGTGTTGGGAAATAAAATAAGGGCAGGGAAAAGGTTTTCAATGATTTAAATCAAACCGTGAACATTTGCGTAAGAGTGCGAGATAGCCGGTATTTTTTTGTTGTTTTTCCACGCTTTGCGCAAGTTATTTTGCTTGAACTATGGGGGGTTCACCCCCATGTTAAAAGACCCGCTACTGGGAAAGGCTTCACGTCAATCGATAATACACACCCGCAATCCCACGCGCCATGCACCTCACAGAGGACCCATTCGGCACCAGGGGTACCTAGCGGGGGTTATCCGCCAACCAGATCAAAGTGGCCATACGGCCGGTGGTTTTCTCTCTTCGATAGGAAAAGAACTGATCGGGCTCACCCACAGTGCAATACGCTCCCGCGTAAATAGCCTCAACGCCAAGCGCCATAAGCTCTGCGCGGGCCAGGGCGTAGATATCAGCGAGAAAATGCAGGGGCCTTCGTCTATGGGGTCGAAAACACTGGGCGATGGCCCGGGTATGGGCAACACTTTGGGCATTGTCAAAGAAAGCCTCCAAGACTTCGACCCCCGCTTCAAAGGCGTCGGGGCCGATGGCAGGGCCGAGCCACACCAGCAGATCTGCCGGATCGCAGTCGAGCGCAGCAACGGTGTTGCGCAGGACCCCGCTGGCCAGCCCGCGCCAGCCTGCATGCGCCGCTGCCACCCTGGTTCCGGCTTTGTCGCAAACGAGCACCGGTAGACAATCAGCGGTCAGTACCGCGCATACGGTGCCCGTGCACAAGCTGAAACTGGCATCGGCAGTGCGCACCAGAGCATCGTTACGGGCTTCGACTATCCTGTCGCTGTGGATCTGCTCCAGCCATTGGGGTACTGTCGGCAGCCGCAATTCATCGCACAACTGCCGACGATTGGCAGCCACGGCGGATTCCTCGTCCCCCACATGGGCCGCGAGGTTGAACGAAGCGAACGCGCCACTACTGTGCCCGCCACTTCGCAGACTGGTGGCGGCGTGCACAGATGGCGCAGCCGGCCATGAGGGAATCAGGTAGTGTCCACGGGGCATGGGTATATCCAGCTTGTTGCCTTACACGTTTTCCAGAGGCAAACGGAGCCGACACCACTGGAGCAGGCCCGTCTGAATGAACACTCGGCGCACTAGGCGCTGTCTGCACCGAGTAAGTCGAGCAGGTCCAGCATATCCGCAGGCATGGGCGCATACCAGTGCATTTCCTCGCCACTGGCCGGGTGCACCAGGGCCAGCTCCGCAGCGTGCAAGGCCTGACGGGGGAAATACTGCAAAGCCTGGATCAGTGCCGCCGATGCCCCCGGTGGCAACTTTGACCGGCCCCCGTAGAGTGGATCGCCCACCAGTGGATGACGGATATGGGCCATATGTACCCGGATCTGGTGGGTGCGCCCGGTTTCGAGTTTGCAGCGCAACAGTGTATGAGCAGGGAAACGTCGCTGTACCCGATAGCGGGTAATGGCCTCCTTGCCACCAAAGTCCACAACCGCCATTTTCAGGCGATTCTGGCGGTTGCGGCCAACTGGGGCATCGACACGCCCGGCTCCGGTGATGTACCCCTGAACCAGGGCATCGTATTGGCGACTGACTGTTCTCTGTTTTAACTGGTTCACCAGGTGCGCCTGGGCTGGCAGGGTTTTGGCGATGACCATCAGGCCGCTGGTGTCTTTGTCCAGGCGGTGTACTATCCCGGCACGGGGTATGTTCTGCAGGGATGGGCAGTGGTGCAGCAGGCCATTCAGCAGAGTGCCATCGGGATTACCGGCAGCGGGATGGACGACCAGTCCCGTGGATTTGTTGATGACGAGCAGGCTATTGTCTTCATAGACAATAGCCAGGTCCAAGGGCTGAGCGCGCCAGGCACCCTGGGCTTCCAGTTCTGCCCGCAGACTGAGATGCTCCCCACCGGATAGCTTGTCTCTGGGCCTGGCGGGAGCGCCATTGAGCCTCAACTGGCCCCCTTTGATCCAGGACTGTAGGCGCGAACGGGAATAATCGGGAATTAATTCGGCCGCTACCTGGTCTAATCTTCGACCAGCCATATTGGCCGGAACTTCAATATCGAGTTTCAGGTGGTCATTCATCAATCAATTGCAAATACTTTGGGCAGCTCCGCGACTGTGGTTAAATGTCCAGCGCGCCAGGTTGATCTTGGTGGATAGTTTAATAAGGTAGAGTGTGAGAATGATAGAGCGAAGGGCTATGCAGACCTGGAAAATGCTATGGCTGGCCATGGTATCCGCGATATTGGTTGCCTGCGCCAGCACTGACGAATCAGAAGAGGGTCTGCCCACCGGCAGCCGCACCGAACAGGCGTTCTACGAAGCCGCGCAGCGGCAACTCAGGAGCAACCAGTGGGATCTGGCGGTCAGGAACCTGCGCGCATTGGAGGATAACTTCCCCTTTGGCAACTACGCCGAACAGGCCCAACTGGAGCTGATCTACGCCTATTACCGCAACTACGAGAACGATGCCGCTATCGCTGCCGCAGACCGCTTTATCCGCCTGCACCCGCAGCACCGCAATGTGGATTATGCCTACTATATGAAAGGGCTATCCTCCTTTACCGAGGGCGCGGGTCTGTTTGAACGCTTCCTGCCCACCGACATGACCAGTCGCGACCCCGGCTCCGCACGGGAATCCTTCGCCTACTTCTCCCAGCTTATGGCCCGCTATCCCGAGAGCCGCTACGCCATAGACGCGCAAAAGCGCATGATCCATCTGCGCAACCTGCTGGCGCGCTATGAAATTCACGTGGCCAACTACTACTTTAAGCGCGGCGCCTACCTGGCTGCTGCCAACCGGGGCCGCTACGTTGTGGAAAACTTCCAGCAAACCCCCGCGGTCCCGGACGCCCTAGCGGTTATGGTACAGGGTTACCATCTTTTGGAAATGCCGGAACTGGAAGCCAACGCCCTCAGTGTCATACGCAACAATTACCCGAATCATCCCGCTTTCAACCCAGACGGCACTTTCAACTACAACTACTACAAGGGCGCCGCAGGCCGCAGTATCGTGCACCGCGCCACCCTTGGCCTGTTTGAGAAGTCCGACCCCCGCGGTTTTGACAGCCGCGAACTGTACAACCCCGAGTACAATCGGGACGAGACGCCCCTGCCCCCGGAACTGTTGTAAGCCGCGCGATCAGGCACGGCGCCACCAGCGCCTTGCCCATCCTACATGCCGCTATTCGCCGGCCTTCCAGCCATTGGTAATCGGATAGCGGCGATCCCGCCCAAAACCTCGCTCCGATATTCTCACACCCACCGCGGCCTGCCGGCGCTTGTACTCATTGCGGGCAACCAGGTGCACAACCCGTTCCACGACTTTTCTCTCGAAACCACAGCGAATGATCTCTTCGGCACTGCAGTCGCGATCCACATACAGATTGAGAATCTGATCCAGTACCTCATAGGGCGGCAGGGTGTCGGTATCTATCTGGTCCGGGGCCAACTCAGCGCTTGGCGGGCGCGTGATCACCGTCTCCGGAATGACCTCCGACAGGGTATTGCGATAGCGGGACAACTCAAACACCAGTACTTTGGGTACGTCTTTCAGGGCATTGAAGCCCCCAACCATATCGCCGTAAAGGGTGGCGTAGCCAACCGCCATTTCGCTCTTGTTACCCGTGGTGAGCACCATTGCACCCTTCTTGTTGGAAATGGCCATTAACAACACACCGCGGCTGCGGGCCTGAAGATTTTCTTCCGTGGCATCCCGCTCGCGGCCGGCAAACTCCTCCGACAAAGCGCCCATAAAGGCATCGAAGATGGGCTCGATACCGATTTCCCGGTAATGTACGCCAAGGCGCCGGGCCTGGTCGGCAGCATCGCTCTTGCTCAGGTCCGAGGTATAGCGAAAGGGCATCATTACCGCCTCCACCCGCTCCTTGCCCAGTGCATCCACCGCAACAGCCAACGTCAGGGCAGAGTCAATCCCCCCCGATAGGCCCAGCACCACCCCTTTGAAACCATTCTTGTTCACATAGTCACGTACTCCGAGCACCAGGGCCTGGTAGACCGATGCCAGATCACCCAACGGTGGTGCAATTTCGCCCTGCAGTGAGGTAACCCTGCCGCTTTGTTGAGAGATGGTCACAGGGAGTAACTGCTCTGAGAATTCCGCCGCCCGTGCGCGCACCTGACCCCGGGCATCCACAACCAGTGAACCGCCGTCAAAAACCAGTTCATCCTGGCCTCCGCACCAGTTGACATAGGCAATGGGTACCTGCCCCGCACGCGCCTGCCCGGCGAGCAGCGCCAGACGCTGTTGGGCCTTGCCGCGATGGAAAGGGGAGGCATTGATATTCAGCATCAACTGGGCCCCCGCCTCTACCGCCTGCCGCAGGGGTTCCGGGTGCCAGATATCTTCACAAATGCTGATCCCCAAAGGCACGCCCTTGACCTCCACCACACAGGGCGCCTCGCCATGGGTGAAATAGCGCCTCTCATCAAACACCTGATAGTTGGGCAGTTTTTGTTTGGCATACTCTGCCACCAGTTCGCCGTCGGCAATCAGGCCGGCCGTATTGAACAGTTTGCCCTCCCGCTGCCAGGGATAGCCCACAAAAATGGCGCAGGGGAGCTTTGCCGCTTTCAACTGTGCCAAAGCCACTTCGATACGTTTTTGCATACTGGGGCGCAGGAGCAGGTCCTCCGGCGAATAGCCACATAAGGTCAACTCGGGGAACAGCACCAAATCAGCCCCGAATTCCCGATGGGCCCTGCGCGCCACCTCAATCACATTGGCGGTATTGCCGGGAATATCCCCGACCGAGGAATTGATTTGTGCCAGCACTAACTGCAAAGTAGACATTGTTGAACCCTGGGCAAAACGGGCCGCTATTGTAACCCCTGTGGAGCCACAGCGACCCACTCTATAACAATACCGGGCATCTACATTGAGCACCTCCCCTGCCAGCACCAGAACGCCCCCCATCCAGCACCGCCAACTCCTGCGTATCTGCGCAGTTTACCGCCTGGCAATTGCTCTGGTCCTGCTGGGGGTTTTCTACTCGGACGTAGGTGCAGGCGCTCTGGGCGGATTCTCGCCGGCCCTGTTTTTCTACACCCTGGTTGTTTACACCCTGCTCAATTCTGGCTGGTTGGTTTTTTTGCACAAGAGCGCCTATCGAGCGCGACCTATGCAGATCGGGATGATGCTTAGCAGCGATATCCTCGCCTTTCTACTGCTGATCGAAGCCAGTGGCGGCCTCAATTCAGGCCTTGGCTATCTGCTGCTCATCAACTGCTCCATCGGTTCCATCCTTCTGGATAGGCGCATGGGTGCCTTTTTTGCCGCCATTGCCAGCCTCGGGGTGATCGGCCTGCAACTGTTCAACCTGGTATCCGGGCGGGGAACCACACAGGATATTGTTGCCGCCGGAGGTCTCGGCCTGTTACTTTTCGCCACCGTCAGTGCCTTGCAATACTTGTCCGCACGCATCCGCAGCGCAAATCTGCGCGCCGATCTGCAGAGTCGGCAGGCGGCGCATCTGCAGCGCCTGGCCGAGCAGATTATTGAACGTATGGATACCGGCGTTCTGGTACTGGGAACATCCGGCAAGCCGGAACTGATCAATCAGGCTGCAGAGCGGCTACTGGGCCCGCAGTTGCAAGCAGACAAAGCGCCGCCCGACGGCTTGTGCCGCTCTATTGGCGCATGGCGCAGCAAAAAAACTCCCGGCCATGCTCTGCTACGAGGGGAAAATGGCGTTGAACTGCACCTCAATTTTGCCGACCTCCGGCACGATAGCGGCAACAGCACTCTGGTTTTCGTCGAGGATAACCGCAAGCTGACCGAGGCCGCCCAGAAGTTAAAACTCGCTTCCCTGGGGCACCTGACAGCCTCTATCGCCCACGAGGTGCGCAATCCCCTCGCGGCCATCAGCCACGCAGCCCAGCTCCTGTCAGAGTCCTCCCATCTGCGCCAGGAAGAACGCCATCTGACCGACATCATCTGCCGACAGAGCCAGCGGGTGAATCAGATTATTGAAAATGTGATGCAGCTATCGCGCCGCCGTGCCGGAGATCCCCAGGAGTACGACCTGACTGCCTGGCTGGAACAGTTTATTCAGGACTTCCGTGCCGGCACTACCGGCGGCGATGAAATTGAACTGGAGCTGCCCGAAGCGCCGCTCAGAACCCGCTTTGACGCTGCGCAAATGGCCCAGGTGGTCACCAACCTCACGGAAAATGCCCTACACCACTCCCAGATTGCCACGGGCAGGCGCCATGCGGCAATCTGCGCTTACTACAATCCACAACGGGACTGCACCCAGTTGGATATCAAAGACAGTGGCCCAGGTGTACCAGAGGCACACCGCTCGCAGATTTTTGAACCATTTTTCACCACAGGGAACAAAGGCAGCGGGCTGGGTCTCTATATCGCCCGGGAATTGTGTGAAGCGAATAAGACCAACCTCTACCACTGTCGCAGCGCGGACAATAAGAGCTGTTTCAGGATTGAATTTGTACACGCGTTTAGTGTAACTTGATTTCGCTCAGGAATTTTTTTCAAGCCAGGGGTGATTATGAGCAAAGAATTTCTGATATAAACAGTCTCGGCACCCTTGCCAGCAATTTCAACAAAATCAACAAAACAAGAAAAGGCCGAGCATTGATGCTACCTCTGGCCCTGGTTGTCGATGATGAACCGGATATCTGTGAACTCCTCTCCCTGACCCTGCAGCGAATGGGGGTGGACTGCCATAGTGCGGCCAATCTCACAGAAGCCAAGCGTTTTCTGGTCAACAACCGCTATGATTTTTGCCTCACCGATTTGCGCCTGCCCGATGGCGATGGGCTGCATCTGGTGGAGTATATTCAAAACGGTGTCCACCGGGATGTCCCCATTGCCGTCATTACCGCCCATGGCAATATGGATACCGCAATCAAGGCACTGAAGCTGGGTGCCTTCGATTTTGTCAGTAAACCCGTAGATCTGGAACGTCTGCGCACCTTGGTCCAATTGGCGTTGCGTCTGAATCAAAACCGCCACCGCCCACAGGATAAAAACGCAGACCAACTGCTTCTGGGGGATGCCGATAACATGCGCATGCTGCGCGAGCAGATTGCCAAAGTTGCCCGCAGTGATGCGCCGGTTTATATCAGCGGGGAATCCGGTTCCGGTAAAGAGTTGGCAGCCCGCGCCATCCACGCCCAGGGTGCCCGCGCCGACAAACCCTTTGTGCCCATTAACTGCGGCGCTATCCCGGCCGAGCTGATGGAAAGTGAGTTTTTCGGTCACAAAAAGGGCAGTTTCACCGGCGCCCACAAGGATAATCCGGGGCTATTACAAAGCGCCCAGGGGGGCACCCTGTTTCTGGACGAAGTCGCCGATCTCCCGCTGGATATGCAGGTAAAACTGCTGCGCGCTATTCAAGAGAAATGCATACGTCCCATTGGCGCCAGCCGGGAAGTCCCTATCGACGTGCGCATCCTAAGCGCAACCCATAAAGATCTCGGTAGAGCAGTGAGCGAGGGGTGTTTCCGCAGCGACCTCTACTACCGTATTAATGTCATTGAAATCTCGATTCCTCCTCTGCGCGAGCGCAGCGAAGACATCCCGCTGCTTGCCGAAGTGATTATGCAACGCATCGCCTCTAGCGCCGGCCTCGCCACCCCCAGGCTCAGCGCTGGCGCACTCTCGACCCTGCAACAATACCCGTTTCCTGGAAATGTTCGCCAACTGGAGAATATTCTGGAGCGAGCCCTGACACTGTGCGACCAACAGGAGATCCGCAGCCACGACCTGTTACTGGCGCAGGATGGGCAACCTTTCGAGAAAGACGAGCCCCCTGCCAACGCCAACGCCAACGCCAACGCAAGTGAACCCAAAAACCCCGACCACTTCGATTCCGGCCGGTATGCCTCTCTGGATGAATTTCTGCACAGTATTGAGAAAGAAGCGATTGAAAATGCCCTGGTGAAAACCCGCTGGAACCGTACCGCAGCGGCGCAGAAACTGGGAATCAGTTTCAGATCGTTGCGTTATCGATTGAAAAAGCTGGGGCTGGAGAGTTAAACCCTATCCGGCTGAAGAATTCGCCGGGGCTGGCCGGATGACTCTCCCGGCCCCTCATTTGATCGGCGGGTAGTGCACTCTCTGTTCCACTGTGCGCCTGAGACCCAGTATCTAAAACAGGCTCAAAACCGGGATTTTTACGCCGCTTTTCCCCTATTGCGTGTGTAAATTTGCCCCCCCCGCTTATGCCATACTTCTGTAGGTCTGCCCAATACAATTTCATGTTGTACATTGCTTTCTGTGCCATGGAGTAAAAAGGCGTCGCTGTAGTGTTGAATATAGGGTCGGAGAGAGTTGTGTCCCTTTCACGTAACGCCAAGGAATCCATTAAAGTTGCAGGGGCGCTGGTGATCGCCTACGGAATCGCCCTGAGCCTGGACTGGGACAAACCGTACTGGGCGGGGTTTGCCGTTGCCGTGTGCAGCCAGATCAATCTCGGGCAATCCCTGGGTCGCGTCCTTATGCGGGTATTTGGTACGCTGCTCGCCCTGCTGGCTGCCTGGATCATTTTCGCCGTGTTTCCGCAGGATCGCTGGCTGTTTATGGTCAGCCTCTCTCTGTGGATTGGCGCCTGTATTTACTTTTTGCAAAGATCCCACTACGAGTATTTTTGGATCGTCAGTGCCTTTGTCACCCTCGTTCTGTGGAATGCCACCGGCGGTGATTTTACCCTGTCGTTTGAAAAAGGGATTTTTCGCATACAGGAAACGGTTTTGGGGGTTGTCGTCTACAGTCTTGTGGCTGTGCTGATATGGCCTAACCGCAGTCGGGGAGAACTGGATACAGCATCGACCGCACTGGCTGCCGCTCAACACCGGTTTGGTACCCGCTGCTTTGCACAATTATACAGTCAAGAAGAAGCAAAAGAGCTTTCCCAACATCGCCTTGAGATCTTGCAAGCGGATACTCGACTGCGCACAGCCGTTGATGACGCCAGTTTCGATAGCTATGAAATCTGGGAGTGTCGCCGGCAGTGGCGTCACTATGGACATCGCGCAACGGCAGTAACACAGGCACTGCTAAAGCTGGACGAAAGCCTGGCCCTTTCAAGGCAGTTGCGGGTTGCGAACTTTTTCGCCAATCTAGATGAGTTGCTCGAGGAACTGAATCGCCGCTTGACACGCCTACAGATGTATTTCTCTGAAGAAAAGGCGGTCGAAACTCCGGTTAAAAAAAAGATTGAAATAAAGCTTGATCGCGTAAAGACTCTGTCTACTTTTGATGCCGCAGCGTTGACCGTCACCTACCAAAAGCTGAAAGAACTGGAGTTGGAAACCCGCTCTCTGGTCATCTCGGTGCAGGATATTCGTGCATTCGGGCAATCCTATCTGGGTTACCCAAACGAAGTTAAAATACAATGGCTTGGCATACTTATGCCTGATCCGGATCGTATCGCCAGCGTTCTTCGAGTGGTTGTGGCAATATGGATCGCCTATCTGGCGTATATCTTTATACCCGATATGATCGATGGCCTACTGGTGATCACCCTTACCGGGGTTCTCGGCAGCTTACTTTCCACCAGCCCAATGACAAACCTATCTACAACCTGCTTATATACTGTCATAGCCTGCATAATTCCCGCTCCGTTTTACTTCTTCTTGCTGCCAAAATTATCCAGTTATTACATGCTTGGATCATTTATATTCATTTTCTTTTTCAGTGTAAGCTTTATCACATTAGAATTTTTTGAAGACCAGCCTTTAGTAAGGATGATAATGCTGCTCTTCCCTAACAACGTTTTCAATTTGGCCAATCACCAAACTTACGACTTCCTAAACTATGCAAATTTATTGTTTACCGTACCGATAATATTTACAATATTAGCCATTTCAAAGAATATACCCTTCTCATTGCGACCAGAAAATAAATTTAAACAAACCATAAAGCGATTTTTTCACAGTGCGGCATACCTGATATCTACAGGAGCATTCAAGAACAATAAAAAACTTCTTTTATCCATCGGCTGATTGCCATGTATCACATTAATATAGTAATCGCAACACCCAAAACCATTCAGTACTGGAGAAGCGGTTTAGACGTAACTGACAAAAAAGGAATATCAGAAATTCAACTTAGAAAAATAACGAAACTTGTGATATTGACCAGCAATCAAATTAAAATACTCTATAAAATTGACAACCTGAAAGATCCGCTTAATCCTCCGAAACAGATAATTCAGGAAGTACTGAAGTGGAGATCTGTTACAAGAAAGATACTCCTCTATTTTTCCGGCTATAAGCACAATGTAGATCTTGAAGCCTTGGAGGAAAAAAATAAAAATCTTTTTAGAAAAGAGATATTCGACACAAATCAATTAACGTCAAAACAAGAGGACACACTGCCAACAGAAGAAGAGATCGTGAAGTTTTTATACTTCCTGGGAGTTTCAACCTACATCAATAGCTATTTGACAGAATTTTTTAACGCAACGAAAACCATTGACTGGAGACGTTTTTGTGAAAACAGATTTCTTTAAACTATCTGTGACTTGAAATGCTAGTAGTGCCGCACGAATTATCTATAGGAGAAATATACTTTTCTCCTCTATTGATGTCGAGCCTGCTCGGCATAGCGGCCGCACTATTAACTGCACGCCTTTTGGATCGCTACCGAATTTCCCGATATTTCGCAAACCCACCCGCTGTTATTATTGCGGTTAGTATTATCTACACCATCCTCATAGGAACGTTTTTTGTGGGGATATAATAATGCGCTACTCCAACAAATATATTTTGACAGGCAGTGTGGTTTTCATTGCTTTATTGATGATACTCCTGCAGCTGTGGAAGTATCTGCAAAATCCCTGGACCAGGGATGGCAAAGTACAGGCAAAGATTGTACAGGTAACACCCAGGGTGTCCGGTCAGATTGTAGCGTTGCCGGTCAGGAACAATCAATTCGTCAATGCGGGAGATCTTCTTTTCCAGATTGACCCCAGGACCTATGAGGCCACTCTGGCAGAAGTCAGAGCGGAATACGAAGAGGCCATCGACACCTATAAAGCGCAAAGACAGAATGTTCTGGCCTTTGAAGCGAAGCTGCGCGAATCCATGGCGGCAATAGATCAGGCACAAAGCAATATCAAGGCGCTGGAGGCCGAGATTGTAAAAGCCAAAGCGGAGTTCGAGCGTCAAAAAGAGTTGCTGCCCCTGCGCGCCACTTCGCAAAAATCTCTTGAGGCTGCCCAGGCCGAATACGATTCCGCTGTGGAGTACCGCATTGGTGCCGAGGCGGCACTTGTGGAGGCCATGCATACCCTGGAGCAGTCACAGGCAGAACTGCAGCAGGCGCAGGCACAGTTGGGTGCACTGGGGGAAAAAAATCCGGGGATACGCGCTGCACTGGCTATCGTACGCCAAGCCGAGCTGAACCTGGAATATACCACCGTTATCGCACCGGTTTCCGGTTATGTGACCAATATAGATTTTCGCTTCGGGGATCAGGCGGTCGCCAACAGGCCGGCAATGTCCGTTGTGGATGTTAACAGCTATTGGGTGGACGGCTATTTCCGCGAAACCTTCATTCGCAGAATAGCCCCCGGAGACCGGGCCATCGTCACCTTGATGGCCTACCCGGACACTCCCCTAGAGGGCTATGTGGAAAGTATTGGCTGGGGAATCGCACAACAGGATGGAACCGCTGGCAACGACCTGCTGCCCCAGATCAATCCCACCTTTGATTGGATTCGCCTGGCACAGCGGATACCGGTGAGAATTTATCTGACCGACCTTCCTGCCTCCGTGAAACTTCGAGTCGGCTTTACCAGCTCAGTGCTTGTGATGAGTGGTACTGCGGACGCCAAACAAGATGAACCGGTGCAAACTCCCTAAGCGGGAGGGCTTTAGGGCTCTGCGCCTCTCGTTACACGCCGCTATATTGGCTGTCCTCGCTGGTTATGGTTGCACACTCGGCCCGGATTACCACCCCCCCCCGGTCAGTATCGAGCAGGACTGGCTATACCAGCACGATACACGCATAAACAGTCTCAATGCCGTCAACCCCCTCTGGTGGCAGTCGGCTTTTTCCGATGTCGCCCTGGACGAGCTGGTCGCCCTGGCGGTCGATAACAATCTGGAACTGAGGTCAGCCGCATTGAGGGCATTGCAGGCCCAACAACTACTGGCCATCGCGATCGGGAATCAGTACCCACAAGTGCAGGAAATTGTCGGCGTCGCCGACCGTTCAAAAGGTTCATTTGAGCCCGGCGTTGTCCAGAGTGAATACACCCTGGATTTTAATCTGAGCTGGGAGCTGGATATGTGGGGACAATTCAAACGCCTGGTGGAATCCGCAGCTGCGAATTTTGAAGCCAGTATGGCCGAGTATGACGGCGTCCTGGTTTCCATCGTTGCCCAGGTGGCGCAGACATATATCAATATCCGCACCGCTCAGAGGCGCCTGGAGGTTGCCCGGGAAAATATTCGCTTACAAAGGGAGAGCCTAAGGATCGCCGAGGTAAAATTTCAGGCGGGAGAGGTCAGTGCACTCGACGCCGAACAGGCCCTGGCGCTGCTGAGCAATACCCAGGCCACCGTTCCAAGAGTAGAAGTCAACCTGCAACAGCTTAAAAACACCCTGGCGGTATTGCTTGGTATGCCGCCGCACGACCTCAATTATCTTTTGGGTGAATTTTCAATGATCCCCAGCGTCCCGGCCCGTATTGCGATTGGCATGCCCCAGGACCTCCTGCGCCAGCGCCCCGATATCCGCCAGGCGGAGCGTCTGCTCGCAGCACAGGGGGAGCAAATTGGCGTTGCCAGAGCAGAGCTCTACCCGGCTTTCTCGATTGGTGGTTCCATTGGTACGATTGATATAAAAGATGGACCGTTTGAAGGTTCCAGCGGAGCCTGGGATTTATTTGCGCAATTTCAATGGAATATATTCAACTATGGGCGCCTGAAAAGCAATGTGCGTTTACAAGATGCCACTTTCCAGCAACTCCTCGCAGATTATCGCCAGACAGTGCTGCTGGCTCAGGCCGATGTGGAAAATGCCATCGTTGCCTACCTGAAATCACAGGAAGAACTGACCTACTACGAAACCGCGGCGCAGGCTTCCAAGGAATCGGTCAGGCTCTCTTTATCCCAGTACACCAATGGCCTGGTAGAATTTAACACCGTTATCTCGACCCTGACTTCGGATGTACAGCAACAGGATATACTGGCGTTTACTCAGGGCACTGTGGCCGCCAATCTGGTACAGGTTTATCTGTCACTGGGCGGTGGCTGGCAGATACGGGAAGGTCTCCCACCGGTTGATTTGCTGCCAGAAGCGGTAAAAGAGGAAATGCTCCGGCGTACGCACTACTGGGACAAGATCATCGAGTAGCGTGCCCAGCCGGCCTCTTCGGGCTGCCATGCGCAGGTGTAGCCCCTCTGCAAGGCCGAGATCATCCCGCCCCCGCGCCGGGTGCTGTCAACCTGCGGCCTCGCCTTGGGGAGGGACGACAGGAAGGGCTGTGCACTCCGCCAACACTGCGTAATTAGCCGCCCCAAACCGCACACTGCGGGGCTAATTTGTTACAGAATATCAACCCTCAAGCTGCACTGCGGCACCGATCAGCGCCTGATAACCGGTGTTGAGGGCAAAGACGGGAACCGCCTCCATCCATTTGGCGACCCTCCCCTTACTGAGAAAGCGGTGCTCGAATGCACTCTCCGGCAGCAATTGCGCGATCCGGGGCAATATGCCCCCACCGAGAAAGACACCCCCACGGGCACCCAGGTACAAAGCCGCATCCCCAGCGGCACTGCCGAGGAAATTGAGAAAGTCCAACAAGGTTTCCCGGCACAGGGGATCGGAGCCTTCCAACCCCCGCGCGCTCACATCCGGTGGTGTCAGATCTTCAGGGGATTGCCCATTCAGCACACACACAGCACGATAGAGGTTGACCAGCCCGCCGCCGGACAAGACCCACTCATTGAATACCGGGGTGCGATTTTGCATCAGAATCCGCAGCAGCTGCAGCTCCCTCTGGGTGGAAACGGTCAGGTTGGCGTGACCACCCTCACCCGCGAGCACATGATAGCGGCCATCCACCTCGGCGAGACCGGCGACGCCCAGGCCGGTTCCCGGGCCCAGTACTGCCATGGGAGCGCCCTGTACACGGGGCACATCGCGCAACACGCGGTAATCCGCGGTGGAGAGGCGCGGCAGGGACTGCGCCAGTGCAGCGAAATCATTGATCAGCTCCAGGTGAGGGAACGAAAACGCCTTTGCCAGCGCTCCCGCATCAATGCGCCAGCCGAGATTGGTCATATAGACGCTGCCGCCGGAGGGGGTTCGCTCCAGGGGGCCGGCGGCGGCGATACAGGCCTTCTCGGGCCTGGGCTGTTCCAGCCCCTCCAGCCAGTACCGCAAGGCGGCATCGAAGCCGTCAAACCGCTTGCAGTCCACCACTTCAAGCCCCTCCAGGCGATAGCTTTCCGCCACGGGTTTGGCAATCGCAAAACGGGCGTTGGTGCCGCCGATGTCCGCTACGATACTCGTCATAGTTACCCCTGTGAGATCCCCAAAAAAAGGCGATATAAATTACGGTGTCTGGGGCAATAATGCCAGCCCCAGACCGGGGGATTGGGAGAGAAAGCCAGCAATTGCCTGGCGGTTACATCGAACAGGGGCGCAGCCTGTTTAAGTCCCACCGGTACAACCACTACCCCTGGATACCGGGAACGCACGACCAGAGTGCCCGCGCCATCAGCGCACTTGCGGGGCAATATCCTTTACGGCCGCTGCAAACGCCCGCATCTCCTCCCTACTGTATTTTGAGCACACCCGCTTTGTAGTGGCGGGTTGGAAGTCAATGCCCACACCGGCGCGCCTGGCTATCTGCGGGCGAATCGGGCGGGGGCAAAAGCCACCGCCGCAATTGGGACAGACATCACTCAACACCTTCTCCACACAGGATCTGCAAAAAGTACATTCGTAGGAACAGATCATCGCCTCAGGGGAATTTGCCGGCAGATCTCTATCACAACACTCACAGTTTGGTCTCAGCGCCAACACCCGGAATCCTCCTTAATGGCGATGCCTCTGTCTTCCCGACACTCAAACGGTTGCCGGGTAAAAACGGCACAGGGGGTTGCCACTGCAGACCGATAAGCGCTCACCCCGCTGCTCGCTTTCCCCCAACTCCGCTTTCGCAGGCTGCCGCCCGTTACAGCACAGCCTTGCCCTGTAAATGCAATTTGCGCCGCTGCGCCAGGGCATCTATTGAATAGAGTATGAGCCCAAGCCACACCAGCATAAAGGTGGTGAGCTTGCCTTCGCGGAAGGGCTCACCCAGAACCTGGGTGGCAACCACCAGCATCAGGGTGGGGCCGATGTACTGCAGGAAGCCAACGGTAGACAGGTTCAGCCTGCGCGCTGCAATGGTAAACAACAGTAGGGGAACCAGAGTGACAGGGCCGGCCAACACCAGCAGGCTATTCAACTGCCAGCTGTTGTGCAGCAGGTTACTGGTGGGACTGTCGCTCCATAGTAGATAGAGCAGCCCCACCGGCAGCATATACAGGGTTTCGATCGTGAGGCCAGTGAGGCTCTCAACCGGGGCGCGTTTGCGTACCAATCCATACAGGGCAAAGGTGCCGGCGAGGAACAAGGCGATCACCGGCACCTGGCCAAACTGCCAGAGTTCATGGGCAATACCGGTCGTTGCCAGGGCTACCGCCAACCACTGCAGGCGCCTTAGCTTCTCGCCCAAAAACAGCACACCAAGGACGATATTGAGCAAGGGATTGATGTAATAGCCCAGGCTGCTCTCCAGCAGATGGCCGTTATTGATCGCCCAGATAAAGACCAGCCAGTTGCTGCCAATCAACAGCGTGGTCAGGGCAAGCGTACGCATTTTCCTGCCGTCGCGCAGGGTATTGGCCAGATCCGGCAGTCGGTGTGCCAAAGACAGAATCAACAGGGCCAGAACCAGTGACCAGATACTGCGGTGAGCAAGGATTTCCGCTGTCGGAATACCCTGCAACAGGTGGAAATAGAGTGGTGCCAGCCCCCAAATAAAAAAGGCGACAACGCCGGCGAGCAGGCCGGTAGTGGCGGAATCCTGATTACGCAAGGGAACACTCGCAATGAAAAAAGTGAAATGCCAAACCAGGGGATGCACGGGAAGCGCGGTGCCTGGTGCAGGGGCAACAGAATAGGAAGCCCTATTGTAGGAGTAGCTGCCAGTCGGGATCAATCATTTTGGCTGCCAGTGAGGGCATCTTTTGACCATGTGCCCGTTGACAAAAAAACGTATCCGGCTATTGGGCCTGCCTCGGCTGGCGGTTCACCCGGCAACCCAATAGAGGTTGCCGGGTAAACGGCTTAGAAAAGTCTACGGCAGCGCAGGGTACCGGGAATCGTTTTCAGTTTCCCCAGGGCCAGGTCCGAGTACGCCGCATCCACGTCGATCACCACGTACCCCAGGGTCTCGTTGGTCTGCAGGAACTGGGCGGAGATATTGATGGCGTTTTCAGAAAATACCTGGTTGATGGCGCTCAGTACGCCGGGCACGTTCTCGTGGATATGCAGCAGCCGGTGCGCACCGGGGTGGCTGGGCAGTGCCACTTCGGGGAAATTCACCGAGCTGGTCGTGGTGCCGTTGTCGGAGTAGTGTGCCAGCTTTTCCGATACTTCGGTGCCGATGTTTTCCTGGGCTTCCACGGTAGAGCCACCCACATGGGGCGTCAGCAGGGCATTGTCGATGTGGCGCAGGGGAGAGATAAACTCTTCCGTGTTACTGCGCGGTTCCCGCGGGAAAACATCGATGGCGGCGCCGGCCAAGTGCTTGCGATTCAGCGCCTGTGCCAGTGCATCAATATCCACCACGGTACCGCGGGAGGCGTTGAGCAAAATAGCGCCCGGCTTCATCTGAGCGATCTGCTCTGCACCGATCATCATCCTGGTGGAGGGCAGTTCGGGCACATGCAGTGATACCACATCCGACTCCCGCAACAGCACTTCCAGGGAGGAGACCTGGGTGGCATTGCCCAGGGGCAGCTTGGTGACCACATCGTGGAACTTCACCCGCATCCCCATGGCTTCCGCCATCACGGAAACCTGAGAACCAATGGCACCGTAACCGATGATACCCAACGTCTTGCCGCGGGCCTCAAAGGCGCCGCTGGCAGACTTGAGCCAGCCACCGCGGTGGCAAACAGCGTTTTTCTCCGGAATGCCCCGCAGCATGAGGATCGCCTCAGCGATCATCAGCTCGGCCACGCTGCGGGTATTGGAATAAGGTGCGTTAAATACGGCAATTCCCAGCGCTGTAGCAGCCGGCAGGTCCACCTGGTTGGTACCGATGCAGAAGCAGCCAACGGCCACCAGCTTGGGGGCACTCTGCAATACCTTGCGGGTAAGCTGGGTGCGGGAGCGGATACCAATAAAGTGCACATCGGCAATCTTTTCAATCAATTGCTCTTGGGGCAGTGCCGTCTTTACATACTCCACATTGGCGTAGCCGCGGGAAGCGAGCAGATCCACAGCGGACTGGTGCACGCCCTCCAGCAGCAGGATACGAATCTTGTCTTTTTGCAGGGACTTTCTTTGATCGGGATTGTGTGGAGCCATAAACTATCTCTTCACCGGGTGTGAATAGGGCGCGCATTCCTGCTGGGCGCTTCTCGATTGCCCGGCGCCAAGCAAAAGCGCGATCATAGCACAGGCGGCTTATATCACTTTATTCGAAATAACTATCCTAACTATTTTGTTTATTTATGTATCAACATCAATTTAACTGTGGCCACCCGGCGCCATTCCCATTGGGCAAGATCGTGTGCGTGGGGCGCAATTACGCCAGCCATGCCACGGAACTCAATAACCCGGTGCCCGAGGAACCGCTGTTGTTTATCAAACCGGCCACGGCGGCTGTGGATATACGCCGGCCTATTCACCTGCCAGTGGGGCGCGGCAGTTGTCACTTTGAGGGGGAACTTGCGCTGTTGATCGGCCGCCGGCTGCGCGGTGCCAATACCGCCGAGGTCCCCCCGGCGCTGGCGGGGCTGGGACTGGGGCTGGATCTGACCCTGCGCACGCTGCAGGCGCAATTGAAAAAGGCCGGGCACCCCTGGGAGAAGGCCAAGGGCTTTGATCACTCCTGCCCCCTGTCCCCCTTTGTCCGACTGGGCTCGCTACCGGACTGGGATGCGCTCAACTATGCCCTGTGGCTAAATGGCGAGCTGCGCCAGCGCGGTATGACCCGGCAAATGCTCACGCCGATCCTTGATCTGGTGGCCTATATCAGCAACCACTTTACCCTGGAACCCGGCGATGTGGTGCTGACCGGCACTCCCTCGGGGGTTGGCGAACTACATCGCGGTGACAAAATCACCATGCAGTTGCAGGAAGACTGGTTGCAGGTGGAGACCCGGGTGGCCTGAACCCAAGGCGACCGCCAACAGATGCCCTTTGATTTGTGATCACGTTTTCGATATAACCCGAACAAGTTTCAACCCCAAACAAGGTGTGCCGTGTCAGTACAAAATACTACGCCCCGAAACCTGCAGGAATGGCAGGCCCTAGCGCGTTCTCTGAAGATTGAGGACCGCGCCTTTATCAATGGCCACTATGTCGATGCCCTCTCCGGCAAAACCCGCACTATCCACAATCCAGCCAATGGCGAAGCACTGGCACAGATTGCCAGCTGTGGCCCCGAGGACGCAGATCGGGCGGTACGCGTGGCGCGCGAGACTTTTGAATCCGGCATCTGGTCGAAAATGCCACCAACGGAACGCAAGAAAGTGCTGGTGCGCTTCGCCGAACTGATTGAGGCGCACCAGGTGGAAATCGCCCTGCTGGAGAGCCTGGATGCGGGCAAGCCCATCGGCGATACCATGGCGGTGGATGTTCCCGGCGCGGCCACCACACTCCGCTGGAGTGGCGAAGCCATCGACAAAATCTACGACGAAGTGGCACCCACAGGCCCCGGCACACTGGGCCTGATTACCCGCATGCCCCTGGGGGTGGTGGCGGCAATTGTGCCCTGGAACTTCCCCCTGTCCACCACCGCCTGGAAACTGGGCCCGGCACTGGCCACCGGCAACAGCGTGATTTTAAAGCCCGCCTCCAATACCCCGCTCACCGCCATCAAACTGGCGGGGCTGGCCAAGGCAGCGGGCCTGCCGGACGGCGTGCTGAATGTACTGCCGGGGCCGGGCAGCAGCCTGGGCAAGGCGCTGGGTCTGCACATGGACATTGATTGCCTCACGTTTACCGGTTCCACCGCGGTGGGCAAGTCCCTCACGGAATATGCCGGCCAATCGAATCTAAAGCGCACCTTTCTGGAGCTGGGCGGCAAAAGCCCCAATATTGTTTTTGCCGATGCGGACCTGGACAGGGCCGCCGAAGCGGCGGCATTGGCCATCTTCTACAATCAGGGCGAAACCTGCACCGCCGGCTCGCGTCTCTTGGTGGAAAAGTGTATCGCTGAGGCGTTTACCCAAAAGGTGCGCAAAGCCGCTCGACACTTCAAACCCGGTCATCCCCAGGACCCGAATACGGCAATGGGGGCACTGATCGACCGCAGCCAGTTTGATACGGTTGCATTTTACGTCGCCAAGGGCCTGGAGCAGGGAGCCCAGTTGGTATGTGGCGGCAGACCCGTGGAAGCGGTCGCGGGGGGTTACTACTATGAGCCCACGGTATTTCGCGGCGTGACTGGCGATATGACCATCGCCCGCGAGGAGATCTTCGGGCCGGTGTTGTCGGTAATGGAGTTTGAGACCGAAGAGGAAGCCCTCGCCATTGCCAACGACTCCATCTACGGCCTGGCAGCGGGTATCTGGACCAACAACCTGGGCCGCGCCCACCGTATGGCCCGCGATATCTATGCGGGCTCCGTGTGGGTAAACAACTACTTCGGTGGCGATATCACGGTGCCCTTCGGCGGTTTCAAGCAGTCTGGCAACGGCCGCGACAAATCCCTGCATGCGCTGGACAAATACTGCGAGCTGAAATCCACCTGGATTGATCTTGGCTGAACCACGCCCCGACCAACCCGGCCCCCACTCAGGTTCCGGGTATTGACGCCACAAAGCGGTGGCGCCGCAGCCCTGCTATACAGGTAAGTGCGCGCCACCCCCCCTGATTTCCGAGACGGTGACCACCAGGCTCACTGAAAGCCCGAATCACCACCGCGCCCACACATAGACGGCGCACAGGCGCTTTTTCTGGCGTGAATTACCGAGTCAGCTATACCTAAAATATCACCCCTTGCAAAAGGCGATGGTGACATGCCCAGTGGTGCGGGTTGTATTCCCGCGAAGTCAACTGCGTGTGGGAGAAATGGGTTGAAAAGAGTCCTCCTGTTTTTAGTGATCCTGACTCTCAGTGGATGGACACAAGTAGGGGCAGCGGAGACCCCTCCCCTCGGAGAGATAGCGGGTCTGCTGGGCACCGGGCAGGGTCACGCGGGCACTTCGCGCACGGGTACCGCACAGATTCACCCCAGGGAGTGGATTCAGCTATTGGTCAGCCACGGCGACTCAGTGGAAAAAGGCCAGCGCCTGGCGGTGTACAAAAGCTCCAAAGGCAGAGCCGTCATCGAATATATCGCCAGTCGCTCCGGCAGAGTATTGGTGCATAGTCGGGCCGCACTCAATTCACTGGGCAACGTTCTGGAAATTATCACGGTGTCCCATGAGGATTACTGTGCGGTAGAGGACTGCACCCTGGCCGAGCCGGAGTAACGGGTCACTTTGTTTCGAATTTCTGCCTGGCCCGTCACTCTGTAGGGTTACTTCACGCGTCGTTTTGTTAAACTGGCAACCAAATAGACAGCCGGGTTGTCAATGGGTACAGGAAAGTGCCGCTTCGGGTCACGCCCCCGCATGCGCCCCTTAAAATACAGGCCACAGCATCTTCCTGGCGCCCCAATTTTCGCAACAGCAATCCAGTCGTCCACAAAAACACGTGTTAATTGCCGAGGGTACTGCGCCCTATTTTATGATGAAGCTGATCTACACCCACGAAAACCGCCTGTTGGTCGAATTGGCGAAAAGCCGCCTTGAGGTGGCCGGTATCCCGGTATTCCTGAAAAACGCGTTTGCCCAGGGGGCATCCGGAGAGCTGGCTCCCAACCAGGCATGGCCGGAATTGTGGCTGGAACGGGACCGTGACTTTGAGCATGCACGTCGGCTGTTGGAGGATGTCGAAACAGGGCAGGGCTGGCACTGCCCGCACTGTAGTGAAGAGAATGGGGCTGCATTTGACTATTGCTGGCAGTGTGGTGGTACCAGGCCGACAGCGCGAGAGCCACGCTAGAACCGGGCCGCAAAGGAGAGCGCCAGGTATTGAATCTGAAACACCAGGACGCAAGGGCGAATAGAACAACGGCGGGAACAACGCACACGCTCATTATTTAAACCCACCAACAAACCGGTTACCTGCTCCCTCCCCTTTGTTATCGTTTTTGAAAGAGCCGAGCCTCTAGGCAGCACTGCCGCCCCCTCTGGCATTTGGGCCAAATTGTGTTTGCTGCGGCATTTCCCTGCGCTGTGCTAAGCTGGTCGCCGACAAAGTTAACAGTGACACAATATCCGCATTCAAAAAAAGGAACACTTTTATGTTCGAGTGGGTAGTCAACCCGGAGGCCTGGATTGCGCTGGCCACCCTGTCCGCGTTGGAGATAGTACTGGGCATCGACAACATTATCTTTATCTCCATTCTCGTCGGTCGGCTGCCGGCCAAGCAGCGGGAATTCGCGCGCTTTATTGGCCTGACCCTGGCGATGGTCACCCGCTTGGCCCTGCTGTTCTCCATCGTCTGGATCATGGGGTTGGTAGAACCCCTGTTTAGCCTGTTTGGAATGGAAATATCCGGGCGCGATATCATTTTGATTGGGGGTGGCCTGTTCCTGATAGGCAAGGCGACCCACGAAATCCACAATAGCCTTGAAGGGGCAGAGACGGACGCCGCGACTCTGGGCAGCGCCGGCTTCGGCATAGTCCTGTTGCAGATTGCACTTCTGGATATTGTCTTCTCCCTGGATTCGGTCATTACCGCGGTGGGACTGGTAGATGAGATTTCCATTATGGCGGTTGCCATTGTCCTGGCCGTTGCTGTGATGCTGGTTGCGGCCAAACCCATCGGTGATTTTGTTGATCGGCACCCAACGGTAAAGATACTGGCGCTGGCCTTTCTGATTATGGTGGGTCTGACCCTGGTGGTGGAAGGCTTTGATGTGCATGTACCCAAAGGGTATATTTACTTTGCCATGGCTTTCTCCATGATGGTGGAGATGCTCAACCTGCGCCTGCGCAGCAAGAAGCAGCAGGCCCCGCCGATCAAGTTACACCACAGGCTACGCAATGACAGCGGGGAATAAGGGGGCAATGGTCTACCACTGCCCATTGTGCGGGGGTTCGTATGGCGCCCCGCACAATGGCGACGACGTGGCTATCTATAATCGCGCTACAATAGCGGCGGTAAGACCGTCTGGCTAACTTTTCTTGTTTTTCATCTATGCCTCTGTTAAAGAAGGCATCTCTCAGTGCGTATAACGCACAACTCAACTGCGCAACAAGCTGGCGGGGTTTTTGAGCAAAAAGTGTGGCAGTTTGCAGGGTCCGATTACAGCGCTTCGGATATGATTTATAAACTATCAATAGTATTTCTTATATTTTTTCTTGCTGACTCCTCAAACTTTTCAAAGAAATATTCATGGGAGTATATTCTCTTTCTAGCCAGAAAGCCTTCTAAGATTTTTTTGCGCTTTTTCTTATATATGAAACCGGGAATGAGCTTGTACTCCCTCCCCACCCATAGCTCAAACTTATTATAAAGTTCACCATGACTTCCCAGAATCGATAGATCAATATCTACAATAAGCCTTTCATCATTGTCATAGAATACTGTATTATGTAGAGTTGCCATAATTAATCGATGCACATTTTCTATAAAATTATCTTGAGCCTTATTTATCTTCAGAAACTGAGACGCCCAATTAGCGCTATTTAACTCATTGCCTGATGAAAAAACTTTGTAGATAGCATCATGAAACCAAAGGGCAATTTCCAAGGCATTATAGTCATTTGCCAGATGCTTAACTTGCTCTAAATTCTTTAATGTGGCATTTATGTGGCTGGAATTATGATAATGGCGATGCTTTTTATCATAATGAGACTGCAATTTTAAATAGGTTTCAATATTTGAATCGAAGCCTAATCTTTCCATTAATTCCAGCCACTTTGATTCCTCCATTATTTAATTCCTGGAGCATCATCTTTACGCAAACCAAATGCTTGAGAGAGGTTCTTGCCAGATAAAATCATATAAAGCCAAGCTTTCTTCCACCGGCTTCCCAACAAAACAATATGCACGTGCCAGCCTTTTTCACGTCTAGCGCTATATCCACTATATAAAACTGTAAAGGCTTCAGGGTCACCGACAACTTCTTCTGCTAATTTTTGCGCATGAAAAGTACCTAACTTTAACATTTCTGTAACTTCTTCAGGAGTTGGTTCTCCCTGTGTTTTAGAAAAAGCTAAAATATAGTAATTTGGAATTAAATCCTTTCGGATTCGCAACAGCTGACAAGAATGTCCCGAGGATAGCTCGAACTTATGCTCTAAATCAGAATTACTCACATTCTCCCCCTACACATAATACTTTTACTGTGCGACCGTAATGGAGCGCCGAAAGCGCAGAATGGAGGTCCAAGTCCAGCTTGCTGAGCTGATGCACCATAGACTGGTTACATGGCATGCGCCCACTCCGCTGGAGCCGGTAAAGTAGGTGGTGCATAGAGAAAATGTAGTACTCTTCGACGCCCTGAACTCAACTTCGAGGAAGAATGAAGAATTAATGGGTGCATTACCAATGCGCCCCCAGATGGTATGTCACAGGTAGTGCGATTATTTGCAACTTCGTCGTGTCGATGTGATCCCGGGATTACCTGAAGCGCTCCATTTTCGATCGTGTTTCTCTCAAGGTGGACGCGTACGGCCACCAGGTTTCGCAGCACTTCCTCAGGCGGCTTTGCAAACCAAACCCCCTCCTTTTTGCTCCAGCCGTCCCAGTCGGGCGCCTCGAACTTGACTTTCACTGGAATGCTGGTGTCTCTATGCAGGGGAACAAGCCAGTTTTTGTCCTTGGACTTATGAAAGTAGGTACACTGTACTGACTTTGCTTTTGAGGGCAGAAGACGACTAATTATTGGATGAAGAGAAATACGCAGAGACAGCGCCTGAATCCAATTATGATTAAGCAGGTTGCGCGTCCCGGCCCTATGAAATTGTAAGTCCTTACAGCGTAAACTGATTTCGTGTACCTCAGAGATAGAAACTATATCTGGGACAACGATGAATCCATCTTCATTGAATTTCACTAGATGCTTAGTCATACCATGTAACGCCGAGTCCGCGTTTGTCGCGAGCGCTCGTGCTGATGCTTGTTGAACGAAGCCACTACGCGGCAAAGGTAACTCCGCTGAAATAAAGATAATTCCTCCACGTACTCACCCCCGAGAACGACAACCAGAGGAATATCTTTATGAACAAAGCACAGCAGAAACGATTCGATTCACTGTAGCGAAAACATCTTAGCGCACTCAAACGCCAGGGCAAAGCCGAATCGACCATTGAATCTATACAGCCATGCCATACGGCGCGTCTGCGAGTACTTTGACAGCCCGCCCGACACTCTCGCCCAAAGGCAGCTTGAGGACTATTTCGAGCCACTCATCAGTACTCACTCCTGGCCAACGGCAGAGGGAGATCGCAATGGCCTTCAGTTCTTTTACAAGCACGTACTTACTACCGGGTCGGAAGGAAAGAATACCCCTCTCCCAGGACACGCTGTGAATACCTCCCTGTACGCTCGTAATCGGCATCCATGCCTCATACGATCCTGGCAGAGGGGCATTCTTCCCTCCTGCTTTACTAGTAAGCGTAAGCGCGACTGGCAGTGGGTATATATTATCAGACCCCCTCAAGAGAGACGCCTTCCCGATGTGCTGACTTTCAAAGAGCTGGAGCGGTTGATCAACGGTACCCGCGAACGGCGCTACCAGACCTCCATTCTCACCTGCTTCCGCATGAGTTTGCCCTTATCTGTATCGTGGCGTCATTAGTCATACCAACATTTTGTCCGATAACGGTTGCAACGTGGCCTTTCGCTACCGCGATGCCAAAACCGATCAATGGAAAACCTGTACAGTAACCGGCGAGCAGTTTATCAGACTGATCCTGCAACGCCGTTTGCCAAAGGGCTTTCGCCGTGCACGAGACTACGGGTACTTACATGGCAACGTGAAAGCGGCTATGCGCATTCTGCAGCGGGTGCTGAATGTACAAAGGCGGGCGCCACCGAAGCAGATATCCGCGAGCTTGCCTTGCCCTCACTGCCGCAGCCCTATGCGGATGACGGGTATTTACCCTCGAAAACCCCAACCTGGATAAAAACGGTTAGTGCACGGACGACACCAGCGCGAGGATTAACGGGCCTTAGGCAAAGGAGCCAACACTCTATGTGACAACGAATTTTGCAATCGCTTGTGGGGCGAGGCTCTTGCTCGCCCGTAAAAAATTACCAAAACTCACGTCGGCCTTCCGAAACCAATTCCCCTTCAATTTATTTACATAAGTAGAGCTGGCCAGGCTTGTTCAACAACCAGATATGTTGCGGCAAGCGCAACCTATCCTTATTTGTTAGGCGGGCCGATGTATTTAACATTTGTTTCCACAGATCTCTTAACATCACAAATATTCCTTATTTGGTCCCCTTCTAATATGGATATCCGATGTTCCTTACGCGTGTTTATCTCATAGTAAATTTTACCATCATGCCTAAACAGGCTATTGTTCATGCCTCCACAATTAGGGTGTCTATAATCCAAATTGACTCCTTGCATTTTTAATAGGGGAGTTTGCCCCTTGGTATTTTTAAAGGTTCCATCCTCAATATTTAGCTCATCATAATATAGGAAATCACATCCCCTGCCGGCACCACTCGCATAGTCTACCTGAGCGACAAGCTCCATACCCCCATCATTATTGACATCTAAATACCCTTGTCTTTCTATACCTGTCTCATATCTCCCTACCTCCCTGATCTGCTTGCGAGTTATCTGTGGCTTGTCATTTAAAGATATATATTGAAGCTTTTTATCACCTGCTAAAGAACAAATATCACTGCTTACTGAAGATTCCTGTGTTGGGTGAAATTTTTCTGATTCTATATTCTCAAATTCACATACTACATAGCTATGGTTTTCTGGTGTTGTATATCGTATATGTGAAGGGCCTTTGTCAGTTTCATGAGAGTTGTAAACTTTACCGTTGTATTCAAAGTAACTCGAATAGCGAGTCCAATATGTATTCCATTCAAATCCTATTGTTCTAAGCGATATCCTCTCACCATTTAAATCTTTAAAATTCATACAGGGGTTGTTCATTGTTCCTCCCCTGCATTGTTCTGCCACTTCATTTGCTCCATCATTATTTATATCAAATAATTTTTCATTTACAGTGTTTCTTTTAGATTTACCGGAGCAGATAGCATCCAAGTCAGTTAGAGGTGGTAACTTTTTCATCGAAAATATATCAAGTGTATTTAGTCTATTTTCGTAAGTCCGAACCAAACATTTATTTATTCTTTTACTACCTTCACAAGAATTAGCTCTTTGTTTAATCCACTTTCTTTGCTCTCTTAAAAGTATTTGAAAATCGCTTTTCTCTAGCTGGACCTTCAAACCGGAAAAAGAAGCAGACAATTTATCATCCAATTCGCTCAATTGAGTATTTGAGCATATTGCGTGCTCAATTTTTGTAGAAGCTTTAGAGCAATCAAAGCTTGCCGCATAAGAATTTATCGAAAGTATTGATGTTAAGATTAAAAAGTATTTCATATTTCTTGTTCGCCTAACTCCAAACTCACCCGCGGAGGCGGGATACCGCCGGAGTCGGGTGCAGCGCTTGTGTACGCCCAGCATGGGCATGAACTAATGAGGTGAAAGTCCTCTGTAGGAGAGCCTGATCACCGGATTACCGGTGATCATAACTACTAGCCAACGGCAAGGACAACCCCGCGAGGGGTTGTCTGGAGGAGGCCCGAGCGCAAACCTGCGAGCCGACAAACGACGGTCAATCCCATAGCGGCAGTGATTTGTTCCCAGCTTTGTAGAGTAATCTGTATGCGCAGGTACTGGCGCCGGAGAACCTGCGTACTGCCTGGAAGCAAGTGTGTCGGAACAAAGGCGCCACTGGTGTCGATGGTATCTCCATCGAAGACTATCCCCAGTGGATAAAGTCACTCTGGCCCGCGCTACGCCGAGCCCTGGTTGAGGGCTACTCCCAGCCCCACCCCGTCAAACGGGTCGCAATACCCAGACCCTCAGGGCACGAACGCCACCTGAGGATGAACAGGGCGATGATCTTGCGCTCCAGCTCGTCGGTAAGCTGGGTTTGATGCTTCTTGACGATCTGTGACTCGAAGGTGCCAGCGCGGTCCCGCGTTGTCTGTAACTCGAAGCTGTCCGCCAGACTTTTCATGGTTTTGGATGTATGACCATGTTTGCGGTTGGGCTTGCCCTCGCCGGCGAGGTGCTCCTCCAGCTCCGCGCTCATAGCTGCTTCGGTAAGCTGTTTGATCAGCGGGGTCAGGATGCCATCTTTGCCGCTGAGATCCAAAAAATGTGCAGCATTTTTGATCGTGCCGGCTCTTGTCATGTTTTTTTACTTGCACTGGTGGTTTTCCTTATACGGGTGGTTGGTCACGTGGGCATAGCTCATAATCAAAGCTGCCACCTGAATCTAGACAGTTATCCTATTGGAATGAAACTTTAAAGTTTGGGAAGAGTATTGCAACAAGTAAACCAATGATAAACGAAGCTAGAAATAGCCACAGCATCACCTTTGACTCTCTTCTGAAGTGACCACTAATTGTTAATCTTCAGTCTCTCTGGCTCAGGCACATAACGCAAAGCACACGGGCCGGAACAAGCAAAGCTTGTGGAGGTCCATACATCGTAGTGGCTGAGGTACTGTATTTTTTTATGAAGTTTAGTAGTAACCGTCTTTCCATTTGCATTGACGACTCTCTATATTTTTAATTGAACAAAATTTGGGTTTTAGAAAATACTCAACTCCAAATAATATTTCATATCTATTATACCCATCACTACCTTTCACATTGACATCTTTATAGATTTGATTCGATATTCTTTCTCTGCGATCAAAACCTATTATTTCTGATATAAAATTACCCTCACAGCAATTCATTCGATGATAATATTCAAGCTTAAACTCCTCGCCTTTTCCTGTTGCAGATATTCGGAAAGCTAATGGATGAAAGAAAATAGATTGCGTATTTTTATAGCCACCAACACGGTTAAAATATACTTGCCATGTACCACCCGCATTCCCCCACCTACCATAGTCACCGTAGGGGCACCTAGTAGACAAAAGAAAGTCGTGGTCGCCATCATTATCGAAATCACCTTCTATTTTTATTATCATGCACTCTTCGTAATCTTGGCTTTTGTATATTTCCTCTCCGCCTCTAACCATCCTAGAGAAATTCAATACAGGACCTGAATCTGCTGAAGCCTCAAAGATGATTAATAGCAAGAAAATTGATGCGTATTTTTTCATTTTTACTCATAATGCCTTGCTCAGCCGCAGCCGGAATGGAGCCGCTTTGTGCTAGCGTAGCGTACAGCACAAAGCGAGTGGAGTATAGGCGGTCGGATGTAGCAACTTGTTAAAAGCTTACTGGGACCAGTAACCCAATATATGGTATTTGCCTGATTGTTCAGGCTTTATGCGAATGCCAAGAGCTCTAAAGCCAGGGCAGGTAATGAGAGCATGATTGCTAGCGCTGCCATCACCTATTGGTTGTTTGGCATCACCTTCTAGAATGCTGAGGGTGCATGACGAGCCAATACTTCGCCGTTTGTTGAATTCTGACTGTGTGCTGTTGCCGACGTGAACGAAGCTATCTGTACTGCCTGATTCTAATAGAGATCTGACGGCCGTTGAAAGTGCCTGGTCTGATAAGGCGCTAGAAGATAGAGCAAGCAGGATAAATACTGCGATAGTTTTCATGGCTTTTAACATTTGTATACTGATCACCATGGCCAATATTTCTGGATTCTTTTCACGCCAAACTATTAAAAAATTACTGTGAATCAATTTGATACGACAATTTAGCACTATCGAACCACCTGGGATAATGGTCACTACGACCAGTATCCCAAAAATGAACAATGAATGTAACCCATTGGAATTATTCACATTTTAGGAGAAGCCACTCGCTTCTCAAAAATAGCGGTCACGGTGTCCGAAATTCCGGTTCGTATCTGGTTATATCACCTGTGAAACTGCACCGCTATTCAGAGAGGCGTATCATCAGGGCCTCCTCCCTCTCGCCCGTTGACACACCTTCCCAGTACAGCGATGGCAGCGCCGCGTTCGGCGATCGAGCCTTGCGCACCTACAGCGGCACCAGAGCGGAACGGAAGCTCACAGGCTTGCGCTTACCTCCCCACAGTGACAGCACAGGAAGGTAAGCGTTTGCGGTACTGTTCCGGGCTGCACAGGCTTTCGAGGAGCCCGCTCAGCGCTACGTCTTTTTATTGGGGCGGTGCTTGAATGGCCTGAGGATGGCTGGAGGCTTATCGGATGAGTCCTCCTCCAGCGCCCAGGCTTCTTCCAACAGTTGCAGTAAACGCACGGCCCGTATCACCCGGTTACCCTTGCCGGGCGCAATGTGCAGATCCACAACCTTATCTTTGATCGCGACCGGGGTGATAATAAAATACCCACCCAGGTGCAGCGGCTGAAATAATCGACAGGGTAATATAGGCATCTTTATAGGCTCCTTGAGTCACCTGTGGCGGAAAGGTGCAGAAAAAGCACATCGCTTTGCGCGGTTTCTCTCGCCGCAGGTGCGATCCTTGTGAGGAAAAGAAAAGGGAAACTTGCAGGAAGGGCGCGCAGCCAGGGAGGCGGTGCGCGGCTGAAGTAAAAAATCACACCAATCATCACGCAACGCCACAGCACGCTCCGCCGCCTGGGGCGAAAGTGACTCGAAAAGCTCGCCTTCAGGGAGACGTTGATTGAAGACGAACGAGTGTATGACGTATCATTCAAGACAGCCTCGCTAGATACCAATTTATCTATTGGGGTTAGCCATCTCTCGGTGCTGCTAACATCGGGGGGTGGCGTTTTCTCTCATTTACGCGGTCATGGTGTGGTCCTTCTTTGTTTGGGTGTTTTGTTGATCGATTACCCGCGAGCGCTGCGGTTACAGGGCGCTCGCGGGATAAATAATGATCGTTGCGGTATGGTTTATCTGTTTATTATGCTTTGACTGCGCCGGTGAAGCGGCTGGGCGCCAGACCTACGGTATGCGCTTTTTGCAAAGACTGCAATCAATCTGCAGTTTTAGACGACACCAAGTGAATGTCCCACCAACTGCGTAGCCATTTGCGGCATACCCGGGCATCAGCAAGCCATTTCGCGGGCATTCAAGGCTTGTTTTAGAGGGGATAACTGAATGACACTTCACCACCCAAAGGGCGTGTGACAATCCACCGCCATGAGTGGGCCCGCAAGTACGGTGGTAAAAGGAAGGCGGACTGATATCCCACCTTTGCCCGACTATCACTTGTTGCTGGTGTATCCATCACCAACTTTTGCACTTAGCTCATCAATAGACTTTTGAATATCCATCAATACCGGGTTGGATTTAGAATGGTTTCTAATCTCTTCTTCCCTAAACCCAAATTTTGAATCCAAATATCCCAGCACCAGTGAAAAACACACAAAAACAATCAGTATTATTGGCACTGATAAGATAGGATTTTTAAAAACAAAATGACTCAACGGGTTGTCACCCAATGATTTGATAAACACAAATATAATCATTAAGAATTGCACATATCCAATGTACATCTTAGAGCGGTCAATATAGACCTTCCATCTGATAAAAGCTCTCTTATTAAACTTGCTGTTCAAAATCACCCCACAAATTATAACGCCTGTATTGACAACTGGCTGGAAACGCAGCGTCGGGCATCCAGCCCAGCCAATGGCTGTGATTGCGCCATCCACTGTTATATGCCTACCCATACGCATTCATTATTTCTTCTACACTTCGGCCTCATAATTCTCGATATGTTGCTTTCCTGAGTCACCAATTTCCTCCCACGAAGCTTTTGAATGCACATACAAGTGATGGGCAACCCGCAGATTCTCACAACCCGAAGTCAATGTTCCAACGGGTAAATACATACTTTCTGTATCGTTTTCTCCTGGAACAGCAGTGCCACAAACTTGACAAAAATACGTGTGCCATTCGTGCCCCGGCTTTGACCAGTAGCTTATTTGGTCTTGTCCTTTGATCCAGGCGAAGGTTTTATTCGCTACCACTGCCACCGCTATACCACCGCTACCTGTAGAGCGTCTGCAAATAGAACAGTGGCAGACAAAAACGTCAGAGATCCCGGCATCAACTGTAAAGCTTACCGCTCCGCAGTTGCATTCACCTTGTACCATATTGTTGTCTCCATGATGTGATGCTCTAACACTTATTAGGAGTTTGTGTCCCTGAAACCGCGAGCCAAATCCCCATCGACCCGCTTAAATAAACCGCCAGAATTACTTGTCATTACATTTCTGAATAGGGCTAAAAAAGTGGTCAGCTGCCCCTAGGCTTCGCACTTTTTTGATAAACACTGCCAGGACAAAAATTACGGCTTCAAACCCTATCCCATTAATTACGATGCGAGAGTCATGAGCGCAAGAGGCCCCATCAGGGAGGCAGTGATCCAGCAGCTCGGCAAGTTGGAATCGACCTCTCCGTAGTGGTCTAGGGGGTTTAACCTGTTTTTCCAACCTACCATTCAAAAGACCCTTTTATTACTGCTTGCGATAGTTCGCCATATAATCCAGGGTCAGCAGGGTCAGCGCTTCAGTGCCCTGGCGCAGTGCGCTTTCCTCCACATAAAACAAGGGTGAATGATTGCTGGGGGCCTTGCTCGGGTCTTCACCTTGCGGGGTTATGCCGAGAAAATAGAAAAAGCCGGGCACTGCATTGGCAAAGTAGGAAAAGTCTTCCGCACCGGTAATTTTGGGAACCTCAATCACCTTTTTTTCACCAGCCACGGACCTGAGCACCGGCAGAGCCATTTGCGTGAGTTCTGCATTGTTTATCGTCACCGGATACCCTTCAAGGATGTCCACTTTGGCCACGGCTCCGGAACTCTCCGCAATCAGTTCAGCGGTGGTTTTCAGGCGCTTGAAAATTTCCGCGCGGCTATCCATGTCGAAATTACGGATGGTGCCGTTTAAGTACACGCTGTCGGGAATAATATTGTTGCGCACGCCACCGTCGATCCGGCCGTAGGAAATCACCGCCGGTTCCTTGGTGATGTCGATCTGGCGGCTGACAATAGCCTGGGTACCCATCACCACCTGCGCGGCGGCAACAATGGGGTCAACCCCGCCCCAGGGGCGCGAACCATGGGTCTGACGGCCGGTAATGGTAATGCGGAATTCGTCAGCGGCGGCCATTAGCGGGCCCGAGCGGTACCCAAAAACACCCGCGGGCAGAGAAGAGGTCACGTGCTGGCCGAAAGCCACATCCGGTTTGTATTTTTTGAACAGGCCCTCTTTCAACATCAGCTCGGCCCCGCCTTCCTCGCCATCCGGCGCACCCTCTTCGGCGGGCTGGAAAATAAACAATACATTACCGGCAAGCTGATCGCGAAGATTGGCCAGGACTTCGGCGGCACCCATCAGCATCGCCACATGGGTGTCGTGACCACAGGCGTGCATCACGCCCACGTCCCTGCCCTGATAGGTGCTACGCGCATTGGAAGCGAAGGGAACATCCGTTCTCTCGGTGACCGGCAGCGCATCCATATCCGCGCGCAGCGCCACGGTAGGGCCGGGCTTGCCCCCCTTTAACAGGCCGATAACACCGGTGTGGGCCACCCCGCTCTCTGTTTCCATGCCCAGGGATTGGAGGTGCCTTTCGATGTATTTTGCCGTTTCAAACTCGCGGTTGCCCAACTCCGGATTCCGGTGCAGGTGACGGCGCCATTCGATCACCCTGGGCTCGGTAGCTCGCAATAGCTGTTGGGGATCACTACCAAAAGCGACCGAATGGGCGGCCAGCAGCGAAACGCCCGTGGCCAGGGGCAGAAACAGTTTTTTCACGGCGTCTTTCCTTTATTCTCGTTAGCGTTATCGCCGCTCATTCTACCCCCCCTGCGCCCAAAGCCTCCATCTCTATTCACCGGGCCGGCCAATGGGTTGTTCGGTTTATAGCAGCCTTTTCACAGCGTTCTGCGCTGATTTATCGTAGAATTTCTCTTTAGGGTAAGCTCTTCAAATGCCCTGACTGGTTATTATTTAACCGCGCTTCATCATGACCTTTGGTCATTGTTGGGGCTATCCAAGTGAAGGACCCCATGCTGGTGATTGTTCACTCCCATGAACGGATTGAGAACTGCTACAACCCGCCGATGTGCTGGCGCGACATTGTTCCACGTTCCCGGCTGTGAGATATTCGTACTGGGATCTCTACAAGCTCCATCATTAAAGACATAACGAGGATATTCATCAGCATGAGCGATATGTATAAAGCCCCCCAAGCGGAACTGACCACGGGGGAAGAGCGCGGCGATTTCGGCTCTATTGAAAAGGGGATTGCCGGGGATTATTCATTTTCCATCGGCGAGACCATCAGTGAGGGCTGGCGTCTTTCAAAGGGTAAAAAGCGTACAATCTGGCTGGGCATGCTGTTATATATGGTTGCACTCCTTGTCATCACTGCAGTTGCAGGCTTCATCACTGGGGTTTTCACAGCGGAAGGTGATGCCTCTATCACCCAAGGGCTCATATACAACCTTATCACAACGATTATAGGGCTTCCCCTCGCCGCCGGATTGACGATGATCGGAATAAAGATTGCCCGAGGGGAAGAAACTTCCGGCACAGAGGTACTGGCCTATTTCGACAAGATTATCCCTCTGGTTATTGTCAATTTCTTGATGGGCCTCTTTATTCTTATCGGATTTATCCTGCTTGTCATCCCAGGGATCTACCTGATGGTTGCCTATATATTTGCCATCCCCCTGGTAGTCGATCAAAACCTGGGGCCCTGGCAGGCCTTGGAAGCCTCGCGCAAGGCCGTTACAAAGAACTGGTTTAGCTTCCTTGGCTTTTTGATCTTAGCCCTTTTGATTGTACTCGCCGGCTTCTTAGCAGTGTTCATAGGTACGATCTGGGCCCTGCCGCTCATCTTTATCGCGATTGGCGTCGCCTACCGTAAAGTTTTTGGCGGCCCCCACGGGGCATAATCCATTCGACCTGACAGGAGCGGTGGCTTGCTGGATACCACCTATAACGTCGAAACCCCCGAGGGAATCGATCTGCATGCGCGGGCTGCGGGGCCTGTTCCGCGCATCCTCGCCTACGCGGTGGATGTGCTGTATCGCACCCTGATACTCGCAGCGCTCGGCATTGGCCTGGCTTTTGCCGATACCGCCGGCATCGGCATCTGGCTGGTCTGCTCCTTCCTGCTGGAGTGGTTCTACCCGGTGTTCTTTGAAGTGTTGCGCGGTGGCCAGACACCGGGGAAAAAAGCCTTCGGCCTGATGGTGGTGAATGACAACCTGACCCCCATTGCCTGGGGGGCCTCCCTAGTGCGCAACCTACTGCGCTTTGCCGACTTCCTGCCCTTCGCCTATGCCACCGGCGTGATCGCCATGACCCTCGGGCGGCACTTCCAGCGCCTCGGCGACCTGGCCGCAGGCACCCTGGTGGTCTACCGGGAGGCAGACAAAGCGCCGGTCACCCTGCCGGACAGCACCCCACTGCCGCCGCCGCGCAACCTGAAACAACAGGACCAGCAGGCCCTGATCAGCCTGTTTGAGCGCCACAACGACCTCAGTGAAGCGCGCCAACAGGAACTGGCCAATTTACTCGAGCCCATTACCCAAAAGAGAGACAGCGCCGCGCTGGGTTATCTGCGCTCGGTGGCCAGTTGGCTATTGGGTGGCCGAGACTAACGATTTATGCGACAGAGAGATTTCGAAAACCGCTACCGCGATAGCTGGGCACAGTTAGATGCCTGGCTAAAGGGGGCTGGAAAAAACGTGGACGCGGCCACACTGGACCTGCCCGCAGCCTATCGCAACCTGTGCCAACAACTGGCGGTGGCCAAGGAGCGGCAATACACCAGCCGCCTGATCGACCACCTCAACCAACTGGTGATGGCGGCCCACCACCGGGTCTACCGCCAGCAGACCCTGCGGCGCAGGGGCTGGTTGCACTACCTGCTGGCAGGCTTTCCCCAGGCGGTGCGGGCCAACGGCCGCACTGTGGCACTGGCCAGCGCCCTGTTCCTGCTGCCGGCTCTGGTGATGGGGATCGGCACCTACAATAACGACGCACTGGTTTATGCTGTGATGTCGCCGAAGGACGTGCTCTCACTGGAGTCCATGTACGACCCCGGCAACCGCGTCCTGGGCCGCGAGCGCGGCTCGGACACCGACCTGGCCATGTTTGGCTTCTATATCAAGAACAATATCGGTATCGCTTTCCGCACTTTTGCCGGTGGCATCCTGTTTGGCCTTGGCTCGATTTTTTTCCTGGTTTTCAATGGCGTCTATCTCGGGGCGGTTTTTGGCCATATTACGCGGGTGGGTTTTGTTTTCACGTTATATCCGTTTGTGATTGGCCACGGCGCCTTTGAGCTAACCGCCATCGTTTTAGCCGGTGCTGCCGGCCTGTTACTTGGGCGCTCGCTGGTGGACCCGGGGCAACACCGCCGTTCGGTAGCCCTGCGCCTGGCCAGTATCGAGGCGATGAAAATCTTGTATGGCACTTTCCTGATGCTGGTGATTGCCGCCTTCCTTGAGGCCTTCTGGTCATCCAGCGCTGCTACTCCGATCAGTATCAAACTCGGTGTCGGCGGCCTGCTGTGGTTACTGGTTTTCGCTTACTTCTCCCTGGCCGGGCGCGGGGAGGTAACCGGTGAAAATTGAAAACCTGACCGTGCGTGCGCGTCTGCGCTCGCCCTGGGAATCCATCGACCTTGGCACGGCCCTGGCACGACAATACTGGCTGCCACTGTTTTTGGTGTGGCTGCTGCCGGCTGCCCTGGTGCTGGCCCCCCTCGCCTGGCTGCTGCCCGAACATCCCGGTTGGTCACTGTTTGCCGTCTGGTGGTTCAAACCGGTGTTTGACCGACTGCCACTGTTTATGATCAGCCGCGTCCTGTTCGGGATGCCAGTATCCGCCCCCACGGCGCTCAAGCAGTTTTTCAAACAAAACCGCCGCGACTGGCTGGCCTGGATTACCCTGCGCCGCCTGAACCCCACCCGTTCTTTTGATATGCCGGTCACCGTGCTGGAGCAATCCAGTGGCGCCGCGCGCAGCGCCCGTATTGGCCTACTGCACCGCAAGCATGCCAGCGCCGCCACCTGGCTGACCCTGACCGGGATTCACCTGGAGGGATTCTTCCTGATCGCTGCATTTATCCTGATCTACCTGTTTATTCCCGAGCAGGTGGCCGCCAATATCGATTGGCTGCCGACCCTCAGGGGCGATACCCTGGCGCTGGAGTGGGCCTCCAACGTGCTCTACCTGTTTATCATGGCAGCAGTGGCCCCGTTTTATATCGTCTGCGGTTTCTGTTTGTATATCGGCCGGCGCATCGAGTTGGAGGGCTGGGATATTGAAATCCAGTTCCGCGACCTGGCTGAACGCCACCAGCGCAAGCAGCAACCGCGCCAGCACGGCATCGCCGGTGGCTCGGGCACAGTTTCAATACTCCTGTTTTTTGCCCTCGCCTTCGGCTCCCTCACCCCGGCACCGGAAGTCAAGGCGGATTCGCTGGAAACACCACAACAGGCACAGCAGCACATCGATGAAATTCTCGCAGCCGAGGACTTTCACCGGATGGAGCAGATCAACGGCTGGCGCCTGAAGGAGTGGGAAAGCAAAGAACAGAAAATTCCCGAATGGCTGATCAAATTTATCGAGTGGCTGTTTAACCGCTCCTTGGACACCGATGATGCTTCCGATTCCAACTGGGGAGCCGCCATTGCCCGGTTAATCGAGATCCTGTTATGGGTTGGGGTTATCGCAGGGCTGATCTACTTGGGCTGGCGTCACCACGACAAAATCCTCGAACGTCTGCGCTGGCGGTATAAACCCAAGCCGAAAATTGCCGCCCCGGAAACCCTGTTTGGACTCGATATCCGCCAGTCGAGCCTGCCCGACGATGTGTGCGCAGAAGTACAGCGCCTGTGGCAGGCCGGCGAAAAGCGCGCCAGCCTCGGCCTGCTGTACCGCGCCACCCTGTCCCATTTGATTGAGGACTTCCAGTTTCACTTCGGCGATCACCTGACCGAAAGTGAGTGTGCCCGGTTGGTGCACAGGCGCCAGCGGGAACCCAGGGAGGGTTTGCCCCCGGTCACGGCCCCGTTAAGCCGGTTTGTGCAGCAGCTCACCGCCGATTGGCAGCAACTGGCCTACGCCCATCGCAATCCGGTCGACGCGCGGATTAACGCACTGTGCCAGGAGTGGCAGGAGGTATTCCGCAATGACTGTTAAACGCCTGCTAATTGGCGTCTCACTGCTGTTCTGTGCACTGATGGTGTGGGGTTTTCTTACCTTTTTCGAGCGCTACACCGAAGAGCGGGATCACGGCTGGGGCCCGGAGGCGCGACGCAATCTGTTCCTGGCGGCGGAACAATACCTGGCTGCTGTGGGGCTGGAACCTCGCCAGGCAGAAAATATTTCCGTATTAAACGGGCTCTCCCCGGACGCCACCCTGTATATCGCCAGTTCTTCCCTGGTCTACAACCCACAGCGGGTGGAGGAACTGCTGGACTGGGTGCAGGGTGGCGGCCATGCCATTGTGGTGGCACACACTGAGCGCTTTGATGTTGAGGAGCAGCGCAGCGAGGCGCGCGACTGGCTGCTGGAAACACTGGATGTCTCCATTATGGAAGGGCACGGGGAGTACCTCTTCGAGCACCCTTTGCAGCAACTGCTCGGTGAAGATGCCGAGCTGACCCCGCAACAGAGCCCCGGTGAAGCTTTGCGCGAGTACAACCGCAGAATAGATAAAGGCACCTCCACAGAAGAGGAAGGGGAAACTGCTCACGAGAAACCCCGCAACCCGGATGTAGATCCGGAGGATCTGGTCGACCTACCCACGGACAGTGGTGTGGAGGTCCAGTTGCATTTCGATGCCAGCCACCTGCTCTACCACCCTGGACTCGACGACGATACTGTCGACGATGCACCGGTATTCTGGGCCAGGGTATGGCGCGACGACGAAGCCGTGCCCTTTATGCAGTTTGAACGTGGCAGTGGCGTCATTACCCTGCTGACCGATAGCGAGATCTGGCAATCACATCGCATCGGCCACTTCGATCACGCCTACTTCCTGCAACTGCTGGCCGGTAGCGGCGGCTTTGTTTTCCTGACCCGCCCGCGTTTCGAGTCGCTCAGTTATCTGGTGCGCAAATATGCCGCGGAGTGCTTGCTCGCCGGCGCCCTGGCTTTGCTCGGCTGGTTGTTGTTGCGCGCACGTCGATTCGGACCGCTGCAACCGGCACCGGAAGCCGCGCGCCGATCCCTGCTGGAACATATCTCCGCCTGTGGTCACTACTACTGGCGCGATGACCAGTGCGAGCAGCTATTGCGCGGTCACCGCACTGAGCTGTTGCGTCGCCTGCGCGCCACTGACGCCGACGCCACAGCCCGGCAAAAGCTGGCAGAGAGACTCAGTGCCGCAACGGATCTCAGAGAACACGACATCATCGCCAGCCTGTGGGGAACACCGGCGGCCAGCGAAGAAACCTTTACTGAACACATGCGCAATCTGCAGCGAATCGAGGCAGTCTTATGAGCGATACCATCCTTCAACCAGAACAGCAAACCCACCGCGACACGCCGGACTGGCAGGCCGCCTCCGCCCAATTGCAGTTGTTGCGCAACAATATCAACCGCCTGCTGATTGGCCAGGAGCCAGTCGTTGACCAGGTTCTGGTGGCCCTGCTGGCCTCGGGCCATGTACTGTTAGAGGGTGTGCCCGGTCTCGGCAAAACCCTGTTGGTGCGCACCCTGGCCAATTGTTTCGGCGGCAGCTTCCGCCGCATCCAGTTTACCCCGGACCTGATGCCGGCGGACGTTACCGGTCACGCCATGTACAACATGGGCGAGAGCCGTTTCGAGGTACGCCGCGGCCCGGTCTTCACCAACCTGCTGCTGGCGGACGAGATCAACCGTGCCCCGGCCAAAACCCAGGCGGCCCTGCTGGAAGTGATGCAGGAAAAGCAGGTCACTATCGACGGCAATCCACTCTCGGTCCCCAGTCCCTTCATGGTACTTGCCACCCAGAACCCCATCGAGCAGGAGGGCACCTACCCGCTACCAGAGGCAGAACTCGACCGCTTCCTGCTCAAGGTCCTGATCGACTACCCCAGCCTGGAGGCGGAGCTGCAACTGGCTGCCGCCGCCAGCAGCGGTCGCATCGAACAGCATCTGCAGGAAAAATCAGCCGGTGAAATAAGCATCGAGCAACTGCAACAGTTGCAGGACCTGGTACCCCGGGTAGCCCTGGACCAGCAGGTGTTGGACTACGCCGTGCGGCTGGTGCGTGCCACCCGTGAAGCCACCCAGCTGCGCAGTCCTGCGGGCCCGCGCGCCAGTATCGGCCTACTGCAGGCGGCCCGTGCCAGCGCCCTGTTACAGGGCCGCGAGTTCGTTCTGCCCGACGATATCAAGGCCATGGCCATTCCGGTAATGCGCCACCGCGTGAGCCTGTCCCCGGATATGGAGATCGACGGTGAAACCGCAGACAGCGCCCTGGCACAGATTCTCGACGGTGTCGAGGCGCCGCGACTGTGAGCCAAAGCGCTGCGGCCACTGAGGCGCAAATCACTCCAATCCAAAACGGCCGCCCTGGCCCCAGTCGACGCCTGGTGAAACTCCTCGGCTACTGGTGCCTGGCGGCCCTGGCAATCAGTAGCGCGCGCATCTGGCTGCCCGCAGCCGCGGCACTTATCGAGACCGCCTGGTGGACCGGCGGGGCTTTGCTGATCGGCGCTGCACTGTTGGATTTCCTGACCGGTCGCCGGATTGCGGGCCTTGAGGGCACACGCCGGCTGCCGGGCAACCTGGCGCTTGGTGTGCGCAACAGTGCCCGCCTGAAACTCCGCAACAGTGGTCCGCGTATACTGCAACTCTCGGTCTGTGACAGTGTGCCGCAGCAACTGGCCAGCACGGGATTGCCCCGCCGGGCACAGTTACAGCCGGAACAGGAAGTGTCTATTGAATACACCCTGGTGCCACACCGCCGCGGCAGTGCCAGTTTCGGTCGAATCGAGATCCTCGCCGACTCCCCCTGGGGCCTGTGGCAAACCCGCGTATGGCTGGGGCAGGCGCAATCGGTAAAGGTCTACCCCAATTTTCTCGGTATCTCTTCCCTGCAGGCGCTCTCCACCGAGCAGACCCTGCGCATGCTGGGCTTGCACCAGCAGCAGCGTCGCGGAGAGGGCATGGACTTTCGCCAGCTGCGCGAGTACCGCCAGGGTGACAGCCAACGCCAGGTGGACTGGCGTGCCAGTTCACGTCTGCGCAAATTAATCAGCCGTGAATACCAGGACGAACGCGACCAGGACATTATCTATATGCTCGACTGCGGTCGACGCATGCGCGCCAAGGACGGGGAACTGAGCCATTTCGACCACGCCCTCAACGGTTTGTTATTGTCCGCCTATGTGGCGATTAAACAGGGAGATGCGGTCGGCCTGCATGCCTTTGCTGCCGGTCAGGACAGCTCTGGAGGGCAGCTGCCGCCAGTCAAAGGTGAAAGCGCCATCAACCTGCTGTTGAATAATGTCTACGACCTGCACTCCGGAACCGGCAGCGCGGACTACAGTGGTGCGGCCCAGCAATTGCTGGGCCAACACAAGCGCCGCAGCCTGGTGATCCTGATTACCAATCTGCGCGACGAGGACAGCGTGGAACTGCTCGCAGCGGTCCGCCTGCTTACCCGCAGCCACCTGGTGATGGTGGCGAGCCTGCGGGAAACCGCCGTGGACCGCCTGGTACAGCAACGCATCGGCGATTTTGCCAGTGCGGTGGATTACGCCGCGGCAAGGGATTTTTTGCACAGACGCGCGCGCCTGCTACAACAACTGCAGGCACACAACGTCCTGGTGGTCGACTCCCGCCCGGAAAGCCTGCACCAGGCCCTGGTCGAGGCCTACTGGCGCTTAAAACGCAGCGGTAGGCTCTAATGGGGCGGCTCTCGTCGGAAGGTGACACAAATTAATGCAATCTGTACCATCTCGGAGATAATAGAGACGGTATAAAAGAAGTGTCCCACAGTACAGGAAGAGTCACCCGACCATGTCCCAACTCGCTATTGACCGGCTAAATGCCGCCGAGGTGAAAGCCGCCCCATTCCCGCACTTTTATCTGGCACAGTCCCTGCCCCCGGACGAAGCCTCCGCCCTGATCCGAAGTTTTCCAGCACTGCACAAGGGCGGCAGCTTCAATATCGAAGATGTAAAGATCAGCGCGCGACTGCGCCGCTTTGTGGAGCAGTTCGACAGCGCGGAGGTGCGACGAATTCTCGGGGAGAAATTTGAACTGGACCTCACCGACAAACCGATGATGGCCACCCTGCGCGGTTATTCCCGGGCCAAGGATGGGCGCATCCACACCGACTCCAAAAGCAAACTGATCACGGTGCTGGTCTATCTCAATGAGACGTGGCCGTCACCCACAGGGCGGCTGCGTATCCTGCGCAACGGTGATGACATGGAAGACTATGCCGATGAATTACTGCCCGGCCCCGGCGCACTGGTCGCCTTTAAGGTGACCGATAATTGCTGGCACGGCTACCGCAGTTTCACGGGCAAGCGGCAATCGATCCAGATCAACTTTCTCACAGGTGACCGGGCGAAAAGCAAACACCAGTTTTTCCACGGTATCAGTGCCCGCATAAAATCGCTTTTCCAGTAAATTTTTCGGCTACACTATTTCCGCAGCGCATGGTGCGATTCACCCCAAAGCCAAACAGGCGCAGGGCAATGAATGAGACAACAATGCCTGCACGGGCAGGGATAAAACCCGGCGGTGACAGTGGCATTGTTCCCCCGCCGGCCAGCACCCTGTGGCCACTTTGGGTTGAGGAATAAAAATAGACACCCACCAAACAGCTGCGTAATTTATGCGTCCCAGACACACCATTCAAAGCGGTGCGCACCTTCCCCGGTGGCAGGCACTGCTGCTTTTATGGGTCTTTCTCAGCGTTCGCGGTCTGGTACCCACGGGATTTATGCCTGCGGCCCTTGCCGCGGGGACACCTTACGGTCTCTGTCACGGTGACAGCCGCAGTGCCCTGCTACTCAATACGTTGGCAAACCCTGCGCGCGAACACCACCACAGCGGACATGATCACGATGCGCTGACCGCCCACTCCTTTGCCGACAATCACTGTATTTATTCCGCCGTTGCCGGGGTTGCCAGCGCCCCGGCCACAGTGTTGGATGTCGTACCCAGCGGGGTCTCAACCCCTCCCACAGTCCCCAATGTCAAGGTTGTGCTGTCCAACCTGTTTGACCGCCCCCTTATCCGCGCCCCACCCCACTGAGCCTTTTCTTTTCCACAATGCGCTGCACCCGTACTGTTGTAGTGATTCCCCGAGCCGCCGAGCGCTGTACCGCTGCATATCCCAGCAGCAGGTACTTTGTACCCATGCGCCAGCGCCTCCCAGGCACAAGCCCCGGCTGGCTCTTTAGCCCGACCGGGAACCTCGGCGCGCCATTGATTGACTGGCGACGCGCGTATGGCTGCGCCCGAAAGCGCCGCCCCAAAACGGATAAGTCAACATGCCAAGATCGACTAAAGACATCACCCAAAAAGTAACTGCCAATACACTGAACGGTAAAACCCGCCTGCAGATTCCCCTCAGCCTCATCCTCCTTGCCGGCTGGTCCTGCCCCACCAGCCTCCTCGCCAACGCGGATGAAATGGAGGAGATGGTAGTCACAGGTGTCAGGACCGAACTGCCCCTCAACCTGATCACCGATCCCAAACTGCCGCGCCAGCCGCTGCCCGCCAACGATGGCGCTGACTATTTGAAAACCATCCCCGGATTTTCAGTGGTGCGCAAAGGCGGCACCAGCGGCGATCCGCTGTTGCGCGGTATGGGCGGTTCGCGCCTGGGGCTGTTGCTGGACGGCGAGTCCATCGTGGGCAGCGGTTCCGGCCGTATGGACCCGCCCACGGCCTATCTATTTCCCGAGAGCCTGGATGAGATCGAGGTGATCAAGGGTCCCCAGACCGTACTGCACGGACCGGGCAATTCCACGGGTGTGGTGTTGTTCAAACAACTGCAGGAACGCCCCGCCGAGAGTGCCTGGGATATGCACGTGAGCCTGCTCGGTGGCAGCGCCGAACGCAGTGACGGCCTGTTCGATATCGCTTATAAATCGCCCGTATTTTCCCTGCGCAGCTCGGCAGCCACCGCTTCAGCAAACGATTATGAAGACGGCGATGGCAATCGTGTCCACTCCCATTACACGCGCTGGAACGGTAAGGTCAGCCTGGCCTGGACACCGGATAACGATACCCGCCTGGAATTGGGCAGCACTTTCAGCGATGGCGAGACCGCTTTTGCCGATCGCGGGCTCGACGGTACTCAATTTGCACGGGAGAGCTACAGGGCAAACTATGTCCGCAGCGGTATCGGCGATTTGCTCAATACCATCGAGGTGCAGGGCTACTTCACTTACATCGACCACCTTATGGACAACTACAGCCTGCGTGTACTTTCCGCTATGCCCGGTAGGCCAATCGCCATGAACCTGGACAATGAATCCACCGGCGCAAAACTGAGCCTGCTGTTCACGCCCCTGAACACGGTGGAACTGACGGCCGGCCTGGACACCCGCCAAAACCGCCACACCAGCCGCATGAGCATGGATCAGAATAAGGTGGACTACCGCCAGTTGCACAGGGAAGCCGATGCGGAGTTCTCACAAGTGGGGGTTTTTTCTGAAGCCAGCTGGCAATTGTCCCCCGACCAACGCTGGATCGCCGGCGCCAGGCTGGACGATTGGAAAGTGCGCGACCTGCGCAAGGCGATTTCGCTGTCCATGATGTCCTCGGTAAGCAATCCCACCGCGGGTGTCACCCGCACGGAACTGCTGCACAGTGGCTTCCTGCGCTACGAGCGCGCGCTGCAAAGCGCTCCCGCAACATCGGCCACCGTGTTTGCAGGATTGGGCTACAGCGAGCGCTCGCCGGATTACTGGGAGATCTTTACACATGAAGCCGAAGACTCCTTCAGTGCCCTGGATATAGGCGCGGAAAAAACCACCCAGTTGGATTTCGGCTTTCTCTATCGCGGCGAAAAATCCTCCGCCAGTCTCTCCTTTTTTGCCAACGATATCCGCGACTACCTGATGATCCAGACCGGTTACCAAAAGCCTGCGGTCACGGTCGATAGGGACCCCATGCCATCCATGCACGGGCCAGCACCTGTGGGGGTAGCCATAGACACCCGCAGCACCCTGGTGGTGCGCAATATCCAGGCGCGTTCCTGGGGACTGGAGCTGGATGCCGGCTATCAACTGGCGAACAGCTGGCGCACCACATTCACCCTCACATCGGTGCGCGGGGCCAACGACACCGACGACACCGCCCTGGCTCAACTGCCTCCCCTGGAGGCGCGCCTGGGCCTCTACTTCGAGCTACCCCAATGGTCCGCAGGTTTTCTGTGGCGGGCCGTCACCAGCCAGGATCGCGTGGATATCGGCAAAGGCAGTATTATCGGCCAGGATTTTGGACCAACCGATTCTGCCCATGTGATGTCGATAAACGCCGGGTGGCGACCCAGCACCAATCTGCTGATTACCACCGGCATCGACAACCTGCTGGATGAAACCTACGCTGAGCATGTCAGTCGCGCCGGCGCGAGAATTCCAAACTTTCCACAGTTGACCCGGGTCAATGAACCCGGTCGCACACTCTGGCTCAAAGGCATTTACCGCCTTTAGGCCCCGTAAACCCGCGTGCCTGCCAGTGCAATCACTGGCAGGCACCTTTGCAAACGCACCTAGAACCGGTAGGAAAAGTTGACCGTGAGTGTACGCAGGTGGCCCAAATCCACCCGGTGAACGGAGCCGATATCGTTATAGTTGTATTCAATAGAGGTATCGAAATCCCGCGTCCACATAAAGCGGTAACCGATGCCCAAATTCCAGAAATTGTCACTGCCACTGGTATTGACCAGATGGATATAGTGGCCATCGTAATACCAGTTATCCACGGGAAAATGCCAGTCCTTCTTCCTGTGGTACCAGTAGCCGTGCTTGCGGACATCGTTGAGGTCGATATCGGCATAGTTCCAGCCCACCATCCAGTAGAGACACTGTACATAGCAATTCAGAGTAAAATCCACCTTGAAGTTCAGTCCTACCTGGTTGACCCTTACCTGGTTGTCATCAAAGCGCGAACCGCGCAACTCCACCTGCCAGACACCCACTGCCGGGGTAATACCCACACTGGCGTAAGCAAAAAAATCCCGATTTTTATTGATCTGTTGTTCCCCATTGCCCAGACCGAGGGTAGCAATAACCCGGTACTCACCGTTGCGTATTCCCTCGAAAGGACTATTCCACTCCAGGGCGTTGACAGTGGCGGGCAGCACCAGAACCAGGGCATATAAAGTTATCTTCATCACAATTGCCCACTGACCCACAAGCCCTAGGCACTCGCCACATCGATAATGGCCCAGATACCACCGGCAAATGCCGGGTTTTCCCGCAGGGCATCTACCGCCTGTGGTTTGGGCATTGGCTCCCCGGCCAGGCGCAGGTCCTCCAGGCGCTGAAACATGGTTTCCGCCATTTTTTGCAGGGTGTCATCCAGCGTTTCAGCATGGCAGTGACAATGTGGCAGGTCCGGTGCTATGGCACCAAAGCCGGCTTGTTTAATATTGTGGAGCACGACCGCATAGCGCATTGGAAAATACCCTTGTGTATTCACTTTCCAAAGCGTAGACGGCTTTCAATTGCGGGAACAAAATCTGGTAAGAAAATCAACAGGTTCGCCGCAGCAATCGCACTTCCATCGAGTGCTGTCAAGTATCCGGCGACATTCACCGGTTAATTGGCTGCACAGATCCCCGATAGAAAATGTCCCCGCGCACAGTGTCTACAAATACACTTAAAAACCTCGGGCGGTCATGGCTCATCACACACATTCTGGTAAAGCAATAGCCACACGGTTGGTAAGCTTGGTTTCCCGAAATTTTCCAGCTATAAATGGCGGTAATCACCACCGCATGCTCCCGGCAGAGCAAGGTGCAGCAATCCCACACGCCTACCTTGTAGTTGCATTTTCTTCATCTTGCGTCTTGGATCACCGGCGCACGCGCGTGGGTACCGCCCTGCTCCAGCGATCAGGGCAGGTCAGGGGTTTCACGGGTTTTGGCATCGCCAGGGTTTGCAAAAAAAGCAGACAATTTTTTCGGTTTCTGCAGGCGCGAATGGATTCAGCGGTGTGCACCCCGCCACCAACGGACGGGGCTGGACAAACTTAATTCACCGGGGGTTTGGTTACGAGTAAATCCCGCCAATCGAAAGAGGTATCGCCGATCACAAAGAAAAACGGGTTGAGCAGAGAGTCCTTGCGGTTGTAGCGCAGCAGTCGAAACTGGTCGTCGACCACAACGCCACCGGCGGCCTCGACCACCGCCTGGGCCGCAGCGGTATCCCACTCGCAGGTGGGCGCCAAACGCGGGTAGAGGTCCGCGGCACCTTCCGCCACCAGACACAGTTTCAGTGAGCTGCCCATATTCTTACACTCGACAGTGCCCAGCCTGGACTCGATACGCTCCACCAGCTGACCCACAATACCGGCGCCATGACTGCGGCTGGCCACCAGCGCCACGGCATCGCCTGCCTCCAGGCGAGGCTTGAGTGGGCGCACATGGATTGCCACATCGCCGGACGCCGCGCGCTTAAAGGCGCCAATGTTCCTGCAACCGGCATAGGTAATGCCCAGAACCGGCACATGGACCACACCCAGTACCGGCTTGCCATTTTCAATGAGCGCCACATTCACGGTAAATTCTCCGGTGCGGCGAATAAACTCCTTGGTACCGTCGAGGGGGTCGACGATCCAATAGCGATGCCACTGGCTGCGCTCTGCAAATGGGGGGATTGCCTGTTCCTCCGACAGTACCGGCACACCTTCGATGATCTGGGCCAGGGCCGGGGCCAGGATCTTGTGTGCGGCCAGGTCTGCCGCCGTTACCGGTGAATCATCCGGCTTGATGTCCACTTGCAGCTCGGCACTGCTGTGGTAGATATCCAGGATTGCCGCACCCGCGTCTGTGCATATAGCAATCACCTGTTCCAATACTGTCTTGTCCATTCAAGCTCCTTACTCTGAGTGCGCGCTATTATAGGTCTCAGGCAGAGAAAAGATCTTTAACGGACAGGTAGCGCTCGCCGCTATCGTAACTGAACACCAGTACGCGGCTGCCGGGGGCAAACGCCCCTTCGCGCTGTTTCAGCGCGGCCAGGCTGGCGCCGGAGGATATACCCACGAAAATGCCCTCCTTGGTTGCACACTGGCGCGTGAGTTCGAAGCTGTCCTCTTCACTCACCAGAATGGTACCGTCGAGGACTTCGGTGTTGAGTACTTCCGGAATAAAGCCGGCACCAATCCCCTGCAAGCGATGCAGCCCTTTTTCACCCCCACTGATCACCGGGGATTTTTCCGGCTCCACCGCATAAACCTGCAGCTTGGGAAAGGCCATCTTCAGCACTTCACCACAGCCGGTAATATGCCCACCGGTGCCGACACCGGTGATCAGATAGTCGAGCCCTTCGGGAAAATCCGCCAGAATTTCCTTGGCGGTGGTTTCCCGGTGCACCTGGGCATTGGCGCGGTTACAAAACTGCTGGGGCATCCAGCTGTTGTCGTACTGCGCTTTAAGTGCTTCGGCCTGCTCAATGGCGCCACCCATGCCCCGCTCCTTGGGTGTGAGCACCAGCTCCGCACCCATCGCCTTCATCACTTGGCGACGCTCCTGGGACATGGACTCCGGCATGGTGAGAATCAGGCGGTAGCCCTTTACCGCCGCCACCATCGCCAGGCCGATGCCGGTGTTGCCGGAGGTCGGCTCAATAATAATGCCTCCGGGGCGTAGAGCACCGCGACGCTCCGCATCCTCGATCATGGCGAGGGCAATCCGGTCCTTGATACTACTGCCCGGATTAAAACGCTCCACTTTCATCCACACCTCGATATCGGGGCGGAACAGATGGTTGATTCTTACATGCGGGGTATTGCCGATGGTTTCGAGAATATTGGCTGCCTTCATCGATAAAGTGCTCCGTCAATCGTGTTGCGGCAGACAAGCGGCCTGCCTGGACAATGGATTCCTGTTGGTGAATAGTAACCCAGGTGGGTAATTTACCCGAGCACGCGGGCCAGAATTCAAACCTGACTGCACTGCGGGCCAAGGTACCGAGCAACAGCACAAATGCGAAATAACAATCACAACCAGGGTATCGCCATGCCATCCAAAGTTCTCCCTGCCAATCCTGCGGCGCAACCGCAGCACTTTTTGCCCGTCGCTTTCATCTGCGCTGCCGCACTGTTTATGTTGCTGGAGGGCCTTGGTATCAAGGGACTGTGGATGGCCTCACTCAAAGCCCTACCCATTGCCATTCTGGGCGCCATCGCCCTGCGCCAACTGGGGGGGCTTACCCGCGCCCTGACCCTGGCGGCACTGGCGTTCTCGGCACTCGGTGATGTACTGCTGGAGATGGATTTTCCCAACCAGTTTATTGCTGGGCTCGGTGCCTTTTTGCTCGCCCAGCTGATTTACGCTGGCAATTTCCTACGCCGCGCCGACTTTCGCAACCGGCGCAGTCTGCTGCGCGCAGCCCCTGTATTGATCGCCGCACTGCTGTTGGCACGCTTAATCCTACCCGCAAGTGCGGAATTGGCACCGGCAGTGCTGTTTTATCTATTGGCCATCGTAGTCATGGCGCTGGCGGCCGCCGCAAACCGCGGGGATTCCGCCTTGCTTTTTGGCGGAGCCGTGACCTTTATGGTGTCCGATACCCTGATCGCCCTGAACAAGTTTATTGCCCCCATTCCGTTTGCCGATACGGCGATTATGCTCACCTATTACAGCGCGCAATTTTTCATCCTGTACGGCATCCGCCGCACCCAGGCATAATGTACCCCTTTACAGGAGCGGGCCCGGGAGGACAACGACACTTTGGCTTCCCATACCCACCACTGATCAATAGATAGGTTCCATGCTCGACTGGCGAAGTATCGATACCGTATTGCTGGATATGGACGGCACCCTGCTGGACCTGCACTACGACAACCACTTCTGGTTCGACCACCTGCCCAAACGCTATGCCCAGGTGCACGGCCTGGATCTACAGCATGCCAGGGGCCAACTGCAGCGGGAAATCGACGCGCGCCGCGGCACCCTGGAGTGGTACTGCCTGGATTTCTGGGCCAAGACCCTGGAACTGGACATTCTGGCCATTCTGCGCGAGATTGAGGAGCGCATCGCTCTGCGCCCCCATACGGAAGCTTTTCTGCAATGCCTGCGGCAATTGCACAAGCCCACCTTCCTGGTCACCAACGCGCACCGCCAGGGTCTCAGTCACAAGCTCGAAATCACCGGCATTGGCGGCTGGTTTGACGGTATCATCTCCTCCCATGACTACGGATATGCCAAGGAGAGCAGCCACTTCTGGCGCACACTGCACGGGACTTTGGACTTCGACCCGCTGCGTACCCTGCTTGTGGATGATAACCAGAGTGTGCTGGCTGCCGCACAGGCTTACGGCATCACCCACCTGTTGTGTATCCGCCAGCCAGACAGCCGCAGACCCAGTCGGGAAATCACTGATTTTGAAGCCATTCACCACTTTGACGAGATTATGGCGGTGAGGCACAGCGCACAGCCCCGGCAGCCAAAGCCCACCGGATACTGAATATTCAACAATATAATGCGATGGAAAAAATCCGTATCGACAAGTGGCTATGGGCCGCGCGCTTTTTCAAGACCCGCAGCCTGGCCAAACAGGCCATTGAAGGCGGTAAGATCCATGTTGGTGGCCAGCGGGTCAAGGCCAGCAAGGAAATCACCGTCGGCGCCAGCCTGAGTATTCGCCAGGGTTGGGACCTGGTGGAAATCGCCGTGATTGCCCTCTCTGACCGGCGTCGCGACGCCGAATTTGCCCGCACCCTGTACCGGGAAGCCGAGCACAGCGCCGCTCGGCGCGAGCGGGAGCGCGCCGAACGCCAGGTTGCCAACGCGGGTATCCAGCGCCAGCGCCCCAATAAAAAACAGCGTCGCCAGATCCACCGTTTCCTGCGCGAGCAGGACTAGGTCCGGACAACCAAATTGGTGAAAATTCCGCCAACACTCCCGATTGTTGCTACACTCGCCCCACTCAACCCGTTAGAAAACAGCCATGATGAAACAACTGATCGCCATTTCTCTGCTGATTCTGTCCGGCATGCAGCCTGCGGCAGCCGACAGCCGCGAACACGAGCAGCTCAAACGCTCAATCATCAAAATCTACACCACGGCCGCCGCACCGGATTACTTCAACCCCTGGGCCCTGCTGAACCCCAAGCAACTGTCAGGGTCCGGTGCAGTGATCCGCAACCAGCAGATCCTTACCAATGCCCACGTCGTAGCTAACGGCAGCTTTATACAAGTACAGCGCCATGGTGACGCGAAGAAATACCGCGCCCGCGTGAAATTTGTCTCCCACGATGCGGACCTGGCCCTGCTCACCGTGGACGATGACGATTTCTTTGGAGATACCCGCCCCTTGGCCCTGGGCAGGCTCCCCGACCTGCAGGAGGAAGTGACCGTCTATGGCTACCCCATCGGCGGCAAATCCCTGTCCATCACCCGCGGTGTCCTGTCCCGGGTGGAGCACCAGTACTACGCCCATGCAGAGAGCTACCTGATGGCCGGGCAAATTGACGCCGCGATCAATCCCGGTAACAGTGGCGGCCCGGTGATTTCCAGCGGACGCATCGTCGGTGTGGCCATGCAAACCAACCAGAGTGCGGAGAACCTCGGCTACTTCGTACCGCCCAGTGTGATCACCCATGTCCTCGAAGATGCCGAAGACGGCGTACACCAGGGTTTCCCTGAACTGGGCGCGGTGACACAGAGCCTGGAAAGCCCTTCCATGAAAAAGGCCGCCGGCCTCAGTGAGGCCCAGGATGGGGCCATGATTGTAAAGGTTTTCAGCGACTCCCCCGCGGCCAGGGTTTTCCAGCCCGGCGACGTATTGCTGGAAGTGGACGGCTTCAAGGTAGCCGCGGATCGCACCGTGGAGTGGCGTGAAAACCAACGCACTAACTACCATTACGCCGTGGACCGCCACCATGTGGGGGACAAGTTGCCGGTGCGTTTCTCCCGCGACGGTGAGGAGAAAACCGCTCAAGTCACCCTGGCCGCAGTGCCACCCTCACGGGCACTGGTGCTGGGGGAACAGTTTGACCAGCAGCCGCGCTATTACATCTACGGTGGCGTGGTATTCGTGCCGCTCAACATGAACCTGATCAAGCGCTGGGGCAACAACTGGCACTCCAAGGCCCCCATAGACTACCTGTATGCACGCAACCAATGGAGTGAGGAGGGCCGCCGCGAATTGGTCGTGGCCCTGAAAGTGCTGCCGGCCAACGTCAACCTCGGCTATCACGACTGGAAGAACTGGATTATCGATTCGGTGAATGGCCACAGCGTCGCGGACTTCGATGGATTCGCCCAACTGATGGAGACCAACAAAAGCGATTTTATAGAGCTGCGCGACCGCTCAGGCTACCGAATGGTGTTGGATGCCGCCGAAGCCCGCGAGCAGGAGCCCCTGATACTGCAGACCTACCATATCCCCCAGCGCCACTCGCGGGGGTTGTTCAGCCAGTTGGCCAACAAGGTAGAATAAGGCTCCAGGCCTGTGAATCCGAAAGGCACCATGAACACTGCGAAATGGGCAATCGCCTTCGCCGGCCTGCTCCTGGCCATCGGTGCCAATGCCAATGCCAATGCCAATGCCAATGCCAATGCCGATGAATTGTATCGCTGGATCGACGAAGATGGCCGTGTGCATTTTAGCGACCGACCACCAGCAAAGACCCAGGCTCAGGATATCTCCGACAAACTGGAGCCCATCAACTCTATTCATGGCACCGGAACTCAGAGACCTGGCGAGAGCCGCCGACCCCGTGATACTGAGCGCGAGTACGCACAGCGTCGACAGCAGCAACAGCAAGCGCGGCAGCGTGAGGTAGAACGTATCTGCCAGCAGGCGCGCCAGCGCCTCAATGCCCTCAACGGGCGTGTGGCCTTTATCGATGCAAACGGCAGGGAGGTGCGCTACAGCGAGCGCGAACGCCAGCAAATGGCAGAAAAACTCAGAAATGCGATCGCGCGACGCTGCGGTTAGAGCCCAGGAGGTATAGCTCCCGCCGGCACGCCAACGGGGCAGTATCCCCCCGCCCTTACCGAGGTCTACCATTCAAGCAGGCCCGCCGCTAAAATCCCCCGGTTTGATACCGAGGCCTCGATCTATGTCCGACCAACTGGAGCGCTTTATCTTCTCCCAACACGATATTCGCGGGCAGGTGGTGACCCTTTCTGACGCCTATCGATCGGTGCTGGAAAACAACCCCTTGCCGGCGCCGGTAGCGCGTCTGTTGGGGGAGTTTCTCGCGGCCGCCTGCCTGCTCTCCACTACCCTGAAATTTGACGGCTTACTGAGCCTGCAGGCCCGCGGCAAAGGGCATGTTCCACTGATGATGGCGGAGTGCACCCATCACAGCGATCTGCGCGGCATAGCGCGCATCGCTGAGGGTGCACAGACCGGCGCCCACACCGGCCTGCAGGAACTGATAGGTACGCACAGTGCCCTGACCATCACTCTGGAACCCAAGCGCGGCGAGCGCTACCAGGGCGTGGTGCCCATGGAGAAGGGGAGTCTGGCCGGATGCCTGGAAGACTACTTCACTCGATCGGAACAACTGGACACACGCTTCTGGCTGGAATGTGACGGAAACCAAGCGGGGGGCATTATGCTACAGGTGCTGCCAGGCAATAATGCCGCCTCTGCCGGGGAGAACCACGACGCTTGGGAGACCGCCCTACATCTGGCCGATTCCGTGACTGCCCGTGAACTGTACACGCTCTCTCACCGCGAACTGATCCACCGCCTGTTCCACCAACTAAGGCCAGCGAGTCTGGGCACGGACTCGATCCGCTTCAAATGCAGCTGCTCGCGGGAACGCAGCGCTCGGGCACTGGTCTCTCTGGGCGCTGAGGACCTGTATAAGCTGCTGGATGAGCAGAATGGCGAAATTGTCACCGATTGCCAGTTTTGCAATGCCCGCTACTACTTTGACCGGAACCAAATCGAAGTGCTGCTCAATGCGCCACCCCACACCCTGCACTGAGCGGGCGGACCGGTGTAGGGAAGTCACCCACCCGTGGGCGCCCATTCCCTGCTGGAGTGCCGGTAAAATTCAAGAGACAAATACTAGGCAACAAAAGCATAAATCATGAGAATAAAAGTTGTTGATTTTTCAAACAACAGCGCCGTTAATCTGCAGAAAATAACGGCATTTGCTACCCGCTTATTTTGAATTTTGCCATAATGCGCCCCCCAAATTTTGCCTGGCTGTCCAAACTCCTGGCGGCCCTTGTATTTTAGTCTCCAACTTTCATGGGTAATCGACGCATGGCACAGATCGACGACACCGCGCTGGTTTTCAAGAACCTATCACCAGCACAATTGGTAGAGCAGGCTCTGACGCGCGGCGAGGGCAAGCTATCCGACACAGGCGCACTGGTCACCGAAACCGGCGCCCGCACCGGCCGCTCCCCGGCCGACCGCTTTGTTGTGGAAGAGCCCTCCACTGCGGACAGTATCGACTGGGGCAATATCAACCGCCCCTTCCCGCAGGACAAGTTCGACGCCCTCTGGGACCGCGTAGAGGCATTTGTCGCCGGTGGCAACAATTTTATACAGCAGCTGCACGTGGGTCAGGACGAAGACCACTATCTGCCGGTTGTCGTAACCACCCAGACCGCCTGGCACAACCTGTTCGGTCGCAATATGTTTATCCGTGCCGAAAAGTACAACCCCAAAGGTAAGGAAGAATGGCTCATCCTGCACGCCCCCCATTTTTCCTGCGATCCCGAGCGCGATGGTACCCACTCAGAAGGCTGCGTCATCATCAACTTCGGCCAGCGCAAAGTGCTGCTGGCAGGCATGCGTTACGCTGGTGAAATGAAGAAGGCCATGTTTTCCGTACAGAACTTCCTGTTGCCGGAAAAAGACGTCATGCCCATGCACTGTGCCGCCAATGTGGGTAAAGACGGCGATACCTGCCTGTTCTTCGGTCTGTCCGGCACCGGCAAAACCACACTCTCTGCCGATCCGGAGCGCTACCTGATCGGCGACGATGAACACGGCTGGACCAGGGGCGCCGTATTCAATATGGAGGGTGGTTGCTACGCCAAGACCATCGACCTGAGCCGCAAAAACGAGCCGGTAATCTGGAATGCCATCCGCTTCGGCGCCATTGTTGAGAACGTGGTCACCAATGTGTCCGGCACCGCTAACTACAGCGACACCAGCCTCACCGAAAACGGCCGCTGTTCCTATCCATTGGAGCATGTGGAAATGCGCCAACTGGAAAACCGCGCCGGTGAACCAGAGAATGTAATCTTCCTCACTTGTGATGTATCCGGCGTGCTGCCCCCTGTCGCCATTCTGTCCAAAGAGGCGGCGGCCTACCACTTCCTGTCCGGTTACACCGCTCGCGTCGGCTCCACCGAACTCGGTGCGGAAGCCGGCATCCACCCGACATTCTCCACCTGCTTCGGCGCCCCTTTTATGCCACGCGCGCCACGTGAATATGCCGACCTGCTGATGAAGCGTATCGAGGACTTCAGCTCCAGGGTATACCTGGTGAACACCGGCTGGACCGGCGGTTCCGGTGACAACGGCAAACGCTTCCCGATCCCGGTGACACGTGCCGTCGTGGCCGCCATCCAGAGCGGTGCGCTGGAAGACGCCGCCACTGAGCACCTGGATATCCTGAACCTGGATATTCCGCTGGAAGTGCCCGGTGTGGACAAATCCTACCTGAACCCACGCAACGCCTGGGACGATAGAGCCGCCTATGACGACCAGGCCGGTAAACTGGCTCGGCTGTTCGCCGAAAACATTGAAAAATTCAGTGTGAGTGAGGAAGTTAAAAACGCCGGCCCCAAAGCCTGACACCTTATTACCTGAAAGTGCCCCTCGGTGCCCCTCCAGCCCACCGAGAGTGCAACATAGCCCCTGCACCGCAAGGTCCGGGGCTTTTTTGTCCCTGCCGCCATACCCCATTTTGTTGAATTTTACGGCTATAGTGAGTAAAGAGACGCCGAAGAAGCAGGCGCCTGTGCCACTGACTCTGCCCCCTGGCACCGGAGCAGACACCAGCCCCATGTCTCCAGATAATTCCGTGACCCGTTTAAGGACAACCTATCCTCACCAGTCGCCGGGAAGGCGGGTACACCCCACGGTAGTGGGCTGCCTGGGCATGGTATTGACCTCGATTCTGCTGGCCCTGTGGCTGTTTTTATATTTGAAATCCCACGAAAAACCCTATGAACAGTTAAAGGGTTACCGCATCGCCACCTTGGAAAGCTTCAACAACTTTCTGCGCAGCGGCAATAACCGGGAACGGGTGAATGCCCTGGCGCATTTCCTCGCGGGCCGGGGCGTTGGCGATGTCACCCCGGTACACAACCTGTTGCGCCAGGGCAGCGGCTGGCTCGAACTCAAGGAGCCGCCCTATGCCATACCCCCGCGGGAGCAATGGCACAAGATAGTGGGCACCCTGACACTGCTGCGAGACCAGGTGGAACCCCTGATCGGTCCTGTGGGCGTGGTCTCCGCCTTTCGCACCGATGATTACAATCGCAAGCTGGAACACAGCGACAAAGCTCGACACCGGGACTTTTGCGGCCTCGACCTGATACCGAACTCCCATATCAGCCAGCGGGAGCTTGCGGAGGAGTTGCGTACCCTGCACGCGCGTCTCGGGCCCGAAAGCCATTTCGGTCTCGGCCTCGGTGAAGGTATGCGCTTTCATATCGACACCTGTGGCTATCGCATCTGGTAAATGGCGGACGCTCTGCATGAATTTTCAGGAAAATAAAGACCGCGCCCCTGTTGCACGCCAGAGCTGGCGCCGCCGGATCATCCTCGCCGGCGCCATTCTGCTCGTCACCATCGTTATCCTGTTGTTTGCCACTTTTGACAGGGTGCGCGAACTGGGAGACCGGGTGATCAACCCCATAGACCTGCTTCCGCCACTTGAAATCCCAGTTGTATACGATATTCAGGGCTATCCTGCAGCCTCGGAAAGGGCTTTCATCCACTTCCTCAAACAGGCCAACAACCGGAACCTGTTTTCCAGGCTGAAAGTTTTCCTGCGAGCAAACCAGGTACACATGGTAGTGTCACCGTTTGAACTGCTGCGCCAGGGCAGTGACTGGCGGGACCTGAACGAACCCCCTTTCGCCATTCCCCCGGAGGAATACTGGAAAGCTGTAGTGGATACCCTGAAAGTAATCCGACAGGAAATAGTACCGCGTATCGGCCCGGTGACTGTCCTCTCCGGGTGGCGCACCACCAGCTACAACCGCAAGGCAGGCGGTTCAAAAGGCAGTAAACACCTGCTCTTCTGCGGCCTGGATATAGTCCCACAGAAAAATTTCTCGCGGGAGCAGCTGATACCGGTACTCAGGGATATCCACCGGCGCAATGGCCGACAGTGGAAGATGGGCCTTGGCATCTACAAGAGCATCCGTTTTCACGTGGATACCTGTGGTTACAGACGCTGGTAAATCCCTCCCGCTTTTGATTATATAGAATACAATTCAAGGCCCGTAACCACAGGGCAATCACGCAGGCTGAGGGAGTTCCGGTGCAGGAAAAGCTCGAAAAACGTTCATTTATCTTGTCTTTGCTCTTGGTGACAGTGGCCTTTCTGCTGCTCGTGAAGCCCTTTTTCACAGCGATTTTCTGGGCATGCGCCATTGCCCTGATTTTTTATCCGGTGTACCGCTACCTGATGAGGCGTTTTCCCAATTCCCCCAATGCCATGGCATTGGTGACACTGTTGATGTGTGTTGTCCTGCTGGTAATACCGGTGCTTGTGGTGGCCACCTCATTTATCAACGAGGCGGTAACCCTGTACCAAAAGGTACAGGACGGGCAGATTGATATCTCCAAATCCCTAGAGGAAATCCGCAGCGCCTTCCCGAGACTGAATACCACACTCGAAAGCATCGGTGTAGATATCGAGGTGGCCAAACAGCGTTTGCTTGGCGGCATTATGAATGCCGGCAGCATCGTCGCCAAAAATGCGATTGAAGTGGGACAAAACACCGTTAATTTTTTTGTCATGCTGGGCTTAATGCTCTACTTGACCTTCTTCTTAATCCGCGATGGTGAAAGACTGGTCAACCTGATTATCCACGCGCTGCCTCTGGGCGATGCACGCGAACATCTCCTGCTGGCCAAGTTCGCCGAAGTCACCCGTGCTACGATCAAAGGGAATCTGGTCGTTGCCGTAACCCAGGGCACACTGGGCGGCATTATTTTCTGGGTACTCGGCCTCCCTGCACCCTTGTTGTGGGGGGTACTGATGACCCTGTTGTCACTATTGCCGGCAATTGGCGCTGCCCTTATCTGGTTTCCGGCGGCCATCTATCTTTATGCCATTGGCGAGCCGATAAAAGCCACCATATTGCTAATCTATGGGCTCACCGTCATCAGCCTGGTGGACAATCTCTTGCGCCCCATTCTTGTGGGGCGGGATACCAAGCTCCCGGACTATCTGGTACTGTTCTCCACAGTGGGTGGTCTGTTCATGTTTGGTATCAGTGGGTTTGCCATAGGCCCGCTACTCGCGGCACTGTTTCTCGCCTTCTGGGAAATCTTTATGCGGGAGTTTGTCCACCCGGAAGAGTTGTTGGAACAGCCAAAGGCAAAAGCCGATTAGGGTTTCTCGGGGCGAACCACCTTTACCTTTGCGAAACGGCCTCTCTCCTTGCGGATAAAAACCTGCGCTTGGGCAGGAAACCCCGTGTACATCGATTGTCTATCTCACGTGGAGGGTTTGCGGACATGCGCCGCAAACCCAGGTTGAAAAAGGCCATGGAAGGCCTTTTTCAACAGCCGATTAAGGCACAGCATCAATTGCCGCATTGGCATCAATAATGCCCGCACCACAGCCACCGGAACAAGCACCGGGCAGAGGGCGGGCCGTGAGCGTCAGGATATTCTCGATCTGCACCGGTGTGAGGCCAGCATTCTTGGCGTACATAAGCGCAGCGGTACCAGATACATGCGGTGCCGCCATAGAGGTACCCTGATAGTACACATAGTTCTCATTACCTGGACTTGTCTGGCCGTCGTTCAGGGTTGAAGCGACTCCGTGAGTAGGGTTGAAGACCACATCTCCTCCTGGCGCACTGACATCTACGGTGGCACCAAAGTTAGAGTAATAAGCCCGGGCCCCAAAGCGCTCGGTCGCTGCAACGGCTATCACATTGAAACAGTTTGCCGGTCGAAAACCGGATGCATCCGCATTGCTGTTCCCTGCACTGACTACCACGGTTGTGCCGTTGGCAACGGCCGTATTGATGGCACTTTGATAGGTGGAACCACAGGCGCCGACACCACCAAGACTCATGTTAATCACCTGGGCGGGGTTGGCATTGGCCGGCACACCACTCACAGTACCACCGGATGCCCAGACAATACCGTCGGCAATATCAGAGAGAAAACCACCGCACTTGCCCAGCACCCGCACCGGAACCACTTCTGCATCGAAGGCTACGCCAGCCACACCCTGGTTGTTGTTGGTCACAGCAGCGATGGTGCCGGAAACATGGGTGCCGTGCCAGCTACTGGGCCGGAATTGCGGTGGATTAAAAGGACCGCACTCGTTGGCATTCACCCAATCCCCCGGGTCGCTGGCATCTGAGTCGCGCCCGTTGCCATCATTGGCCACAGAAACATCACTGATAAAATCGTAGCCGGGGAGTATATTGGCGTGGAGGTCTGAGTGGAATACATAACCGGTATCCAGCACAGCCACGGTGACGCCGGCTCCCGTCTGTTTATCCCACGCCAGGGGAAGGTTGATACCGCCGACAGCCTCAAAGTAATGCCACTGCACATTGTAAAAAGTGTCATTCGGTATAAATTGTGGCTGCATCAATACATCCTCTTCAACAGCGAGGACATTTGGATCGGCCTCCAGCATCAGTGCCAGCTTTTTCAACTGACCCGGCGCCATGCGCTTATTCAGCCGGTATACCTGACGATCTGCCAGTGCCAAACTGCGCACGTAAGTCATTCCATGGCCGCCCCGCTGTGCGAGCGCAGCCGCTTGGTCGGCCCAATCGCGGGCCTTGACGTCTTTATATTGCACAATGATACGCTGCGGCACATTGGAAAAATCGGTGCCTTCATCGCGTTCAACCGCATAGGCACTATAAGAGAGAAAGCCGGTTACCACCGCAGCCATCGTTAAACCAGCCCTGAGAAACACCTTTGAGAGAATATGCATTATTTTTCTTCTCCATTAACCTAATTTTACATGAAAAGGTATATGTTGAATCGAGCTCACCTGCAATGAACGCGATCAACCTATTGAGGATATTTGCACTAACTAAAATATCTTATGCAATATGACAATTTGACATTTGTGCAAAAAAGGCAAAATAATGCATTAAACTTTTTGCCCGAAAAAAGTTTAATGCATTCCAAGGGGGAATTGATTAGAGGTGGTTCTCGTTTAATGAATGAATTTACGGCCGTTATTTCTGCATAAAATGAATGGTTAATATCTTAAAATTCAAATACAGGCCGCATCTTTGAGCATCATGTTAATAACCGGTCAGGCCTGACCAATTATCAATTCCTGGATCTTCAAAAATATCAAGCACTCAACCTATCACTAACAGATCGAAGCAAAGAATACTCTCCTCTCGGGACACACTGTGAATACTTCCCGGTACGCTCGTAATCGGCATCCATGCCTCATACGATCCTGCGGGAGGAGTATTCTTCCCTCTTGCTTTACTAGCAATATCACAAAGTGTTATCAGCAGAAGAAAATCCCATACCCAGATTAACCATAATAAAAGATCCGATCTCAGCCGCCCTTTTTCGAGGTAATCGAATATACCTAACTGTTTGATCTGCCGTATTAGCTTTTACCAGAGGTACTAGTATCAGCAAGAGACTTGGGACGAAGTAAAATGCCTGCCTATTTCAGTTGGAATAGTTGCTGAATGCTGGAGAAATCCAGTTCCCCGCTCCCTGCCAGGTTATGTATCCCATACAGGTTGCGAGCCAGTGAACCCAGTGGAGTATAGCTTTTACTATCGGTTGCAGCATGCTGCGCCAGGCCCAGGTCCTTGCACATCAACTTGACCATAAACCCTCCGGCATACTGATTACTGGCGGGCACATTTTCCATAACTCCCGGATAGGGGTTATAGGTTTGCAGAGACCAGTTGGCCCCGGAGCTTTTTGATATAATCTCTGTAAGCACTTTGGGGTCCAGTCCGTTATCCACACCCAGCTGCAGGGCCTCGGCTGTACCAATCATATGGATGGCCAGGAGCATGTTGTTGCAGATCTTGGCCGTCTGGCCAGACCCGGCGGGCCCCGCGTGGAAAATATTGATTCCCATATGCCGAAGAATTTCCCGCGCCCGCTCCACATCATTGCCGTCCCCACCACACATAAAACTCAATGTACCAGCCGCTGCCCCGGCTACGCCACCGGATACGGGCGCCTCTATGGCGTGGACCCCCTTGTCTCTGGCTGTGGCCAGAAGGCGCTTGGCGCTGGTGGCAGAAATGGTGGAACAATCGATCACCAGGGTATTTGGCGCAACCAGGTCCAGTAATTTTTCCTCATCGATATACAGGGACTCCACTGCGGCACTGTGAGGCAGCATACTGACAATAAAGTCTGCACCCACCACAGCCTGGTGTGGGGTAGCACATGCCTCGACGCCCCGGCTGCCTGCGCTGTCGAGCAATGCCCTGATCGGATCGTATCCCTTGACCTGAAATCCTGCTTTCACCAGGTTGTAAGACATGGGGGCTCCCATGTGCCCAAGTCCAAAGAAGGCGACTGTCTTTGTCATTGCACTCTCCGAATGTCAGCACCCGGTTGGCTTCCCGGCAAGTGACTATTTGAGGTTTATTGTCATGTTCGCGTGCTGTGCATGTTCGATATCCGAATCAAACCAGCGTGCCGTTATTGTCTTGGTTTCTGTGTAAAAGCGCACTGCCTGCTTGCCGTAGGCGTGCAGGTCCCCATAAAAGGAACCGCGCCAGCCAGTGAAGCTGAAAAATGGCAAGGGTACCGGAATAGGTACATTAATCCCCACCTGGCCCACCAAGGTTTCATGCTGGTATTTACGCGCGGCGGCGCCACTGGCGGTAAATATGGATGTGCCATTGCCATAGGGACATTGATTCACGAAGTGAATCGCATCCTCCAGAGTATCCGCGTTGACAAGACAGAGGACGGGACCGAAGATCTCGTCGGTGTAAATGGACATCTCCGGGGTGACATTGGCGAACAGGGTCGGCCCCACCCAGTTGCCATCGGGATATCCATCAACAGATACAGCGGAGCCGTCCAACATACAGTCGGCGCCCTCCGCCCTGCCCCTGGCGATATACTCCAGTACCCGCTCCCGCGCCACTGCGGAAATCATTGGCCCGTAGTCAGATTCCGGCCTCCTCCAGTGGCCGGGCTTCACCTTGGCCATACTATCGCGGATTTCGCTCTTCCACTGCTGCGCTTCACCAACCAAAACGGCTACGGATATCGCCATACAACGCTGCCCCGCGGCTCCAACCGAAGAGCCGATTAGATGATGAATTGCAGCACTTTTGTTGGCATCGGGCATAACCACCATATGGTTCTTGGCGCCGGCAAATGCCTGTACCCGCTTTAGGTGCGAGGTACCGGTCTGATAAATATACCGGGCTACAGGGACCGACCCCACAAAAGAGATTGCCTTGATATCCGGTGCCTTGAGCAGAAAATCCACCTGTTCCCGGCCACCATGCACCACCTGCAATAGCCCTTTGGGCGCCCCCGCCTCTTCGAAAAGTTCCGCAAGCTTGCAGGGGGTGATTGGGTCCTGTTCCGATGGTTTGAGGACAAAACTATTACCACAGGCAATCGCCATGGGAAACATCCATAACGGAATCATTGCGGGAAAGTTAAATGGTGTGATACCGACACATACACCCAGTGGTTGCAGGAAGGAGTAACAGTCGACGGCATTGGCGACGTTTTCTACCGTTTCCCCCATCATCAAACTGGCAACGTTCGCCGCATGCTCTACAACCTCAATACCCCGCCAGATATCACCTCTGGCATCCTCAATAGTCTTGCCGGTTTCCTCACAGAGAATTTCCGCCAGGCTTTGCTGATGCTCTTTGAGCAAGACCTGGTATCTGAGCATGACGCGCGCGCGCGTAGATATTGGTGTATCCCGCCATTCTGGAAATGCATCGCGGGCGGAGGCGACTGCAGATCGCAGGTCTTCGAGGGAGGCACAGGGAACCTGGGTCAGGACTTCCCCAGTGGCGGGATTGGTTACATCCAGCCAATCGTCGCTGTCGGATTGTATCCATTCACCGTTAATATAGAGAGGAAGCCTGGGAGGAATGGACGTTTTCATAGTCATTGTTGTGCTTGTTCTGGCTGAAACTCCCCAATCGTTCAGGTTACTTCTTCGGCAACCCAGCCGATGCTTCAGGACTCATTGGATGGTCGCCCAGAAAATACTAGCACAATTGCACAGGGTAGCTTTATCACAGCGAACTAATGACAACAGCTCCCCGATCGGCAAAAGTTTTGTTGCTTGCCGAAGGCATGTCATTTGCGGAAAATGTGGTCAGAAAAACAGGGATCAGCGGGCTCTCAACACTCCGCTATCCCTATCAGGTTTTCAGCGGGCTCACAAAGTGCTATAGCCTTTCGGATTCCGGGACTGCCAACGCCAGGTATCCTCGACCATTCTCTCCAAGTCATACTCGGCTTTCCAACCCAAATCCCTCTCGGCCAGCGTCGGATCAGCATAGCACTGTGCGATATCACCGGGCCTGCGAGGTACAATGTTATAGGGAACCTCCCTGCCACTTGCGATTTCAAATGCACGTACAACTTCCAGCACAGAACATCCCCGGCCTGTCCCAAGATTATGGGTATAGCAGCTGGCATTACCCGTATTCTGCAGCAACAGTTCCAGTGCGGCCAGATGGCCGCGGGCCAAATCGACCACATGGATATAGTCTCTCACGCCAGTACCATCAGCCGTATCGTAATCGTTGCCAAATACCCGCAGATAGGGACGGCGACCGACTGCCACCTGCGAGACATAAGGCAATAAATTGTTGGGAATACCCCGCGGGTCTTCACCAATCATGCCACTTTTATGGGCCCCAATCGGATTAAAGTAGCGTAGCAGGCTCACCTGCCAGCGACTTTCCGGAGCTGCGCAGATATCCCTAAGCATATCCTCTACCATCAGCTTGCTGGCTCCATAGGGATTGGTTGCCCCGGTAGGAAAGTCCTCCCGGATCGGCACAGTCTTCGGATCACCGTACACGGTAGCCGAGGAGCTGAAGACCAGGCGGTTTACGCCAAATTCTTCCATCAACTCAATCAGGACCAGAGTGCCAGCCAGGTTGGTTTGATAGTAACGCAGGGGCCTGGTTACTGATTCACCGACAGCTTTAAGCCCGGCGAAATGCATTACCGCGGCAATCTCATGCTCGCAAAAGACCCGATGCAATCCTTGCCGATCGCCGATATCAAGGGGGTAAAATGGCACCGTCCTGCCAGTGATAGACGCCACTCTGCGCAGGGCCTCTTCGCTGCTGTTGGACAAATTGTCCACCACAACCGGCTGAAAACCTGCATTCAGCAATTCAATACAGGTATGGCTACCAATATAACCCGCACCGCCAGTCACCAGAATTGCCATAATGACACCCTCGAGTTTGTTTATCCTGACAAAAGGCCGCAAGTAAAGGGCAAAATGCCGTTATATTCAACCTATAAAGGTACCATTCCAGTATCGCGATAAGACGGAAAGCTATGCTGGAAAAGCAGAGGTTGTTTAACATTCTGTACCCAGGAGGAAGTCTGTTTACCCCAAGTCAATGATCACAGCGTAGATAGCGCGGCGCGGGAGATGCTGCGGGCCGACGCCGGCCCTTGTTGAACAGGTAATACATAGTCGTTGCGAAGGGCGGTAATAGTCTCCGTGCTTCACGACAAATACACCTCCGTCTAGGCAAAAAGTGTGCTACAGCCACCTATACGGATCACCCCGGATGGGCAGATCCGCTGCCACGGAGTAACCGGTGCACTGATTCCGAATGATAAGACGGATACGGTGTTCCCCGGGACACTACAGGGAGGTAAATATCATGACAATTTTCAACCACTATCTGGAGAGATACGAGTCTATCCAGAATGAAGAGCTCAGTATTCAGGAATACCTGGAGCTGTGTAAAACGGATCGTGGCGCCTATGCTTCCCCCGCCGAGAGAATCCTCCTGGCGATCGGCGAGGCAGAACTGATCGACACCTCCCATGACCCCCGCCTGTCCAGAATTTTCTGTAACAAGGTCATCAAGCGCTATAAAGCCTTTAGCGGTTTCTACGGTATGGAAGAGGCGATTGAACAAATTGTCGCCTTCTTTCGACATGCTGCCCAGGGATTGGAGGAGAAAAAGCAAATCCTGTACCTGCTGGGCCCGGTGGGTGGCGGCAAATCCTCCCTTGCCGAACGTCTCAAGGCGCTAATGGAACAGGTGCCGATTTACGCAATTAAGGGATCGCCTGTTTTCGAATCACCGCTGAGCCTCTTCTCCCCAGGGGAGGATGGACGCATTCTGGAGGAGGACTATGGCATCGCCAGTCGCTATGTCAATACCATCATGTCGCCCTGGGCTGTCAAGCGGCTGCACGAGTTCAATGGAGACATCAGTAAGTTCCGTGTAGTGAAGGTGCATCCCTCTATCCTCGATCAAATAGCGATATCCAAGACAGAGCCCGGCGACGAAAACAATCAGGATATTTCCTCCCTGGTTGGCAAGATAGATATTCGAAAACTGGAAGAATTTCCGCAAAACGATCCCGATGCCTACAGTTTTTCCGGCAGTCTGTGTCGTGCCAATCAGGGTTTGATGGAATTTGTGGAAATGTTTAAAGCACCTATCAAGGTGCTGCATCCTTTACTGACTGCCACTCAGGAGGGCAATTACAACAGTACAGAGGGACTTGGCTCAATACCGTTTAACGGCACGGTGTTGGCGCACTCCAACGAATCGGAATGGCAGTCTTTCCGCAACAACCGCAACAACGAAGCATTCCTCGACCGAATTTATATCGTCAAGGTCCCCTATTGTGTACGTGTTCAGGAGGAAATCAGGATCTATCAAAAATTACTGGAAAACAGTTCCCTCTCCGAGGCACCCTGTGCACCGGACACTCTGCGCATGCTGGCGCAGTTCTCCGTATTATCAAGGATCAAGGGTCCGGAAAATTCCAACCTCTATTCAAAAATGCGCATTTATGATGGGGAAAATCTCAAAGACACCGACCCCAAGGCGAAGACAATACAAGAGTATCGAGACAATGCCGGCGTCGATGAAGGGATGACCGGCCTGTCTACACGCTTTGCATTTAAGATACTCTCCAAGGTTTTCAATTTTGATGCAACTGAAGTGGCAGCCAACCCGGTGCATCTATTATATGTACTGGAACAACAAATAGAGCAAGAGCAGTTTCAACCGGAAAAACAGGAAACCTACCTGGGCTTTATCAAGGAATATCTGGCTCCGAGATACGTGGAGTTTATCGGCAAGGAGATCCAAACCGCTTATCTGGAATCCTACGCAGAATACGGCCAGAATCTCTTCGACCGCTATGTCACTTATGCCGACTTCTGGATTCAGGACCAGGAGTATCGCGATCCAGAAACCGGTGAGATACTGGATCGGGGCGCGCTCAATGAAGAACTGGAAAAAACCGAAAAACCTGCCGGAATTTCCAATCCAAAAGATTTTCGCAATGAGATTGTAAACTTCGTGCTGCGAGCCAGAGCCAATAACCAGGGTAAAAATCCGGACTGGAGGTCCTACGAAAAACTTCGCGCCGTTATTGAAAAGAAGATGTTTTCAAATACCGAGGATCTTCTGCCGGTTATTTCCTTCAATACCAAGGCATCCACGGACGATAAGCGTAAGCATGCAGACTTTGTGGCACGTATGGTAGAGCGTGGTTACACCGAGAAACAGGTTCGTCTGCTGTCTGAATGGTATCTCCGTGTACGCAAATCGCAGTAATTTTTCCGCTTGCAGGGAAGGATCAGTCTATGGTTTAACGAAATGTGGAGATAGGTTTTCTTCGGCCACCCACCGGCACAAGCCCTTTAAATGCAAACTGCGCCTCTCTGATTGGGCAGTTTTTCACGATCAATCAGTCAGTTCAGTTCAAACCTGCCTGATTAGCGGTTTAATAGCTAGGGGGTTTGCATTCTCCCCTTCCCTTCCGGTAATACGTGCTTGTATGACCGGTAGTACCGATTGATTTTGTTCAGGGCCAGGACAGCAATATGAGCTATATCATCGACCGCCGACTGAATGGGAAAAAAAAGAGTACGGTAAACCGCCAGCGTTTTCTCAGACGTTACAAGGCTCATATTAAAAAAGCGGTTGGTGATGCCATGAACAACCGTTCAATCATGGATATGGACAAGGGTGAACGAATCAGCATCCCCACCCGGGATATCAATGAACCCCTGCTCTCCCATGGTACCGGTGGGCATATCGAGCACATTTTGCCGGGTAATAGGGAATTCACGACCGGTGATAGGATTCCACGCCAGGGCCAGAGCGGGGGAGACAATGGCAGCGGTGCCAGCGACAGCGGCGAGGGCGTCGACGAGTTTGTCTTTCAGATCTCTCAGGAAGAGTTTCTCAATTTTATGTTCGAGGGGCTGCAACTGCCCAACATGGTCAAGCAGCAACTGGCCGGCAATACAGCTTTTCGGGTGATTCGTGCCGGTATCAGTAACGAGGGTACCCCCGGCCGCCTCAATGTGATCCGCTCCCTCAGAGCGGCCCACGCACGCCGAATCGCCCTGACCAGCAGCAAGCGGCGCAAGCTGCGCGTGCTGGAAACAGCCCTTGCACAGGAAGAAAAAAAAGACCTCGCACTGCGCGACCAACGACAAATTGAAGCGTTAAAAAGTGACATTTCAGAGCTGCGCAAACGTATCGGTCGCGTGCCCTTCCTGGATGATTTTGATCTGAAATACAATTTGCTGATTCGCCAGCCAAAACCCCGCTCCCGCGCTGTAATGTTCTGTTTGATGGATGTTTCCGGCTCCATGAATCAGGCCACCAAGGATATGGCCAAGCGCTTCTTCCTGTTGCTCTACCTGTTTCTCCAGCGCAGCTATGAATACACCGAAGTCGTATTTATCCGCCATCACACCAGCGCCAAGGAGGTAGATGAAGAAGAGTTTTTCTACTCCCGTGAAACCGGGGGCACTATCGTCTCCAGCGCACTCAAATTGATGCGTCGGATTATGCATGAGCGCTACCCGGACAGTGAGTGGAATATCTATGGTGCCCAGGCATCAGACGGCGACAATTGGAATGATGATTCCAGTACCTGCCACAAAATCCTGATCGACGACATCATGCCCCACGTGCAGTACTACTCCTATGTAGAAATCACCCCGCGCGATCACCAGGCCCTGTGGGATGAATACGAAAGTGTACGCACGTTGTTTCCGAGCCACTTTGCCATGGAACAGATTGTGGGTGTCCAGGATATCTACCCGGTGTTCCGTCAACTGTTTAGCCAGAAGGGAACAGCCCGATGCTAGACACCTATGCCAACAGCAGCGACTCACCAAAATCCGATTCGCAAGGCCCCATCTCCACCACCTCCGAATGGACTTTCGAACTGATCCAGCAATATGATCGTGTTATTGGCGAACTGGCGGGAGAGTTTGGACTGGACACCTACCCCAACCAGATTGAGGTGATCAGCTCCGAGCAGATGATGGACGCCTACTCCTCGGTTGGGATGCCGGTGGGGTATCACCACTGGTCCTATGGCAAGCAGTTCATCAGCGTCGAAAACAGCTACCAGCGCGGCATGATGGGACTGGCCTATGAAATAGTGATCAATGCCAACCCCTGTATCGCCTATCTCATGGAAGAAAACACCATGACGATGCAAGCGTTGGTCATCGCCCATGCCGCCTATGGGCATAATTCTTTCTTCAAGGGCAACTACCTTTTTCGCGCCTGGACCGATGCCAGCAGTATTATCGACTATCTGATTTTCGCCAAGAACTACATCTCCCGCTGTGAGGAGCGCTATGGCCTGGATAAGGTAGAAGGAATCCTGGATTCGTGCCATGCGCTGATGAACTATGGGGTCGATCGCTACAAAAGACCCTATCCCATCTCGGCTGTTGAAGAAGAGCGCCAGCAGCAGGAGCGGGAGGAATACCGCCAGCGGCAACTCAATGATTTGTGGCGAACCATTCCCAAGCTGGGCGAAGGTACAGAGAGCACCAAGAAGAAACGTTTTCCCGAAGAGCCCCAGGAAAATATCCTCTATTTTATTGAAAAGAACGCCCCACTACTGGAAAACTGGCAGCGGGAACTGGTGCGTATCGTGCGCAAACTCGCGCAGTATTTCTATCCCCAGCGCCAGACCCAGGTCATGAACGAAGGCTGGGCCACTTTCTGGCACTACACCCTGCTGACCGAACTCTACCGCCGTGGACGGGTCACCGAAGGCTTTATGATGGAATTTCTGCAAAGCCACACCAATGTGATCTACCAGCCAGGCTTTGACAATCCCCTTTACAGCGGCATTAACCCCTACACGTTAGGTTTCAGTATTTTTAGTGATTTAAGGCGCATCTGTGAGAATCCAACAAAAGAAGACCAACGCTGGTTTCCGGATATCGCTGGGAGCAGTTGGCGGGAAACACTACAGTTTGCCATGCGCGACTTCAAAGACGAGAGTTTTATCTTGCAGTTCCTCTCGCCAAAAGTGATGCGCGATATGAAACTCTTCTGTATCAGCGACAACGACAAAGAGAAGGACATTATTGTCAGCGCCATTCACGACGAGTGCGGTTACCGGCAGCTGAGAGAAAACCTGGCAGGCCAATACAACCTCGGCAACCGGGAGCCCAATATTCAGGTGTATGCGGTGGATACCCGAGGGGATCGCTCCCTCACCCTGCATCACACCCAGTACCAGCGCCGCCCTCTGGGCAAAGACACTGCGGAGGTACTGAGGCATCTACACCGGCTCTGGGGTTTTGAGGTACATCTCAACAGTCACAATGGCAAAGAAATCACGGCCAGCTACCACTGCCCTGAACAGGGCCGCGACCGCCAGGAGAGTGAAGAGGAGCCCATGTTAATCCCTAAGCCCATCTGAATTTCAAAGCGCAAACCACTGCGAGCCTTGACCGACGGGGGGAGGTATCACCTGTGGATAGCTCCCCAATATATACCGTCGGATTAACCGTTGGCCTCAAGCAATAATTTGGCTTTTGCCGCCAGTTCACCACGCTCCTCGCGCTGGCTCAACAAAGCATCCGCACCGGCATCGAGCCAGCGGGTTGTGTCACGGTCGTCTCCCGAGGGGGCAACGAGAATGCGCAGGTTGGCGTACTCACTGCGGGATCTCAGGTAATCAAGCATCTGAAAACCACCGTCACCCACCAGATTTGCATCGATCACCAACAGAACAGGCTTGAAATGAGCCAGCAAAATACCCGCAGAGAAGCTGTCGCCAGCCACTTCTGTTTCACAGCCGATATTTTCCAATGTCTGGCATCCCACCGAAGTCAGCTCTGAATCCGTTGTCAGCAGCAACACCTTGCGGCTGGGTACAGCCAGAGTATTCGGTACCGGCATAGCGTTATCGCGCAAAAAACCCACAAAATCCTCTACACAAATGCGGTGGTCGCCACGACCAGGTAACTTGTAAGCCTTGAGCTGTCCCCGCTCTATCCAGCGAATGACGGTTCGGAAATTGACACCGCAGTACCTGGCAGCTTCCCCGGTGGTAAGTACATGTATTTCGCTCATATTTTTAGTCTCCCCAACAACTGCGATCACTGACGGCCAGGTCAACTCCCCGCAACAAAACCCCATCTCCAGGGTCTAGCGCGAAATTATCCTGCCCAATGAAATCACCCCTATAAATTATGCTGTTCATTGCTGTAAAACCAGCCCGAAATTCGGTCCATGCAACCTATTAACGAACAACACAACAACCCCCTCAAAAAATACTATAAGGTACAGTTGACAGGTAAGACAGCTTTGTTAAGATGGCCACAAATTGGTGTTGCCCAACCCCTGCACTGGATCGTCGACACACCCACCGGCAGTAGAAAAAATTGCCAAACGCATACCCTAAGACCCTGGGCCCCCTTGTTTTTTCGGGGCCATTTTTTTATCTTGCCAACATCCCAGGCTTTCCTCCGCTGTAACCCTAGCCCCCATTCTGGAGATTGGACGGCGTCGGAACCAATGACTTTATGGTAGTGCAACTCCCTGCCGGGCAACCGGTATCCCCAGCTTTGGAGCTATCCCATTGAGGATCTATCTCGTTGGCGGCGCAGTGCGCGACAAACTGCTGCATCGCCCTGTATATGAGCGCGACTGGGTGGTTGTAGGTGCCGATGAGAAGCAGATGCTAACGCACGGTTTCAAGCCTGTTGGGCGAGATTTTCCCGTGTTTCTGCACCCCGACACCGGCGACGAGTATGCCCTTGCCCGCACAGAGCGCAAAAGCGGACATGGGTATGGCGGATTTTCTGTCAATGCCGCCTCCAATATCACCCTTGAAGAAGACCTGCTGCGCCGTGACCTGACGATCAATGCGATTGCCGAGTCCAGCGACGGTAAGCTTATCGACCCTTACGGGGGCCAGAAAGACTTGCAGGCGCGTGTCTTGCGCCACGTATCCCCAGCTTTTGCCGAAGACCCCCTGCGCATCCTGCGCGTAGCCCGCTTCGCGGCACGCTACCACCACTTGGACTTTACCATTGCACCAGAGACTGTGGAGCTGATGCGCCAGATGGTCGAAGCCGGTGAAATTGAATATCTGGTAGCAGAAAGAATCTGGAAGGAAGTCAGCCGCGCTCTCACTGAGCCGGACCCCGATATCTTTATCCGAGTGTTGCGGGAGTGTGGCGCTCTGCCGGTGTTTCTGCCTGAATTGGAGCAACTGTTCGGGGTACCTCAGCCCCCCATCCACCACCCCGAGGTAGATACTGGTGAGCATGTACTAATGGCACTGCGCGCCGCCCCCGCGGAGCTGCCTGTACGTTTCGCAGTATTGCTGCACGACCTGGGCAAGGGCTTAACCCCGGAAAAGATATTGCCCAGTCATCACGGTCACGAGTCCGCCGGAATACCCCTGGTGCGCGCAGTCTGCGAACGCTGGCGCACACCCAAGGCATTGACCACACTGGCTATTGGCGTCTGCGAATACCATTTGCACTGCCATAGGGCATTCGAGCTGCGCCCGCAGACCATTATGAAAATGATGCGCAGTCTGGATGCTTTGCGACGCCCCGAGCGGTTCGAGAACTTCCTGCGCGCCTGTGAGGCAGACGCCCGCGGACGCCAGGGGCTCGAACATCGAGACTATCCCCAGGTGAACTTCCTGCGCGCCGCCCGCGAAGCGGCAGCCACTGTGACTGCCGACGCGCTGATTGCACAGGGTTGCGAGGGCGCGAAGCTGGGACAGGCACTGGATCGGGCGCGGATTAGGGCTATTGCCAAGGTAAAGGAAGCCTATCGTGCGTAATGTGCTGATCACCGGTGCCGCCGCTCGCCTCGGTCGCGCCATCACCGAAGAACTGCACGGGGATCACCGTATTGTCATCCACTATCGCAGCTCGGCCAATGCGGCACATGCCCTCGCAAAAGCACTCAACAAAGTCTGCCGGGATTCCGCCGTAGCACTGCAGAGTGCGCTGGATAGCGCCGATGCCTGCGCCGACCTCGCCCGGCGCGCAGAAGAGGTATGGGGCGGCATTGACGTTCTGGTCAACAACGCCTCGGCTTTCTACCCAACGCCAGTCGGCAAAGCCACCGAGGAGGACTGGGACCAACTGGTAGGCAGCAATCTCAAGGCACCATTTTTCATCAGTCAAGCGCTGGCCAAAACCCTCGCCCGCAATGGAGGCTGCATTGTCAATATGGCGGATATCCATGCCGAGCACCCAATGCGCAAACACACACTTTACTGTGCCGCCAAGGCCGGGCTGGTAATGCTGACTAAAAGTCTTGCCCTGGAGCTATCCCCCCAGGTGCGCGTCAATGCAGTCGCTCCCGGCGCCATCCTGTGGCCCGAGCAGGAGGCCACTAGCGAGGCCAAGAAAATGCACATTGTCCGACGCATTCCCCTCGCCCGTACCGGCTGCACGGATGATATCGCCAAGACCGTGCGCTTCCTCGCTTGCGACGCGCCTTATATCAGCGGCCAGGTCATCGCAGTCGACGGCGGTCGCAGCCTCACTATCTGAGCTATTCGCCTCCCTCCATACTGCCCCAAAGCCAACCAGCGGTGAGGCTTCACTTCTATTTCACGCCCATCCTGTCAGACTGTTTTTGTGACTTTCTTTGCCACACGAGACACTCCCATGCACCCACTGAAAATACTGCTGATAGAAGACAACCCTGTCATTGCCCGACAGGTTGCCGAGTTTTTACAAGCTGAAGGCTGGCGAATGGATTTTTCCCACTGCGGCCGCCAGGGGATGCAGCTGGCGCTAGAGCAGATCTTCGACCTGGTTCTTCTCGATCTGGGCCTGCCCGATATGGATGGCCTGGAGGTGTGTAAGAAGATTAAAGCGGAGGCGCCGGTGAATATACCGGTATTGATGCTCACCGCTCGCGACGCCATCTCTGATAAAGAGCATGGCTTTGGTGTGGGCGCTGACGACTACCTGTGCAAGCCCTTCGACCCACGGGAATTAATCCTGCGCTGCCGCGCCCTGGCCCGCAGGCACCAGTTGCATACCAATGATAAAATTCAGATCGGCGACCTGCAAATATGCCATCGCCAACAGACCGCATGTAGAGACAAGAAACCATTGGTGCTGACCACTATCGGATTCCGTATTCTCACCCTGCTCGCCCAGGCTTCACCGGCCCCCGTGAGCCGCTCGGCACTCATTCACCATATCTGGGGCGACGACCCACCGGAAACTGACGCACTAAAATCCCATATCTACAGCCTGCGTCAGGCATTGGACAAACCATTTAAGACGCCCATGCTGAAAACCATTACCAACCTGGGATACCAATTGGAAACCTCAAGTGCACAGAATCAGTAAACTGCAAAAAAGAGTCTTTGCAATTTTTGGCAGTTTTACCCTACTGCTCTGCGTGGTATTTTTTGCACTCTGCCTGTTGGCAGCCTATGTGATTGAAGACCATATTCTCGACAATTTACTTGAAGGTGAGGTCCGCTATATTGAACAACAGGCGCAATTCACCGGTTTTCCACCGAAACCACGCCTACCCTACTTCAAGCTGTACACCGAAGGCCAGGCAATCCCCACTGAATTACTCAGCGCACTGCCAAACAACGCCGAGAAAGCCGAGTGGTTCAGTGATTCAGACCATCACTTTCACCTGCGTAGGGTACATTTGCCTGATAACAGCTCCGCAATTCTCGCCGCCGAAGTCAGTGAACTGATCGCTGTCACGCGACAATCGACCCGGTTACTCTGGCTCTTTGGCAGCGCATGCGCCTTGACATTACTATTCGCACTTCACTGTGCCTACCGTATTTCCCGCAAAACCATCGCCCCGGTTATTGCCCTGGCGGAAGCGGTTAAACAGCAAAGAAGCCGCGATACGCAGATATCCCTGCTCCACAGTGATGACAAGGATGAAATCGGCTATCTGGCATTTATCCTGGAAAGCACCATCAATCAGCTCAAACAGGCACTACAGAGGGAGGCTGAATTCACCCGCGATACCAGCCACGAATTCCGCACGGCCCTGACCATTCTCAAAGGCACCCTGACGCTCAGCCAAAACAGGGCGATGACGGCTTGTGAAAAGACCGAACTGTTACAAACGGTTACCGGGATGGAGGCAACGGTATCGACACTGCTGGCCCTGGCTCGGTCGGAATCCCTGCAAACGGAGTACCTTAGATTGCGGCCCTTATTGGAAGAGCGCCTCCTGACACAGCATCAAAACATTATTCAAGAAAATTTCCAGATACAGATAACAATAGAAAACGACCAGGAGATCCTGGCCAATCGCCATCTCGTATCATTACTATTCAACAACCTGATCGGCAATGCCCTACAACATGCATCCCGGCCCGAACTGAGAATTTATACCAAAGGAAATACCCTATTGTTTGAAAACCCCATAGATACTGTACTCGATACGGAAAAGACGTTTCTGTCCGGCCAAAAAAGAGAAGGCAGCAAAGGTATCGGTCAAGGTTTATTTCTGGCAAAAAGAATCTGTGCAGCTCTGGGCTGGGAAATTGCGGTTCTGTGCCAACAAAACACTTATCAATGCGGGCTACTGTTAAGAAAACCGCCATAAACCAAACAATTGATCCTTTTAGCAACTATCTCACCCGGATTTCACCTGCCACCCCTTACTCTTCCAAGTGTTAGATGGACAACCCGAAAGATTTACACCTTTCACTACAATTTTTGGAAATCGACATGTTGAAGAAAATACTTATTTCACTCGCTGTCACCTGTGGCGCTTGCTTTACCTTTATCATCTGGATTAAGGGCTTAATCCCTCCACAGGAACAGGACTTTTCCAATACAACAGCCAGTGAACTGCGCTATTTACAACAAGGGCCCGATGTAAAACGGGGCAAAGTGCTGGCTGTAGTCACCAGCACAGAGGTGATGGGTACCTCCACTAAATCCACCGGCTATGAGTTGACGGAACTGGCCCGCCCCTACTATGTATTTACAGCCAATGGGTTTGTCGTGGATATTGCCAGTCCCAAGGGTGGTAAACCGCCTGCGTTGATTGATAAAGGCGATATGGGACCTTTCGATTATGCTTTTCTCAATGATCGGGAAGCACAGCAAAAGGTAGATAACAGTATTCCCATTGATCAGGTATCCGCCGGGGACTACCAGGCCATATTTTTTGTCGGTGGTAAGGGCACCATGTTTGATTTTCCCGATAATACCGATATCCAAACCCTGGTGCGGGACTTCCATAAAAACGGCAAGGTCATTGGTGCCGTTTGCCATGGACCGGCAGCGCTCGCCAATGTCACTCTGGACAATGGCGAGCCACTTATCGCCGGCCGCCAAATCAGCGCTTTCACCAATGAGGAAGAGCTGTTTCTTATTCCCGACGCCGCGCAACGGTTTCCCTTTCTGCTGGAAGATCGCCTGCGCGAGCAGGGTGCAATTTTCCAGAGTGGGCCCGCCTATCTGGAGCAGGTCAGTGTGGATGGCCAACTCATTACCGGCCAGAACCCCTGGTCCACCTGGCTGGCAGCCGAGCGTATGGTAGAGGCGATGGGTTACACACCGCGTCCCCGCCAGATAACCCCTGCGGAACACACCGTCGAATTGCTGCTGGCCTATGAACAACAGGGCTATGAAAAGGCCAGAGAAAAATTGCAAAAGCTTCGCGACAGAAAGGATCTCGACCGGCGCCTGCTGGCTATGCACGGCCTGGTCTCTGCCATGCGCTGGGAGCCCGGCAAGACCCTGGACATTATCCGGCTGTTATCCAAAAGTCAGGAATAGTAAAACTCAGCCAAGGGCGGTCCGGCCAACCCAACCGACCTAGGCTAGCTGACTCGGCGCATGGACAATCAGGATTTCGACCTGATCACCGTTGGCCGCGCACTCAAAAAGTTATCGGCATGGTCCCTCCTCAACTTGACAACACCGCAGTGGCACCGATAAACCTGATCGCTCATAGCCAGGCTCGGGACCCTGTATTAATCACAGCCAATAACGACGAATTTGCAACAGAAGAGGAAAACAGGGTGCTATTTGAGCTTATTAATGCAAACAACAAGCGGCACCACGTATTCCCCGGAGGCCATATACCGCCACCAGAATATATTGATACGATTGCCGAGTGGCTCCAGTAAACCAAAGGTCTTATGACGCCCACAAAAACAAAAAGGCAGCCCGGTGGCTGCTTTTTAGGTTTCCCTGACAAGTTCGCCATTAAGGCCAGGTAAATGCCACCGGCCACAACTTCTGCGAAGCCTGATCGTATTCACTCCACAACTGGCGGAAAGTCTTCTCCTCGATCGGGTGAACGGTTTGCGGGGCTATCTCTGCCAAAGGCTGTAATACAAAGGCATTTTTTACGATCTCACCCCGCGGCAGTTTTACCCCATCGACCGTGCCTGTGAGGTTATCGTAGGTGAGGATATCGATATCCAGGGTGCGCGCGCTGAACCTGGGACCCGCGCGCAGGCGGCCATTGGCATCCTCGATTCCACGCAGGCAGAGCGCCAGCTGCCCCACCGGCAGGTTTGTACGCAGGCCCACCACCAGATTATAAAAGTTATCCCCCTGGAATCCCACCGCCTCACTCTCGAAAACGCGGGATACCTGCAACTCGCCAAACTGCCCGGCCAGCGCGTCCAGCGCTGCGTGAATATGTTGCGCGCGATTGACATTACTGCCAAGGCTGAGATACACCTGAGCCACGTTTACACTCCCGCAGACATCGCTGCTGCCCCTTTTATTGGCTTTTCGCCGCGCTCGATAATAACACCGACATCCCGGGAACCACGCACAGCACCGGGCTTGGATAAACGCAGACGCAGCCAGATCACGGAAAACTCCTTTTGCACAATGGCAGCGGCCTGTTCCGCCATGGTTTCCACCAACAGGAACTCACTACTCTCAATAAAGGCGATCAGGCGCTTGGCCACCGCTTTATAGTTGAGCGTGTACTCGATATTATCTGTGCGCGCCGCTTCGCTGATATCGAAAGCCATCTCCAGATCAACACTGACCGTCTGACGCACTTCCCGCTCCCAGTCGTAAATACCAATAATGGTATCCACCTTTAAATCCCGTATAAAAACAATATCCATCTATCGGCTCTTTTCTTTTTACTGCCAGGATGTCCTGCCCATGTTTAAAGTTCGGTCTTGGGCAATTCGGTCATGGGCCAGCGCGGGCGCACATCCACTGCCAGACCGGCTTGCTCTCCGGCCTTCAGGCGCAGGCTGCCCGCATAGGCAATCATCGCGCCATTATCGGTACAGAATTCATGGCGTGGATAGTAAACACTGACACCGCCTTTGCGCAGGCTCGTTTCCAGGCACTCGCGCAACCGCTGATTGGCGGAAACCCCACCGGCAATCACCAGCGTTTTGTACCCGGACGCTTGAATCGCACGGTGGCATTTAATCACCAATGTATCCACCACCGCTTCCTGAAAGGCCGCGGCGATATCCGCGCAGGTCTGCTCGTCCGGCAGGCCATCTTCAAGGGCGTGCCGGCGCACGGTGGTCAGGGTAAAAGTCTTTAGACCTGAGAAACTGAAGTCCAGGCCCGGTCGATCAGTCATAGGGCGGGGGAAAGTAAAGCGCCTGGGATCGCCTTTCTCAGCCAGGGCCGCCAGACGCGGGCCGCCGGGGTAATCCAGGTCCAGCATCTTGGCCGCCTTGTCGAAAGCCTCACCGGCAGCGTCATCCAGAGACTCCCCCATCAGCTCATAGTCACCGAGACCGCGCACTTCTACCAACTGGGTGTGGCCACCGGAGACCAGCAGAGCCACAAAGGGAAAAGCGGGCGGACTCTCTTCCAACATCGGGGCCAATAGATGGCCCTCCATATGGTGCACCGCCACCGCGGGTATGTCCCAGCCATAGGCCAGGGCACGGCCGGCACAGGCCCCCACCATCAGGGCGCCGACCAAACCGGGGCCAGCGGTATAGGCCACGCCGTCCAGGTCCGAGGGTTTGGTGTTCGTCTTTGCCATAACCTGGCGCACCAGGGGCAGCAGCTTGCGCACATGATCGCGACTCGCCAGTTCAGGGACTACGCCACCATAATCAGCGTGCAAGTCCACCTGGCTGAACAGGGCGTGGCCGAGCAGGCCGGAGGCTGAATCGTAGATAGCGACGCCAGTTTCATCGCAGGAAGTTTCTATACCAAGAACACGCACCTGATCTTATACCCGTGACTACTTCGAGGGGTCGTTATCATACTGGAAAATGGGGTTGCGATCCTGCGGGGGAGTGTTTAGAATTTGCGCCCTCGCTGTGAACCGGCCACCGGATGCAACTGCGGGAGTATTGCCGGAATGGCCGAGAGAAACGAATTTTAACAGGTATTCTATGCCCTCTGTACGACTCAAAGACAACGAACCTTTCGATATCGCCCTGCGTCGCTTCAAGCGCTCCTGTGAAAAAGCAGGCGTACTGTCTGAAGTACGTCGCCGCGAGTTCTACGAGAAACCAACGGCAGTACGCAAGCGCAAAGCCGCTGCCGCTGTGAAGCGCCACGCCAAGAAGCTTCAGCGCGAAAACCGCAAATTCCAACGCCTCTACTAAGATAAGAGTCGCAGACAGCATTCAGTCTGTCGCCACGGGGCAGCCGAATGGGTCAAGCCCCTTAGCGGTACCCCAGCAAACGGCGTGCGAGTGATACTCGCGCGCCGTTTTTCATTTTGTCAATCGCATTCTCCCCAGGCCACGGACGCGCTATCCTTAGCACCCAGCATCTCTAATTCCAATCCCGGAACACGCACTATGAGCACTCTCAAGGACACCCTGACCCAGGCCACCAAAGACGCAATGAAAGCGCGTGACAAGAAGCGCCTGGCCACCCTGCGCCTGATCAATGCCGAGATCAAGCGGGTAGAAGTGGATGAGCGCATCGACCTGGACGATGCCCGCATCCTCGCCCTGCTGGACAAAATGATCAAGCAGCGCCGCGACTCCATTACCCAGTTTGAGAAGGCCGGTCGCACCGAGCTGGCAGCGGTGGAGCAGGCCGAGATCGAGGTAATCCAGGAGTTTCTGCCCAGACAATTGAGCGAAGCCGAGATCAACGAGATCGTCACTTCCGCCGTTCAGGATACTGGCGCCAGCAGCATGGCGGATATGGGTAAGGTCATCGCCCAGGTAAAACCGCAAGTGCAGGGCCGCGCGGATATGGGTGCGGTAAGCAAACAGGTCAAAGCCCAGTTGGGCTGATCCCGAAACGGAGAGCGCTGTGCCCAGCAAGATCCCCCAGTCCTTTATCGACGATCTACTCGCCCGGGCAGATATCGTCGAGCTGGTGGACAGCCGGGTCAAACTGCGCAAAACCGGTAAGAACTACGCCGCCTGCTGCCCCTTCCACGACGAAAAGACTCCGTCTTTTACTGTGAGCCCGGACAAGCAGTTCTACTATTGTTTTGGCTGTGGTGCCAACGGCAACGCCATTGGTTTTTTGATGGAGTACGACCGCCTCCCCTTCCCCGAGGCGGTGGAAAAGCTGGCGGCAACCCGCGGCCTCGAGGTGCCCCGCGAGCAGCCGGCGCCGGGCCAGGAGAAACGCCAGCGGGAGAGCCAATCCCTCTACCAGCTCACGGAAAAGGCCGCCGACTACTATTGCGCACAGCTGCGCAGCCATCCCGCCGCCGGCAACGCCGTGGCCTACCTGCGCAATCGCGGCTTATCTGGCGAGATTGCCCGCGATTTCGGTATCGGCCTGGCGCCACCGGGCTGGGACAATTTGCTCAACACCCTGGCGGACTCCCCGCAGAAAGCCGATCAGCTGGAGCTGGCGGGCCTGGCCATTCGCCGCCAGGACAACGATGGCAACACCAAACCCGGCGCTCGACACCACTACGACCGTTTCCGCAACCGCATTATCTTTCCGATCCGCGACCAGCGCGGCCGCGCTATCGCCTTTGGCGGGCGGGTACTGGGGGACGAAAAGCCCAAGTACCTGAACTCGCCGGAAACCCCGATCTTTCACAAGGGCCGTGAACTCTACGGCCTGTGGGAGGCGCGCCAGGCCAACCGCAATTTAGATCGCCTGATTGTGGTAGAGGGTTATATGGATGTGGTGGCGCTGGCACAGTTCGACATCCGCTGTGCTGTGGCCACTCTGGGCACCGCCTGTGGCGAGGAGCATATCCAGCTGGCTTTCCGCCACACCGCCGAGCTGCTGTTTTGCTTTGATGGCGACCGCGCCGGCCGCGCCGCCGCCCGTCGCGCGCTGGAATCCGCCCTGCCGCAGATGCAGGACGGGCGCAGCCTGCGCTTCCTGTTGCTGCCAGAAGGGGAAGACCCGGACACCCTGGTACGCCAACTGGGGGGGGAACGCTTCCAGCAATTGATGCAAGCACAGGCCCTGCCGCTGGAAGACTTTCTCTTCGACCTGCTCAGCGAGGACATCAACCTGCAGACCATGGACGGCCGCGCGCGTCTGTCCAAGCTGGCCGCACCCCTGCTGGATCAGCTGCCGGAAGGGGTCTACCGCCAACTAATGTTCCAGCAGCTGGCCTCGCGCACCGGTCTTGACAGGGAGACCCTGCAGGAGGTGATCCGCACGGAAAAAGCACACAGCGCCCAATCCCAGCACGCCGCCACCGGGCAGGCGCCCAAGACGCCGCAGGAGTCCAGCCAGGATACCCAACACCGGACAGCACCGGAGCCCTGGCCACGGGAGAGCAACCCCTATCTGGAGGAGATCGCCCCACAGGAAGGGGACAGCCCGCGCCGCAGTGGCCAATACCGCCTGCCGCCGGAACGCATGTTGATCGCCCTGCTCCTGCACCACCCACGGCTGTGTGCCCAAATCGAGGATCTGGAGCACTTTCGCGCGAGCAGCGATCCCGACCTGGCGCTGTTCGCCCAGTTGGTGACGCTACTCAGGGACCGCCCCGAATACAACCTGAACCAGTTACTCGGCTACTGGCGCGCCCACCACGGAGCTGACTCCTGTGACATCCTGGCCAAACTCGCTATGTCCCCGCTGGTATCCGGTATACACCAATTGGCCCAAGGCGACAGCAACCTGGAGTACGATCCACACCTTGAGTTCAGCGACTGCCTGAAGCGCCTGGAGGAGTCCGCCAGCAGGCAGCACAACCGCGGCCTGCTGGCCCAATTGAAAAGTGACACCCAGCTGAGCACGGAAGAGCAACTGGCACTGTTGGCCAATTGGCGAAGAAAACACAATTAATCGGCACTATGCCCTTGAAAACTACAGGCTGAACACTATATTCACACCCCCCACCAGCGGACGGGATTGGGAACCACAAGCGACCCACGCCACACACCAACGCTGTCACTTGACAGCCGGAGTGGTTATTGCTAATGCAAATACGCTATAATCCCGCGTCTTTGTCCCGTATTTTCATCCCCAGAATTCAGGGTTGTGCATGACCGACAAAACCCAGCAGCAGACCTCCCGCATTAAGGATCTGATCGCCCGCGGTAAAGAACAGGGCTATCTCACCTATGCCGAGGTAAATGACCATCTGCCGGAAGATATTTCCGATCCCGATCAGGTGGAAGACATTATTGGCATGATCAACGATATGGGCATCAAGGTCTTCGAAAAGGCCCCCGATGCCGAAGAATTGTTGATGGCCGAAGGCGACAGCTCCGCAGATGAGATCGCGGCCGCGGAGGCGGCCGCCGCACTGGCCGCGGTGGAGTCCGATGTAGGCCGCACCACCGATCCGGTACGCATGTATATGCGCGAAATGGGCACTGTTGAGCTGCTCACGCGCGAGGGCGAGATCGCCATTGCCAAGCGTATCGAAGAGGGCCTGCGAGAACTGATGGCCGCCCTCGCCTACTGGCCCGGCGCCGTTGAGCGAATCATTAACGAATATGTCCTGATCGGGAAAGAGGAACGCCGTGTCCCGGACGTGATCTCCGGCTGGCTGAATCCCGCCGAAGAAGTACCACCAGGGGCACAGGCCGGCCAAGCCGCAGACGCCATCACCAGCAACAGCAGCGAAAGCACCGACGAGGAAGAGGAAAACGTTGGCGGCATCGACCCCGAAGAGCTGGCCGAGCGCATGAACGCCCTGATCGCGGCAAAAAAAGCCGCCGATGCCGCGATAGAAACCCACGGTCGCAGCTCCAAGGAAGCCGGCAAGGCCCTCGAAGCTGTCGGGGAGGTTTTCCGCTACTTCAAACTGGCACCACGCCAGTTCGACCCCCTCTATGGCGAGGTACGCTACATTCGCGACAATGTGCGTGAGCAGGAACGCCTCGTCATGAACCTGTGCATCAAACGTGCCCGTATGCCGCGCAAGACGTTTGTGAAGGAATTCCCCGGCAACGAGATCAACGAAGGCTGGATTCCCGCAATCATCAAGAAAAAACGCGACTACTCCGACGCCCTGCGCCACGTAGTGGACGACATTACCCGCGCCCAGCGCAAGCTGGCCCAGTGCCAGGAACGCGCCGGCCTTGAAATCGGCCAGATCAAGGAAATCAACCGCCGCATGTCTATCGGCGAGGCCCGCTCGCGCCGCGCCAAGAAGGAAATGGTGGAAGCCAATCTCCGCCTGGTGATCTCTATCGCCAAGAAGTACACCAATCGCGGCCTGCAGTTTCTGGACCTGATCCAGGAGGGCAATATCGGCCTGATGAAAGCGGTGGACAAGTTCGAATACCGCCGCGGCTACAAGTTCTCCACCTACGCCACTTGGTGGATTCGCCAGGCCATTACCCGCTCCATCGCAGACCAGGCGCGTACCATCCGTATCCCGGTACACATGATTGAGACCATCAACAAACTCAATCGCATCAGCCGCCAGATGCTGCAGGAAATGGGCCGCGAACCCACACCGGAAGAACTGGGTGAGCGCATGGAGATGCCGGAGGACAAGGTACGCAAGGTCCTCAAGATCGCCAAGGAACCCATTTCCATGGAAACGCCCATCGGTGACGACGAAGATTCGCATCTGGGTGATTTTATCGAAGACCAGAACGAGTCCTCACCGGTGGACACTGCCACCCAGACCGGTCTGCACGACGCCACCCGCTGCGTGCTTTCCGGCCTGACCGCGCGGGAGGCCAAGGTACTGCGTATGCGCTTCGGTATCGACATGAACACCGACCACACCCTGGAAGAGGTGGGCAAACAGTTTGATGTAACCCGCGAACGTATCCGTCAGATCGAGGCCAAGGCACTGCGCAAGCTACGACATCCGTCGCGATCAGAACACCTTCGCAGCTTCCTCGACGAGTAAGCGCCAGTCAAAGGCCCGGTTTCGACCGGGCTTTTTACTATGGCACAATCACAACTGCCCGCGAGGGGCCTAGGGATTCCTGGAGAGCACCATGCAAGAAGAGTTCGCCAACAAACCGGGCAAGAAAGGTATTGCGCGCTTGATCGATGCCACCGACTACTCGGTGCAGGGCCTGGTCGCCGCCTGGCGCAACGAGGAAGCTTTTCGCCTGGAGGTGATCCTAGCTCTCATACTGGCTCCTTTCGCCCTATGGGCCGGAGAAACACCCGCTGAGCGCGCGATTCTGATCGCCGCTACTCTGCTGGTACTTCCCCTGGAGCTGATCAACAGCGCCATAGAGGCTACCGTGGATCGCATTGGCCCAGAGCGGCACCCCCTGGCAAAGATGGCAAAAGACACCGGCTCCGCCGCCGTCGCCATTACCCTGTTGTTGGCCTTTTTGGTGTGGTGCTGCATATTGCTGCCAAAGCTGTCGCTCTGAAATAGAACGCACATACCACTATTCACCCACCTCCCGAAAACACCGGCGTACCGACGGCATAACGCTTGTCGGGACAGGGAAGCAAGAAGAGGAAGCGAAGATTTTCTGTTCTTAGCAAGCACACACCCCAAAATACACATCCCTTCAGCGAGGCAAAAAACCAAACCCCGGACAATACCATCAGCAACCCCGCATACAGGAAAATCCTTGCAACAAAGACATTGATTTAAAAAGGGAAATCGAGTACTTTGCCTGCCGTTTGCTACAATCTGTGCAAGCGGTGTTGTATGCGCATCCGCATCGCCCTGCATGGACCGGATACGGAAACGGTTATCATAGTGAAAATGGGCCTTTAGCTCAGTTGGTTAGAGCACCCGACTCATAATCGGTAGGTCCCCAGTTCAAGTCTGGGAAGGCCCACCATTTTCATTAGCATTGCATCCAATATAGTATTGAAACCATAATGTGGCCGCTTTGGCCAGGTTATGCTTACATAGGCAAGCAAACTTGGCCGCACATTACTCGCTTGTACTTGTAGAAAATATCACCACCTCTTAACTCTTCTCTGGCCCAAGACTTCCCCTATCAGCTCCTTTAAAACTTATACGTCCCCGCCTCTCTTAGCTCAGTATCCTCCTACCAAACAAAAACTGCTCACCTATGCCCGAAGAGCATTTTCAGAACGAGAAAGCCTAAAACCATGGCACTGAAAGTCACATAAAATGCCCTATAAGACATGTTTGCAACAGAACCATCACAGTTAAGTCGGGTTTGCCGGACTTACGCGTACTCTCTAACCATCAAATACCTCCACTATCAAGGAATGCGAGTCCTTTTATGTGTTGAGTTCCCTTCTGAACAACCCTTTGAATGGTTAGGTAATTCCACCGAAATTGATCGAGTTTGAAAGCGAAATATCGTGGCCTCTGGCGATAAATTCTAAATTTAAGATATTAATTCCCAAAAGTCCGAAAAGTCCGAAAATAATCATTTTTTAACTCGGAAATGTGAGCCGTAACTCGCCCAACAGCCAGGCCATCCCCTAAGGTCGACGATGGAGCCCGTGAGCTGGGTAAGCAAAATGCGCTTTCTTGACCATAATTCTGCCAGGGCCAAAACTCGGCTCCGCCAGATTTAATAACCTTGCTTCCTTCGATGTTTACATTATCGTACATTCTTTTTTCACATTCACCCCTGGCTTGAAACTCTGATAAAGTCCAGGTAAAGAAAAAAAGACACCTTAAACCATTCTCTGTTTTAGGGGAGCTTTCAGTATCTAATGACATCCAATCATCAATAACTTTGATATCTGCAAGAGAATCTCCCCAAGGAAACAAAGCAGAATACGATTTCATCAAATACTCAATTTGGAATTCATTCGCTATTCGGTAGTTATAAAAACTCGAAAAGTTCTCAAGATCATCATATGTCATATGGAAAGCATCATTATCTTCAAGCATTTCATTTTCAACAGCAATCTTATTTTTCGATTGGAAATTGAATTTCTTAACTTGCTTTAGGGAAATTGGTGAGGCAGAAACCAAAAACTCTTCACATAGACACTCAACGCTCTTCATCGTCTCAATCGAGTGATAGATGTCAGGTAAATTATATTTAGCAAATTTTTTTTGTTTTTCGTCGTATCCAAATTCGAATGTTCCACGCTGAACTAAAAGAAATTTTAGTCCACTTCTTTCATCCCTAGATTCAACTTGTAAGTGCATATCTCAATGGAGCTAGAAAAAGCGGCCAGTTGCCCGTAGACTTCTCGCTTTTT
>NZ_CANLDD010000009.1 GCF_947489355.1 uncultured Microbulbifer sp. | reverse complement strand
TCGTTAGTATGAATCATGGGGTTTATCCTTGGTTTTGGTTTCAGGTTTTGTCACCTTCATCAAAACCGGTAAACCCCCTCTTTTCAAGGAGATGTGTCAGATTTGGTCTGAACTAATACATATAAGGGAAAAATAAACCCGATAATAGAAATTTTCGGGCTTATTGTCGGGTTCTCCACCCGACGTTTGTTGAGCAAGTTCTTGCCTGAATTCCTCAGGCCATTGCTTCCATCGGGGCAAAGCGCAACTGGCGCCGCTGCAATAGTTCGCCCAGATACAGCTTAAGGTAGGCAGCTGCCGCCCGCTTTCCTTCGGCCGCAGCTTCGTTGGTAATTCGTCCGAAGCGCGAGTAAGCCTGGGAGCAGAATGCATCATTGATGTTGATCGCGCACATAAAGCGGTCACGCCAGTCCTGTGATGGCGGCAATTCGAACTCGCGAGATAAATTTTTGATCAGGGTATCGGCAAGGCGCCAATTATTTTCCATCTGCAGTTGGCGCAGTGCCCAGCTGGACTGCGGACCGTAGTGCACCTTTAATGCAGAAATATTCTCCTCATAGTAGTTGCGTACCAGGTCGCATAGTTGATAGAGCATATCCTGCCAGCTTTCCGTGGGTAGAAAATCTGAGTACTCCAGTACCAAATCGCCAAAAGATTTGTAGTGACGTTCGGCCAATGCGGTGAGACTGGCATCTACACTGGGGAAAAAATGATAAACAGAGGCAGCGGGAACCCCGGCCACCTGACTCAGGTTGGCCAGGCTGATATCAGTAGAATCCTGGTCAGAGATGAGCGTTTCCAGCGCATCGAGGAGTTTTTCGTACTTCTCGCGGCCATTTTTACGTTGTGGCTTGCGCGGACTGGCAGTATCGCGTCGGCTAATAGCGCGTCGGTCAATTTGATTCAAGTTGTATTCCCCCCTTAGACAAGCGCAAACCAGTACCTGTTAAAATTGCGCTTTACTTCCTTGTAAAAAATTGTCGTCTGGAACTGATCATTATCATCGTACCAATTTCGAAGAGCAAGAGAATTTTGTTAGATTTGTGGGTTAGTTCCACGTTAAAAGAATTAATTCGATTAATTGCGGTAGATGTTATCAATAGAATTTATTCTGCTAATGATAGCGCAAATCTGTTGCCTTGCCACGAAACACCCGATAAGAAAAAACGGTGTACACAAGAATTATCGGTATCACAATCACTGCACCCACCAATATAAACTGGAGTGAGGCATTGGCACTGGCTGCCTGCCAAATGTTTATTTCTCCCGGCACTATGTCAGGATAAAAGCTGAATGCCAATCCGATAAAGCACATCAGGAAAATAAGCACCACCGTAGCGAATGGCAGTGCGCTGTGCCTGTCATTGGTTTTGGGGATTCGTGCGAGTAAAAAGTCATTGAAAATAAACGCCAGAAAACACAGGGTTGGGACCAGCAGAACAAACATGACCAGTGGGTAAGTGAACCAACGGTCGAAGACACTGGGGTTGACCAGGGGGTTGATGGCCGAGACAGCAATGACCCCCACCAGTGTCGCGCGCCCCGCCCGGCGTGCCCATCGCGTTGCGCGTTTCTGCAGGTCTGACTCGGCTTTCAGGATCAGCCACGCCGACCCCATGTAGCTATAGGCGGCAGTCACACCCAGGGCGCTGAGCGCGGAGAAAAACTGTGCCTCCCAGCCCGGCCTGAATCCCATTACGTACAGGCCCAGCATATAGCCCTGGGCGAGGCTGGTGGTGAGAGAGCCTGCCTTGAAGGTTCTGTCCCAGGCCAGCTTGTGGTTCACCGCGGCCTTTGTGCGAAAGTCGAAAGCGACTCCGCGCATAATCAGCCCTATGAGCATAATGGCAGCAGGTAGATAGAGGTGCATGAGCACCTGGTTATAGGCAATGGGAAAGGCGATCAGCAGCAGGCCAATGGCCAATACCAGCCAGGTTTCGTTGGCATCCCAGAAGGGCCCGATAGAGGCGATCATAAGATCCCGCTGCTGCTCTTCCTGTTCGCCCAGGGGTAGGAGAATACCCACGCCCAGGTCATAACCGTCGAGAACTGCGTAGATGAAAACTGCCAGGCCCATCAAGCCGATGAAGATAACGGGTAACCAATAGGTGGCTGCAGAGGCGCTCTCGCTCATTGGGAGTCTCCCCCGGGATGCTTTTGGGTTGAATCGGGCAGATTGGTCAGACTTCCTCCCGCGAGGGGTTCGGCGGTTTCAAACTCCTCCACTTTGACGGATTTCAGCGCCATGACTTTTAATGTATGTATGTAGGCGAAAAGTAAAATGGCGTAGACGATGAGATAAAGGGTCAGGGAGAGGCCGACGTGGGCGGGCGGAATCTGGGTCACAGCATCAGCGGTTTTCAATACACCCGTAACCAGCCAGGGCTGGCGGCCAATTTCAGTAACATACCAGCCGGCCAGGGTGGCCACCCAGCCGGAGAAGGTCATTGCTACCAGGGTTTTCAGCGCCCAGCGGGGAAGTGATTTGCGTCGCAATAAAAGATAGCAGCTTCCCCAGGCCACGACCAGCATCAGCAGGCCCATGCCAACCATAATCCGAAAGGCGAAAAATACCGGGGCTACCGGTGGGTGATCACCGGGAAACTCTTCGATACCTTTTACCTCCCCGTGCAGGTCATGAGTAAGGATCAGGCTGGCCATCTTGGGAATGGCAATCTCGAAATGATTGGTTTTTTCCTTGCCATCGGGAATGGCGAAGAGCACAAGAGGGGCCCCGTTTTCCGTTTTCCAGGCGCCTTCCATGGCCGCTATTTTTTGCGGCTGATGCTCAAGCGTATTCTGGCCGTGTAAATCCCCCACAAACATTTGCACAGGGATAAATACTGCTGCCAGTATCAGGCCGGTCTTCAGGGCCAGGCGCGGAGCTCGCTTGGGATCCCCCTTCAGAATACGGTAGGCGGAGATGCCGGCGACAAAGAAGGCTGTGGTCAATCCGGAGGCCAGCAGCATATGTGTAAGGCGATAGGGGAAGGAGGCGTTAAAAATAATGTCCATCCAGCTTTCAGGATAAGCGATGCCATCGCGCATCTCAAAGCCGGCGGGGGTCTGCATCCAGGAGTTGAGGGCTATGATCCAAAAGGCCGAAAGCGTGGTGCCAACAGCCACAACAAAGGCGGAGAATGTATGGACTTTACTGGGAACGCGTTTGATGCCAAACAGCATAATACCGAGGAAAGTGGCTTCCAGGAAAAAGGCGGTAAGCACTTCATAACCCAAAAGCGGCCCGGCGATATTCCCCACTTGCGCCATATAGCCCGGCCAATTGGTGCCGAACTGAAAAGACATAGTGATACCGCTGACTACCCCAAGGGCAAAGGTCAGGGCAAATACCTTGACCCAGAAACGATAGGCGCGCATCCAGACAGGGTTATTGGTCTGGTCGTAGCGCAGTTTGAAAAAAACAATGATCCAGGCGAGTGCGATACTGATTGTGGGAAAGAGGATATGAAAGCTGATATTGGTGGCGAACTGTATTCTGGAGAGGATCAAAGTGTCTAACATGGAAACCTCTGCTGGTCGGGCATAGTGTTAACCGGATAACCAAACGGCTCTACCCGAGCTACTCGGTTGTTGTCCAAAAACATCTCCGGGGTGGCGTTTCCCCCATACTGTTCTTGGGCTTGTATATTGGTGCAGGATCAGCAGTATTTCTATTTACCACATCCGAAAAAAACCCGCTCAAGATTGCCTGCATTGCGCCAAAGCCTGAAGGTGCGATGGCCTTTCTGGATTCAGGGAAGGCGCTTTTGGTTGGAGCTTGGCACACCCCCACTCATTTTGCTTCTGAATTCCAGCAGTTTGCTAATGCCGGAGCCCAACTTCATCAATTTAAGCAGGTCCTTGTGCTCTAGCTTGCTCAAGGTGTTGGCAAATTTCTCCAGTAACTCCAGTAGGCTGTAGACCTCCTGAATTTTCTCCTGAGCCTGGTCTTCCTGTTTGTCTTGGGGCTCGCTGAGCAATAGCTGGCGCAGCAAGCTCAGGGTGGGGTCCAACTCGCGCTTGCGGCGCTCTTCAAACACTGTGCGGGCCAGATCCCAGATGGAGCCGGCGGTGGTGAAATAGTCTCTGCGGTCCCCTGGTTGGTGGTGCAGTTCCACCAGGCGCCAGGCCTGTAATTCCTTGAGGCCCATGCTGACATTGCTGCGGCTGATTTTCAGGGCCGCGGCCAATTGTTCGGCATTGAGAGGGGTGGGATGGATGGTGAGCAGGGCAAATAGTTGGCCGACGGTACGGTTAAACCCCCAGCGGCTGCCCATCTCACCGAAATGCAGAACAAAGGCTTGAGTTTGACTGGGAAGTTTCATTTTCTTAATTTCAGAAATTTCTGAAAATTATAAACATAAATTGATCTGCGTCAATAGCGCATTGAAATTTTGCCATTGAGGCAGGGTGTCAGAGCGGGGGGTGGATCGGTCAAAAATTGTAAGACCCGGCAGCCAAAAACAGGGTGCCGGGTTTTTACGGTGCGGGGAATTGGTGCCGCCAGCCGAGATGATTTTCCGAAAACCAGTTTGTTTCGTACTGCTGCGAGGGTATTTCAGGATTGGCAATGAAACGGGTTATGGAATCCTTGATGGGCAGGCAAGTGGACAATCGTGTCTTGAAGCGGGAATAAGGGTTGGATACTATCAACAGGCTTGCATATGGTTGTCATTTTACGGGATTTAATTGGTACAAGCGTACTCATTGATGCCTGATCCAAACGACTACAGACAATAATCCGAATAAAGGAAGAAGCATGAAAACCTTGTCTTACATGGGAGCGATTGTGGCGGTGGTATTTGCCTCAGCGTGCTCTCAAGGTGATAAAACAGATCGGGCGAATGTGGTTGATGCCACAGTGGCCTACGATTTTCAAAAACAGCTGCTCAGTCAGCTCATTTCAGCAAAGCCTGGGGATGTTGTGCAGATTCCCGAGGGAAAATTCCAGCTCAATCGCAGTCTTTCCCTGAATATCGACGGAGTGACCATCCGCGGCGCAGGAATGGATAAATCGATTTTGTCGTTTAAAAATCAGATACAGGGAGCTGAAGGGTTACTGGTTAATGCCAGTAATTTCATCATTGAGGATCTGGCCATTGAAGACACCATTGGCGATGCACTCAAGGTCAATGAAGGTGAAAATATCATTATTCGCAATGTTCGTGTCGAGTGGACCAATGGTCCCGCGACGGAAAACGGCGCTTATGGTATTTATCCGGTGCAGACCAAAAATACACTGGTCGAGGGCTCTGTTGCGATTGGCGCATCGGATGCGGGAATCTACGTGGGACAATCGCGCAATGTGATTGTGCGCAATAACCGCGCTGAATTTAACGTGGCAGGCATAGAGATAGAAAATACCATTGGTGCGGATGTGTATGGCAATGTAGCGACAAACAACACCGGAGGTATTCTGGTCTTCAATATGCCAAATCTGCCACAGCCTGGCCACAGTACCCGCGTATACAACAATAAAATTTTTAAAAACAATACGGAGAATTTTGGTCACGAGGGCACACCTGTAGCAGCGGTTCCCGCCGGGTCTGGTGTGGTCATTAATTCAAATGACAAGGTTGAGATATTCAATAACGAGATAGCCGATAACGATACCGCCAACATTGTGGTTAGTAGTTATTTCACCTCTGGCTACTATAGCGATAAATCTACGCAAAAGGACTTCGATCCCTACCCTGAAGGTATTTATATCTACAACAATCATTTTGTTGGTGGCGGAACCTCCCCCGATCGTCTGGAGTTGAAAGCACTTAAACTGACCAAATTTGGATTGAACGGCAGTCTTCCGGATGTGCTCTGGGACGGTGTCATTAACTCGGAAAAATTAGTCAATGGAAAGTTACCTGATGACTTGAGACTCTGTATGGACAATGGCGATGCGGGTATCGTCAATGTGGATTTCATTAACGATTATAAGAATATCTCCACGGATATTGCGCCCCACAAGTGCCACCTTAGTAAACTGCCCCAGGTTATGCTGGATTTTGACCAGCCGGACACGAAGCAAGAGGGTGAAGACCATTTGGCAGTAATAGAGGGTGCAAATGAGTAGTTGGGAATTGCGGGGAAGCATTGTAGCTTTACTGCTGGCCGCGGTGCTGTCTGGGGTGAGCGGCTGTGAAAAACCGCGGTCGCAAGTTGCGGTCTTTGGTGTAGATGCCATACCGGCGCATCTTAGTGACTGGCATCTGATTGAGGTTGTTGACGGTGTTTTAACGCCCAACACCGGGGTGGTGCCTTACGATCTGAATACCGGGCTCTTTACCGACTATGCGCATAAGTTGCGCACGGTTTGGATGCCAGCCGGAACCTCCGCGATATACGACAAGGAGCAATTCGAGTACCCGGTCGGTACTATTTTGAGTAAAACTTTCTACTACCCAAAGGGAGGGGATGGCGCCGTACTGCGCACAGACAACTTTGCCGATGATTATGCACCGGGCCGGGCTGGAGAGGCGCTGGACATGGCGCGGGTACGCCTGATGGAAACCCGTCTGTTGGTCAGGCGTGAGGATGGCTGGCAGGCTCTTCCCTATGTGTGGAATGCGGCCCAGACCGAGGCGGTTTTGGAGATTGCCGGCGAAGTCAGCCGCTTGCATTTGAAAGCGGTGGGGGGAGAAACTTCTGCATTTAACTATGTTGTGCCCGATGCAAACCAGTGTGCTGGGTGTCATGCAGACAATTTTACCGGCAGGGAGATTTCGCCACTGGGCCCCAGGGCAAGGCATCTGAACAAGCGCTATCCCTATCGCGGTGGTACTGAGAATCAGTTGGTGTATTGGCAGAAGATTGGCTATCTCAGTGGGCTGCCAGAACTTGACAGCCTCCCCAGCCTGGCCAGCTTCTCCGATGCCGATTTACCCTTGGAGGAGCGGGCGCGTGCCTACCTGGATATCAATTGCGGCCACTGCCATAACCCGGCTGGTGCGGCAGATACCTCCGGATTGATGCTGAATCACAGCGAGACAGACTGGCGCAGGCTGGGCTTGTGCAAACCACCTGTGGCGGCGGGCACTGGTAGTGGTGAACGTTTGTTTGCCATAGTGCCGGGGGAACCGGACAGCTCAATTCTCAATTTTCGTGTCGAATCTGCCGATCCGGGCGCTATGATGCCGGAACTGGGGCGCAGCCTTGTACATGAAGAGGGGGCAGAGCTGTTGCGTCAGTGGGTGGCGGCCTTGCCGGGGACCTGTTTATAAGCCTGCGCAGGAAGTTTCCCTTCTGCAGGCTGCTCAAAGAGCGGAGGCCGAAGCAGTGCCTGAGTGGCAATGCTTTTCGGCCCGCTGCACTTGAACGGGAATCAACCGTAAGCTGCGGCCTCGACAACCGGAACGACGGTGGGAATCAGACCGCGGACCATCATGATGACTGTGCGTTCGAGCAGAGGGGAATCGAGGGCTATGGCATCGCTCAGGATCTCGTATTCCAGCTTTAGAATGGTGCCATGCACAATTTGGGCTGCGGCTTCGGGGTCTGCGAGCCCCAGTAGATGGAAAAATTCCTGAATCAGGGTTTCTTTTGCATGATTTGACATATGCACTGCACGGGTCAACTGCTCATTGCGCAGCGCTTCATTGCGAAATGCCAGTTCAATCAAGCGCTCGTCCTTACTCTTCGCCTGGCTGCGTATATGGATAAGAATAAAGCGTGTCAGTTGCTGGACCAGCAATTTGTGGCTGCTATGGGATAGGCGTTCCTGTGCGGAGAGGCTGCGCGCAGCGCTGAAACTTTCTTCCTGCAGTTGGCGCGTACTCTCCAGCCCCTGCTCTACAAAATACGTAAACGCATCGCTGATAAGATCGTTGAGGTCTTTGAAATAATAGGTAGTGGCAGCCAGGGGGACATTGGCCTCGCGGGCTACCGCACGGTGTCGGATTCCGCGAATCCCCTCTTTCACGATCAGTCGCAGTGTGGCCTCGAGGATGGCTTTGCGGCGCACACGGCTGTCCGCTCTCTGGGCGCGGCGCCCGTGGTAGACCAGATCCGACTTCCCATTGTCTAAAGTCATAGTATTGTCCCTCTTCTTATTTTATTGGCATCGACAGCAAGCTCAAGTTGATTGATCGCTCCATTCTAGCCAAACGAATTTTAAAAAGAGACAATAAAAAGATTACATTCAATTACACGGAAACTACGCCTTTTAAACGTTTTTCGCGCCTAAAAAGAGAACAAGGACACGTTACGCTGTGCAGATACGAGCCGGGTTTTGTCACAGTTTGCCCGTTCAATTTTTTTTGCCATCAATACAGGTCACAGCCCCGTACCACGGTATGCTTATCCGCTGGCGCGGGACTTGAAAGCTTGAAATACAGGGGGATACAGGTATTTAGCGGGCAGCTATCTGGCCTGTAATGAAACAATCTGAGTAACTGCCTTGGGCAGTAAGCGGATATTATACAATCCTGCCGGTGACCCTTACGCGCTTGGAGCCGGGCACAATTTTAACTTTCTGGCTGCGGTGTTTCTCAATTCCTGTGTCTATGGCATTTTTTGCTGCAATCAGCAGGCCGGTCACAAGGAAAGCGCCTGGAGGGAGTACTGCGACCAGCGCGCCGGGATAGTGGCTTCCCAGTACCGTGATACGCCAGTCCTTTGCTATGGGACCCAGTAAAAGATCCATATTGGAAAACAGGGTGCCCTGACCCAGGATTTCCCGCACCGCACCTACCGTGATCAAGACCGCAGTAAAGCCGATACCCATCATAAAACCGTCCACCAAAGAAGGCAGTGCCGAATTCTTGCTGGCGAAGGCGTCGGCGCGACCCAGAATGGCACAATTGGTGACGATCAGCGGTATAAAAATCCCGAGCATCAGGTAGAGTTCATAGGTGTAGGCCTGCATCAAGAGTTCGACGCAGGTGACGAAAGTGGCGATGATCATCACCGATGCAGGCAGTCGCACTGTGTCCGGCATCTGTCGGCGCACCAGGGATACAGCCAGGTTCGAGCTGGTGAGCACGCCGGTGGTTGCCAGGCCGAGGCCGATGGCGTTCACCACAGAGCCGGTCACAGCCAGAAGCGGGCAGAGCCCCAGCAATTGCACCAGTGCCGGATTGTTCTTCCACAGGCCATTGCGGGTGATTTCTCCGTAGGCGGGCGTTGCCATCAATTTTGATCCTTTTCAGTTTCGGCCCCATTTGTTTTATCCCCGTCGGGGTTTTCCACTTCCACCGCACGTTTGGAAATAGGGGCATTGAAAATCTGTTCGTGGTAGCGGGCAACAAACTCAAGCACCTGGCGCACCTCGTTAACCACCGCGCGCGGCGTGATAGTGGCGCCCGTGAACTGGTCGAAGACACCGCCGTCTTTCTGCACCTTCCACTGATTGGCCGGCGGGTTCTTCAGAGACAAGCCGTCGAACTGCAGTATCCAGTCGCTTTTTTTCAATTCTACCTTGTCGCCAAGTCCGGGAGTTTCCCTGTGGCTGGTCACCCTGACCCCGGCGATGGTCCCGTCGCGGTTGACACCCACCAGCAACTTGATGGGGCCGGAATAGCCGTTCGGCGCTACTGCGGGGACAATCACAGCAGAAATACGCCCACTCCCCCCTCGCGCCAGATTGATATCGCCACCCTGGGTGAGGCCCAACCGGCTCCAATAGGTCCTGGGAATGGGGTAGGTATCTACCAGCAGGTCATTGCTGTGCCGGTCCAGCGGGATGATTTCCAGCAGCGCTTTGGCGGATGCCTTGCGAATAGCACGCTCAATGGATGCGTGCGTGGTGATCTGGGTAATCGCCAGGGCGCCGGCGCAAACCAGGGCAAACAGGGTCAGGACAGCAGCGTTGGTGGCCATGGATTGTTTAAGCATCAGCGCTCCTCCAGGTCGGTGGCGCTGCGCGGCCGCTTGTGGCCATAGGTGCGGGGCAGGGTGTAGTTATCGATCGTGGGCGCGGCGAAATTCATCAGCAGCACGGCAAAGGCCAGCGCATCCGGGTAGCTGCCCCAGGCGCGGATAATATAGGTGAACAGGCCCACGCCGGCACCGAAGATCAGGCGCCCCTTATTGCTGGTAGCGCCACTGACCGGGTCGGTAATGATAAAGAAAGCGCCGAACATGGTGGCACCGGAAAACAGGTGCAACAGTGGCGACCCCTCTGACAGAGAGCTGCCACTGTCATAGAACAGCAGTGAGAGCAGTGCCAGCGTGGCGAGCATGGCCACCGGCGCATGCCAGGTGATCACACGGCGAAACAGCAGGAACAGGCCACCGAGCAGGAAGCCAAAGCTGATGGTTTCCCAGCCAACCCCGGCAAAAGTACCCCTGCTGAATATCGGTTCTATTTCATACAATTGCGACAGCAGAACGGATTCATTGAGGCGCACGATTTCCAGCGGTGTGGCGCGGGTAAAGCCATCGATGTTATAGCTGCCGAATACCAGGGAGACAGCTTCGCTGATACTCGGTGCGCCGCCAATAACCTCCGCGGCCCCAACCCAGCGGGTCATATCCACCGGAAAGCTGATCAGCAGCACGACATAGCCGACCATGGCGGGGTTAAAGGGGTTGTAGCCCATACCGCCATACAGATGCTTGGACAGGACTATCGCCACGGCGCTGCCCACCACCGGCAGCCACCAGGCGCAATAGGAGGGCAGGGCGATGCCCAGCAGCAGGGCCGTGACAAAGGCGCTGTAATCGCGCAGGTAAAAAGCGGCCGGCCGGCCGCGCAATTTCATCACCGCGGCCTCACACAACAGGGCAGTGACGACGCACAGCGCGATATTGATCAACACGCCGATACCGAAGTAGATGACCATGGCGAGTACGCCGGGTGCGGTGGCGGCGGCCACCTGCAGCATAACCTTGGCGGTGTTATCCCCGGAACGGGCGTGTGGAGATGTCGCGCGCATCAGGGACATCACGGCTCTCCATTCTGTGCGGATTGTTGTTCACGCATCTTGTCTTCCAGCTTTTTCTGCAGCTTATCCAGGGCGGCCTGAAAGGCTTCCAGGTTTGTATCATGGTTATCGCGGGCTTTTTGCAGGCGCACCTCTGCTTTGTCGATACGGTTGCGCAGGGCCTCAATATCCGCCGCAAGTTTCTCGGCGCTGCTCATCTTCTCGCGTGTTTCGGCGGCGGCCCGGGCTTTGGCAATGGCGCGTACAGCAGCATTGGTCTCCTTATCCACCGGCTCGCGCGCGGGGTCGCGATCAGCGCGGCGCCTGGCCAGGGTGAGCTTGTGCCGGGCCTCCTGCAGTTTCAGCTCCGCCGCTTTGAGTTGCGCTGCCAACTGACTTCGCTGGTTTTCGCTGGCGGCCGCAAGCTTGCCGCTCAGGCGCTCCACGCGACTCTCAGCACTGGTTGCCGAACGCTCTGCGCGGGCGAGCAGTTGTTTCGGGTCCTCTTGGCGCGCTTTGACCCGTGCCAGGGCGGCGGCCACCATATCCGCCTGCGGTTTGCCCGTTTTGATCGCCTCGGATTCGGGGTTTTGCGTCCGCTGCTCGCGTGCTAGCTCGGCAGCCTTGCGCCGGGCCTCGCGCTTGGCCTCTTTTTCTTTTTCCGCCTTCTCCAGGCGCAGTTTGCGAAACTCGAAGCGGTCCCGGGCGTGGTCAGATTTTTCCCTCTCTGCATCGGCCTGGCGGATAGCGCCCTTGGCGGCGCGGTAATACTGCACCAGTGGAATACTACTGGGGCAGACATAGGAACAGACGCCGCACTCGATACAATCGAACAGGTTGTACGCCTGTAGTTTCTCCTGATCATCGGCACGAGCGTACCAATACAATTGTTGTGGCAGCAGTGATGCCGGACAGGCCTCGGAGCAAAAACCGCAGCGTATGCAGGCCTGGGCTACCGGAGCAGGGGACAGTTCTTCACGAGTTGGCACCAGCAGACAGTTGGTGGTCTTGATCACAGGCGCGCGCTCATCGTCGATGGTGTACCCCATCATGGGGCCGCCGATAATCACTTTCTGCATCAACCCGCGGTGGATACCATGGTGTTTGAGGATATGGCGGATGGGGGTGCCGATGGGCACCTCGATGTTGCGCTGCCGCTCAAGGGCCCTGCCGACAACGGTGGTCACCCGGCTGATGAGTGGCTCGCCGAAGCGCACAGCGCGATAGACGGCCCGTGCTGTGCCCACGTTCTGACACACAATACCCACATTGGCTGGCAGCCCCTGGTTGGGCACCTCGCGGCCGGTGAGAATCTGGATTAACTGCTTCTCCCCGCCAGAGGGGTATTTGGTGGGGAATACCACAATATCAAAACGCGTACCTCTGACGGCCTCGCGCATAGCCGCGATGGCCTCGGGCTTATTGTCCTCAATGCCAATCAGTACCCGCTCGGGCGTATCGAGGATATAGGAGAGTATTGTTACCCCGGCGATAATCTCCTCTGCCTGTTCGCGCATCAGCATATCATCGGCGGTGATATAGGGTTCGCATTCGGTGCCGTTGATAATCAGGGTGTCGATTTCCGTGCCGCCATGGGGGTCCAGCTTCACCGCGGTAGGGAAGCCCGCCCCTCCCATGCCGGCAATACCGCAATCGCGAATCTTATCCAGCAGCGCCACCGTCGACAGCTGGGTAAAATCCTCACAGGGCTCCAGCTCGCACCAGCGCTCCTCGCCGTCGCTGCGAATTACAATACTGTCTTCCGCCAGCCCCGAGGGATGGGGTACGGCACAGGGTTCTATTGCAACAACTTTGCCGGAGCTGGGTGCGTGCACAGAACAGCTTACCAGGCCGTCGGCTTCGGCGATCTTCTGGCCTTTCAGTACATCATCACCGAGTTTGACCAGTGGCAGAGCACTGGCGCCACTGTGTTGCAGCAAGGGGACCACCAGATCCTCGGCCAGGGGAATCCTGCCGATGGGCTCGCCAGTACTCTGATCCTTGTTTCCGGCGGGGTGCACCCCGCCGGGAAAATCGTTGGGCCGCAGTTCCCGCGCCTTTTCGTTGGCGATCCGTTGTGCCTCGCGGGCGGTGCGCCGCTCCTCCACCGCCTGGCGCCGCCGAGCCTGTTCCTGTCGAGCGTTCTGGGTTTCCTTATCGGGGCTCAAGTTGTACCTCCCCTGTTTGCTTTCCGGGTGTCGCGGCGGTCGGTGGTAATCAGCTGGATGTCGCTCCGGGGTTTCTGAGGGTGCCAATGCTGCAGAAGGGTTTCCACGGGTACCATATCGATACAGTCCACCGGGCAGGGCTCCACGCAGAGATCACAGCCGGTGCATTCGTCGGAGATAACCGTGTGCATAAACTTGGCCGCGCCGGCAATAGCATCTACCGGGCAGGCCTGAATGCACTTGGTACAGCCAATACACTCCGCCTCGCGAATAAAAGCGACTTTCTTTACGTCCTCGACGCCGTGTTCGGCGTCCAGGGCCATGGGTTCCATGTCCAGCAGATTGGCCAGTGCATTGATCGTGGATTGGCCGCCGGGTGGGCACTTGTTGATAGCGTCGCCGTGGACTATAGCTTCGGCATAGGGGCGGCAACCGGGATAACCGCACTGGCCGCACTGGGTTTGCGGTAGAAGGGCATCCACCTGCTCTACCAGAGGGTCGCCCTCCACTTTGAAGCGTACCGCGGCAAACCCCAGCAATGCACCGAATGCCAGCGCCATGCCACCGAGTACCAGCAGGGGGTAGGAGAGTTCGGAGATCCAGTCCAGCATCGTGCAACCCTATACCAGACCGCTAAAGCCCATAAAGGCCAGGGACATCAGACCGGCGGTCACCATACCAATCGCAGCGCCGCGAAATGGCAGGGGCACATCAGCCGCAAAGAGCCGCTCGCGCATGGAGGAGAACAAAATCAGGACCAAAGAGAAGCCCACGGCGGCACCAAAACCGTACAGGGTGGACTGCATAAACGTATGGGCTTTCATGGTATTTTGCAGTGCAACCCCCAGTACAGCACAGTTGGTGGTAATCAGCGGCAGGAAAACCCCAAGTACCCGGTACATCAGTGGGCTGGTTTTCTCGATAAACAGGCGCGCAAACTGCACCACGACGGCGATGACCAGAATGAAGGAGATGGTGCGCAGATACGTGATTCCGAAGGGCTCGAGTAAATAGGTGTTCACCAGATAAGCGCTGATAGAGGCCAGCGTGAGTACAAAGGTGGTGGCGCCAGCCATCCCCACGGCTGTCTCCAGTTTATTGGAAACGCCCATAAAGGGGCACAGGCCGAGAAACTGCACCAACACGTAGTTATTGACCAGGATGGTGCTGAGCAGGATGACGGCGAATTCGGTCATAACAAGTCCGGTTGAAGCCCTGGGGCAAAACAGCGCGAGCGACCGGGGAGTAGCCTGCAGCGCCTGGATAAGACTGGCACTGGGCTTGGGGCTCCAACGAATGTGCGCCGGGCAGGTATTATGGGTGAGACGCTGGGGGCCTTCAACTCGGTGGCTTGTGTTCTGGCGCCGGAGGCTATCAGGGCGGGTGCAGGGAAAGCCCGGTTGGACAATATGCTCGCCATCCCCGGCAAATCCGACCAGGGGCTCCTGGAGGATGTAAGGCAGGTCTCTATGCATGAATGTGCCATCGATAGCAATCCGGACCGTTGATCTTCAACCAATACAATGATCATGAGGTCGCGTGGCTTATAGATCACGGATGCTGGCAGCCACTGCAGGAATAACTTCTCCGCCAGGCGCGGGTCTGGATGTAGACCAATCCAATCGGTGGTGATTGTCTGTTTCTATTGGGCTGGGATTTCAGCCGGTTCATCAAAGTGACAGTGAAGAAATTTTGCCTGTCAGGTGCTTTCGCAAACTGCACTCGTATGGTGATCACAGAGTCTTGGGGGAGTGACCGGGTAGCTGCGATAACCGCCAACTTTCAAGTGGCCTGCTAGGGTCTGTTCACACGAATTAAAGTATCGACAATTGGTGCAAAGTGAATGAAGAATGTGAAGAAAAGTGGCAAGAGTTTCTGTTTAAAGGTTTGGTTCACTTTGATCGTATAGGAGTTACTAGTAAAGCAGGAGGGAAGAATACCCCTCTGCCAGGATCGTATGAGGCATGGATGCCGATTACGAGCGTACAAGGATGTATTCACAGCGTGTCCTGGGAGAGGGGTATTCTTTCCTTCCCACCCGGTAGTAAGGCGCACACTGAAGCAGATAATTGAATCAGCAACTTCTTAAGCCCGGAGCCCAGAATTTCTGCGCGATAGGCTTTTTCTGATTAGCAAGAGGGCCGATCATAACCAATCTCCAGAAAATTGGCTAACAGAATACAAACTTCAAGAAGAGGCATCTTGATCAATTTTAGTTATTGAGTAAAACAAATGGCAATCTTCTGCTGGAAAATCTTTGGAGCCCTAAGTTGGTATTTTCCAGGGAAGCATTTTAAAATAAAAAGGTGAAGGCCAAAGATTCCAAGGCTTCCGAAAAGTACTTTTCTCGTCACCAACAAAAGCCGTTAATTCTTATGTCCGAATACACCGTTTACACCGCTATACATACAGACAACATTGGTGCGTTGCGCGCCGAACTTGACAAGCTGGGAGCGACCAGCATCCTGCTATCCGACCCCGCCCACCCATTGGCAAAAAGTGATGATATCGTTAATCGATGGCAAGATTTGCCCCACCAGCAAAGATGGCTGATTCTTGTTACCAAAAAGGCATGCGATACCGGTTTGCTGGAAAATATTACGCATTCGATTGACCTGATGATTCACGAACACTCGGATCTCTGGTGGATCTCCTTCAACACGAATGGTAACAAGTATACGTTATTGTTTTCCGATAAGCCCTGGGGCGATCTATGTGCCGTCGACCCGAATGATGACTGGCAAAGTATTGAACGAGCCAGCAATATATCGGAGGGCGACCTGCAAATGATGGAAGACGTTTTCCAATTAAAGCGGCAGACCTTTCAGGGTTTTCTCAAAATGGGACAGGGCATGGTATGGCAATTTCTGGAAGCGACCGGCTTGCCTGCGTTGGAAATGTTTTGTGACTACAGCTGTTATCATCCTGCCGTAGGTGAAAGCCGGTGTATGTTGTGGGATGAATATACTCAGCTGGCAGGTTGATTTTCCGTCTGCGTTCGCCAGCTATAAATCACATCAGAGATGGGGCAGGCTTGACTGGAACTTACTTACTGCGATGAAGGCGATTGTAGGGTCTGAGTCGAATGGCGCTGTGTGAAGCGTGGTTAGGGATTCGGGGGGCAGCCTCAAGTGAAAAATGATAGCCATAAGTAAAAATTTGAATTAGGTGCCTTCGTATCGAATTATCCTATTCGGACAATTGGAGCAGCCTGTTTGCAATAACGATGACATCGTCAAACAGTTAACCGCATAGCGAAAAACTCGGGGGGTTGCCCCCGAGCTGCATAGCGCACGTTGGCGAAAGCCGTTTGGGGCATCAGTCAATTGGTGTGGTGCCAGATTTCGGACCAATAATCTCAAGATTGTCGGCTTTCGCAACATTGAAACCCGGTTACGGATGGCAAAGCCAACGTTGTATCGTTTTCTTTAAACTTGAATAGATCAATCAGGGTCTATTTTCTAATAGCTGTTCTTTATTTGCGGGAATAGATTAATGCCTGGTAGTGAATCTTGTCGGTTTGAGCGTATCGATCGGGGAAGGCGTTATCATCAATGACGGCAGTAAACCTGGGATGATTGATAATAATGAAAATTTTTTGGATTAGCCGGCAGGCTAATCTATTACTGAGTGCCAATCAATCACACAGAGTGTTTTACACTCCAGTTTGTACCTAACAGATAGGGTTTCGTCAATAAACACTATCCACAGTTGTCTATTGGGAGAGGGTCAATGGTTCATGCAATTCAGGTTGAAAAAACGGGTAAACCATCCGTTCTTACACCCGTGGATATCGACCTGCCAGAGCTGCAAGTGCACGAAGTACGGATACGTCACAATGCGATCGGTATTAATTTCATTGACACTTACTATCGATCCGGTCTCTATCCCGCACCAGAGGGTTTGCCCTTTATTCCCGGCAGTGAGGGCGCGGGTGTCATAATCGCACTGGGTGAGGCAGTCAGTAATTTTTCTGTGGGAGACCGCGTGGCTTACGCTGGCTCTTTGGGGGCATACAGCGAGGAGCGCAATATTCCTGCCAGTGTGCTTGTTAGAATCCCTGAAAGTGTAAGCGATGAGCAGGCCGCAGCCTTAATGCTGAAAGGTATGACTGCAAGATATCTGCTGCGTGAAACCTATAAGGTCACTGCAGAGACGACATTGCTGTGCCATGCAGCGGCGGGCGGGGTTGGGCTGATTGTTGGGCAATGGGCCAGGGCTCTGGGGGCCAGGGTAATCGGAACCGTAGGCTCCACAGAAAAAATGGATCTGGCACGCGCCAATGGCTATGAGTATGTGATTAACTACCGGGAGGAGGACTGGGTTGCGCGGGTTTGTGAAATTACCCATGGGCGTGGCTGTGATGTTGTGTATGATAGTGTCGGTAAGGATACATTTCCGGCATCGCTCGATTGTATTCGCCCGCGCGGTTTATGGTGTTCATTTGGCCAGTCTTCGGGACCTATTGCAGATTTCAGCATGAGTCTGTTATCTCAGAAGGGGTCCCTGTTTGCGACCCGACCCACCTTGTTTGATTACACAGCAGAACGTTGGGAACTTGAAAAGACGGTGGAGGATTTATTTACGGCTGTAGCCAATGGTATTGTCAAAGTCCAGATCAATCAGCGCTATCCCCTAAAAGAGGCTGTAAAAGCCCATGCTGACCTTGAAGCCCGTAAAACTACAGGTGCCTCAGTTCTTGTCCCTGACTAGTAAAGCAGGAGGGAAGAATACCCCTCTGCCAGGATCGTATGAGGCATGGATGCCGATTGCGAGCGTACAAGGTTGTATTCACGGCGTGTCCTGGGAGAGGGGTATTCTTTCCTTTCGACCCGGTAGTAGTATTCTGGAAATGTGAAAGCGGTTTTTAACGCATCCGCAGTGCAGTATTTACTGAAGGGCTGGAAACCCAATGGTGTCATAAAAATATTTGGTGATATTTATTCACCCATGGGGGTGGTTCTCGGTGTATTGTTAATCCAGAATGAAACTGGATGTCTCATAATGCATTCGATTGCTTTTGTTGAAATATCGGTGCGGTTACTGTAGTTCTTTTTTTGGGTTTTTAAATCGAGGTTTGACAAAACTACCGCGCCACATGGGAGTGCCAACTCGGAAAGCTGCGCGGGCGATCATATGTACCCCTATGGGAACCGTAAGCAGTAAAAATAAGATGGCTGCCACAGCGCGCGCTGTTACCTGGGCGTCCTGAAACAGAGTGGCAACCCCAGCCAGGAGTAAGCCGCAGCAGAGGGTAGCGGCTTTACCGGAGGTGCTCATGCGGGTATAGAAATCCGGCATACGCAACAGGCCCAGGGCAGCACTGAATCCAAAGAAACTGCCTATTAATATCAGCGCTGCGATAAATAATTCATCTAAAACCACTTTTACCTCCTTCCTCTTTAGGTTAGAGCTTTTTGCCGCTTTTTTCGATAAATCGGGCAAAGGCCACACTGACCAAAAAAGCCACCAGGGCCAGCGCAATGGCCGCGTCCAGGTATACGGGTTGTCCCGAGGCGATGGCCAAAAGTGCACAATAAGCCACAGCGAGAATATTGAGGACATCCAGGGCAACAACCCGATCTGCCAGTGTGGGCCCCAGGGCGATACGCAGAAAACACATTACCAGAGCCAATAACAGCATCAGGGAAGATATGTTGATCGCCAGCATTATAATTGAGGAGTGAATGTCGACGGTGGTTACCGGCATCAGGAGATGGCCTCCCTGACACGTCTTTCAAAGCCGAGGCGAATTTCCTGGCGAAAACGGTCTGGATTATCCACAAACATGGTGTGCACAATGAGTGCTGAGTTGTCCGGAGCTATATCTAGTACCATAGTGCCCGGTGTCAGTGAAATTAAATTAATCAGTACAAAAATCTGGTTGCGTTCATGAATTTCCAGCGGAATTCGTACAATGATCGGACGACTTTTTAGTATTGGCGAGAAAACCTCCCAGGCAGCGCGCAGACTTGAGAGGACAAGCTCTTGTAAAAAAAATATGCAGAGACGGGAAAAGTTTTGTAGACGTTTAAAATATATACTGCCTCCGGGCAGCTCTGGGGATATCCGCAGCGCCAGGTAGCCGAGAAGAAAACCAAATGACAAATTAACCAGGGTCGCGTTGCCGGTAAGGGCAGCCCAGCTGATTGCGAGTAAAAGATTCAGTAGAAATATACGCATACTCAGCGGTTTCCCATAGATTGGATGGATTCCGGCTTCAATACTGCATCCAGGTAATCCTTAGGTTCAAGCAATTCACTCGCAGTCGCCAGCGCATAATTGATAAGTGGCTCTGGCAGCAAGCCAAGGCCGAGAGTAACCAGCGCGAGAAAGGCCACCGGCAATAAGCGCTGTAGCCGTTCTGGCAAGGATAGCGTATACAGATCGCTGCAATCCCCTGTAGGGTCAGGCTTCCAAAATGCCTCTGCCCAGATTTTACTCATGGAATACAGAGTGAGTACCCCGGTAATTAAAATCACTGCAGCAACCAGGTAAGCGGTCTGATCGAGACTGGCCTTCAATAATAGTAGTTTGGCCCAGAAGCCGGATAGGGGCGGGAAGCCCGAGAGGCTGAACGCAGCAATAAAGAAAAAGGTGGATAGTAATGGGCTGGCCTTGTAGATCCCACCGATCTCACTCAATTCAAAACTGCCACTGAGGCGCTGAACGGTACCGCTGATCAGAAACAGATTCGTCTTCGCGACGATGTTGTGCACGATATAAAAAACCGAACCCGCCAGGGCTAATGGGGAGTTGAGTGCCAGCCCCAAAACCAGAAAACCGATTTGACTGATAATATGAAAAGCGAGAATTTTACGGAATTCGTACTGCGCCGCGGCACCCAATACCCCGGTGAGCATCGTGAGCAGTGCCGTACCGAGCAGAATATTGTGGGTAAAACCCGGATCATTGGGAAAAATCAGGGTAAAGGTGCGAATCAATGTATAGACACCGACCTTGGTGAGAAGCCCGGCAAAAACCGCAGTAACGGCCACAGGCGGGGTATGGTAGGATGCAGGCAACCAGAAAAACAATGGGAATATCGCCGCCTTGATACCAAAAGCGGCAATAAAAAGAACTGCCAGCGCTGAAACGGCTACCGGATTATTCACAGCCGCGAGTGAAATATGTAGCTGCGCCATATTCAGTGTGCCGGTCAGCCCGTATATCAGGCCAATGGAAGTCAGCATCAATAGTGTGGAGATCAGATTCAGCGCCACATATTTGATGCCGCCATCCAGCTGTACGCGCTCCCCCCCCAGCACCAGTAACGCGAAAGAGGCAATCAGCATCACCTCGAACCAGACATACAGATTAAACAGGTCACCAGTAACAAAGCTGCCACAAACACCTGCCAGCAGCAACTGAAAAAAGCTATGAAATCCGAGCGTTACCCTGTTTTTATCGATATCCGAAAGTGCAAACAACGAGACACAGAGCCCTACGATGGCACTGATCAATAGCATGATGGCGCTCAGGCGGTCTGCCACCAAAGTAATACCGAAGGGCGCTTCCCAATCCCCCATCTGGGCTGCTATAGGCCCATTTTGTTCCACCAGTAAAATAATTGTGACTGCGATAATGAGCAGTATTGTGCATCCCAGTACCGACAGTGCACCGCAGAGAGGGTGTCGGGCGCGCGCAGAGAAAGTGGCGAGCGCTGTTCCTATGGGTATTAAAAAAGGCAGAGCGAGTAACCAGCTCAAGGGGATGCTTTCCTTTTTATTTTCCTTGGTTCTGCAATGCGCATGGTGTCCACATCCAGCGTTCCCAGTACTTTATAGGCCTGTGCAATAAGTGCCAGGGTGAAGGCGAGCAGGCCGAATCCGATAACAATCGCAGTGAGGATCAAAGCTTGAGGTAAGGGGTTGGCCACGGGCATAGGCGGTACCTCCAGTCCCTCGGGAATCAGCGCCGGCGAAGCTCGGGTCAACCTGCCTGTAATAAAAATGGCCAGATTGGCGGCATTGCTGATCATCACCAGGCCAAACAGGTAGTGCAGTAAATCCCGCGCCAGCATCAGATAAACCCCGGTAGCTATCAGAATACCAACAACAATTGCGAGTGGGCCTTCCACATCATTTGACCTCTTCCAGAGCAAAAATCAGTGTCAGTACTGAGCCAAACACCACCAGATAAACACCAATGTCGAAAATCAGCACATTGCTAATGCTGATACCGCCAGTATTTTTATGACCTGTCAATTGTAACCATTGGCCAGAAAAAGGAGCTCCTTCGAAAAAAACGGCGAGTACACCGGAAAACGCTGCTATCAATACACCCGTTGCCGCCAGGTTACCGGGAGGGATTCGCAATGCGCTTTGTGCAGCCTCCATGCCCCAGGCCATGGCGAAGAGTGCGAATGCCGATGCGGCGATGAGTCCCGCGATAAAACCGCCACCGGGATGATTGTGCCCCCGCAGCAGCATGTATACCGAAAATACCAGAAGCAAGGCCACTAGCACCCGGGTTGCGCTTTGAAGTACCAGGGAGTTCACTGCTTCCCTCGCCGTAGTCGATGACCCAGCAAAGTGACTGCGGCTATAGCTGCGGTGAATACAACAATAATTTCACCGAAAGTATCCAGTGCACGGAAATCCACCAATATGACGTTTACGATATTGCGGCCATGGGCCTGGGGCACGGAAGCCTCTTTAAAAAAGTTGCTGGCAGGGCTGTCAAAGGGTGTTTGCAATACCACCAGGATAGTGAGGGTTACCAGCAGGCCGAGTAGGGCACCCAGCGCTGCATCCCGCGAACGAAAACGAATTTTGCGCCCAGGACTGAACACCGGCAGGCGCGGCAGTATGGCCGCCACCAATACTAAAAATAAAGTCTCCACAAGCAGCTGGGTAATGGCCACATCCGGCGCACCAAAAAACAGATAAATCAGGGCAATGCCCACACCGAGGGCTCCAAGGGCGCAGATGGCAATCAGTGGCTTGCGTGCGGCCCCTGCCATCAAAGCGCCTCCCACCGTCAACAGTATGGCCGCCCACTCCTTCAGGTTCAGGTGTGGCCATTCGAACACCAGGGAATACTGCCCGGTGCGTATGAGCGCATAAGTGAGGACGAGGGATATGGTGAAAAAAATGACAGTCAGGTAATGGCGCATAACGCCATTTTGTAAAAGATTGGTTTGTAGAGCGGCAATAAGCCGCAATTTTTCCAGGGATTTATCCCAAAGCTGATCGGCATTTGTCGGCGCGTGGCTGAAATCCCAACTCAGCCAATCGCGCAGCCTGGACAACCCCAAATACATGGCGATACCCAGTCCAAAGGTCAGAATGCTCAGGAGCAGGGGAATATTGAGGCCATGCCAGAGTTTCAACTCGATGGTTTCAGAAGTGCCGAGAATTGCGGTCACTGCAGGTGTGATCAGCTCATCGTTAACCAGTTCTGGGACCAGACCAAAGGTCAGCCCTAAACCACCGAGTATCAGTGGGCTTATCCACAACCCGGCGGGTGCCTCCTGTACATTGGGGTAAACATGATTCGGTCGGCCTAAAAAAGGTTTGAGAGCCACCATACCGGCAACCGTCACCGTGACAGCATTGGCAAATACTGCCGCCGTGGCAACCAGTGCAGGTTCGGATGCCACGGCCAGGGCACCTTCATATTTCAGTTCCTTGCCGATAAATCCGAGAAAGGGGGGGAAACCCGCCATCGACAGGGCCGCTGCCAGGGCGATAACAAAAGTGATCTGCATCGACTGGCCAAGACCGCCCAGTTTATTGATATCCCGCGTACCCGCCTGTTTATCGATAATTCCCACCACCATAAACAAGGCGGCTTTGTACAGGGAGTGCACAAATAGGAAAGTGATCGCCGCGGCGATCACTATGGTGGCGTCTGAGCCCAGAAACATCGTCAAGGTACCAAGGGCGATGACAGTGGTGTAGGCCAGGGCGAGTTTTAGGTCGGTTTGTCGCAAAGCAGCAACCGCCGCCACCGTGGCTGTAGCGGCCCCTGTACAGGTTAAGGTCCATTCCCAGATATCGGTTTGCCCCATCACCGGGTGCATACGCGCCAAAAGGTATATGCCCGCCTTTACCATGGTGGCCGAGTGCAGATAGGCACTCACCGGTGTAGGGGCCGCCATCGCATTGGGCAGCCAAAAGTGGAACGGTAGCTGAGCGGATTTGGAGAAGGCGCCGATTAATAGGAGTATCAGGATGGCGAAATACAACGGACTGGCCCGGACGGCTTCTCCAGAAGCCAATACCTGCGTCATTTCATAGCTACCCGCCACTGAGCCGAGCAGCAGCAATCCCACCAACAGGCAGAGCCCGCCCAAAGTGGTCACCAGTAATGCCTGCAAGGCTGACCGGCGCGCAACAGCACTGGTATGGTTAAAACCGATCAGCAGGTAGCTGGCGACAGAGGTGACTTCCCAAAAGACAAAGAGAGTAATAAGGTCGCCAGCCAGCACTAAGCCCAGCATCCCAACAATGAATAGGTAGAGATATAAAAAGAAACGACGCAATTGTGGGTGTCCGTGTAAAAACGCCACCGCGTAGATGGCCACGAAGGCACCAATTGCACTGATCAGAAGGGCAAAAAGCAGGCTCAGGGCATCGATATAAAAGCGAAAAGCGATGCCCAGGTCTGCTATCCAGACAAAGCCGAAAGAGATTGTCCGGCCAGCCGCGATATCCGGCATATAGAGTAGAAGCAATAGTGTTAGCAATGCCGGCGGTAGGGCCGTTAGTAAGGTGAGGTGCCTCCCCAGCTTCGCCTGTCCGTTATCGCGATTTTCTCCGCCTCCAGCTGTACCCATGAACCCGTTCTCAGTTGCCATGCCCTAGTTTAGGGGGGAATTGGCAGGGGAGCAGGTCAGGAAATGGGTGTTGCGCCACTCGAATGGGGTCTTACCGGGGAGGGGACTCAAAAGGGCATTTGCAAAGTGGGCTTAAATGCCAGGATTGCCGGAAGCTGCTGTATGATCCATGATCGGCAAAGACGTAAGACCTTCTATACCGAAAATGCATACTCAATCAGGAACGCATTCTACGCTTCTAACAAAGTTTCCGAGAGGGCTTGACCGCCTCGATGTGATCTGAATAAAAATGTATTGAATTCAGATTATGTAAAGGATACTACGATAGAGTGTACATGAGGTGAAAGGGTGACTGGCCCATCGGGCAATTTTCATTATCGAGAGCATTTGCGCACACCGGCCCGCCCTGCATACGCCGCAGTACACGCGTCATTAGCATTCCTATTTATAGGTCCTGGGAAGAGTCTAGGCTTCCTCCCTGCTTTTTAAAATATACAATAATTGTAGTTTGACAGTGCCTGGTGGTTTAGGAGAATAGGGTATTCCGGCTTGGTTTATTTTTTGAGACTGGATAAAATTCTGGCTACTTTTCTAGCCTGAAAATCAATTGTTCAGGGCTGCTCCAGGAACATGGCATATCGTTTGTAATCCTTAGGGTCTCTCTTCAGTTACAGGATTGCCGGGGTGGTTAAACAATTGAATCCAGTGAATACGCCGTATGCTGTGTGTCGGGTACGGTTTCTAGCCTCCGTCATTGACTAACAACATGCTGCTGCACCAGGCGTTTTTCCTGGCGAATGGGGCGCGATTGAGGGGGGTGGGCATTTACCCATTCTGGATTACTCCGAAATAGCCAAGCCTCAACGCACTTCAAATATGCTGCTATCTGGTTACCCTTCTTGCCAAGGGATAGAAATCTGTATATAAATACAGTTTTGGTGGACCCATAAAGTAATCTGCCATGGCCCGCAACAGGGCACAGCCTCAGAGGGGCATCAGTTTGACTCAGTGCATCGAAGAATATGATACCGAAACAGTGCTTTGTTGCACGCTGTTATTAGCGCTTGTCAAGCGGCATTTTCCCGCACCACTATGGGCATAATAGGCACTGTGAATCCGTTCACCCCCAGGCTGAATCTAAGCAATCAGGTCAAAATATGCCCAAACAACCTGGGGCAGAAATGCAATACCGATGTATTCGAAGGTATCACTTGTCAGTCCTTATCCCCCAACTTGTTTTTGCCTCTATCCAGATGCCGTCAGGACAGTTAAGACCACTAAAAATTGGCTTGACCCCCTAGGTACTCGGATGCAGATATAACCTTTTTTTCAGTTACGGCGAAACCGCAACACTTCTAGATCACATTGGAGATTGAAGCATGAACAAACCTGGTTCCCCCAGTCTATTGTCGCGTTTGCTTGGGCGAAACACAGGTAACTCCTCGCCCTTTGCCGCTATATTTTCCCATTTGGATCAAATTGAAAAGGGCTTGTCGGGTAAACTGGCCACCTATATCGAGACAGGGGAGGGCCGGACTGTTCTGGCAACCTTGCAGGCGAATGAACCCGCGGTTGATAAGATTGTGCGGACTCTGTCTTCAGGTGATTACAGTGCGTGCTATGCCAGGAGCAAGCAAGAAAATACTCTTTTGTTTCAGTTTCCTGGTAATCCGGAGGGTTTGGCACGGTATATTGAAGCCCTGTATTGGGGCTGTGAGTCCAAGGGGAAATATTATGTTTATGGCTTTGAGGACGCAAAGATACCCCCGCTGGTTGTGGAAATAATTGGTCGGTTTAACCAAGACTTTCAGCCAGACAGCAACACGTTTGAATCAACCACACACAAGGACCTTATCGCGGCCACAAAACAGCTTGGCGGGTGCCCGGCACACCTGGTGGTTGCCATTGCCTTTGGTCACCTAAAGTTCACATATCAAGGTGTATCACTGGAGCAGTATTTGATGGAAGGTGATCCCGCCGGGGTTATTGAAGGGTTCATGTTGATAGACACTTCCAAACGTGTGAGTGCTATGCCAAAGCTACTCAACTATACGTCGGCCACCAATCCTGCCTATCTGGATTTTCTCTTTAGGCAAATGGCTGCGGGCTCAGCCAGGCTGCGCGAGGCAGCACGGGTGGCTTTGGCCAGGCATGACCCGGATTTGGTGCAGAGCATGGCCACAGATGGGTTGACCAGCAGTAAAGCTGCTGTGCGCAAGACGATGGTGCAAGTGTTGGGTAGCCTCGGTGGTGAAAGTGCGCTTGCGGTGTTAAAAAAACATCGAGAAGAGGAAAAAACACAAAGTGTTTTGGCGCTCATTGACCAGATGGTGGCGATTGCGCCGGCTCATGAAAATCTGGATTTGGACAAAGGGGCTTATCTAGCTGTCGATGGCACCAGAGTGGACATTCCACCTATGCTTGAACTGACAGATGATGGTGCGCCAGTGCTGACGGCCGAGGATCTGGCAGAGCTGAAACAGCGTGAGCAGGAAGATTATGACACCAAGTTGAAACGGTATCGGGAGCGTGGCGAGAGGACCTGGATAGAGAAGCCCACTCACCTGAAACGGGCGCAGGTCGTGTTTGATTTGTTTACAGGGAAGATCCCCCTCAAGCCCCATGGGCCGAACAGCCCGCAGGATTTGCCGACGCATTTTATGGACCTGCGGCTTTTCGCCGATTGGCTGCAGTCCGCACTGGGCAGAATCCCCTCTCTGCGGGCGCTCAGAATATGCTTCGCTTATGACCAGAATTTCACTGCGGTCTTTCACGGCTCCGGTTGGCCTCCGCATCGCGATCGGGCAGCCTGGCTTACTGAAGCCATGGCAGAAGGTGTGTTCGATCTCCGCCACCTGGTTAAAGAAGCCGCTGCGTTGAATGTTGTTATCAAAAATCACCGGGCCGAGATTGTGGAATTGTCGCCGGCAGGTTTGATTGAGAGTTACTGTGCGGACACTTCTTATGGCCTGTCCTGGGCCACATCAACGGCTGGAATACACGGCGCCTGGCCGTTATTTGCCGAGCATCTGGAGTTGATCGCCAGCTTTTTACCGCCGGTGAATACGAATGCCTACCAAAATGAAAAGGCTTTGGCGCTTCTAAAACAGCTTCCCAAACTTCCGAAATCTTTACTTCAAAATATTTTGTCTGCCGCCATTGGCGAAAGCTGCTCTGTGCGTGAGATGGCCCAAGAGCTGCTTAAAGATGCGCCAGACGTGGACGAAACCCTGATTGCGACGCTGGTTGACAAGCGCCAGACAGTTCGGGGCAACGCCGCGCGGTTCCTGGCTGACCGTGGCACAAAAACTGCTGTGCCGGGGTTGGCCAGGCGGCTGAAGACTGAAAAGTCTGACTTTGCCCGCGCCGAAATGATTTCCGCCATTGCCCGGCTTGGAGGCGACACAGCACCGTATCTGGGGCGGGAAGCGCTGCTGGCCGAAGCCGAAAAGCTGGTTGCCAAATTGCCCTTGGGTAAATTGGACTGGCTGGTGCAATCCCAGGCGCCGGCGCTCACCTGGGCGGACGGCAAGCCGGTGCCACCGGTGCTTATGGATGCGTGGTTGCGGCTGGCTCTTAAGCTGAAAGCCCCCGGAGGCAGCCCACTGTTTGATTTGTATTTGGATCAGATGAACCAGGGCGATGTGGCGTTGTTTGCAGAATGGTTGCTGAGCCACTGGATCGCCTGTGATACCGAGGTTGGTTCCAAGGCCGCTGCCAGCAAAGGCATCCTGGCACTGGCCCATCGCGCGCCGCCAGTAAAACTTGGGGCGATGATTGCGGCTTATCTTAAAGATCACGGCGCGCGGCTATCCCAGGCCAAAGCTTTGCTGGAGGTGCTGCTGAAATCCGGATCACCTGAGGCGGTGCAGTTGCTGGTGGCGGTCTCAACCCGCTTTAAGCAACGCAGTATTCAGGAATTTGCCCAGGACTGTGTTCTTAAGCTGGCGGAGGCGCGCGGCTGGAGTGAGGATGAGCTGGCCGACCGCTCGGTGCCCTCCGGCGGGTTTGAACAAGACGGCACCATGACCTTGGCAGTGGGTGACAGTGGCAAGCGCTATACCGCGCAACTCGATTCCAGTTTAAAAGTGCAAGTTTTCAACCCCGATGGGCGCGAGGTCAAGGGCCTGCCCGCAGGCAAGGACACCCAGACCAAAGAGGCCAAGAAGATGCTTAGCCAGGCCAAAAAGACCATCAAAACCGTGACCAGCCAACAAGCTGCGCGGCTTTATGACGGGATGCTGGGAAGCCGCAACTGGCCGATTGATGCCTGGCGCAATGACCTGAACACCCACCCCATCCTCAATCGCCTGACCGAGCGGGCCATTTGGCGCGGGCTGGATGAAGCCGGTGAGATGAAAACCAGCTTCCGGCCGACGCCCGAGGGGGACTTTTTTGATGCTGAGGGTGAAGATGCTGACCTGACGGGGGTGGTGACAGTGGACCTGATGCACAGTGCCCTGATCGACGAGCCGTTAAGGGCTGCTTGGACGCAGCATCTGGAGGACTTTGAGATCACCCCCTTATTTCCCCAGATATCGCGCTCGCTGCAGGTGCTGAGTGAAGCACAAAAGAGCGAGACCGAACTGACAGACCGCAAAGGCTGGCTGATGGAAGCGCTGCGTCTGCGCTCGGCGGCCACAAAATTCGGCTATGACCGCGGCCCGGTTGAGGATGCGGCATCGTTCGACACCTACCAAAAGGCATTTCGCAACCTGGGCATTACCGCACAGCTTCATTTCACCGGCAGCTATATGCCCGAGGAAAATATCCCCGTGGCGATTATCGATATGCAATTTATCCGTGACGGGGATAATTACGCTAATTCTGCACTGCAACTGGGCCAGGTACCGCCACTGCTACTGTCAGAAGTTTGGAATGATCTACACGAGATTGCTGCCTACGGGGCCTTTGATGCCGAATGGGAGCAAAAGGGCCTGTATTCATGAGTGACCACACAAAAGCCGTCCTGCGCCCGGCTGCAGAGACCGTGTATGCCGATCAGCTGGCAGCGCTGGCCACTGACGATAGCGGGCCCCGGCCTGACGGTTGGCAGCGCACGCCGCGCGCCGTGCGCCGTTTTATTATTGGCGACAAGGCGCTGGGTATCGACGCCAAATTTGTAAACGATGACGCCCTTGTGGATCGCTGCATCGTATCGCTGATGGGCCGTCAGGGGCTGATGCTGGTGGGGGAACCGGGGACGGCGAAATCGCTGCTGTCGGAACTGCTGGCAGCGGCGATTTCGGGGCGCTCAACAGCGGTGATCCAGGGCTCGGCCGGAATTATCGAGGATCATTTGCGCTATGGCTGGAACTACGCACTGCTGCTGGCCGAGGGGCCGAGCCCCGGGGCGATGGTGCCCTCGCCGGTACTGTCGGCGATGCAGGCAGGCCATATTGTGCGCGTGGAGGAGTTAACCCGCTGCGCGCCCGAGGTGCAGGACGTGCTGATTTCGCTGATGTCGGAAAAGACCATCACCGTGCCCGAGTTGGGCAGTGAATACGAGCTGCGGGCAAAGCCCGGCTTCAACGTGATTGGCACTGCGAATCTGCGGGATCGCGGTGTGCACGATATGTCCTCGGCTCTAAAACGGCGATTCAATTTTGAGACCGTGCACCCCATTGCCGACGCCGGATATGAAAAGGCACTGGTGGCGCGGCAACTCAAAGAACGAATGGCTGAACATCCCCAGGCCACACTGCCAGACAGCGACGTGCTGGACTTACTGGTGACCGTCTTTCGCGATCTGCGTCTGGGCAGACTGGAGGATGGCACCATGGTGGCTTCGCCCAAGGCGGTGATGTCCACCGCTGAAATCGTGAACCTTGCCCATGCGGCCACGCTGGACGCCACCTATCTGGATGGCGGTACGGTGGCAGGTGGGCACATAGCCCGGCAGTTGCCAGGCGTTGTATTCAAAGATGTGGCGGAAGATGCGCGTAAATTGCGCAGTTACATCGATTTAGTGGCTCGCGACAGAGCCAATAAATCCACGGTATGGAGGGATTTCTTTCATGCCGCCCAACAAGCCCTGGCGCGTATTGAAATAGGTGATTAAACCTGTGGTTGATACTCCGCTCATTACCCGCGCCGAGGCTGAGGCGGCACTGTTTGACACACGCGGTGGAAACTGTCTTTTTGCACCTATCCGGCACCACTCGCCCGCGTGCGCCTGGATGTTGCGGGCCATGCTCGACGACTGCCGGCCCGAGGTGATCCTGATTGAGGCCCCGTGCGATCTGGCCTGTCATCTACCGCATTTAACCGCCCCGGATACGATACCACCGGTCGCGATTGCCACTCTGGGGGCTCGCAACGGGCAAGAGGCGCGGGCGGTGCGTTATTTCCCATTCTCGGAGCACTCCCCCGAGTTTGTGGCGATTACCCATGCCAAACAAATCGGGGCTGAGATACGGTTTATAGACCTGCCCGCAGGTACCCGGCTTGAAGGGGAAGCAGAGGCGCCTGTATTTCAGTCAGAAGCGCCTTTTGACAGCGCTACATTTATTCGCGCCACTTGCACCAAGCTCGGCCTGCGCGATGGGGCTGAGTTGTGGGACCACCTGTTTGAAACGCGTCTGGGGCAGCGCGACTGGCGCGGCTTCTTCGCCGATGTCTACGCCTATTGCCTGGCCCTGCGTAAAACGACAGCGCCGGAGCTTATCAACAGCGACGACACCCTGCCGCGCGAGGCCGAGATGCGTGCCCATATCGCCCTGGCCGAGGGCAAGCGAATCCTGGTGTTGACGGGCGGATTTCACACCCCGGCTTTGATAGAGAAGGGAGAGGAAACCCCCTGCAAAGCACCGGAGGTGGAAAGCTATCTGATCAGTTATGGTGAGGAGGCCCTGGATGCCCTGTCGGGCTACAGCGCCGGGTTGCGCTATCCGGGCTGGTATGCGGGCTTGTGGCAGGCGGCCTGCGCGGCGGGAGGCCCGCCGGATTGGTCCGCCCATGCCCTGGAAGTAGGCACCGGGTTTGCCGGTTTGATGGCCCGGGAAAAACGCCGGGTAGCCCTGCCGCAGTTGGTTGAAATGCTCGCTATGGCTGAAGGTCTGGCGCATTTAAAAGGCCGCCACGCGGTGCTTTTGCCGGACCTGTTCGACGGTATGCGCAGCGCGCTGGTGAAAACGGCATTCGGTCCGGGAGAGCCCTTTTCGGAGCGTCTTCATCACTATCTTCGAGGCACCAAGCTGGGACAAGCGCCAAAATCGGCCGGCCAGCCCCCCATTGTTGCAGACGCCAGGGCGAGAGCCGAAGGCGCACGGGTGAATATATCGGACAGCGTGAAACGGACTAAAAAACTGGATATCCGGCGCAAGGCGGCGCACAGCAGGGCATCCCGGTTCTTTCACCAGATGGGGCTGTTAAACGCGGGTTTTGCCGATCTGAAAACCGGCCCTGATTTCGTCACAGGTAACCGCATCGACCTGTTGTTTGAGGAGTGGGTCGTGGGCTGGTCACCGTTCGTTGAAGGGGCGCTGATCGACGCGGCACGACTTGGGGCGACTGTGCCTGAGGCGGCGGCAAACCATTTGGCCGAGCGACGCGCGGCCCTGTATGAGGCTGGCCGGGGCAATGATCTGCGCGCGCATCTGGCATTGTTATTACTGGGTCTGAGTGCCGGGCTGGGCTCGGAACTGGTTGGCCTGAGGGCTGAACTGCAGGAGGCCGTCACGGTCTCGGCGGACTTTGATGGGCTGGTGCAGATCCTTTTTAAACTGCAGGCGGTTAGCATTCCCGGCGACCCGTTATTTGACCAGGAGATGCCGGATCTTTCCGGGCTGCTGGGTGCGGCGTTTGAGCGCATAGTGTATCTGGTGGATGATTTGTCACAGACACCGGAAGAGGCACTGCCAGCGCGCATAAAGGCACTTGAGACTGTCGCGAGTGTACTGCGCGGGCCCCATGCCCAACGCTTGGATGGGGATCGATTCAGCAATGCTTTGGCACAGCTTTTAGAACAACAGGGCTGCCGGGCAATGCTTGCGGGGGCGGTGGCGGGGTTGCTGGTGCGCGCGGGTCTGCGCGCACCGGAAGTGTTGGCAACGCGGTTGCAAGGCGCCCTGCTTGGGATTGGCGGCGCCGCTGAAGAGCGGGTGGCGGTGTTGAGGGGCCTGTTGATGACCGCGCCGATGTTGCTTTGGCAAAACCAGCGGGTACTGGAGGCGGCAAATGCAGCGATTACGAGCCTGGACGAGGAGGCTTTTATTGCCGCACTCCCCGCGCTCAGACACTGTTTGACACAACTGAATCCTCATGAAACCGACCGTCTCGCAGAGGAACTGGCGACACTATTGGGGGTGCAGCCGGGCAGTATGACAGGCGCGACAAGTCGTTTTAGTGAAGCAGAGACCACCCGTGCATTAATGATTGACAGCGCCATGGGCGCTCTGCTGGAGGCCGATGGACTCACCCATTGGCAGTGCAACTGATGCGCAGTCCACAGGAGAAGTGGCGGTTGCTTCTGGGAAAATACGCCCAGCAGCGGTTTGGCGACTGTCTCTCCAGCGCGGACAGGCGGCGGGACGCCGCGTTGGATTACCTCTATTCGCGGGAATATCAGCAGCGCGGTATCAAACCCGCCAGCGTGGGCGGCGGCGCAGGCTCGCTGGAACCGACGCAGCTGCACGCGCTGGATTGGCTGGCGGAGGTGAGAGACTTATTTCCCAATACGGTGTTTGAGGTGCTGCAAACTGAGGCAATAGAGCGCTATCAATTGGCGGATTTGCTCAAAGACCCACAGGTTTGGGCGCATCTGGCGCCGGACGCCAGCTTGTTGCGCACACTGTTAACCTACCAGGACCGCGCCGACCCCGCCATGCAGGCCGAGCTGCGGCGTGTGGCCAAAAAAATTATTGACGAGATTTTGCAGCGGCTGCGGGCCAAGGTGGTGCGCGCGATGAGTGGACGGCGTAACAGGCACCAGCGCTCGCCCATGCAGGCCTCGGCAAATTTCGATGCGCGCGCCACGGTGCGGGCCAATCTTGAGACCTGGGACGGCGAGCGCAAACGCTTGCTCGCCGACCAACTGGTGTTTATGAGCCGTCAAAAGCGGCACCTGGATTGGACCATTGTGCTGTGCGTTGACCAGTCCGGCTCAATGACAGAGAGCCTGATCTTCTCAGCCCTGATGGCCGCGGTTTTGACTGGCCTGCCGGGGATCAAGGTCAAGATGGTGCTTTTTGATACCTCGGTTGTCGATGTCACGCACCAGCTGGATGACCCGCTTGCACTGCTGCTATCGGTGCAGCTTGGGGGGGGGACCGATATCGGCAAAGCGCTCAGCTATTGTGAAACTTTGCTTGAGCAACCGAGCCGCACGATACTGGCCCTGGTGTCGGATTTCTATGAAGGTGCGGGGCCCAGGCCCTTGCTCGCCAGTGTTGCGCGACTGAATGAGGCGCGTGTTCGGATGTTGGGCATTGCGGCACTGGATGAGAGTGGGCGGGCGGATTTTAACCGCCATATCGCTGAACAACTGGCGGCACTGGGGATGCAGGTTGGCGCTATGACGCCGGAAAATTTCGCCGACTGGCTGGCAGAGGTGGTGAAGTGAGCGCGCTTGCGAATTTAGTGGCCGCTTATGACGAAGCGGCGCTTGTGGCGGTTTTGTCCAAGGGTGCGGTGATCCGGGCCCGCAGGGAGGTGGCCGCAGGCAAGGTTCCCATTCAACAGCTAGACGGGAATACCGCCAGCGTTGATGTGGATGGCGTAACGCTGACGCTGGATGGCAAGGAACTGGCTGCCGCGCGCTGTGCTTGCCCTGCGGTGGGATTGTGCCGCCATATTGCCGCCGCGGTTTTACATCTCCGCGAAGCAGCACCGGCAGCGCCAACTGAGCTTCTCCCGCCAGCCGCGATCCTCACCCTCGAAGGCGTGGAAAAATTTGCCGGTAAAGACTGGTCCCACGCCCTGGCGATGACCGATGCCCCTGTCAGCATTGCTGCTGAGTCCAGTACCCTGGTCAGTTTTGTGGAAACCAATGAGGTTGTCACCTTTCCCGCCGGGTTGGCCTTGAACAAAGCCCTCTATAAAGGACCGAATGCCGCGCGAAAAAAGCGCGCCATCGCGGCAGCGGCGCTCATACTGCTGCGCAATAAGGGCCAGGCGTTGCCGGAGCGGGTGATTGATGAGGCTAAGGCCGTCAGCGTTGAGGTGTTGGAAGCCGCTGTGCAGGCATTAGCCCAGGCAGCGCAGGCACTGTCTTCGGGCACGGTGGCGCTGGCGCGGGATCGATTGTTCTCACTGGCGATCTCTACCCGTGCAGAAGCTGTGCCGCGTTTGTCGGCTGAGCTGCGCGCACTGTCGCAGCGATTGGACCCCGAACGGTTGCGCCGTGCCGAGGAAAAGCCGGTGGATTTGTTCTACGCCATGGCGCGAACCTTTGCCTTAACCGAAGCGTTGCGGATCACTCCATCAGACCCGGCATTGATTGGCGTTTTGGCGCGTCACTTTTCGCCCTCGGGGAGGCGGCGGCTCGCCTTTCTTGGCGCCGAGCATTGGCGCACAGCCTCCGGTGCGCGAGGTTTGACAAACGTATTCCTAAATCTCGAAACGGGGCGGACACAGCGCGCAGTCGAGGCGCGGGGCGCCGGAGTAGATTTGCGGTTTCGGCCCCAAGACGCTTGGGGTTTGCCACTCTGGTCGCTGGCTTCACCTGCAAGAATGGCCGGGAAAGAGATCCTGTTGGAGGACGCCGCCTGCGCCCCTGACGGCAATTTTGGGTTGACCCAACAGGCGGTGTTCGGGCCGGGGGCGGTTTCCCTTGATCGGCTGGAAATAACGGGTGCCGTGGTCGGGGATTGGGACCAATTACCGGAGCGCATCGACGAGGACCTGGGGCGCGGTTTGCGCCAGCGGGTTGGGGAGATGTTCACAATCCTGAAGCCTCACACGGTCGAAGTGCCCAGCTTTGATCCGCTTCAGCAGCGCCTGGTCTGGACCTGGCAGGATGCACAAGAGCAAGAAATTGTATTGAATTTGCCCCCGGATACAGCCTCTGGCATGGATGCCATCACCTCGGTATTGGGACGGGTTGTTGCGGGGCTGGTAGCGCTTTCCCCGCAGAGCAACGGGGGCAGCGGGCGGGTGATCGCGCTATACCTTTCGGGCCAGGACGGCGGCTGGCGCTCGCTACAATTCGAGCGGCTTCCGGAACTCAGCGGTTTGCGTGGTGTGATGGAACGGTTCAAGGCGCGCGCAGTGCCCCGATCTGTAAGTACGCTGGGGGCAATGCACCCATTAAGCTTATTCTTCGAACGTATGGCTGAGGCGGTTTTGGCCAGCCTGAGTGGCGCCAGGATTTCGAATCGGCTGCGTGAGGATGCCCGAGCCTTAGGCCAGACGCACGTCTTGTCGATGCTGGAACAGATGGATGCCGCCTCAACCACGGCCCCCAAGCCGGCGACTGCTCTGCGCCTGGCTTACCTTTTGTCAGAGGGTGCCCGATTATCAGACCGCAGCATGTGTGCCGAGAGCTGAAGGTAAAGACTGAATTTTAATGAAAGAGATGGCTACTTGCGCACCAGTAGAAGGTCGGTTTCAGTATGGTCTGTGTAGGGGAATTGGTCGAACAGAGCAAAGCGCTTGATGCGGTGTGTTTGGCTTAGCAGCTCTAGGTTCTCCAGTTGAGTTTCCGGGTTACAGGAAATATAAAGGATTTGTGGGAAACGGGCCACCATTGCACAGGTATCCTTATCCAGGCCAGCGCGTGGAGGGTCCACCAGTACGGTATTAAAGTTATAGCTGTCCAGATCGATATCTGCGAGACGGCGAAAGGGGCGAACCTTGTCTATGGCCTGTGTAAACTCTCCGCTTGATAAACGCACAATATTGAGGTTGAGGACACTGTTTATGCGAATATTTTCCTGGGCGGAATTCACTGAGACTTTAGATATTTCGGTGGCCAATACTTTCTGGAAATTTTCGCTCAAGGGAATGCTGAGGTTGCCATTACCACAATACAGTTCCAGTAGGTCGCTAACGCTATTGCCACAGGCATTTTTGGCCCACTGAATCATCGCGCGGCAGATCTCACCGTTGGGCTGGGTAAAACTACCTTCCACCTGTTTATACTGGTATTTTTTGCCGTCGATCTCCAGTAACTCGGTCACAAAGTCCCGCTCCAGCACGACCTTTTGTTTACGCGAGAGGCCCATGATGGAGATGGGAATAGTTCCGGTTCTAGACTGGTAAATTCTCGATAAGCTTCACTCTGGCGCTGGGCCTTCCGGTGTAGCTGGTCTTGATACTCTTTGGTGTTAACGCGGTGCAGTGCCGTATTAGAATACAGTAGTCTCAATACGACAGCGGTGTAAAAGGCTCAAGTCATTCAGTCTTTCTATTAGGTTGGTTCTGTAGTAGCGTACTCCCCGGTTTCTACAGGACACCTGGCACTCTTTCATCACTATAACTCTCCAACAAAACTTTAACCAAACTCGGACGCACCTGCTTGATCGACTGATGTTGGTCATGGCTGTCTGCTACATTCCGGGTATGGTGATTATGAGCGTCCGCACCTATGAAGTCGGGTGGACCCCCAACAACACCGTCAGGCTCGTCTTATACTGCTTCTTTTTACTGTTGATTTTCTATCGAAAACGCATCCCTTACCTTGCCCGGGCGAGCCTCTTCGTGGGCCTGTGGTGGTTAGCTTCAGCTATTGGCTTCTTTCTATCAGGCCCGCAAACTGACGCCAAAAGTGTACTCATTCTGATCACCATGATAGCCATGTTGTTGTTGCCGGTGCAGGTGGGGCTTTTTCTCATTGTGCTAACAGCACTGACCATTGGGGCGGTCGGCGTCGCTGTGGTTGGTTGGGGGTGGAGCTTCCCCATCGACTTTGAGACTTTCATCCAGCAACCGAGCACCTGGGTGCTGAGCGCCTATAACCTAAGCATACTCGCTGGCATCGCCGCCTACACCGTATGGAAGATGATCGACACTTTGCGCCGTACCCTGGAGCAAAGCCGGCAGCGGGCAGAACAGCTGCAAACTGCACGGGAGACGGCTGAAGCGGCAAACCAGGCTAAGAGTGTCTTCCTAGCCAACCTAAGTCACGAACTGCGTACTCCATTGAATGCCATTCTCGGTTTTTCGCAATTGTTGACCGCCGCACCCGATCTGCAACCGCGTTACCAACGCCATGTCAAGGCGATTCAAGAGGGGGGGGAACATCTGCTGGTACTGATCAATGACCTTCTCGACCTGGTACGCATCGAAAACGGCCGCGTGGAGCTGCAATTGACGGCATGGGAGCCCAAGCAGCTGTTTCCAGATTTAATCCGCCTGTTTCAGTTGCGCGCTGATAACAAGAAGCTCTCCCTCAATCTGGTGATACCAACCACCCTGCCTGCAGCGCTCGTTTGCGATATTCGCCTGCTGCGCCAGGTGCTGATCAATCTGCTGGGAAATGCGATAAAGTTCACCGACCACGGCGGCGTGTCGCTGGAGGTAACCTATAGCGATGGCCTGCTTACCCTTTCGGTTACCGATACAGGGCCGGGGGTTGCCGCCGATGAATCTGAGAGGATCTTCGAGCGATTCCATCAAGTACACACTCAAGGCGGGGTGGAAGAGGGCTTGGGATTGGGCTTGAGTATCAGTCATCGGCTGGTAGAGATAATGGGGGGAACACTCGATGTGAAGAGCCGGGTCGGCGAGGGGAGTACCTTCCGATTCAGTATTCCCGTCCAGCTGGAAGCACAGCACCAGAATATTAACCGCTCTACCTCGGTTGCCCCCGCTACCGGCAAGGTCCCCAGAATCCTCGTGGTGGACGACGTTAAACCCAATCGCACCTTATTGGTAGAGTTGCTCAGCCCATTGGGGATTCTGGTGGATCAGGCTGAGAGCAGCGAGCGCTGCCTGGAGCGGGTGGACAATCATCCGCCGGATCTGATCATCATGGATCAGCGCATGCCCGGGTTGGATGGTTTGGAGACGGTGGCCATTTTGAGAGGGAGAGGACTCCAGACACCCGTTGTTATGATCAGTGCCTCCAGCTTTGCAGCCGACCGAGAGGCGAGTCTACAGGCTGGTTGCCAGGCTTTCCTGCCCAAACCTTTCGAGTTGACACAACTCTTGGAGATCCTAGTGGATCTGGATATCATGGTGGCCGAGGCTGAACCTTGTGTTGCTGTTACACAGAGCGAACAACTACTCAACGTGGCAGATGCAGTACCCTTGGTCGATCAGGCCCAACTTGACGGCCACTGTCGCGCCCTGCCACCGTCGACCTTTAGAGCGGTATTGGAAGAGTTTGAGCAACACAGTGCCACCTATCATGTTGCTTTGGTCGAAGCCCTGAGCCAAAACAGGCCAAAGGCGATAACGCACAGCGCTCATCGTCTCGCTGGCGTGGCGGCCATGCTGGGGCTGAAAGCCCTGCATCTTGCTTGCGATCGAATTGAGGCTGAAGCCACCACCATGAGTGAATCGCAAGCGCGACAGGCTGCGGTTGAGCTTTCGGAGCTATACCAGACTACCATCCAAAGTTTGCGGGATTATGTGATCGATATCCCCAATGACGACATTGAGAAGCGTGATCATGCGGATATTATTGGTTGAGGATGAGCCGGTGAACCGCTCGTTGATTGTTGAGTATCTCAACAGCCAGGAACATCAGGTCGATGCCGTGGGCACTGGTGAAGAAGCCCGGAAAATCTTTTTCTCGCGCAAGCCCGACATCGTATTGTTGGATATTCTGCTACCGGATTGCGACGGACTCGCACTGATCGATACGTTCCGGCGGTCCAATCCCAGGGTTGGTATCATCATGATCTCGAAAAAGTCTGCCCCCGTGGACCGTGTGGTTGGCTTGGAAATGGGGGCAGACGATTATCTACCGAAACCCTTTGAGCTGCCGGAACTGTCAGCACGGATCAAGGCTTTAAAACGCAGAGATCGCCTGCTTTTGACTGAAGAGAGCGGATACTACCAATTCAATCATGCCAGCCTGGATTTTGGGGCACGATCTATCCGCTACGCGGATGGAACCAGTGTAGCCTTGAGTGACGGGGAGTATCGTGTGTTGGCGGCGTTAACCCGGGCATCCGGTAAAGTCGTACCGCGCGATCGTCTGCTCAACATCCTGCGGACCGATGGTGAAATTGGCTCGACCCGCAGTCTGGATGTCATCATCAGCCGCTTGCGGACCAAGCTGAAACATAAACAAGAGCAGCAGGTGATTATCACAGTGCACAGGGTTGGTTACCGCATTGTCGAAACAAACCGCGAGCCTTTGCTGGAAAATAGCTGATAGCAAAACGCGCTCTCTTGCAAGACCACTCCCCCCAAAACGCCGATGACTCGGTCCACATCCGGCTGACCCACCTGCCGCCTTAAGTCACTCTCTGCGAAAAAGCACCCTGCGGCGAAAACACCGTTGAACACCTCACAACACTGCGTAAGAAACCCCCTTACGCAGCCAGTCATACACATTAACAATTCATTAAGAATTGAACGTAAGACTCATTTAGGAACAAGCGTTAAAGTTCTGAGCCATCGAATTTGAACCAGAAGCCAGGCCCCAACTTTCAGGGCCTGTGTCTATGCCAACTTTGACGAAACCCGGATTTAGCAAAACGATGTCTGCGACCCGTTGAACGACATCGACAGGGAGTCCGCCCAGCTGTATTCACAACCTGACTAAAAAGGAAAACAGAATGTCATATCAGGAATCCTCTATATATCATCTCCCAGATACACCAAACGCAAATAACACAGGTGCAACTGCGGTATTTGACGGTAGCCTCTACTATCTGGGTAACATGAACGGTAATCATGCCATCTCTGAATCCAAGGGTGCTTTGGTAGACCTGAAGTCCGGTGATTTCGGCTCATTGACTCAATCGAGAGAATGGCAAATCAAGACAATCAAAACCGCAAAGGGCACCTCTTTTTACACGAGACATGCGATCTCAGCCGTTGTGTCGGAACTTTATCTGTATTTGCTTTGGATCGACAATGCAGACAATCAGACTCTTAAGCTGTCACGTAAATCAAAAGCTGAAGCTATCGATGGTTTTCAAGGAACAGGAGAGTGGTGCGAGCCCATATCGTTTAAGTACGGGAAAGATACCCCAGACATGCTCCGATCCTGCTGCATCACCAGGCTCCCGAATCAATCTTTACTGATTGGTTGGCAAGAGCAGGATGGCAAGACCATGCGGTTTTCCGAAGTGGACATCGAACAGCAATTGAACGATGGTGCTCAAGAGCTAACTTTGAGCAACCCTTATACGATGACGGGGGGAGAAAATGAACAGAAATCAACGCTTGGCAGTCAAGTCACTGCATGTGGTTTCCTTTGTCTCGGGAAAACCTATGTCGCTACCGGGCAGCATGAAGACAACGTAGCTTGGATCACTATTTTTGAGCACAAGGGTGAAGAGCTCTCTGATGGTGACTCTGCCGTTATCGACCTTGACGGAGGCTTGCGAGGCGTTTATGCAGCGGTAGACCCTATAGGAAACCCCAGATTCTATTATTGTCGTAGCAATGATAAAGATGTGGTATTTCGCAAGTTAATTCTGAATGATCCCGAAACTAATAGTGATCTCAGTAACATTGTCGGCACCTTGACACCTGAGACATTGGTATGGAATAACCCTCATTCCTCTCAAAAGATGCCTTTGGCTTCCTTCATCGTCGGCAGCCCCTACAAAGAAGTCGATGGTAAGAGGCAGAGTGTACCGGAAAATAGTCCGGCATTAGAAAGTTCAGATAAAGACGAATACTATTATGACATCTACGAGAACATCTTCGTGGTCGATGATCACATTAAGGGGAAGTACTCAACCTATGGATCGCTTCGCCGTACGGACGCTGCTGAAATCTATAACATCTCAGATACGACAGGGACCTATGGAAAAAGCCAATACAATATTTCTTCTTTAGTCGTTCGCGCACTCTTTGATTCCCCGATGCCATTTCCACAGTCCAACACTATGGATGCCCCTGACGCCGACTATGCACGTCGCTCTCACGGTTCCATTCATTACCTCAGTGAAAAAACCAGCTCTCGAGAAGTTCAGCACGCGGTGATGGGAGAGATGGGAGTCCATTTTCTGGCTAAAACGACAAAGGGTATCGGTCCATATATTGACCTTCAAGCCGGCTTTGGTCTATCGGGTAAATGGTCAGAGGCGGTGAGCAATCAAGCCCTGGATGAAATCATCCATACAACACAGACGGATTATGAGGGCAAAGTGGTTCCGGACGGCACGGTATTTTGCTATGGCACTGTGATGGTCCGAAACGACGTTCACATGCTTGATAATAATGGCAAGCTGGACACAAACTCGCCTTCGATTGTATCCATTGTGCCGCGCTATACACAGGCGGTCGATCTCGACTTTACGAGTTATTATGTGACACCTGGTGACTTAACCTCGTATACCGAGAACGCGATCAATGAAACAATGAAACAGTTGGAAGATCAGTTGAATGAGCGCATAGACGCGCGAAATCAGGCGATCGCGGATGGTGAGTATGACCCCAACCAAAAAGGCGGGCCTATGGCTGGCATTCTACCTCCGGGTATGGATGAATGGCCATATGCACCATGGGGAAGTGACTATGTCGGAAAAGTTCTCCGACCTAACCAGGTGGCTCCCAAAAATGCCAACATCGCATGGACAGAAGCGTCTGAACAGGTGAAAACTTACACCGGCAAAACGACCAAGGGAACCGAATTTGGCTGGGATGTCTATGCCAAAATTACAGCTGGCGCGTCCGGAGGAGAAGCGATTACTTTTAATGGCGTGGGTGAAGGTGGGTATGTCGAGTTTACTGGATCAATTGGTGCCAAATATGAGGGCAGCGTCAACACGGTCGATGTCAGAGGTCAGGTTCTTCAGGTGGATCCACTTGACGTACCAGCGCCGATACAAGACGACGATGTTAGTGAATACGGCTTTCAAGTCATGATACTCAAGCCCAGCAAACAGTGGGTGGATGAATTGTGGGTTTTCTGCGATGACCCCGAGCTCCAGGCGAAAATCAACACAAACTCTAAACCGTTTCGCGTTGCCTACCTACTCTCCTACGGTCAGTGTAAGAATGGAAAAAGTATCACTTAGTAAGGTAAATAGAGACCCTTCTCTCGGTTTCGCAGATCGAAGACGATGCGAAGGGTCTTAGGTTCCATTTAACAACCATATCAACTGAACTGTAGTAGTTTAGGCTTGATCTGACAGTTACCGGTTTTTCTGACGGTGGTCTGTCAGGTCAGGTTCAGTTCACGAACTTTTCCATCCAGATCTTTTTGCCATCTTCAAGCGTTTGTGCAGGCGTACGGCCACAGCACTTCTTGCCTTGGTGGGTTCGTTCATTATTGTAATAATTGAGCCATTCGTCCAGATCCATCTGTAGCTCCTCCAACGAGCCATAAATCTTGCGTCGTAGTGACGGCTGATAAAACTCCTGCAGAATAGTCTTGTGAAATCGCTCACACAGATGGATGCCGCCTCGACCACGGCCCCCAAGCCGGCGGCTGCTCTGCGCCTGGCTTACCTTTTGTCAGAGGGTGCCCGATTGTCTTAAAGATTTCCTGAAAGCCGCCAAAGAATGCGCCCCAATGCGCTACTGGTATTGCTTGCCAGACAAACACGACCATTGACTGCGCGTTGCTCCAATCTTCACCAAATACCCCATCGGTTTTTTTATTTTATACCCTTCGGCAATGCGGTATGGCTTCCCTCCTGCTTTACTGGTCTATGAGAGCGGGTAATCCCCGCACACGCCTGTGCGGGGGTTGATGGGAAACAGGAAATATCGCGCTAGGATAGGAGCCCGTAAATTATAAAAATACACCCATGGTAACGCAGAATCCCAAAGCTCGATGGTGATTACTCACTGCCCTCATCAGGGATTTGAAACAGCGCTCCCAGGTTAATAGACCCGTGTTCAGCGGGATCTTGAGGGTTGTTGGTGCCAGGGTTTCCGGGGTTTAGATTCGATGCCGTATCGTCGGGAGGAAACAGGACCAATGTTTGCAGGAATTCTCTCAGCTGAGCCTGCTCATCATCACTCAACGCAACGTAGGCGTTTCGGGATTGCGCCGCTTCACCGCCGTGGCGCCGGATAACCTGGTCGAGATTGATGCTGCGTCCATCGTGTCCATAGGGACTGCTCGAACCAACTCCCCATAGGGGCTCGGTCATAAAGTGTGTTACCAGGGTGCCGTCGTACTCACGCTCATGAAAGGCGGGCCCCAGGTCATGGCGTTTTAAATCCGAAAAGAAGTTTTTGACTACAAACGGTTCCTCTTTGGGTAGCAACAACGGATAGGTATCCCCATCATCGACCGCGATAAAACGCGTTGAGGCAGTGGCAAATAAATCGTTGAAGACAGCGTTGAAAGGGTCGTACTGGGTTTCCACATCGGCGACCCGTCGATCGGCATTGATCGTAAGTTGTTCCACATGACAACCGGTACAACCAATAGTCTCCATTAATTCATACCCAAACTGTGACCGACTGGTAAGCCTGTATTGACCCGGCTTAAAGTAATTCAGTAAATAAAATTCCAAATGATCAATCAGTGCAGCGTCAATCTCATTGGTTTTGCCATCACCGTCGGGATCGTCGCTGATACCGCATGTTGGTGGCCGTTCAAAGGTGTCCTGATCGGGATCGAAGTGGAACCCCGCGGGGCTCACCAATGCCTGAGGGTTATTGCTATCAGTAACAGCACACAGGATGGGGTCCACGGCCTGTAAGCCCATTTCATCCTTAAAGGCACCGATGGCAAACTCGCGAATAGTGACGGTGCCACCTTGGGCAAAGAAAGGCCGAATGCGTAAATCTTCGTTAACCCCCTGTACATCGCTGGTATCCAGGCTGCCATCAGAAAAAGCGGTGATCGTGCCGAAGCCGACCCCTTTTGCCAGCAGGTTTTTGATCACAGTACCTGGACCCTGGCCGGGTATTGAGACAGTCGCGCGCCCATAGCTGATAAATGTGATTTCATCATTGGCGGTTTTTTTGTTATTGAACCCCCCCAATACCACCGTGTGGTGTCCCGCCGACAGATTTCGGGTCAGCGTGGTGGTTTGTATGCCGGTACTCATGTCGCCGCCACCGTTCCCGTTCCCCCTCAGTGTTGCAAGTACCGTCTCCTGTCCATCAATGGCAATAATTGCGCTGGAAATTTCGTCGCTTTCATATTCCGAGGTTTGGATAACGCGAAAATCGAAATCAAACGTGACCTCCGCAGCCTGGGTCAGGGTAAAACTGGTTTGCCAGCCCCCAGACATTTCTGTAATGCTCAGGTTATCAATACCACCCAAAGTGGTCACAGCACGGATATCGCCACTATCGCTGATCAGTTGTCCGGAGCTATAGGCGGGTTGATTGGTGCCGAAAGGGTCTTCTACAAACTGAAACTCTCCAGATCCCGCTTCAAAATCCTCCTCTATAAAAATCTGCCCGGGGATGCCGTTCATGGCTTCATCTATTGCATTGGCCCTGGTGGCACGCAATTCAGATGTCATTTCATCGCCGAGTTGTTCAACAAGCCCCAGGCCAAACAGGTGGGGTGCATCCCGGCTGTCGGGTCTGGTTGCAACATCACCGCCAAAACCGGCTGCGCCTCTGGGTCTGCCATGGCAGGCGGCACAACTATCGGTTAAGCCCGCACCCAACGCACGCATTGCGGTTACATCGCCGCTGGATGATGCATTGACCCGCGGCCCCAGGCCTTCGGTCATGGAAAATTTACGCTGGAAAAGCTGGCGTCCCCGCCGTATTGAACGGGCGGGGTCACGCTTGATCAAATAGATTGACGAGCCGGGGATGTTGTCGGCGCCTTGACCGGTTCCGATCTGTTGTAGTAATGATTTTTCTATAGTGCCACCGGGCGCATTGATAGCGTTGTTTTGATTCACCAATGTTTTATCGAGCAGTTGAGCAAACGTGAGTGGGGTAAATGCTGTACATAAAAGTAACAGTACCAATTGTTTGATACGCATATCAAAATTCTCCTCAATCCATTAAGGCAACGCGTCGGCTGTTAGCGATCACGCGCTTATATATGACTAAGGTACGGCTGTATCCTTAATACAGCGGAGTTGGAATTCCTGTATGCATCGCTAATTGCGGGCCTATTGAATGATGTGTTTTTGTTGCATGAGTTGGTATCAATAGCTTTTATTATCTAAGTAATTCTCAAATCTCCTGTAATCAACAGGAAGTACCTGACGCCTACCGTGATACGGTACAGTGGCGGCAATAAAGAGAATAAAGTGAAATTGACAACCCCTCTTACCCCAACCGGTACCGGTATTCAAGAGGAAGGGTTCCCTTTGGGCGCAGGATTTAACGTTTATTCCGGGAGATGAGCACTCTTTCCCCTTGATCCGCTAGTAACAACGCGCTTTTTGGAGGCACTGGCCGGATTTTAGAAAATAATGTGTGGTTATGGCCTTGCGTACCTATTTACCCTTATCCTTACCCGTTCCCCTTACCCTCGACGGCGAGCATTTCTACCGGATGCGCCCTCCGTGCCACCCGTCCTTGCCAAAGGGGGGTTGTGTGTTGATCCAAATGGCTGCACCGTCAGTTGCCTTGGTCTGATCACACAGAGGCGTCTGCGAGCGGTTTTTTCGCAGAGAGCAAGGATGCGTTCTCCCGTACCCCGATGTCGTTTATCAAAGAAGGCGGCGATAAGGCTGTTATTTGTAGCGGTAGCCTATTCAGTAACAGACCATTGGACCCATCCTGACACTATCTGTTTGCAAAAGGGCAGCCGACTGCACGGAGGATAAGCGATTGATAGCCCGCTGAATAACTGGGCTATGGGTATAACCCGCTGCTCAACCACTTCCATCGCCCAGCGCCCGTTCCTTTTGGATACGCACATACACCTCTTCCCGGTGCACCGGCAGGGATTTGGGGGCCTTGATGCCCACCCTGACCTGGTTACCGCTAATACCCAATACGGTGACGGAGACATTGGCCCCAATTCTGAGGTTCTCGCCGGGCCGGCGTTTTACAACCAACATAAGCCTTTCCTTCCGGGTTGCAAATCCCGGGATGACTTTTCGTGATGGGAATACCTGGAAAGTAACGATGGAAGGCAAGACGGGGCGGGGCGCGGGAACGGTAGACGCAACAGCAGAACAGGCGGACGCAACGCTCCCAGAGCCTGGGGAATCGCTCCAGGCACCTGAATGTGCTCCAGTTAATTGAAGACAAACGGGTTTCTAGCGTATTATGCATATAGCCATTTTGATATTGAGGTTATCAATTTGGTCAGCTGGCCCCTGGTGTGCTAGCACCTTGGGTCAGCGCCTTTTCCGTATTCTTAGGTCACGCTACCGTTCTCCTGATAAAGGAAGGGATCTGTTGGGCATTGCCTGGGCCGTTTGGGTTTTTTATTGTTGATTTACAGAAACCTGCCCAATTACGGCCCGTAATGGCGAGTAAGCCTTTGAATCTTACGCCGCTTTACCCCTAAAGAAAACCGATTACAATCCAATAAGATTATTTTGGTGCCTATATTTCTAATGCCTGCGTTTAATACCTGCGTTTGGAAAAAGCGTAATGGCCTATTAGAAAGTGCAAGTTACCTGCCGTCACAGTTGCGTTGAGCGGAGGTGCCCATGGGGAAGGTGCGGTGTTTATTCTCTACATCGATGCGAGGTCGGGGCAGATCACAACGGTTATTATGGCTGAGGAATCAGTCGGTTCTTACCAGTGAACGCATTCTCTGTTTTTGACACTGGATTTCTTTGCAGGCCGACAATAGTATTTTCCCCAGATACACTTGTTGGCGTGAATGGGCGCAGGGAGCCCATCCGATAAGCGCCTAAGCAGAGCCGGGTATTGGACGTTTACGCCTTGTCAATTTCCTCCTCCCACTGCTGCCCATAGCCCGCGTTTTCCAGGTAACCGCCAAGGGTGTTATACAGCTTCTCAGTCCAGTATTCAGCGCTGCCTTCACAGGGGATTTCCACGGCTTGGGTGGATTTTTCGATCATGGCCCAGAAGAATTGACTCAGATGCGTGGCCTCTTCTGCAGAGGTGACGGTTCCACGCTGGATAATCTCTGTTGCCTTGGTATCTTGCAGCAGTTCGGCAAAATATTGCGCGACGATTTTTTCTTCAGGATATCGATACTCGATCATAGTGTGAACCCCGCGTCTTTAATGACCGACATCCGGTCCGCGATCCAATATAATTTTTCTACCAACTGGTGTACCAGCATTTTATCGGTAACCGTCAGAAAGTGATGTCCTTTCTTCCTGTTATCCGGCACAAAGGCCAAACCCGGCGGAATGTCCGCCGCCTCCAACACCCAGTAAACCTGTACCGCCGTACCAGGATTACGCTTTTGCAGCATTTTGTGCAGGCCCTTTAGGTGCTGCCAGTTGGAAGAAAAGGATAGCCCCATCTGGGAGTGTGGTAATACCCATTGGAAGTCGGGAGATAGGCACCAATCTTTTACTCTGAGTCCCTGTACCAGCTTTTCCCCGGCAGGTACCGTTTGCGGGTCATACACGGTAGGATGATTTGTTCCCACAGTAGGTCGGGCAACGAACCCCTGAAATGTTTTAATGATTTCCCGAAGGTCCTCCAGGGTTCTAAACTGGTGGACGTATTGCTTAGCCATTGCTTCCCTCTGCCTGCTAATTCACTTTCCCTTTTTGATGCTTTATTGAAAGTTAGCCCTCTTTTAAAATCAAGCTAAAAGTAACGTTAATCCACTGGCCAATAAATCCGCACCAGGGGTACCAGTGCCCGGCCTTCCAGATCGAAGTTATCGTAGTGGCTGACAATCAAATCCGCTAGGTCATCCAGGTCGACTAACGTGAGGGTGAAAGTGGAGCGGTCGGCCTCGTAGCGGGCCTCACGGCTAAAGCCACCGGTGCTCACAAACAGGCCGGAATCCCCCTCCCGCAGGGTGCCGATAAAGCCGCGTATGGCGGGGGCGCCCATGGCGCCGTCGCGATGCTTGACTTCCGCCTTGATGCGCGGCTGGGTCAGGCCCAGGCCATCCGGTGAGGCGATCACATCCACACCGCGATCCGGGCCCTTAGGGGAGACTTTGGCGTTAAAGCCCATGGCGCGCAAGATCGCTGCAACCAGTTCCTCCATATCCTCGGGCAGCAGTGCGGCCACCTTGTCTTTGATCAATTCATGGCTCTGGGCCACGGTTTCGTCTTTGAGTTGTGTGGTCTCGGTTTCTGCCACTTCCTCTTCTGATGGCGTTACCGTGCGGCCTTCGAAGATGGTTAAAAAGGCTTCAATCGTCTCCTGGTTTAGGGAGAAGAGGGTGAGGGTAGAGCCTAGGGAGTTTTTCGCTTTCTGGGGCAACTGGTCGCGACTGACCTTGCCCAGCCACTCCACCCGGCGCAGATTGGGGTAATCGCCGACGGTGCCCGGCTGATACTGATATTCCCCTTGATCGACCCCCAGCAGGTAGTTGCGGGTCTCGGGGTTGTAGCTGACAATATAATCGCCGGCGGCAATCTGATCACGAAATTTCAGGATCATGGCCACTACATTGGCGGTGGCCGCAGGCTTATCATTGCCATAAACCTTGATGTATTCCGCCCGCAAACGCTCGGTGCTTGTGTACTGAGTAAAATCCCCCAGTTGCGATGAGCCAAACGCGGCAACGCCCTTTTCCTCGAAGTCTTCACTGTAAATACCGCCGCGCCCGGCGCGGACCATCCATGCGTTGGTCATCCTTCGATTTCCCTATTGTCTAATTATTTCAATTACTTGGCGGTCAAGCTGTGACAGGTGTGCCCTTTATAAAGCTAAGCAGCCCTGATCCCGCACTCACGGTAAGCTAACCGATGGCTGCATTCAAATACAACAGATGCTGGAATGTCTTGGCCAGAGCAGGGCCTGCAATAATAGTGAGTGATTACCAACCATAATGCTCCCACTGACGAAAAACCCAAGTGGCACCGCTGAAAATTTGTGTACATAAGAACACAGTAACCGCACTGATCAGGGAAGAGGCAAGCCTGAAAAACCGCCGCCTACTGGTATGTTATCGGGTACCAAGGTGCCAATACTGTGTGGCGTTGGATGAGTGCTTCAATCACTGGAAAGACTGACTTTTGTTCATGGCGACAGAGCCCCCGGAATCGGGCAAAATTAGGTCACTAACACCTGCAGCCTTGCCCAAAAAATCTTCACCGGGCAGGCGAACCACTAAGGAATACCCGGTACATGGCCAAGAAGTCCGCAAAACCCAAGCAAACCGTCTCTTTTGAAGAGTCCCTCTGGGACAGCGCCAACAAGCTGCGTGGCTCGGTAGAGTCTTCCGAATACAAACATATCGTCCTGAGTCTGATCTTCCTCAAGTTTATCAGCGACAAGTTTGAGGCCCACCGCCAGGCGCTGATTGAGGAGGGCAAAGAGGCGTTTGTCGATACAGTGCCGTTTTACACCCAGAGCAATGTCTTCTACCTGGAGGAAGCCGCGCGCTGGGATTACATGATCAAGCACAGCAAGCAGGACGATATTGCCCTTAAAATCGATACCGCCCTGCACACCATTGAAAAGGCCAATAAATCCCTGGCCGGCGCACTGCCGGATAACTACTTCTCCCGTCTGGGCCTGGAAGCCAGCAAGCTGGCGGCACTGCTGGATACCATCAACAATATCGAGACCCTCGCCAACGAGTGCCATATCAGTGAAGAGGATCTGGTGGGCCGGGTTTACGAATACTTCCTGGGTAAGTTTGCCGCGTCTGAAGGCAAGGGCGGTGGTGAGTTCTATACACCCAAATCGGTAGTGGCACTGCTGGCGGAAATGCTCGAACCTTACAAGGGCAAGATCTACGATCCCTGTTGTGGCTCTGGTGGAATGTTTGTGCAGTCCATCAAGTTTGTGAACAGCCACAACGGCAACCAAAAAGATATTTCGATCTACGGGCAGGAATACACCAGCACCACGTATAAGCTGGCGAAAATGAACCTGGCCATTCGCGGTATTAGTGGCAACCTGGGGGAAGTGGCTGGGGATACTTTTTTTAAGGACCAGCACCCGGACCTGAAGGCCGATTATATACTGGCCAACCCGCCGTTTAACCAGAAACAGTGGCGCGCGGATAACGAACTGACCGATGATCCCCGCTGGGGTGGCTATACCGTGCCGCCTACTGGCAATGCCAACTATGCCTGGATCTTGCATATGTTAAGCAAGCTGAGCGAGAGCGGCACCGCCGGTTTTGTGTTGGCCAACGGCTCTATGAGTTCCAATACCAGTGGTGAGGGGACGATTCGCCAGGAGATTATCGATAACGACCATGTGGACTGCATGATCGCCCTGCCGGGGCAGCTTTTTTACACCACACAAATTCCCGTGTGCCTGTGGTTCCTTACCAAAAATAAAGCGGAAGACAAGGTACATGGCTACCGGGCGCGCAAAGGCGAAACCCTATTTATCGACGCCCGCCAGATGGGCACCATGGCCAGCCGTATCCACAAAGAGCTGACCAGCGACGATATCGCCAAAATTGCACAGACCTACCACGCCTGGCGCGGCGAGAAGAAAGACGGTGACTATGAGGATGTTGCCGGATACTGCAAAGCCGCCAGCCTCGAAGAGATTAAAGCCAATGACTATGTCTTGACCCCAGGGCGCTATGTGGGGGCCGCCGAACTGGAAGAAGATGGTATTTCTTTTGAAGAGAAAATGCGTGAGTTAAGCCAGACGTTGTATCGACAGATGGGTGAAGCTGAAGCGTTGGATAAGGCTATTCGCCAGAATCTGGAGGTGCTGGGTTATGGTGAGTGAGTGGCAACAAGTAAAACTAAAAGAAATAACATCAAAACTCGGCGACGGATTGCACGGCACTCCTAATTACTCTGAGGATGGCGGCTATTACTTCATAAACGGAAATAATTTATCTAACGGAATAATAATCTTTAACGAGAAAACCAAAAGAGTAGATTCGATAGAATTTAAAAAATATAAAAAGGAGCTTGGCGATAAAACTATACTGGTATCTATTAATGGAACGATTGGAAATATTGCATATTACAACAATGAAAAAATAATTTTGGGCAAAAGCGCTTGTTATTTCAACGTAGATAAAGATGTTGATAAACGATTTGTTAGGTATGTTCTTCAAGATTATAGATTTCAGAATTATATAGATGCTTTTGCAAATGGTACAACTATTAAAAATGTATCTCTGAAAACCATGAGAGAGTTTGAGTTCTCATTACCTGACTCAGAAACTCAAACCAAGATAGCAAATATACTTGATGGCCTTGACAGAAAAATCCAACTCAACCGCCAAACCAACCAAACCCTAGAACAAATGGCCCAGGCCCTGTTTAAAAGTTGGTTTGTGGATTTTGACCCGGTTATCGATAACGCCCTCGCCGCAGGCAATCCCATTCCCGATGCCCTGCAAGCCCGCGCCCAACGCCGTCAGCAACAACTGGCCAAGCCGGGTCATAAACCCCTGCCGGAAGCTATTCGCCAGCACTTTCCCTGTGAATTTGAGCATAGCGAGGCTTTGGGGTGGGTGCCGAAGGGGTGGAAGGTCGAGACAACAAAATCTATATCAACGACAAATTCTTTATCATGGTCAAAAAAGAATGCACCAGAATCTGTTGATTACGTTGATTTGGGAAATGCTAAGAAAGGACAAATATCTGAATCCAAAAAGTATGATTTTTCTGAAGCCCCTAGTCGAGCTAAGCGCATATTAGAGCTTCACGATACAATCATTGGGCTTGTCCGACCTGCTAATAGATCATTTGCCTATGTTGATCGACCAGGACTTACTGGTAGTACAGGCTTTGCAGTTATGAAGCCAAATCATAAAAACTTGAGAGCTTATTTGTATCTCCACCTTACGAGAGATGAGGTCGTTGATGAGTTTGCTCGAATTGCTGATGGGGCTGCATATCCAGCGATTAGACCAGATGTAGTAACTAATCAGGTTTGTCTAGTACCTAATGATTTAATACTTGCAGAGTTTCAGAAAATTTCTGGCGAAAAATTTGAAAGAATAAGAGTGAATAATCATGAAATTGACACTTTATCTCAAGTTAGAGATGTACTTCTTCCAAAATTAATCTCGGGAGAGTTACGTATTCCAGATGTACAAAAAGAAGTGAGTGATGCAGTAGCCTAAAGCCAGAGTGAAAAAGGATTTTCAATGAAGTTTACCGAAGCCCAGTTAGAAAACGCCATAATCCAGCTACTGGGGCAGCAGGGTTATCCCCATATTACCGGGGAGGCGCTCTCCCAGAGCGCTGATGGGCCCCGAGGGGCGACGGAAGTCTTGATCAAGGAAGATCTGCGCAGTTTTCTGAGCAGGCAGTATGCGGCAGAGGGGATTACGGCAAGCGAGGTGGAGAGCATTATTCTCCAGTTGGAGCTGCTCTCCCCCAGCGATTTGTATGACAGCAATAAAAAGTTCTGCAAATGGCTCAGCGATGGCTTCTTGTTTAAGCGGGAAGATCACACGCAAAAAGATCTCTATATCCAGCTGATTGATTACAGCGACCTGACCGAGATGCGCATCCCCACTGAGGGTGAGGTAGAGTCACTACCAACTAAGCCTATCAAAGAGGGGGAAGCGGGTTATAGAACAGGTGCAACCAATAGTTATAAAATCGTTAACCAGCTGGAAATCGAGGGTGTGGCCTCGGCCAGCGGTGGCGAGCGGCGTATCCCCGATGGCATTTTGTATATTAATGGCTTGCCCCTGGTGCTGTTTGAATTTAAAAGTGCCATCCGGCCTGAGACCACCATCCACCATGCCTATACCCAAATCTGCACCCGCTACCGCCGGGATATTCCGCAGCTGTTTGTGTATAACGCCCTGTGTGTGATTAGTGACGGTGTCAATAATAAAATGGGCACCCTGTTTGCGCCCTATGAGTTCTACTACGGTTGGCGAAAAATCACTGGTGAGGAAACCCTCAGTAAAGAGGGTTTGGATTCCCTCACCACTTTATTGCAGGGGCTGTTCGACCAGCGCCGCCTGCGCGAGGTACTGCGCCACTTTATCTTTTTCCCCGATAAAACCCATCAGGAAATCAAAATCGTCTGCCGCTATCCCCAGTACTACGCGGCCACCAAGCTCTACCAGAATATTTATACACACCTGAAAAGGCCCGATGGCAAAGGGGGCTACAGCGGCGATGGTAAGGGCGGTACCTACTTTGGTGCCACCGGCTGCGGTAAAAGCTTTACCATGCAGTTCCTAACCCGCCTGCTGATGAAAAGCGCCGCCTTCGAAAGCCCCACCATTGTGCTGATCACCGATCGCACAGACCTGGATGACCAGCTGTCGCAGCAATTCACCAACGCCAAAATTTATATTGGTGACCAGATCGTAGAGAGCGTAACTTCCCGCGCGGATCTGCGTGAAAAATTGCAGGGTCGCCAGAGCGGTGGTGTCTTTTTGACCACCATCCATAAATTTACCGAAGATATTGAGCGGCTGACTGAGCGCTGCAATGTAATTTGCATTAGTGATGAAGCCCATCGCAGCCAGATTAACCTGGATCAAAAAATCACGGTGGTAGAGACCGGGATTAATAAGGGGGTCAAGAAAACTTACGGTTTTGCCAAGCACCTGCACGATTCACTGCCCAACGCCACTTATGTCGGTTTTACCGGAACTCCCATTGATGCCACCCTGGATGTCTTCGGTCCCACGGTGGATCGCTACACCATGAATGAGTCGGTGAAAGATGAAATCACCGTGCGCATTGTGTATGAGGGCCGTGCGGCGAAGGTGATTCTGGACAACGACAAACTCAAGGAAATTGAGAACTACTACGCGGAGTGTGAGAAAGACGGCGCTAACGAATATCAAATAGACGAAAGCAAAAAAGCCATGGCCAGTATGAACGCCATACTGGGGGACGAGAATCGTATCCGCGCCCTGGCCAAGGACTTTGTCGCCCACTACGAAAACCGCTTGGCAGAGGGCTCTACCGTCGCCGGCAAGGCGATGTTTGTGAGCAGCGCACGCTCGATTGCCTATCAGTTCTATCAAGCGCTGGAAGCCCTGCGCCCCGAGTGGTTTGAGGTACTGGCCTGTGCCGAGGGTGAGCCGTTAACCGAGAAAGAGCGCAAAGAGCTAAAACCCTCCGAGCGGGTCCGTATGGTGATGACCCGCAACAACGACGATGACAAGGTGCTGTGGGACAAACTCGGCACCAAGGAAGACCGCAAAGAACTGGACCGCCAATTCAAGCAGGCCAAATCCAACTTCAAAATCGCCATTGTGGTGGATATGTGGCTCACCGGCTTTGATGTGCCGTTTCTCGATACCTTGTATCTCGATAAGCCGGTATCCAAGCACAACCTGATCCAGACGATTTCACGGGTCAACCGCAAATTTGAGGGCAAGAGCAAAGGGTTGGTGGTGGATTATATTGGTATCAAAACCAATATGAATAAAGCGCTAAAAACCTTCGGCGGCAGCAATGCGGACAACTTTGAAGATATCGCGGCTTCTATTGTCGAGGTGCGCAATCATCTGGATTTGCTCAATCGCGCTTTTCACCACTTCGACAGCAGCGGCTACTTTAGCGGCGACCCGGTCAGCCAGCTCAACTGCCTCAATGAAGCGGCCGAGTATGCCCTGCAAACCGAGAAGACCCAAAAGCGCTTTATGGATATCGCCAAGCGCTTAAAGGCGGCCTATGACATCTGCTGTGGCAACGAGGAAATTACGCAAACCGAGCGGGACCAGATTCACTTCTATATGGCTATCCGCTCGATTATTTTCAAACTCACCCGTGGCGATGCCCCAGATACCGCACAGATGAATGTCAAAGTGCGCGAGATGATCGCCGAAGCGATTCGCAGCGATGGGGTCGAGGAGATCTTTAAGCTCGGAGAGGAAAAGGGCGGTGGCCCCATCGATATTTTCGATGAGGACTATCTGGCCAAAATCGACAAAATCAAACTGCCAAATACCAAGATCAAGCTGTTACAGAAATTGTTGGAAAAAGCCATCGGCGAGGTGGCCAAAACCAATAAGATGCAAAGCGTCGACTTTTCCAAGAAATTCAAGGCGCTGGTAGAAAAGTACAATGAGCGTAAGGAAGAGGATGTACTGGTCAGCAGTGTACTGGAGGACTTCTCCAACGAGATTATCGATCTCTACCGGGATCTGAAAACCGAAATGACCTCCTTTGCGGATATGGGGATTGATTATGAGGAAAAAGCGTTTTTCGATATCCTGAAATCGCTCTCGATCAAGTACGATTTCTCCTATCCAAAGGACAGGATGATCGAGCTTGCCAAGCGGGCCAAACAGGAAGTCGAAAGCGTTGCCAGATTTCCAGATTGGAACCGGCGGGAGGATATTAAGGCCAAACTACAAGTAAAGCTTATTCTGTTGTTGGCCGAGTTTGGCTACCCGCCTATCGCCAATGATGAGGTTTTCAAGGATATTTTGGAGCAGGCGGAGAACTTCAAAAAGCATCAGGTGGCTTAGGGGGTGTGATTTTTCGTACTGGGAGCCTTGCGGGTATCATCCACTGCGAGGCCAGACAAGGATAATACTATTATTCGCGGATCACTCAAATGCGAGAGGGGCAACCCCTGTGTATTCACTGGCACAAGCGTGCAGAGTGCATCAATGGCATTTTTACCTGGCTGGGCATGGCCCAACAATCGGTAACTGTAGGATCAAGCCTGAACGACATACTACCCGCTGCGCGGGTGATTGCGGATTGCCGTATTCATACTTTTCTCGATATCGTTGTCTGGTTCACGCCTACAAGCTCCGTAATCCCTGTTTGTATAAAACCGCTTTTCTTGAGTGCCTCAATCTGGCATCTTTGTTTATAGTTCAGCTGCTTGCAGTGTCTCATGGCATATCTCTTGTGGGAGAAAAAGCGCGCAGCCTGCGGGCAACTGCCGCCTTTTCGAGCAGTATTAAGCTATGCACTCACAAGTTGAATCTAGGGATTTATATAAAAAGTCATAAAGGGAAAATTAGCAATGAAGCATCTAATAGGCATTACCTGTACTTTAGCCATGGCAATGAGTGCCCAGGCTGCTGATCGTATCCCCGTCATCCCGGATATGCTCCTACCACAGGCTCTGACAGCGGTTGCAGGGCCTGATATGGCGCTTGTGAAAGTGCATGAGCGCACTCTCGGAAATGGCACAACCGTCGCCCGCTACCAACAGACCCACAGGGGTATTGCTGTTTGGGGCCAGACGATAACCAGCTCTAGCCAGGGCCTGATGACTGAAGTCCATAACCATGTTCTCACCGGGCTTGAGCTCGAAGTCCCCAATGTACGCGCAGGCATCAATGCCAGCAATGCTGTTAGGCGTGCTATGAGCCATCAGGTAGCCATGCGAGCCCAGCAAGGGATGATCCAGGGCGCACGCTCACTTCCTGCCATCAAGCTCGGCGCACAGAACCAGGAACAAGCGCTGTATGTCTACATCAATGAGCAGGATGAAGCGCGCTTGGCTTATCTGGTGAACTGGGTGGAGTACGGAGAAGCGCCAACCCGTCCGTTCTACTTTATCGACGCCATGACCGGTGAAGTGATCAAGCACTGGGACGGTCTGGCTTTCCGGGATGGCTTCGGCCCCGGCGGCAATGAAAAGACCGGGCGCTATGAATATGGTATCGATTTCCCTGCGATGGAAGTAACCAGCAACTGCCGCATGGATACGGTGAATGTTGAAACTGTAAACATGAATCACTCCACTAGTGACGGCAACGTTTTCGACTTTCCCAAGTGCTTCACCACACATCCAGCCCGCAATACCTTCAAGCAAATCAACGGCGCCTATTCTCCGCTGAATGATGCCCATTTCTTTGGCAATGTTGTCTTCGATATGTTTGACGACTGGTATGATACTTCACCGCTGAGCCAGAAGTTGCGCCTGCGGGTACACTTCAGCAAAAACTATGAGGGCGCCTTCTGGGATGGCAGGCAGATGACCTTTGGCGACGGTCTTACCACCTACTACCCACTGGTCAGCCTGGATGTTATTGCCCATGAAGCCAGCCATGGCTTTACCGAGAAAAATTCAAACCTCATCTATCATGACCAGCCGGGGGGGATCAACGAATCTTTCTCTGATATTGCCGGCGAGGCTGCAGAGTATTTCTTAACAGGCAGCAATGACTGGCTGGCTGGCGAGCAGATTAAAAAAGGCAGTGGCGCCCTGCGTTACTTTCAAAACCCCACTGCCGATGGCTACTCTATCGATCATGCCAGTAACTATCGAAGTGGCATGAGTGTGCACAACAGCTCCGGTGTCTTCAACCGGGCTTTTTACCTGCTGGCCAACACGCCTGGCTGGAATACTCGCACAGCGTTTGATGCCTTTGTCCTTGCCAACCAGATGTATTGGAGCCCAGTCACCGGATATAACCAGGGTGCCTGTGGCGTAATCTCTGCGGCAGGGGACTTGGGATACAATACGGCAGACGTTACTGCCAGCTTCAATAGAGTGGGTGTTACCTGTCCATAGTGGCCCCATTTATCGAACCCGGAGTTTGCACGACTTCAGAGTCAAAACGGCGGAAAGTCTTATCATTGCGGGTGTTTAACACCGTTGAATAAGAAATTCCGCCGTGCCAAAAGGCTGCCAGCTTGAACTCAGTGTTTCATCCCTTTCCCGCCGCTAAATCATCGTAGATTCCACTGGTGGTAATTTGACCTCCAATGCCGGCCTGCTACCCCTGAGAGAGTGCGACCAGCGCCTGGGCTTGGCTCGCTCCAAGGCAGAGGTTGCCCATGATCCGCGAGACCCTGCCCGGGTTGAACACAGCACTGAACAACGGGTGCCACTGAGACTGCTGGCAAAGCCGCTTTGTTATTTAAGGGCAGAGGTTTTGCTGTTTGTATTACCAGGTGCGGGTTTGCATTTTTTGTGCGCTTTATGCCCGGATGCCGATGAGGTCTTTATTTGGCGGATTGGTGCAGTGACTTTTTGCAGGGTGTTGCTGTAAAGTATCTGTGTGCAATTTGAGCACTGGAAATTTTGGCGTTGATGCCCCTGATGGAAGCGGGGATGGAGTGATGTTGATAGGTTCGTGAAGGTTTGCCTGTTACTACCGGGCCGGAAGGAAAGAAAACCCCTCTCCCAGGACACGCTGTGATTACATCCTTGTAGGCTCGTAATCGGCATCCATGCCTCATACGATCCTGGGAGAGGGGTATTCTTCCCTCCTGCTTTACTAGTATGCTGGCCAGAACTTGTGTCGAGGTGTTTTGAAAGGGTAGGGGGAATTGATGAGAGTGCTCTTAGCGGCTGTGTTGGCAGTACTGGTTGCCGCCGGAGGTGCTTTGGCTTTTGCAGGTGAGGGTGAAGGTGAGACTGTCACTGTTGTCACACCTGAGGGCTATAAGGTGGCATCCACTAAGCAGGAGAAGGGGCTGATCGTTCATCAGATGATTCCGGAAGGGGAGACCCTTGACAACTGGCAGGAAATGCTGGTTGTGCAGATTTTCCCTTTTGGCGGAGTCGAGATGCTTGAATATGAGGCATTTTACAGGCAGCGTAAGCTTCCCATGTGCGATGAAACCAGTACCACGCTTGTGCAAAAGGGGCGGGAATATGGCTATGATTTTGCGCTGTTTAATACCTCCTGCAGCACTGCCCCCGCTGCCAGGCGCGAGACGGTGCTGATCAAGGCGATACTCGGGAAGGACAGGACCTTCGTTGTCGCGAAGACCTGGCGCTTCGCAGCGGGTGAGGCGGAAATGGCTACCTGGACCCAATATCTGGAAGGGGTGTCCCTGTGTGACAGCCGTATTGCCGGGGTGGAGTGTCCAGAAAACGGAATGGGTGGCAGCTAACGAGTGTCCCGTGTGCGTTGTTGCTGAAAGCAGGTTCAGCTACTCGCCCCTGCCCGCCAAACTCAACGCGGATTCTACGGCGTTTTATAGCCGGCAAGTCGGTGGGTTCTTGGTACACTTTCGTCACGGCGGTTCTTTTTTGTGTTTTTGTGTTTTTGTGTCGCGCTTGGATTTTAAGGAAAAGAACCGCCATTCTGATTTCGGTGAAATCTTCGGACTAGCCAGGTGATGCGCTTCAGATTGGAGCCTAAGCCAGTAACACTACGCGTGTTACGGATAATCACTTTTAATGATTTTGCCATTTTCTATCTCAACGTATTCACCGTGCTCTTCATCCCAGGCGCACCGAAATTCAAATATGGGGCCGTGCTGCCGGGTTGGTATCACGATGCTTTCCAGGCACAGTAAGCGGGTCATAAATGTTCTCTGGGTAAAGCTCTTTTTCTCAAGCAATTCTGCCGTCTGGAGTGCATAGTTGTAATGCTTGCCCTCTGCATGGGAGCCGCCATCCCCGAAAGTATAGTGTATAAAAAAGTCAAGCAGCTTTTCTTCATAAGAGGCCGCATTCTGGACTAAATCCATCAGACTTGAGGCGTCAAGCAGATCCTCTTTTTTAGCCCGGTAATCATGACAGACTGAAATAGTTGGTGTGTGGGGGAGCGGCTTTTCAAAGCGGTGAAGATGTTCGGAGTTATCTAAGCCATACTCAGTATATTCTGGACTTTCAGTATCTTCAAAATTTTCAGGATTGCCCAGGTCATAATATTGCTTCCAGTTTTTGCAAATAAAATTCTCTATTTTCGCTTCGTCATCCAAGTCTTTTTTGATTGCGGCATCCAGTTTCATAAAGAAATCGGGATCAGTTGTCAATAATGTTTCATTCATTGGTTTTTCCTATACAAAATCGAAAAACACGGGTGCTGTGCACTGACTAGCATGAACTGCTTCACGCGGGTAAACTGCATGATAACAAATTGGTTCCCTGGAGGCAGTAGCGCGAAGGCAGAGCAAAGGAGGTATGTGTTGTATGCTCCAGTAAAAGTGGAGGCTCTTAGGTAGACTCTGTTAAGGAGCTTAGGAGCCGTCCGGTTGAGATGGATTTGGGTGATCATGCATAGTGCCTGGAAGCCCTCACGTCGGGTGGTGCGGTCTATTTTTTGAGCAAAATAGCGTACTAAGCCTGAAGTCTGTACATTGTTTTAAACAAAAGGGCAGGCTTCCTGAGCGCTGATCAAACAGCAAAAGCTTCATGCAACCGCCCGAGCCGCTCTGTTACTGCATAAGAAGGAATTGTACCTAAGCCTTTTCAATATGATTGCTCAGACAAAGTCGGAGCATTTGGTTGAGAAGCGCCCTTTTGCCAAGTAATGACTTCCACGATGGCTAAATTAATCGCCATGGCAATGAGTCGGTCATAATTATGATGAAAAGTCAGTAAGATTTCATAAATTCCCTCCCACGGGCTAAACACAAGATGTAATAAGGCACCAGTAAACAGTGGTGTGACTGCTGCTAAAGAAAGTGCTACGGCACGTATCATCCATTTTTTATGCAGTGCAATACGCCTTTTTTTCACATGCACAATGGCAACACAAAAAGCGGTGCAAATAGCTGTACTCATAATGAGCAAAAAAACAAAACGCCCGCCTAGCTCATGTGGTGAAAGCATCCAGTGCATCCACACCCCTGACACAGCCATAATACAGCCCGAGGTAACAGCCAGTTGCCCGCTTACTTTATGCCATACCGGTCGACGCACTCTAAAGCGAGGTGAAAACTGCCAAGGCATAGTCAAAAAGAATAATGCGCCAGCCGTGGCATGCGTCAGTATCGCCGCAGGTGTGGCAAAGTACTGTGCATTGATGACATCCGACACCCCCGCCACAGCACCGCTGCCAAGCAGGACCAAAGCCAGGATAAACATTGCAGGGATACCAGGTATGGCAGCTATCAGTAATAACCCGGCCACTACGGGCCAGTTGAACTTAATAACCTGTTTAGTATGCTGAGTTTGTGCTGTCACTGGTTACTCTCTTTTCCGTTTGATGAAGCTTGAGCACAGTATGTGGCAAGCCTGAAAAGACATCGTCCAACCTTATTGGCAAGGACCATTTTCGCCTGAATAGCGCACTCAAAAAGCACCATAAATTCAAGAAAGGACTTGTAAAATAAACTTATTTCAAATATAAAAACAAAACCAAGGAGCCCACTGATGAGTGACCAGCCGATTCTCTTTTCTCTCAATATTGCGACGCTTTGCATCATCCTTTTTAGCACTCATCAACTGGTTTTGCGTGCACGTAGCAGACAAGTGTACTGGCCACTGGCACTGTGCTTAATGTCTATTGGTATGGTCATTTGCATGCCTTCAGTTCAGCGACTGTTACCGCAGTTTCAAGTGACCAGCTTGATACTTTCATTGCCTGCACTACTGTTGATTGCCCCTTGCTTATGGCTGTTTACCAAGGGGCTGACCAGCCACATACCATGGCAACTTAAACCAAAGGACGGTAAGCATTTAGCGCCCGCAGCTTTTGGTTGTTTGATTGCTTTGGTCGCGCTTTGCTTACCAGTGCAGTACTTAAATGCGATATTAGTCACAGAAGAGCTCAGTGCTGTTGAACAAGCACCCAGTCTTGTTCGCAATACCCTCTATGGCTTGCTGATCTGTGCGTTTCTGAGTGTGTTAGGCTGGGTATTGCAGTCTACTTGGTACGCCTACAAAATCGTCGTGAGGCTACGAGTTTATCGCGCTCAACTTCAGGATGTATTTGCCTCTACCGAACAAAAAGAACTGCGTTGGTTAAACTGGCTACTGATAGTAGTGGGCGGAGTTTGGATGTTTACCGCGTTCAACTTAGTGCTCGACAACCTTTTCAGTCCAATACACTTTGATGCTCGGCTTTATGCCTTGATGATTTTTATGGTGATCTATAGCCTCGCACTTTGGGGGCTAAGACAAAAACCAGGTTTTGCAGAACTTTATGCCGCATCGCCCCCTGCCGACAGCAACTCTATCGAACTAAAATCCATCAGTGGAGGATCGGATAACGCCGAACAAAAATACCAACGCAGTGCTTTGAGCGCGACACAGGCGACTAAAATTGCAGAAAAAATAGAGCTTGCCATGAAGAGTGATCACCTCTACCTTGATGCAGCTTTATCACTCCCAAAACTCGCTGCACATATCCACACTTCACAAAACTATATATCACAAACGTTAAACGAAACGTTGGGCATGCGTTTTTTCGACTACGTAAATCAGTATCGAGTATCAGCAGCTAAGGCACAGCTAAGAGACACGGACTCCACGATACTCGAAGTAGCCATGGCAGTTGGCTTCAACTCAAAGTCGGCATTTTATGCCGCGTTTAAGAAGCACGCCAAAATTACGCCCAGCCAATACAAAAAGCAATATCAACCAGCCAAATAGTAAAGCAGGCGGGTATGTTTTATTTAAGCCAGCAGTGTTAAAAAATGCCCATCCCCTTTTGGCAAATGGTCGACTAAGATTAATTATTATTAGATTTCAAAAAAGTGGATAGCTTTTCAAGTAAACCAATAACATTCCAGGAAAATTGGAAAATTGGAAAATTGGAAAATTGGAAAATTGGAAAATTGGAAAATTGGAAAAATGCGGATACACTCAATTTGTGATCACCCCGGAAGACACGCTCAGGAGGTCAGAACAACAGTGGGCAGCCCTGCGCGCGCAGTGGTTTGGTGCTGTGCATAGCCCGGGCAGGATCTCGCGAATCATGAATAACATCGACCAGGGCGTGGGACAAGACCAGGTGGCAGTCACACACTTGCAGGAATATCGGGCCGGTATTGGAGGTCAATCCACCGCCAGTACAACCTGTGGGTCTTATACCGTGGGTGTGGGGTGAGAAATGGCATTTGGGCGGATAACCGTTTGTCGCGGTTCAAACTTGATATTAGGTTGTTTTAAGTGCCAGTCATAGTACGAGCTTCCCCGGTTCCCGTATCGGTTGCAGTGAACAACCCTGGTTGAAGTGCGATTGTTTTCATTATCGTGGTATCTTTGCATCTACTCAGCAGACCTCCAATTCTGAGATTCTACATTCGGAAAAACCAGTAAAATCAGGAGCAGTTATGAAAACTTATATCATTGCGATACTACTTATTTTTATTCCAACAGCAGGATTTTCATCGGCAGAACTCACAGGTAATCCCGATGAGCTGAGAAGGCTTCTTCATCCAAAAGAAAAAGTGATAACTTTATATGCAAACGCCAAAAAGAAAGCCTATACCGATAAGGCAACCGTGAGTTTGATTGTCACAACAGAAGATAAGCTCCTTTCTGTTGCCATCACAGAAAATGCCGACTTAAGGGCCTCCATCTCCGAATCCCTGATTAAGGCTGGCATATCCGGTGATAGTATAAAAAGCGCTAAATTCTCCACCTCTCCCCAGTACGGTTGGCTTGGGAAAAAACCCAGTAGTTATAGCGTTGTGAATCGTATGGCTGTCAGCATTACTGATGAATCCCAGCTGAGGGAAGTTGCGGCGGTTGCTGATGCCAAAAAAGAAGTTGAATTTTCCAATACATTCTTTGAGCATACCAAAAAAGAGGCGTTCGAACAGCAGGTAACCGAGTTGGCACTTCAAAAACTATTAGATAAAAAAACGTTTTTTGAAACCAATCTTGGCATGCAGCTGACTCCGGTTGATATTAGGCTGTTTGAGATTGAAGAAGAAGAGGTGATTGTCACGGGCAGCAGGATTGGCAGCGCCAAACAAGCGGGTGAAGTTAGCTATACCAGGGAAAGTTCCTTTGATGAAATTGAATATGAAGCCGGTATTTCAATTGATTTTATCGTAGATAATGCTGCCAACCATTAATCTGGTAAAAAATATGGGTGGATTAATCAGGAGGTATAAAGCAGTGCTGCCAATGAAGTTGGGATGGCGATAGTCGAGGGAAATCAAGCAGCGATACGTAATATGGGCTGGGTTTTCTTGGCTGGCGTTTAAATATACTGAAATGCGGTGTTTGATCTCCGGGTTGGTGGAGGCACAATTTTCAGAGTTTCGGTATTTTATCCCTCTCTCTGGGGGCTGATTCGGATGTGGCATCAATTATCAGGCCCAGTGGGATATTATTTTAGCGGCTTGTGATTCATCTGAGTATTGCGGAAGCGGGTTGCCAGCAGGAAAATCTTGTTTACGCACTGGAGGCCAAAGCGATTGACTAATGAGCTGTTCCTTCCGGCCCGGTAGTCTGTGTCAAATATCGGGAAATATACTATTAGCCCGGGAGAGCCTGGGCTGGTGTCGGGTGGCTCATATCAAGCCCAGCAAATACTGGGCTTTCGCATTGAGACGACGTTTACTCTTCGGTCGTCTCTTGGCTATTACAGTGGCACGACCTTGTTTGCGCAAGGACCTTTCTGGCCTTGTCCAACTTCGAATTCAACCTTTTGGCCATCGGCCAATGTTGCGTATCCACCGCCCGCTTGAATTTCTGAATGATGAACAAACAAATCTTTACTACCGTCATCCGGTGTAATGAAGCCGAAGCCTTTGTCGGCATTGAACCACTTAACGGTACCTTTTCTCATTCTCTCTGCTCTTGATTGTTGCTAAAAGGCCAATTATACCCGAATTCACCGGCTATAAATATACCTGCGAGGTATCGTGGCGAGGGAATTGAGTGAGCGTTTTTTGAGCAATAAGTTCGCTTTTAAGCCTGTTTGTTAGCACAAGGAAGAGGTAAAGACGGCGATCATGTGAATATCGAGCGGTTTTTGGGCTTATAGGGGAAGGGAGGGATCTCAGGGGGTGCTTAACGCAAATTTCATGCCAAACCTGTCTTGCGTGCTTACCACAGGTGGGATTTCCGGGTGGCTGGCGATCTGGTTACCGGGCTGAGTCACTTTTACTGGTCCATCATGGCGTCCTGCCTAACTGAATTAACCGTGCCTCTTTTCAGCCGTTCGCTACCTGCCACAGCTCAGCTTAACAGCAGCATTCAGCTCCCGCTCTGCAGGCTCGAATTTGGCGCAGAGAGCACCCACAACGTGGCAGTTTTGTCTGCTATGAAATTTCCAGCCAGGATATGTAATGGTTTGCTGTGAATGGCGACTAAGTTAGTGATGTAACCGATGACGGTTGAGTGGTCTCCCGCCCCTTTATATTGAGGATATGATTGGTATGAAAGTTCTCCACTGGTTTCTTCCCGCACTACTTGTCACTTCACTACTGCTAGTCGTACCCCAGGTATCAGCGGGGGAGGCATTTTCCAAAGCGCGCTTCACGGAACTGCAGCTTGCCAAGCAGCCGGTTTTGATTGATGTGCGAGCAGACTGGTGTCCTACCTGCAAAAAGCAAAAGCAGATTCTCACGCAGTTCCAGAAGGAGAATCCCCAGTGCGGTTTGACAATTCTGGAGGTGAACTTCGACCAACAGAAAGAATGGGTCAAGCATTTCCGCGCGCCTCGGCAGTCGACCTTGCTGCTTTACCGGGGGGCGGAGCAGGTTTGGTTCAGCGTTGCTGAAACACGCCCCGATGTCATTCGCCAGAATATCTTTAATTCCGTGAAGGCCTGCGCCAAGCATGTTTGAGTTCAGTGCGATTCCGCTGGCCCTGCTTGCGGGTACGCTTAGTATTCTCTCGCCCTGTGTCTGGCCCCTGGTGCCAATGGTGGTTGGCGCCTCTAGCAGTGCCGGGCGCTGGGGCCCTTATGCGCTTGCCACAGGGCTCAGCCTGTCGTTCGCTCTGGCAGGCACAGTGCTGAGTTTCCTGTTGGTCTCCCTGGGATTGGACCCCGAGCTGTTTCGCTATATTGCAGCGATTCTGCTTATTGTTGTTGCTCTTGTGCTATTGATCAAGCCACTTTCCGATTGGTTGACATTGCGCTTATCGAAGATCACAGCCGGTGCGGGCATTGCCGGTGACGGTGCCTGGGCGGGGCAATTTGGTATTGGCTTTCTCACGGGAATGATCTGGTTGCCCTGTGTTGGTCCCACTCTGGGGGCTGCTATTGCGCTCGCTTCCATGGGGCAGCAATTGGGTCAGTCGTTTATGGTGATGTTCTCTTTCGGGGTGGGTACTGGCGCAGCACTGCTTATCGCCGGAGGCCTGTCACGGAAAATCTACAGTCGCCTCTCGCCGTCGATTGGGGTATTTGCAATCGGCGGCAAGGTGCTACTCGGCATCATACTGTTGCTGCTTGGCATCATGGTGCTGAGTGGATTTGACAAAGTACTGGAGACTTGGGCATTGAATTGGATGCCCGAGTGGACGCTGAGCCTGTAACAGCCCCTCATCTTAGGCCGAAGTTCAAAACCGCTGGCTTGGCAGTTTTGAATTCGGCAGTCGCGGAATCAATCTACTCTGTGGGCATGGTTACGGTTGTTCTGTTGCCAGTTCACTCAGCCACTGAGCTACGGGCACGGGGCGGGTAAACAGGGTTTCGATCAATTCGCGCTGGGCGGGGGCCTGGCGCACAAGGGCATTGACAAAATCCACAGAGCTGGCGGGTGGGGCAGGGTAGCCATGCTTTTTGTTCAGCTCGCCAAGGGCGGCGAGGATAGGGGTATCACCCACGGTCTGGCGCAGCCGGGCAAAGGCCAGGGTAGCGCGGGCATACTGATCATGGGGAGAGTCGGCGCTGACCAGGCTGAGCAGGGCTTGGCGGTTATGGCCCTCGGCAGTTTCATAACGTGCGCGCTCATAGGCGACCAGTGCCAACATGGCAGCCTTGCCCCGATAACGTTCCAGCATCACCAGCTCTACGTACTTGGCCAGGGATTCCACCAGGAAGGCGCTGTCTTGCGCAATACCATTGCCAAACCAATGACCGAACCATTGGTGCGCGGTTTCATGCACGGCGCGCCGATAGGCCTGGCTGTAGGGCAATTCCGTATTCTGCAAGGCGCGAAAGCCGACCCCACTGCCGATAAGCAATAATTGCGGCAGGGCGTAGCCGGTGGGGCCCATATCCGGCTTTTCTACCAGGGTCAGGGTATGGCCATTATAGGGGCCAATATGTGTGGATAAAAAACTGACTGTTTGCGCCATGGCATCCAGCGTCATTTCCACATTGGTCTGGTGTTGCGGCAAATAGGCCACTTGTAATTTTGCCCCGTCCAAGTGCCGGGTGCTCAGTTTCAATGGCGCGGCGATAAATCCCTGCAGGTTGCGCACCGGCTGCTGGGTGACGAACCGGCGGAACTGGCGCTTATCCTGCTGCCAGCTTTTCACCAGCTCGCCCTGGGTAAAACTCTGATAACCCAAGGGGGTCGAGATCTGAGTTTCCATTAGCGACCAGTCGTAGCCATCCTTGTTTTTATCCCTTGAGGCCAGGGCCAGTTCCACAGACTGCTGCGGTTTTTCCGGCAGATCAAATTGGCGGCGCAAGTCCTCGCTGCCAAGTTCGCGTATTGGCAGATAGCCGATAACCGGGAAGTAGGGAATAGCGCGCAGATAGCTGAAATCTTCAGTGAGTATCTTATGCGTGGGCAGCGGCTGATAACCGTTTTGTACCAGCACCAGGCTGAAATCCAGACTCAGGGATTGCCCCGGGTGCAGTGGCGTTGCCAATTGATATAACCGCTGGCCCAGCTTGCGGTTGTATTCCAATTCGGCTTTTGCATCCAGGCTGATATGGCTTAACGGGGTTTGCCAGTATTCACCGATCAACAGGGTTCGTACAGCCTGGGCGTGCGGGTTTTCCAAATGATATTGCCCACTAACCCGCACTTGGCGCTGCTTGGGAAAGAAATCCACCCGGGTGTTGACCCGGGCAATTACCGGCATGGGCAGCTCGGCAAAAGACCGATAACCTTTTTCGTAGTCAGCCAGCATGGCGGCGCGGCTGTCCGGGTCCAAGTTGCGACCATTGGCATCTAGGCCGGTCTGGATGTCTGTCCCTTGCTGCACCAGCAAGCTGGCCAGTGCGGCAAGGCCCAGCAAGGCCGGAATGTTTCGCCAGTGAACGCCGCTTTTTCGGCCCTGCCGGTTTGCCAGAATGGCGGTGAGCAGCAGCAGTGCTGCCAGCAGCCACCAGAACAGGGTAAAAGCCCGGAAACCGTCCAGATTGGCACTATAGCCAATATACCCATCTGCAGGCATCAGCGGTGTTGCAAACGGGCGCAGCAAAGGGTGATGCAGACCCAGCAGGTCGGCAAGGGGGGTAAAGCGCAGGATCAACAGCAGAAAACAGAGTAACAGTGCAGCGAGCCGGTTCTGTATAACCGCCTGAATGGCCACAAACACCGTCCCCAGGGCTGCCAGTGGCAGTCCCGCGTAGAGGATAAAACGCCCGTAGTCACCCAGCCCGATGGGGCTTTGTTTCAGCCATTGGCACACTATGGATGCCAGGGCGGTCAGCAGCAAAAATGCCAGGAGCAGGGTGAGCAGGCTGACCACTCTGGCCGGGAGCACGGCAGATGGGGAGAGGGGCAGGGCATGAAGAATACCCGTGAAATGCAACCGCTGATCGCGCCGGGTAAGCCAATCACTGAAATACAGCAGCAGCATTGAGCCAAACAGCGGCACCAGATCCCACATAAAACGGTTGATGGCATCCAGACTTAGCCCGGCCAGCAGTGCGCCTGGCTCTGCCTGGTTGAGAGACGGGTAAGTTTCACCAAGGACCACAAAACACCAGACCAGGCCCAGTAGCCACACCATCGGGCGCTTAAAAGCTTGCGCACATTGCAGGCGCGCCAGGGCTGTAAACTGTACAAAACCCTGTGGTTTAACCGCAGTAAAGGCAAACACGGCTGGCGTGCGCGCGCGCTGTTGGGCTGGACGCTGTGATGCGGGTTTTGCCCAAGACGTGAAACAGCGCCCGGCCAGGTGAAAAGCGGTAAAGGCTATGGTGAAGGCGGCAAGCAATACCAGTATCCTGTTTGCCCCAAGCAGGATCAAATCAGGCTGTTTGGCCATCAGCACCGAAAGACCAAACCAATCCAGGTACCCCATCGTGTTTAATAACCAGGGGGTGGGGGTTTGGGAACTCGCCATCAGCGGCGAGCCGCTGGCACTGGCCAGCAGCATATAACTGATAAACCACAACAAGCCGCCCAGATAAACCAGCAGCGGCGATGGGCTTAGGTTGCGCAGCAGCCAGAAGACTGACACAAACAACAATACTGCCGGTATACCGATCAGCAGTTGCAAGCCCTGTAATTTTAATCCCGCAATCAGCAGGCCAAGTATATCCGGCAGCTTTTCGGCGCTGCTGATCAGGCCAGCTTGCACACCAAGCGCTGCCAGTATGCCAAGCAGGATCAGCACCAGACAGAGGCCGGTGGCCTGAATGGCCTGCTGCCTGGCCTGTGATAGCGGAGTCGCGAGGGTTAACTCGTACATCTGATGGCCAGTGGCGCGATACAGGGCGAAACCGGCCAGCAGGCAGGTTGCCCAGGGCAGCGCCATCATGCACAGGGCCCCCACCAGATGTAGCAGGTGTGGATCACTGAACAGTTCTGCCTGGCGAACGTGGATGCCCCGACCGACAAAAAATCCGAACAGCCCCGCCAATGGTGCCAGTATCCAGCAAAGCGGTTGACGCAGGTTAAGTTGCACCTCGTTGATAATGCGCGCGCCAGCCATCAGGCAATCTCTCCCGTGTGCTTTTGCAGAGTCAGAAAGTAGCGGTCCTGCAGGCTGGGCGGAACGGGTTCAAATTCCGCAGCCGGGCACTGCTCGCTGAAAAGGCGCACCACCGGCCTGCCATAATGCAGGCGCTGGCTAAGCAGTTGCGTATTGCAGGGCAAGGGGTCTTTGGGCGGGCCCTGCCAAATCTTCCCGTCCAGGTTGCTAAATAAGGCGCGGGTATGACCGCTGGCGACAATCGCACCGCCGAGCAATAGGGCGGTGTGCCCGGCCAAATGCTCGATATCTTCAACAATGTGGGTGGAGAACAGCACCAGGCGTGTTTGGGCAATATCGTGCAATAGTTGGTGCAGGCGCAATCGTTCGGCCGGGTCCAGTCCTTCGGTGGGTTCATCGAAAATCAGAATCTGCGGGTTGCCCAAAAGGGCCTGGGCTACGCCGAAGCGCTGCAGCAGTCCACCGGAAAAATGGCTCGGCTGCCGGGTTGCATGTCCGGTGAGGTTAGTCAGCGCCAACACCTGATCAATCTGTCGGCGGCGCTGTGGTTTGTCTTTCACGCCTTTCAGCATCGCCAGGTGCTCGAGCAGGGCGTAGCAGGAAATATGCGGGTAGACACCGAAGTGCTGGGGCAGGTAACCCAGCCTGCTGCGCAACAGATGCGGTTCTTGACCCACATCCCGCCCTTCAAACAGGATATGGCCGCTGTCCGGCGCCTGTATGGTGGCAATAGTGCGCATCAGGCTGGACTTGCCCGCCCCGTTGGGACCGAGCAGGCCCAGCATGCCTGTGCCCAACTGCAGCGAGATGTTTTTAAGGGCCTGGGTGCCATCCCGGTAGGTTTTGTGGATATTGTGGAGCTGTAGCATCACTTCATTCCGCGGCTTTTTTATCAGGCTAAATCTCGCCGTATACGGCATAAAGGCTTTGATGATGAAGCGGATGGTTTTTGTGACATAATGGATTCAGCAGGGTAAATTGTCGTTTATCAGTAAAAACGACGGGTTTGTCATAATTTGACTGACAGGCCCTGACAGCCAGCCAAAAATTGGCATTTACGCTTTGCGAGCAGGTTTCCCCAGCATGGCGAGATTGGTCAGTTCCCCCGCGCGCCGGCAAGCCCTGTTGCCACTGTTGCCGGTATTGGTAGCGGTCTTGGCGGAAACGGTAATCCGCCTGCACCGCGAAACACTACAAAACCACAGCTACTACTTCGGCGTTCACGATGTTTGGAGGCTCTATTGGTCGCCGGCACTGCAACTGCTGGTAGAGAGCCTGCCGCTGTTGATTGCGCAGTTTCTCATGCCGTCTTTATCTGGCTGGCGGCGTTACCTGTATTGGTTATTGGGATTTGTTGCCTATCCGGCTTGCAGCCTGGCGGTGCAGGAAAGGCTGCCGGGAAATGGGGAATTGATGCTGGGTGGACCGTTTTGGAGCTTGGCAGCGGGGCTGTCGCTGATGTATTGGTTGCACCAGGCCTACCAGCGAGCACCGGGCACCCGTGGCGGGCCATCCTGGTGGCGCAATCTGCTGTCGCTGGATGCGGCCCTGCTGCTGTGTCTTGGGGGTTGGGTCATGCTGATGAGCGGTATCTTTGTGTATAACCCTGACCCCATGCACAACCAGCCGTTGGAACCCAGATTCGATATTGGCCAGATGCTCAGGCAATGGCCGCTGAGTCTGTATTACCTGTGGCAATTTTTGCTGATGGCATTGGTGGTGTTTACCTACTATTGGGTCAATCGTTATTTGCTGGTCCGAAAGGTGTTGGCGGGCCAGGGTATCTATTTATTTTTGCTATGCAGTGCTGGCTGGTTGTTATTGTCTTATCCGCTGTTCGGCGCTCTGGTATTGCAATTGCCCTTGAATATTGCCGAACTGAGCCTGTTGCCCTCGGAAAACCATAACCCCTTCGATACCCTGAATCTGCTTGTGGCGACCATTATCTGGGCGGTCAGTTTGCCTTTGATTCTGGCCTTTGAACGCCAGCAAAGCGCCCGTGAACTGGCCGAACTCACCCGGGAACAGGCCCGGGCTGAGCTTAAAATGCTGCAACAGCAGGTTAACCCGCACTTTTTGTTCAATACCCTAAACAGTCTGTATGCCCTGTGCCTGGCACAATCGGCCCAGGCCGCGCCTATGGTGTTGAAACTGTCTGACCTGCTGCGTTATGTGGTTTACCAGGGGCAAAAACCCAGAGTGTCGCTGGAGGATGATTTGGTCTATTTGCAAAACTACCTGGAATTACAGCAGGTGCGGACAGGGCGTCGCTGCCGAATCGAAACGGATTTCCAGGTGCCTGATGGCAAGTGGCAGATTGCCCCTTTGCTGTTGATTATGCTGGTGGAAAATGCCTTTAAACACGGGGTAGCGGCCAGCCGGGATGAGTGCTATATCCGGCTCTCCCTGCGGATGCAAGACACTGAGCTGGTGTTTGAATGCAGTAACAGTCTGCCCGGGCAGACTGCCAACCAGGATTTGGGCGGCATAGGCCTGGCAAACCTGAAGCGCCGCCTGCAATTAAGTTACCCGCAGCGCTTTACCTTGCTAAGCGAAGCACAAGGGCAGCACTGGCACGCCCGTCTTAGGTTACAACTGTGAACACCCTGATCATTGACGATGAACCCCTGGCCCATGAAGTGCTGCTGCACCATAGTCGCGCCCACGCCGATATTGAAATAGTGGGGCAGTGTTATAACGCCGCTGAAGCCCTGGCTTTTCAGGCCAAACTGCCGGTGGATCTGATCCTGCTGGATATCCATATGCCGGTGCTGTCTGGCCTGGATATGCTGAAGGTACTGCTTGGCCGGCCACAGGTGGTCCTGTGCACTGCCTACCAGGAGTATGCGCTGGAAGGCTTTGAATTGGATGCGACCGACTATCTGCTGAAACCCGTCAGTGCCGAGCGCTTTGCCCAGGCGCTGGATAAGGTGCGACGCCGCGCTGGAGAAACGGCAATACCCGTGGAGCCGGTCGCGCCGAGCCATATTGTGATTCGGGTGGATAGGGCGTATCGCAAAATCGAACTGGACAAGGTGCAGTGCTTTGAAGCCTACGGCAATTACGTCAAGGTCTGGCTGGAGGATTCTTGCCTGCTTACCGCCGCCACCCTTAAATATTTTGCCGAAACCCTGCCCAGCGACCGGTTTATACAGGTGCATAAATCCTTTTTGGTGAATAAGGACAAGGTAGTTGCACAGGACAGGGAAAAAGTCAGGTTGGCGGGCGAAAAGCTGGTGAAGATTGGTAATGCTTTCCGGCGGAATCTTGTGGGACTATGGCAATAGTGTCTTGTTCTCCTGCAAACAGACGGCTCAAATCAACAGGGAAACCAGGTAGAGAGTGCCGCGATTCAATCTGGAGCGAGTTTATTCACCAAGTACACCGCTTTGTGTTGCGCATTTGGTGCCCGGTCTGCAATCTCTCAACCCTTGTGAACATAAGGGGCCCCTATTTTGGGCACTGTTGGCGATACAGTCGTCAGTATTGTGTTGCCGAGGGCTGGATAAGAGATAGCTATTTTTGAAAAACACAACCAGCATGGCACACAATCGTATACGCCTGGGCTGGCGGCTGTTGGAAACGAGTGGGCAGTGTTCGCTGATGCCACGATATTGACCTTTCTGAATACGGCTACCAGACACCGGGACAGGCCCGGTTAAGCGGATTGGTTTTTTGTTGGAGTGTTGTATGGATAGAGATACAGCCTGTAGCCAGAAGGCCAAACAGGACAAGCCATTGGCTGAAGCAATGTGTCAAATTGCCAAGGCAGAGACAGGGGTATTCTTTTTGTCGCAAAAAAGGACATTATGGTATTGAAAAACAATCTGTATATATTTACAGTATTCAGCTCTGTGGTCTGAACTGATGAATGTGCCGGTGTATTGCGTGATGGACACTCTATATAATCCAGGAAGCTCTGTATGAGAAGACTGAAAGCAAACCTACTATTGTTACTCTCGATACAATTTGGTTTCAGTGCATTTGCCAGCGATTTTAAAAGTAAGGAGCAGGTTATGTCAGCGTCAGGAGAATTTGAGATCCAACTGGACCCCCAAAAAGAGGATGCTGTCCCGGCAGGGAGGATGATTCTCTCAAAAAAATATACAGGTGGGCTTGTTGGTAACGGTGCCGGGCAAATGCTGAGCAAAAGAACGGATGGTGGTATTGCGGTATATACAGCCATTGAGGAATTTAATGGCAGTCTGGATGGACAGAATGGGTCCTTTACCCTTGTCCACAATGGGTATATGTCTGGAGAGACGCAACGATTAGAGATTAATATTCTTCAAGGCTCCGGGAAAGGCGCATTGAAAAATATCTCGGGTTCTATGCAAATAATTCGGGAAAAAGATCAGCATAATTATGTGCTCACCTATCAGTTGTAATGCATATGCTAGGATAACGATGGGCGTTTATTCTGAGTTTTCTCCCGGGAAATGGCAGTAAAGATAATAATGATTCTGGTAATCACCAGATCAAGTGAAACAATCAGGAGATATATCGATGTTTGACCATTTAAGCACGTACTCAACCGATTATGCGGCAACCAAGGAATTCTACGAAGGTGCCATGGCCTCTCTTGGCTATGCAATGCAAATGGAATTTGTAGCAGAGTGGAATGCAGAGTTCCCCATGCAAAGAATGTGTGCATTTGGCCCAGAGGGGAAGCCTGCCTTTTGGATTATTGAGGTGAAAGAAAACTACACGCCAAGACACATTGCTTTCTCGGCTGCCAATAGGGAGGCAGTAAATTTATTTTATCAGGCAGCCATTGAAAGTGGCGGCAAGGATAACGGTAAGCCCGGCTTACGCCCTACCTACCATGAACATTACTATGGCGCTTTCACGATAGACCCTGATGGTAACAATGTTGAGGCAGTGTGCCACCTACCTGAATAAATCGTTGAATTGGGGAAAAGACCCTGTAGTCTCCCCCTCCTCCAGGGGTAAAGCCGAGATGATTCATTCCAGGCCATACGTCTAAATTTGATCGGAAAATCCGCCAACACCATACAAATGGGCACAGAGAGCAGCGTTTTCTGATTCCAATATTGGAATCACTGTGTCCGAAGATCTCGTACAGTCGCCACCACAGCAGCACATTTTCTTCCATTGCGTTCCTATGCTTGATGTCGCCAAGGTCGAGGATTTGGCTATCCCTACAGCCGAATTCGTTCAGCAGTTTTTTGGTGAGAGATTTGACTGCTTCATCATTACTGCTGACAAATACAGTATGCATGTCTTCATTTGTTCACTCAGTGCGTCAGTATTTATAAAATTCTGAAAAATTACATAGAAGACAGAAATATAAAACGGAGGTATAAAAGTCTGACACCAGTCCATGCAATAAAAGTGAATAGTTCACTTCCAGTTAGACTTCACTGAAGTTCTAAAGTAAGCCAACACTAGTGGCGGCAACAAGGGTATTGGCCGTAGGAATGGTTACACTAATGACCCAGGCAGCATCGCACTGACTTCCGACTTGCTCGGACGCATCACCCGCCAGAGCGATCGCATCGCCGGGCACGGTTTAGCACCAGCCACCGTTAGGACAGCGAAGAGCGGGTGACTGAATTCCTGTATTCCACGATGGGTACCCGTCTATGCTGTTAGAGTTATTGCCGATAGGGGTCAGGACTACTATGCTGAGCACTATCTGATTTTGGCATAGAAATTGGTGAGCACATAATAGTAGATTTTTTTGGCATTTCGCCACAACATCGCAGATTTTCTTGAATTTGATGAACGAAGTGTCTTCGAATGAAAAATGCTATTCCGGTCATAAATAACCTCAGTGGCCAGTTCGGCTTCTGCACTTCAATGACTTCTGAAATTAAATGAGCTGGTTATGATTGAGCGTCTTTTCTTTGGTGTTGTTGGTGCGCTGCTGTCCTCCATAGGGTTGGCCACTGAAATTAGTAATGCTAAGTTGATGACGAGTTATTGGGTGGATGACAGCGAGGGTCTGGGTATTTCTGGTTTGAGCTTTTGTGACGGCAAACTACTCACTGTTTCCGATAAAAAATCAGATACAATTTATACCCTTGAGCTGGAAAATAAGCGTGCCAAGGTGGTGCCTTATCTAGAGATTTCTGGGCTCAGACCGCCAAAGAAAGACAAGCCCACAAATCTTTGGTACTTCTTCTTGGATTTAACACGGCTGCCTTCCGTAATGGACTTTGAAGGAATCAGCTGTAAAGATAACGCTATTTATATACTGAGCGAACGCTTCAACCGTATTGCCAAAGTAGACAAGCAGGGCAAAGCCCATTGGCTGGAAAAAAACTGGTCGATGGAGGCAAAAGCCCAGGGTTACCTGCGTGGGTTCAATCTCTCCAGCGAAGGAATAGTCAAAGTGAAGGATGATTTTTGGATAGCGTTAGAGAGAGAACCCCGTGGCTTGGTAAAGCTCAGCCCCAATGGGAGTGTCCGGATTTTTAAGTTGCCGCCTGTCGCGGGGCTTAAATTTCAAGGGGGCTCCGAAGATCTGACGGCCTTGGATTATTTTAACGGGGCCCTGTTTACCTTGGAGCGCAGCGCCCACGCCGTGTGCAAAAGAACTCTGCCCAGCCTGCAAGCGGAATGGTGCCTGGATTATCAGGCATTTGAGGAATCGCCGGAGCTAGGATATGAGGGGGCTCACACCGGTGGGATGGGCGATGGATTGGCTGTCGGCGAACAGGGTATTTTTATATTGTTCGACAACAACAATATCAGCCGTATCCAGGACCCCGACGATCGCCGTGCGCTCTTGTTGCAACTGGCCTTCCCTGAGAGTGTTCATTAGTGAGTTGAGTCCTTGGTGTTCCACATGGAAAGGTAACAGACTGGCTCACGAAGTTTTCCACCCATTCAAATCAGCCGAGAGTAAGTCCTGGCTAACAACACTCAACTACTGGCTTCTTCAATATACATAACGATTGGAGGCTATCGCGGCAATCCCAATCCATCCACTTTATCGAGGACGACGGCCTGTTTATCACAGGCTCGAAGGGGACAGGAGTGTAGTGAGTGCCATTTTTATGGCATAATTCAGGAGTATCTATTATTCAGCAATGCCCCATAACTAGGACTATCGGCCGCTCCTATTGGCAAGCACTATGCCTTTTTGTTTATAATTTGTACAGATGTCGCACATAATTCGTACAAATGTCGCAAGAATGTCGTAACTAATTAAGGCTGATCCACTGAAAATATAGGTTCAATTTTCAGAGGACAGAAAAATGGAAGTGAAAGTAAATACAAAGAAAATCATCAGCCTGAGAACTACGCGGGCATGGAGCCAACAGCAGCTGGCTGAAGTAGCATCAGTGAGCTTAAGAACCATACAGAGAATTGAGAAAAGTGGAAATGCTTCTCACGTCAAATCAATTTCTTCTGCATTTTCTGTTAAGCCTGATGATATCCTTGTTCAAGAGAAACAAAAGTTTTCCGTCACAAAGCGGGTTAAAAAATATCTCTCGGCAATGCTGGCATTTGGTAGTGCATCATTACTGTATGCGTCCCTCTCCGTAGCATCACCAATAATGCTCAAGGTGGATGCCAGTTCAAATAACGAACAGTTAGCATCTATTCACCTTCTGAATGAAGAGGGCGGTGAGAGCGAAATGCGTATTGATAATATGCTTAAATTTGAGGTTTCTGCTCAACAAACTCCAAAGAATCAAATTCGTTTAAAAACTAAAGTATATGAGTTCAAAGGGGCTATCGGCTTTGTGCACGTCTCAAGCCCGATTTTACTGACAGAATTTAATAAGTCCGCGGGTATTAAATTTACGACCTCAAATGGGATTCCCCTTGAAATCCAGGTCACTCCAGAGAACTAGGCCTAATCGGGTAAAGGCCGGTTTCTAGCCCGCCCTCCCTCATCTTCTGTGCAGTTACACTGGGTTGTTTACGCAACCCATGTGCTCGTGGCACATAGTCATCTGCGTAATGGGCAAACTACGGCTGACAGCCTGCTGGATCACGCGGTCGTGTACCGTGAGTATCCTCATAAGGTAGTAATGCCTCACTCTTTGTTGAATGTCCGGGCCAGCTGACATTATGTCCTCCCCAGTCAGAGTCTTCTCTTGCTGTCGCATTTAGCACTACAATTATCTTTCTTATACCCGCCCTCTGCGCGACCTCCTGTGCTTGCCCTCGTTGACCAGGTAGCTATAAAAACTCCGGATAATCCGGCTGTGAATTGTCCCCGAGAGTGTTGCCATATACAGGGTGGCCTTGATCTGCACACGACCTCCCTGGATTCGGCGCTTGCCCCTTAATATCCCTCTGTCGCACTTGAAGGGTGTAACCCGATCAAGGCAGCTAGTTCTTTAGGGTTGAGGTTTCCCGGCTCGGGAAGCCCTGTGATCAACGCAGGGGTCAGTAACTTGCCGGCACCTGGAAACCATTGTGCAGAGAGAACCATGGCCCAGTATGCGCTGACATTTAAACCGAACTACTTCGGAGGGCTGATCATCGGGAAAAGGTCAAAAGTCCTGTCTAATTGCCTGGCAGCGGCAATACAAAAAACCCCGCTGGAGGGCGGGGTCACAAGGGTTGTTGAAATCAGCTCTGCTTACTTAGCCGGTTCAAAAATGATTTTCAGCTTTTTCTTGCCCCAGGCACGGGCTTTCTTGATATCTTTTTCCATCCACACGTCGATGCGGTTTCTGAATCGCTTGTTCATACGGTCGCGCACAGTATAGGTACCCGGCAGTCCTTCAATCTTTACCTTGGCACCGTTGGTCAGGCCGTGTTTTTCCAGATCACGGGATACGGCGATCACTTTATCACCCGGGCGCAAGCGGTTGTTCCAGGCCGCTACCCAGGGGTCGCTGTCGGTCTGGCCGGGTACGGAATTGTAAGCGGTTGCGTCCACGACCATGGTTTTCTTGATCGCCGCCGATGCATTGACACTCATACCAATGGCGAGAAAAGCAGCCACAAAGAAGAAGGTATTACGCAGAGTCTGTTTCATCATGTCCCCTCCAGGAGTAAAATGATCACAAGCCAAAAGGTGCTTATGAAGTTTAAGTATCCTTAGGAATAATTGATCAATATTTAATCAACGCTGGTTATATTACAGGCGGTGGCAGACCGATCAACTTTTTCTGTAAAACCACAATAACCCGTATGAAATGGCTTTTTTTTTCTCAAAAATAATCTTAAATACCTTTTCTTCGTTTTTTTCCGCAACAAGTTTGCGCTGTATGCTTTTTGTGCAGTTGAGGTTGGCGCTGACCCGCTCGCCCTTGGTAAATGATTTCCGGCAGAGAAAAAAAAGATGACAGCGATGTCATCCTAAGAGAAGGGAGTCCCCCGTCTGGGATGGACTGCTCGGACACAGAGGAGAAAGTAAAAAATTTCTCCGTAATTATTTGTGACTGGCCATTCAAAGCTGCTGAATCACTGGGGAAATTGCCTGGCAGGACGGAGAAACCATGTAGTCACAGGCTAGCTGGTAAACTCACACTGCGTTCAGAGGGAGGTTTCCGTATGCTGCACAATTGGCTGGATCTGCCGGCGCAGTGCAGAAAGGTAGTTGCTATCCTCTTCCAGGTCGGGAAACCCGTACCGAAAATCCAATTGTACAGCCTTATCCAGCCAGGTGATGGCTTCCGGAAGGTTGCCCTGCCATTCACAGACCTGGCCCAGATTGAAATAGGTAATGGCGAGGTTGTGCCATTCCCCCTGTTCCACCAGTCCAGCCACAGCACCCTTATAGAGGAGGTAGGCTGTGTTCAGCAGGTGAGTGCGCTGGGTGGTTGTGAGTTCGCTGGCGGCCTGCTGATGATAGGTGTGCGCCAGGGCAGAGCGGACCCTGGCGGCCGAGTGCTGTAATTTGGCACCGGAATCCAGATAGTCGAGTACGGATTGAAACTGGGCGCGGGCCAGCAAATACAGGTCTGGACGTGATTCGGCGCCCAGGGCATTCAAAATGATGCCATAACGGTAGCGCAGGGGCTGCTGCCTGGATGGATATGGCGCTAGGGCAGCAATGGCTTTTTCATAGAGGGGCAGAGCGTCGTGGTAGTTGCCGCTGCGGGCGAGGGCTTCGGCCTTATTGACCCATGCCATGGGGTTCTGGATACCGTTCCTGCCAAGTGTCGCGTCTTTGCGCCAGGCGTTTTGCACTGTAAACATAACAAGAAGCAGTATCGCCATGCCGAGGAGCACGTAAAAAAAGATCGGTAAATTGGCTGGGCCTTTGTGCACTGGGACTTCCCGCGGGCTGCTTTGGGTGGACGATTCAGGGGCGCACTTTTGCCGGCCCCTTACGTCAGTTAATCCCTAATTTTTGAGTTGTGCCAGCAGTCCCTGCAGAGGGTGGCGCAGACTAACACCCGCAAAGCGGTTTGCCTGGCAGCGGCAGGAGTAGCCGGTGGCGAGTTGGTTGCCCTCACCGCGGCTGAGTTTGGTGGCCCAGGACTGCTGGAAGATCACGCGCGAGGTCTCCTTGTGTACAGCCTCGTGACCGTAGGTGCCGGCCATGCCGCAACAGCCAAGGTTTTCGGTTTGCAGCTCAAGGCCAAGAGCGGAGAATACTGTTTGCCAGTCTTTCAACGAGGCGGTGGCAATGGTCTGCTCCGTGCAGTGCGGCAGCAACTGAAAACTGCCGGGACGCACCCGTTCGCGTTGTTGTGTCAGGTGATCCTGCTGCTCAGCCAGCCACTCTTGCAGCAGCTGGACTTTTGGCGCCCGTTCACCGAGGAGTTTTTTGTATTCCGAACGGTAGGTGAGGGTCATGGAGGGGTCTATGCCTACCAGGGGAATGCCACGTGCCGCCAGATCGTTGAGCATTTCGCTGTTGCCCTGAGCCACCCGCTGGAACTGGCGCAGGAATCCGTATACATGTAGTGGCTTGCCGTTGGCCCGGTAGGGCGCCAACAGGGGTACGAAATCCAGATGCTTGAGCAGGCGCAGTATGTCCGATACCACTTTGGCGTCAAAATAACTGGTAAAGGCGTCCTGCACGATAATCACTGCGCGACTGCACTGGGTGGGGCCCAGGGCCTCCAGGCAGGCTTTGCTGGCGGTGGGCACACCCAGTTCCCGCACCCTGGCCTTCAGTGTTACCTGTGAGAGCCGCGGGCTGTCCACCATGCCGAAAGCGCTCTCCATCAGGGCGGTTACCGGCTTCAGCTGCAACGGCCAGTTATAGAGCTGCGGCAGCTTTGCCAATTGCGGCATCAAAAATTCCAACCCGGCCACGGCATAGTCCCTCAATGGGCGCAGGTAGCGGCTGTAATACAGCTCGAGGAACTTGCTGCGAAACTCCGGCACATCCACTTTGATAGGGCATTGACCCACACAGGATTTACATGCCAGGCAGCCCTGCATGGCTTCATTCACTTCGTGGTTGAAATCGTACTCGCCACGCATTTTGGCAAGGGAGTTCACGATGCGTTTGGGCAGGCCGACAAAAAAGGAGCGTTCCCGGTATTTGCGTGCGCTGGCTATCGCATTCACATCGTGCCCGCTCAACAGACGCAGCCATTCCCGCATGAGTGAGGCGCGCCCCTTGGGTGAGTGAATCCGGTTGCGTGTGGCTTTGTAGGAGGGACACATGGCGTCGTCGGGGTTCCAGTTGAAACAGGCGCCATTGCCGTTGCAGTGTACCCCTTCGCTGTAGCCCTCCCATACCTGGGCGGGAATCTGCCGGTCGTATTCACCGCGTATCGCCACCGCGTCAATTTTCAACAGGTTGGTGCTGTCGTCGGGCGTGGCAATTTTGCCGGGGTTTAGCTGGTTGCGCGGGTCGAATGCGGCTTTGATTTTTTGTAGCTCGGGGTAGAGTTCCCCAAAAAATTCCGGCGCATATTCAGACCTGACTCCCTTGCCGTGTTCACCCCACAACAACCCCTGGTATTTCTGCGTGAGGGCCACCACCCGATCAGTGATGGGGCGTATGTGTGCCGCCTGCTGCGGGTCTTTCATATCGATGGCTGGGCGCACGTGTAATACCCCTGCATCCACATGGCCGAACATGCCGTAATCAAGGCCCGCTTCATCCAGAATCGCACGAAATTCGGCAATAAAGTCCGCCAGCTGTTCCGGGGGTACCGCAGTATCTTCCACAAACGGAATCGGGCGCTTTTCCCCCGGGGCATTGCCCAGCAGACCCACTGCCCGTTTGCGCATGGCCCAGATGCGATTGACCTCTGCGTGGCCGCGGGCGATGGAGTAGCCGAAGCTCTTGCCCGGCTGACCGATCACTTCGCCTATTTGTGTGGTGAATCTTGTCAGTGCACTTTCCAATTCCTCTTCGGAATTCGCTGCGTACTCCACCAGGTTGATTCCTTTGACCGGCCTGTCCTCTGTGGGGAAAAACCCGCTCACGCTGTGCCACACGATATCCTCCATGGCCAGCTGCAGTACCTTGCTGTCCACCGTTTCGATAGACATGGGACCGGCGTCCATCAAGTGCTTGGCGTCGCGCAGGGCATCCCGGAAGTGGTCGTATTTCAGGTTCACCAGCGCTACGCACTCGGGAATCGGCAGCAGGTTGAGTTTTGCCTCTGCCACAAAGCCGAGGGTGCCCTCGGAACCGCACAGCACACTGTTGAGGTTAAAGCACCCGTTCTCGCGGATATGGGCCAGATCGTAGCCGGTGAGGCAGCGGTTCAGCTTGGGAAATTTCTGCTCGATCAAATCTGCCTTTTGTCGCGCGATTTCGTCGCAGGTTTTGTGCACTTTGGCCGAGCGCTTATCGCCACCGCTGATTTCCCGCAACCGCGCTTCGTCTATGGATGAGGATTGCCACAGTTCGCCGCCTATGAGCACGGTATGCAGTTCCAGCACGTGGTCGCGGGTCTTGCCGTAGACACAGGAGCCCTGGCCCGAGGCATCGGTATTGATCATACCGCCAATAGTGGCGCGGTTGCTGGTGGAGAGTTCCGGGGCAAAGAACAGGTCGTGGTGTTTGAGTGCGGCATTCAGCTGGTCCTTGACGACGCCCGCCTGTACGCGCACCCAGCGTTGCTCCACATTGATTTCCAGAATCTGGTTCATATGGCGGGAGATATCCACCACCAGTCCGTCGCTGAGGGACTGGCCATTGGTGCCGGTACCACCGCCTCTGGGGGAGAGTACCACGGAGTGGAAGTCCTCCCGGTCGGCCAGTCGCGCCAGTAACTGCAGGTCACGATTGTCGCGGGGGTATACCACTGCCTGGGGCAGTACTTGATAAATGGAGTTGTCTGTCGCAAGAACCATGCGGTTGGCATAACTGGGGGTGATGTCACCGCGAAACCCCGCGTCTGCCAGCGCCTGCAAAAACTGCAAATACAGCGCCTGAACCTCGTCAACTTCGCGCAATGCTGGAATCATGGGCTAATCCGTAGTTTCGGGTAGGTAGAGACCGCACAGATGACCGGTGGAAGCGGTGAAGTAAAGCCTCGCTGCCCAGCTGCCTGGTAAAAATGTGACCCCGCATTGTAGCTGTGATGTGGGTGGGCGCAAGCGCGGTGTAGCCGAAGCCCTGGTGCCAGAAAGCTGTACAAAAGTAGTCCTTGTATAACTAAACGCGGCAGGCTATAAAAAAGAAACAGGTATTTTCCGCGCCTTAAAACCATGCATATCCAGTTGTTGCCTCACAAGATCCCGGTGGGAATCAGCCGTTGCGCGGTGGGTGATCCGGTGCGTTACAACGGCAGTCACAAGCACAGTAAAGTCTGCACCGAATTATTGGGCCACTGTTTTGACCTGCGCGCCTATTGCCCGGAGGTGGCGATTGGCATGGGCGTGCCGCGACCACCCATCCACCTGATTGTGAGCGACCGCCTGCGGGCGGTAGGGCGGGAGGATTCCGCTATAGAGGTTACCGAGGCATTGGAGGCTTATGCGGACCAGATTGTGCCAGAAGTGGAAAACCTGCGCGGTTTTATTCTGATGCAGAGGTCCCCAAGTTGCGGTGTGCGCACCACACCGCATTACAAAGCGGATGGAAAGGGCATTCTGGCCCACGATTCAGGGCTGTTTGCTGCGCGTCTGCGTCATCATTTCCCGCACCTGCCCCTGGAGGAAGTGGGGCGCCTGAATGCCAGCGGCCTTCGTGAAAACTTCCTCACCCGTGTATTTGCCTACGATGCCTGGCACCGCTATGTGGCCCCCGATCTGCGTCCGGCGCGGGTGATCGAATTCTATACTGCCTACAAATATCTTCTGCTCGCACACAGCCAACCCCTGACCCGCGCGCTCGGCCAGTTTATCGCCAATGTCCGTGTGTTGGGACCGAAGCAATTTGCCTGTGAAGTGCGGGGGAAAATGATGGAAATTCTTGCGCACCAGGCCAGCCGCGAGGACCGAACCAATGCCCTGATGCACAGCCAGGGGCACTTGAAGGGATATTTAAACAGGGCAGAGCGGGCGGAGCTGGCACAACTTATTGAAGCATATCGCCAGGGGCATAAACCCCTGTCTGCGGTGCTCACCATGCTGCGCCACTATTTGCCGCGCAGCCCGCACCATTTTATTCACAGCCAGGTTCTGCTCGCCGCGGAGCCGGCCGAACTGGGTTTGTGCGAATTCCGCTGAAAGCCACTATGGTTGACACTGCAATTCCTAAAGCGGCCCACCTGCCACTTCGCGAAGTGGCTCACCACGCGGTTCACTCGGTGACATTACGGGACTGAAAGCGCTGCCAGGGCCTGCTGTCCCCGCCTCGTATTTGCAAAGGCTACTGGGCATATCCACAACACTTTTTCGCAAAGGGGTTACCGAATTCGACACAGAGGCTTGACAAACCCCTCTGGCTGAGAGGAGGATTTTATTGAAATGCAGCGCGCTGGTCCGGATGAATTGGGGAAATTAGCCATTTTCGCTGTACTGCCGGTCGCCAAAGAGAGCGCGATTGCGCAACTGCGGGAGCCGCTGAAATAATGCGCCGAAAACTGTCCCTGGAGCGCGGTTTGGTATGGCTTCGCAGTGACCTGCGTATGCACGATAACTCGGCGCTGTACCACGCCAGTCAGTGTTGTCAACAATTGGCCGCAGTCTTTATTGCCTGCCCCGCCAGTTGGAAAAATCACGATGAGGGCAATACACTGGTGACCTTTCGCATGGCCTGTCTGCACGAATTGCAGACCCGGTTGCAAACCCGCAATATTCCCCTGTATTTCCTCCATATTTCCACCTTCTCCCAGGTACCCAAAGCCCTGCAGCATGTTGCGCTGCGCCTGAAAATCGATGGTGTATTTGCCAATGCGGAGTATCCAATTGATGAACAGCGCCGGGACACTGCCGTGCGGGATATATTGTGCGAGCGTGGTATTCAAGTCGAGTACTATAGCGACCGCACCCTGCTGTCGCCGGGATCGGTTAGAACCGGCAATGGCGAACCCTATAAGGTGTTTACCCCCTTTAAGCGTACCCTTATTCAATTGTGCGCGGAAAGTGCGGTTAATCCTTTGCCGGTGCCGCGAAAAATGCCTGTGCCCGAAGGGGGCTCGCATTGGCCAAAATGGCTGGAAATGGGAGGGGGGGCCAGGCTGACCCAGAAAATACCCGGCCAGTTGCCGCACTATTCAATCGATAGCGCCGTGACGGGGGTGGTGAGGGGTTGGAGGGCTGGGGAGAAGGCGGCGCAGAAGCGTCTGAAGGTTTTTAGTGAGAGGATCACCAAATATCAGGCCGAGCGGGATTTCCCTGCATTCGACAGCACTTCTCGATTATCCCCCTATTTAAACAGCGGAGCCATTTCCATTCGCCAGTGCACCCATATGGCCCTCAGCTTAAATGATGGTTGTTGGCAGGGAGGCAGCGAGGGCATTGCCTGCTGGATCAGTGAGCTGATTTGGCGTGAGTTCTACACCCATCTGTTGGTGGACTTCCCTCGCCTGAGTATGGGACAGCCCTTTAAGGTGGAGACAGAGGGGGTTCCCTGGGTTTATAACCAAGATCTTTTTAACCGTTGGAGTCGCGGCGCAACCGGGGTCCCTATTGTGGATGCCGCCATGTGCCAATTAAATGAAAGTGCCTGGATGCACAATCGCCTGCGCATGATTGTGGCCTCATTCCTTAGCAAGAATATGCTGATCGACTGGCGTTGGGGCGAGCGCTATTTTATGCAGCACCTCATCGACGGCGATTTCGCCTCTAACAATGGCGGCTGGCAGTGGACGGCCTCCACAGGCACCGATGCCGCCCCCTATTTCCGCGTCTTCAATCCCTACAGCCAATCGCAGAGATTTGATCCAGACGGCACGTTTATCCGTCGGTATATCCCGGAGCTGGCCCCACTCAATGACAGGGAAATTCACAACCCACCTCCTGTTCCAGGTTATCCCCAGGTCATTTGTGATGTGGGGGCTGGGCGCAAGCGTGCGATTGCGGTTTTTGCCAGTCTAAAATAGGCATGGGGGTTTGGTTCCTCCAAACACTTGGGGGCTGGGAGATTAGATACTTGGCAGGGTGGGTGCTGGAAGGGCAGCCCACTTTCCAAAAAAATCCGCGTTTTATCCCCAAAAACAGATCCAGGCTAGTTGTTATACTGGCTCCGGGGCTGGACTGTCGGTCTCATCACCTGTCCAGCTCCCAAAGCTCCGGTATCCGGTTATGCCAGTAATGCTAACCTATTGAAAAAACCGTTCGAGCGCCATTAAACGTCAGTAGAATCAGTGGAATGTTGGATAAAAGGAAAACGAAAAAGCGCAATTCAATTTTATTGCCCAGTGCCTGGATCAGGCTGTGCAGAATTCTCAAGGCAACATAAGTCCATGCGGCAAGAATATTGATAGTAGCCGAATCACCAATAACAGCCAGAGAGAGCGCGATGGCATAAAATATCGTTGGCTGCTCCATCAAGTGATTGTAGTTATCCGCTTTCCAGCGGACCTTCGCCGGTAGTTTTGACATCTGATCGCCGGCTGGGGCATCGGGGTCCATCGGCATTTTCGCTGCTGCAATGGCTGGCAGGCGGGTCACATACATCCATGCCCACATTACCAGTGACCAGATAACCAGCGCAACAACGGGTTGAATCATTAGCATTTTGGTATCCATATCTGCTCCCAAGACTATCCAGAATTATTATTTCTTATTCAACAATACCACACCAGGGCGGGTATGAGGGAAGTGCATCGTTAAAGCAGGGAAGAGACATTTACCCGGTGATGACTGAATCCCCAGTATCAACACCACAGGCGCGCTCAACAGCAAGGTTTTATCTCTATCTGAGCTTGCCATAATAGGGCATCCCAATTGGAATGCTGGAACGATGATGCCAGAAGCCCTCTATTTCTATTGTATTCATGCCAGGCTGAGTGCCGAATCTGCACTATAGGCGTGTACACAGTTTGGGATGGAGATAGAGTATGCCACGCATTATTGTTTACGCGCCTCGCCTGTCCAGAGAGAGAAAAGTTGCCTGTATCGCGGTACTAATCCGGGCTTTTTAAGAAAGTACAGAGCTGGGTGCCAACCTGCTTACAATCCATATTGAAGCGCATCCCTACGATAACACTGGTGTAGGCGGGCAACTGTTAACCGATACCTGCCCTGAAATTTCGGAACGTGAAAAACAATTTTTGAATATCGGTGCTTAACCTCCCATAGGAAAAGGTATTTGGGGAGACAGGCGTCTACTCGCGAGATCAGTTGCACCGCTGCAATTGCAGGCAGGATACTGAATTCAAGGATCATTTGGCTATTGCAGAAGCGGTTGGCCATATCAGAAACTTAACGTTTATTGAACGCGGCTTTGGTTCTACGGGAAGCAGGGCGCCCGGTCAACGGGGATAGCCTCTTTGATCGCCGCTTCGGCCAATAGGCAGTTGGAGTTGAGTGTTGGAATTGATGAATTACTATTGTCGATAATTAATGGAATCTCTGTACAACCAAGAATAACGCTATCGCATCCCGCATCTTCCAGATCATTAATGATCTCCTGAAAGTATCGAACAGTTTCTGGCTTGAAAATTCCATAGACTAATTCGCACATAATCAGTTGGCCTATGTTTTCTATCGCTTTCTTCGGCGGGCGCTGCCAACTGAGCCCGGCAGTTGCTATCTTTGCCGGATACACATCGCTTTCTACCAGCCACTGGGTGCCCAGTATGCCGAGTTTTTTGTATCCGAGTGCCTGTGCTGCCGCAACCACACAATCGCTGATATGGAGCCAGGGCAGGGGGGATCTTTGTGCAACATAGTCGAAAGCCTGGTGGATTGTATTGTCCGGACAGGCGAGAAAGTCTGCCCCCTGTGCTTTGAGCTTGTTGGCAGAAGAGAGCATCAGGTCGCCAACCCCCCGCAGGTCATTTGCCTCAAGGCATTTCACATAACGGGCCAAAGAATGGGTGTGCATGGAGATCTCGGGGTGGGCATGTTCACCGAGATATTTTCTGCTCTCTGTACAGATAGTTTTATAGCAGAGAGCTGCGCCTTCGGCGGAGCAGCCAACAATGCCAATATGCTTTGTGTTCCGCTGATCTTTCACAGTCTATTTCTTTTGAAGGTGAAGGGTTTGGTTATTGTTGAGATGGCTGTGTTTTTCCGTCAGCTGCCTCAATTTTTCATGAATTTCTTTCAGTTGCTCAAGGTTTTGGGTGGATTTCTTTAGTTGCTCCAGGGATAACTGATACGCAGTATTCAATGCATCCCTCCTTGGAACCTTAATATCCGGCAATACCCCGACACCTTCCCAATTACCTTTAGTGATGGGATTTACTGCCTTTGCAATGGGGATCGAGATTTTAAACCCCATGTCGATGTTCAGGAATTGTATGGGGTGTGCTCCTCCTTTAGTGGTTTCGCCAACGATGGTGGCTCGCTTAAGATGTTTCAGGTAGTAGGCGAATGACTCGGCGGCAGAGAAGGTGTCTGCGCTGGTAAGAATATAAACGGGCGTATTTGGTTTTTTCTTGCCGTTGATCTGTTCGAGTGTCCAGAATTCCGTAGTGTCATCGGTAAATTTCCAGTAAATACTATTTAGATGGGTGGGTTTGTCAAACAGGTAGCTGCTGATCAACTGCCCCATATTGCCATCACCGCCGCCATTGTTTATGAGATCAAAGATAATGGCATCGGTATCTTCAATCAAAGTCATTGCGGCCTCGACACGTTTTTGGGATTTTTCGTTGACATGATCGAAACCCCAGAAATCGATATAGCCAATATTCCCCTCCAGGACTGAGACCCGCGTAAACCCTGAATTTTTTCTGCCGAGTTTGGTGAACCAGCCCTCAGGGCTGGGTCGGGCCTGAGAGGACTTAGGGTCATGCCATCGCACACCGAAATGCTTATCGTGCGGCTCCAGCACGGTTGTCAGTAGCTCTGCGATTGCTTGGGGCGTATTGGCTTCTCGCATCGCATCCGACTGGGAGGCCTGTTGTAAACTTTCTCTAATAGCGGGAATATTTTCAAGAAGCACGTAGCGGGAGGATATTTCCTTGTCGATGGCGCTGATCAGAATATTTTTCTGCTCAGCTGAAAAGGTTGCGGTGAAACCGAAAGTTGGGATAAGCAGTAACAGAGTGACAAGGTGTTGTTTCATAGCATCTTAAGCCTAATTTTTTATTGATCTGTAGATGATGTAGTTCCATCTTCAAATGGCGATTGTGCGGCTTCCCGTCACAGCATGGTTGGCTGAACTAACTTATTTAAGTGGGGTGCGCAGCCGCATAAAAAATGGTAGACAATTTTTTATGCACTTGGATATCAGGCGCAACCTGTGACATTTCGATGTCGATACAGGTGGGGTGTGGAGCGGGCCTGAACTTCAAAACCTGTATCGGGTTTGCCCTGAAAAACCTGCCTTGCCAGTCAGGGCTGTGACCGTGCTGGCTGAGCCGGGGGTTTTGTCTTCAAAAGTTATCCCTCGTTCCACACTACCCACTGCGGATCAGGTGTCAATCCCTGGCCGGAGACTGCCATAGGGCGAACGCCCACAGAATTTTCTGCGGTAATGGACCCGAAAACTCCTGGGTAATGCGAAATCTACGCTGATATAGAGCCAACGATTACCTCTGTGGCCGCTATCTTAGCGGCATAAATGGAAGAGAAGTAGTGGAAAACGTGACAGATTTTACTCCCCGATTCAGTCTGCAAAGCGAAGCCCTGGCTTGTGAAGACTCCAATGTCTGGGCCGTCAGTGATCGGGCCCACAGTTTGGCCAGGAAGGGGGAAGATGTCATCTTTCTCTGTGTGGGGGACCCCAATTTCGATACCCCCGAGCCCATTCTGGACTTTGCCCGTGCCCGCCTGGGCGTGGGACGCACGCACTATTCACCCGCCGCCGGTGAGCCCATGTTGCAACGCGCTATAGCGGATATTGAGAGCAGGGTGTCGCCACATCCCTGCAGTCCCGATGATGTGGTGGTGTTTCCCGGCGGGACTAACGCCATTTATGCTGTGCTCTCCTGCCTGCTCAACCCCGGTGAGGAGATAGTGATCCCCGAGCCGATGTATATCGGTTATGTGCCCATCTGCGACAATCTCAGGCTATCGGTGAAACGGGTGGCCTGCCCGGCAGAGAAGGACTTTGCCTTTGATGTGGAGGGGATCAAGGCGGCCATCAGCGAGCAAACCCGGGTGGTGATGATTAATACTCCGGTCAACCCCACCGGTGCCATGGCGACACCGGCGCAGCTGCGTGCGCTTGCGGCCTACTGTCGCAAGCGGGCTATCTGGCTGGTGTGCGATGAGATGTACTCCATGATCACCTTTGCTCGCCGGCACACTTCGCTACGCACGGCGGCGGAAGCGCTGGACAATATTGTCGTGATTGATGGCCTGTCCAAATCCCACGCCATGAGTGGTTGGCGTCTGGGTTGGGCCGTGGCGCGGGGGCCTTTGGTGGATCGACTGGCACAGTTTGCCGGTGCCACTATCTTTGGCTGCCCGCAGTTTATCCAGGAAGCGGCCGCGTTTGCCCTGGAGTTTGACAGTTACTTTGTCAAGCAGATGTGCGATGCCTACGAGCGGCGCCGCGACCTGATTGTGGCACGCATTGGCAGGATACCGGGCCTCGGCTGCTATAGCCCAGAGGCAGGTATGTTCGTGATGGTGGATGTGTCCGATGTGGCCGCCTCGGGGCAGGAGTTTGCCGAGGCCCTGCTGGATGCCGAACGGGTTTCCGTGCTGCCCGGCGCGCCATTCGGCCAGAGTGCAGTGAACCATGTGCGCCTGACGCTTGCCGCAGATGAGGTAGTGTTGACCCGTGCACTGGACCGCATTGAGCGTTTTGTTACCCACAGGTGCCGCCAGGTCGGCTGAGCGGACGACTGCTCATTTCCCCCGGCCACCCTTGCCGAGGCGAGAAGTTCTACCCGACCACGGGGATAGAGTGTTTCAGCCACCGGCGAATACCGCTATCCTTGCCTCCTTTCAGACTCAAAAGAAACCAACTTCGTGAAAATTGACCGGCATAATTTGCGTATTTTGCAAGCACTGCAAACTAACGCCCGTATTAGCAACCTGAATTTGAGTGAACAGATTGGATTGTCAGAGAGTGCCTGTCTGGCCCGGGTGAAGCGCCTGACCAGTGAGCGTTATATCCGCGCATTCCTTGCTGAGATAAACCTGGATAAGGTGCGCCATGCTGAATTTTATGTGAATGTGGCACTGAAACGCCAGGATGCGCGGACCAGTGAAAATTTCCGCCATATTATCAATGATATCCCTCAGATTGTTTCCTGTGTGAAAATGTCCGGGGAGTTTGACTATATGCTGCGATTTATATGTCCGGACGCAACGGACTTCAATTTAGTATCTGAACAACTGCTGGCCAATGAAGCAGCGGCCATATCCCGTATGACTTCGCATTTGGTGATTGAGAAAACCCAGCGGTTCACCGGATATCCCCTCGAACTGCTCTTCAAAGATTAAATGTTATTTCAGGTGCCGGCACAGAATCCGGTTTTTTGTATCAACCGGGGACACATGATCATCCGGTGAATATTAGGGCTTTTGGCGGCTGGAGCCTCATATATACTGTAGTCACACTCTAGTCGAGCCGTAGGACCTTTGGGGCCGATTGCAAGAAATGTTCGATTACTACGGTTGGAGGGGAATAAGCGTTGAAATACTTTGGAAGGATTTACCTGGCTTGCAATGCGTTGATTTTTGCGTTTGTGGGTCTGGGGGCATTACTTAACCCGCAAGCTTTCGCCGCTGTGATCGGGATCACATTCAATAACCCTGCTGCAATGCCTGGATTTCTCGCTACTTACGGCGGTTTTACACTGGCAATCGCTGTAGTTCTGCTGATTGCGCAGGCATTGCGGCGGTATCGCAGGGTGGCTTATGCGGCACTTTCGATCGCCTATATCGGCTTTGCGCTCGGCCGGTTGTACGCCATGCTGTTCGTCAGTGGATTTGACGAGCGCAACCTGCTGTTTTTCTTTTTGGAAGTGGTAATGGTGGCCTGGGGGCTTTTTTGCTACCGCGAATCTCGCTGGCTGCCTCTCCAGCACGGTCATTAGTTTACCCCCGGCAATCCTATAGAAGGCTATAAACTGTCCGCTATTGCCTTTGAGGTACCGCTGCAATTGCGTATGGCCGCCCCGATTCCAAAGGCTTGTGTCAGCCTATGGCCAGTGGCGGTCCCCGCCTGTAGGGATTAGCAATCAACTTTCGCTTATGAATGTTGCCCACAGCTAACGGGTTGCGTCCTGGTGCGTTTGGCCAGCTGCGGGCCGGATGGGTCAGGCCGGTATATTACCGCTAGGGCTTAAGTTAATATGGGTGCCGGATGCCTTCTCTTGCGCTGCGCCATACTGCTTCCCGTCTACCGCCCGGCGAAAAGCGAGTTTGTAGTCTTTGAATTCCGTACCCATCCAACGGTCCCACCAAGTAAAGTAGAAGCCGTAGTTGCCCTGGAAACGCTGGTGATGTAGGTCGTGGTGGGTGGTGGTGGTCATATTGTCCAATGGGCCGTCCACCCAGCTGCGCGGATGGAACTCGCAGCCCGTATGCAGCATGGCGTTGCGGAAAATCATGATAAACACGAAAGAGAGCCAAATAGTCGGGTGTAAGGGAATCATGAGGACGATCAGTGGGGAGAAGAGTCCATTTAGTGCGGCCTCACCCACGGAAAAGCTGTAGGCCGTCCAGGGCGTGGGGGTTCGGGACAGGTGGTGCAGGCGGTGGAAGTGCTTGAACACTTTTGGGTGGTGCATTCCCCGGTGAGTCCAGTAAAAGTACGCATCGTGCAAAAGGATTAGCACCGGCAGGCTGGCGATATTCCACCACATGGGGTAGTCGCTCCATTGCCAATATAATTTTGTCAGCCCCATCTCTTCAAGCAGGCTGACAATGGTGCCGATTACGGTAAAAACACACACGGTCAGCATGGAGAAGCTGACCTCGCGGCGTATATCCTTCCACCCCGCACGGTGCTTTTGAATACGGCGCCGGTGCATCCAGGTGCGAAACAACCAGCCTGCGCAGATACTCATGACAGAGGCTGCCAGCACATAGCGAAACAGGGTCAATTGAAAGTGTTTGGCTCCGTATTGGGCCAGGTCCATTAGAAAATCCATACACTCACCATCAATTTTGTATTGGGAATGGAGACGTCGTATCCCTGCTATATAACCCGGCAAACGGATCGGTTTGTCATGACCATTGTTAATGGTTGCCCTTAAAATACTGGCGAAACGTGTACCAAATTGCCTGAATCTCAAAGGCGCCCGCCGCCCTGTGATTGACGGTGGCACCATTCCGTACAGCACTGTCGCACAAACCTGTTTGGTTGCCGTGACAGCATATCGGGATACCGTGTACCACCCTTATCAGGGTGCTACTTGCAGTGGTGCTCCCAGTCTGGAGAGATTTCCATGGCGCGGCTTGCGGAAAGTGAAAAACTTCTAACGGATTTCGAACCCGCACCGATTCAGGTAGGTAACTTTTGCCGGCGGTACTCAGTTGGGGTCAGGTTGTGACGGCGCTTGAAGGCGGCGTTGAAAGGGCTCAATGAACGGTAACCAATATCCAGGGCGATGGTGAGTACCGGCAGGTGGGCTTGCTCGGGATTGGCCAGGCGTGCGCTGGCCTCATCGATACGGAACTGGTTCAGATATTCGTTGAAATTGCGATAACCCAGATGGCGGTTGATCAGGATGCGCAATAGATGCTCGCGGGTATCCAGTTGCTCAGCCAATTCACGGATAGTGAGCCCTGTCTGGCGATAGCCCCCGTTATGCATATGTGCCCGCAGCTTTCTCATTTGCGCCAGCTGTTGTTCATCCGGAGAGGGCACTTGAGTTGGAGCGGGAGCCGCCTCTTCGACGGGGGCGGCCGACGGGGGCAGGGACTCCCCCAAAGCACTGGGTGACAGTGCCAGCAACCATAGGCAGGCGGCGAGGGAGAGCAGGCTGGCGAGTAGCGCATGCAGGGTTGGCACTCCGTTGGGTACGGGGCGGTAGGTAAACAGGGATTCGGCGCCGATCACAATCAACATGTAGACACCCACTGCAATCAACAAAATGGCGCGCAGCCGCCGGCGTTCCTCTACCAAGTCCGAGTGGAATTGCCCCAGCAGCGTCAGCATGCCGGCGCCAACCAGGCCCATGCTGAGTAGCTGGGATAGGTTAAAGAGCAAGGCCTGGATCCCCGAAGCCAGGGAAACTGGCGCGTACCTTACAAAAATACTCGATGCAATAGAGAGGCCGATAGGTATCCAGCCCCAGCGCGGGAAGGGCTCTTCCTCCCGGCAAAGCAGGTGGGTAAAGAGCCAGAATGCTGCGGGCACAAGGATAACCGGCAGGTTGACCAGGAACGCGCCTGTCAAAGGCATTGGCGGCAGTGTCGGCCACAGCAAATAGCAGATGACGCCAACCAGCACCAGTATCAGCCAGCGTCCGGCGGCCAGTCGGTGGTGATTCAAAGACACTTTTGCCGCTGCCAGCACTAGCAGTGCACAGGCGCCGCCGGAGAAAAATAAATAACCGGCGGTCATGGCTTATCTCCAGCGTGTTGCCCAGGCATCCAGAACCTTGCGGCTATAGGTATGGCGACCGTAGCTGCCATTGTAATAGGCAAGGGCGTTAGCGAGGTTGCCTTTGGCCTTTTCGATATAGTGCTTGAGGATGGTGCAGCCATAGCGCAGGTTGGTATCCATATTGATCAGGTTGTCATCCGGGCGCCCGATTTCCTTTTTCCAGAAAGGCATGACCTGCATCATGCCCCGGGCACCGACACGGGAGACTGCGTAGGGATCGAAGGCACTCTCTACCTGGATTACGGCGAGTACGATCTCCGGGCGCAGGCCGGCCCGGGTGGCTTCCCGGTGCACTGCCTTTAACACCTGCATACGCTCTTTCGGGTCTTTGATATAGCGGGAAAGTGGTTGGGATTTTGACATCAGCCACACTTCGGCATCGAAGCGATCCACAAAGCTGCCCGCCTGGGTGATGGCTTCCTGTAACGCGAGGCGCAACTCAGGGTCGACCTCCACAGTGGGACTTTGGGATTCGGCACTGCTCCAGGCCAGGCAGAGCAGCAGAGCAGCAGTAGCTTTTCTCATCATGCCAGGGATTTTACGAAAAGCCTGAGAAAATGGGCAGTCCCTATTTTGACGGGTGGTATCACCCACTTTGGCTACCGCTTCCCCGGTAAGCGGGACCTCCGGCCCAAACTTCGGCGGACCGGAATACGGGGTGTCAGTAGTCAATTTTCTCCAGCAGCACGGCCTCCAACTGAGAGAGGGCAAATTCTTGGGCCTCAATATCGGCGCGGCCCTTGTACTCTGCCACGCCCTTTTCCAGGCCGCGATCGCCAATAACAATGCGGTGGGGAATACCCAGCAGCTCAATATCCGCCAACATGGCGCCGAGGCGCGCCTTGGGCTCGTCCATCAGCAGCACATCAATGCCTCTACTGCGCAGGGATTCGTACAGGTGTTCGCACTTGTCCCGGACCGCGTCGCTCTTGTGCATATTGATGGGCACAATTGCCAGTTGGAAGGGGGCAATGGCGTCGGGCCAGAGAATACCGGCACTGTCGTGGTTCTGCTCGATGGCTGCGGCCACAATACGGGACACACCGATGCCGTAGCAACCCATGGTCATCCGCTGCTCTTTGCCGTTCTCATTGAGGATGGTGGCGTTCATGGCGCGGCTGTACTTGTCGCCCAACTGGAAAATGTGGCCCACTTCGATACCGCGCTTGACTTCCAGGGTGCCCAGGCCATCCGGGCTGGGATCACCGGTGACGATATTGCGCAAATCCTCGACGCGGCCGAGTTTCACATCGCGGCCCCAATTTACGCCGGTGTAGTGATAGTCGTCGCGATTGGCACCACAGATAAAGTCCGCCAGATGGGCAGCGGACCTGTCCACAATGGTTTCAATCTGCATACCCACCGGGCCCAGTGAGCCGACAGTACAGCGCAATTCTTCAGCGATACGCGGCTCGGGGGCAAACTGCAACGGGCTGGCGACACCGGTCAGTTTTTCCGCCTTGAGTGTATTCAGGTCGTGATCACCGCGCAGTATCAAGGCAATGAGCGGTGCGCTTTCGCCCTGTTCACATTCACCCAGAACGATCAGTGTTTTCACGGAGTGTGCCGGGTCTGCCGTGAGAAAGTCACTTACCGCAGCGATGGATTTTTGACCCGGGGTATACGCCTCCCGCATCTCCCGACTGGGTTCGGGCCGGGCCCCGGCAGGCGCGACGGCTTCCGCCAGCTCCACATTGGCGGCGTAGCGGGAATCCGTGGAGAAGGCGATATCGTCCTCACCGCTCTGCGCCAGGACGTGGAACTCGTGGGAGCTTGAGCCACCGATAGCGCCGGTATCCGCCAGCACCGGGCGATAGTCCAGGCCAATGCGCTCAAAAATACGGCAGTAGGCGTTGTACATAACATCGTAGGTCTCCTGCAGGGAATCCGCGCTGGCGTGGAAGGAGTAGGCATCCTTCATGGTGAATTCACGCGCGCGCATCACGCCGAAGCGGGGACGAATCTCGTCGCGGAATTTGGTCTGCACCTGATAGAAATTGGCCGGTAGCTGCTTGTAACTGTTGATTTCGTTGCGGATCAGGTCTGTGATCACCTCCTCGTGGGTTGGCCCCAGACAGAATGCATTGCCGTGGCGGTCGCGGATGCGCAGCAGCTCGGGGCCGTACTGCTGCCAGCGCCCGGACTCTTCCCACAACTCGGCCGGCTGTACCACCGGCATCAGCACCTCGAGCGCGCCGGCGCGCTCCATTTCCTCGCGGACGATGCGCTCGACCTTGCGCAACACGCGCAGTCCCGTGGGCAACCAGGTGTAGAGGCCCGACGCCAAGCGGCGGATCATGCCCGCGCGCAGCATCAGTTGATGGCTGATGACTACGGCATCGTTGGGTGTTTCTTTTTGGGATGCAGTGAGATAACGGGATGCGCGCATAAGGATTAACTGGGGTGTATTAGCTGTAAACCGGGTATTTTACGCTATTTACCGCACAATAAATATTCCTGCGGCGGCTTTGCGGTATGGGGCGTTGCCAGCGATAGAACGCGGCGGTTGTTGCCGGTGGCACGGGCAAGTCCGCCTGGTGATATCCCGGCAAAAAAAACCCCGCGTATGCGGGGTTTTCAGCTCTGGGGCCGGCGGAGGATCAGGTCTCGGCCATTTCCTTCAGTTTTTTCAGCGGGCGGACTTTCACCTGAATGCTCGCCGGCTTGGCCTTGAACATGGTCTCTTCGCCAGTGAAGGGATTGATGCCTTTGCGGGCCTTTTTAGCTGGTTTCTTCACCGTGGTGATTTTCAGCAGACCCGGCAGGGCAAATTCGCCAACAGCGCGCTTCTTGATGTGGCCTTCGATGATATCACCTAATTCATCCAGAACGGACTGGACCTGTTTGCGAGACAGTTCGGTATTTTCAGCAATCTGGTTCAGAACCTGGGTCTTGGTGTACTTCTCCTTGATAGCCTTTACTTTCTTGGCCGGTGGTGCGGCTTTCTTAGCCGGAGCCTTTTTGGCAGCGGCTTTTTTGGGAGCAGCTTTCCTGGTAGCCATGGCTGGTTTCCTTCTTTGTTGTTCGGTGTAAGTCCGGTAAGTGTGTTTCTACTCCCGCTGCACTGCGTCCAAAAACGGTGGTCTCAGCGGGTGCTAACGGGAAGTATATATAGTTTTTGCAAGATCGTACGAGGAAATACTGGAAAAATAGTGCTTTTCTGTGTTTTTTAACCTTTGAACCGGTCCCTGGGAGCCTCTTGGCTGGCCGATAGGGCGGAGCCGCTTCTTCCCTCTGTAGGGCTCATGTATACTCTCTTCCCTTTTTCAAGCACCGGGTACTGAGTAATGCCGATCTATGAATACCAGTGCAATGCCTGCGGCCACGAGATGGAGGCCCTGCAGCGCATGAGCGATGACCCGCTCAAGGATTGTCCAGTTTGCAGTAAGGCCGAGTTGAGCAAGAAAATTTCAGCAGTCGGATTTCGCCTAAAGGGAGGTGGTTGGTACGAGACGGACTTCAAGACGGGCAAGAAGAAAAACCTGGCCGGCGATGCGGCCAACAGCGGTAAGGCCAAGGGCGACAAAGCCGCGAAAGCGGCTGGAAAGACGGCCTAGGCCCGCGATGTGTACGCTCAGTTAACCATTTCACCATCGATAACGGGAATTTTTATCCATGCGCAGCGACTACTGTGGCGTTCTTCGTTCCGCGGACATTGATCGTATAGTAACCCTTTGTGGCTGGGTCGATCGCCGCCGCGACCACGGCGGTGTGATTTTCATTGATCTGCGTGATCGGGAGGGCATCGTTCAGGTGGTATTCGACCCGGATGCTGCCGAGTATTTTGAGTTGGCTGATCGCGTGCGTGGCGAGTATGTGCTGAAGGTCACAGGCCGGGTGCGCGCCCGCGCTGCGGAGGCCTTGAACCCCAATATGGATACCGGTGAGGTGGAGGTCTACGGGACCGAGCTGGAGATCCTCAACAGTGCCGAAACCGTCCCCTTCCAACTGGACGAGCACACCGAAGTGGGAGAGGACGTTCGTCTCAAATACCGCTACCTGGATTTGCGCCGCAACGAGATGCAACACAATCTGCGCTTTCGTTCCAGGCTTACCACAGCGATTCGCAACTACCTGGATGCGCACGAATTTCTGGATATCGAGACCCCGATCCTCACACGCGCCACGCCGGAGGGCGCGCGCGATTATCTGGTACCGAGCCGCACCCACGAAGGCAAGTTCTTCGCCCTGCCGCAGTCCCCACAGCTGTTCAAGCAGCTGTTGATGGTGTCGGGTTTTGATCGCTACTACCAGATTGCCAAGTGTTTTCGCGATGAGGACCTGCGTGCCGATCGCCAGCCGGAGTTCACCCAGGTCGATATCGAAACCTCTTTTCTGGGGGAAGAGGAGATCATGTCCATCACCGAGGACATGGTGCGGGCGCTGTTTAAGGCGTTGAAGGGTGTGGAACTGGGAGCCTTCCCCCGTATCACCCACTACCAGGCCATGCTGCGCTATGGTTCCGACAAGCCGGATCTGCGTATTCCCCTGGAGATGGTGGAAATCAAAGACCTGATGACCGAAGTGGATTTCAAGGTGTTCTCAGGACCCGCCAGCGACCCCAAAGGGCGAGTGGCCGCAATCAGGGTGCCCGGTGGTTGCGACAAGCTGACCCGCAAGCAACTGGACGATTACGGCAAGTTTGTCGGTATCTATGGCGCCAAGGGGCTCGCCTATATCAAAGTCAACGCGCGCGCCGACCTGGAAAATGGCCTGCAGTCGCCGATCGTCAAATTCCTACCTATAGAAACCCGCGCCGCCATTCTCGACCGTCTGCAAGCGGAAGACGGCGATATCATCTTCTTCGGTGCGGACAAGGCCAGGATTGTATCGGAAGCCCTTGGCGCACTGCGCTGCAAGCTGGGCCAGGACCTGAACCTCTTTACCAGCGAGTGGGCACCCCTGTGGGTGGTGGCTTTCCCGATGTTCGAGGAAAATGACGACGGTAGCCTCACCGCGCTGCATCACCCCTTCACCGCACCTTCCTGCACCCCCGAAGCGCTGGAACAGAACCCGTTGGGCGCACTCTCCCGCGCCTATGATATGGTGCTAAATGGCACCGAACTGGGTGGTGGTTCCTTGCGTATTCACGATCAGGTGATGCAGCAGGCGGTATTTCGTATCCTCGGTATAGATGAAGAGGCGCAGCGCGAGAAGTTCGGCTTCCTGCTCGATGCCCTCAAGTACGGCGCGCCACCCCATGGCGGTCTCGCTTTTGGCCTGGATCGCCTGGTGATGCTGATGACCGGCAGCGATTCCATTCGCGATGTGATCGCATTCCCGAAAACCCAGAGTGCCGCCTGTGTCATGACGGATGCCCCGGGTTCGGTTGACGCCAGGCAGTTGCGCGAGCTGAATATCCGCCTGCGCCAGAAGGAAGAGATTATCCGCTGATTTTCCCCGGTGGGCTCAGCGAAGTGAGCCCATCAAGCTCATGCTGTGGGCAATGTGTGTTGCCCACTGCCCACTCCGCGCACTGATGGAGAGAGACGAGGATGGCCGGACATAGTAAATGGGCCAATATCAAGCACCGCAAAGCGGCCCAGGATGCCAAACGGGGCAAGGTTTTCACCAAGATCATCCGCGAGTTGACCGTGGCCGCCAAGGGAGGAGGCAACCCCGATGATAATCCAACCCTGCGCGCCACTATCGATAAGGCACTGGGTGCCAATATGAAGCGCGACACCATTGATAAGGCCATTGCCCGCGGCGTAGGCAATACCGATGGTGAACACTTTGAGGCGGTGGTTTATGAAGGTTACAGTGTCGGCGGTGTGGCGGTACTGGCGGAGTGTCTCACCGACAACCGCAACCGCACCGTGGCAGAGGTGCGTCATGCTTTTTCCAAACGCGGTGGCAACCTGGGTACCGATGGCTCGGTGAGTTATCTCTTTTCGCGCAAAGGACAGTTGTACTACGAAGCCGGGGTCGATGAAGAGGCGCTGATGGAGGCGGCTCTGGAGGCCGGTGCCGAGGATATTGAGACTGACGACGACGGCAACGTCGAAGTGACCACGGAATTCCAGGACTACCTCACCGTCAAGGATGCACTGGTTGAGGCCGGCTTTATGCCGGATAGCGCCGAGATAGCCATGATCCCCTCCACCACCATAGCGTTGGATAAAGAGGCAGCGGAAAAAGTGCTGGCACTGGTCGAGATGCTGGAAGACCTGGACGATGTGCAAAATGTTTACACCAATGCGGATATTCCCGTTGAGGTGATGGAGGCACTTGGCTGAGGATTCGTTCCCTCCCCCAGGGGCAGGCGCCGTCCTGCCCCGGCTTTTACCGCTGCACCCCGCGTTCACCCTTGACGCCTTCCCCCCGCCTTGGGACACTCCCATTACTATATAAACATACAGATATTGAGGGAGCTGCCTTTTGACCCGGATACTGGGAATTGACCCCGGTTCACGCAAAACAGGCTACGGCATTATCGATGTCAAGCGCGGCAGTGCCCACTATGTGGCCAGCGGGGTGATTCGTATCCCAGAGGGCCCTTTGCCACAGCGCCTGAAATTGATTTTTGATGCAGTAAGCCAGATTGCCGAGCAATACCGGCCTGTGCAAATGGCGATAGAAAATGTTTTTATGGCAAAGAGTGCCGGTTCCGCCTTGAAGCTGGGGCAGGCCCGTGGCGCTGCCATTGTGGCCGGTGCCAACCGGGGCCTTGAGGTGGCCGAATACGAGGCGCGCAAGGTCAAGCAGGCAGTGGTGGGCAACGGCGCTGCAGACAAATTGCAGGTGCAGCATATGGTCAAAACGCTGCTGTCGCTGCCAGCCTGTCCGCAGGAGGATGCCGCAGATGCCCTTGCCGTGGCGCTGTGCCATATGCATACGGGGCGGCTCCCAGCACTTGCTGGCGGCGCCATGCCCAGTCGCTTTCGCAGGGGCCGTCTCAGTGTTTAGGTGCGTTTATAGGCAAAGCCATACCTCCACGGGTGGAAAATCAGAAACCTGGAAAAACACATGATCGGAAGACTGAGCGGTACCCTGGCTGAGATGCGGCCGCCATTATTATTGGTGGACGTGCACGGGGTTGGCTACGAGGTGCTCGCGCCCATGACCACTATTTTCGAGCTGCCGGCTTTGGGGCAGCCGGTGCAGTTGCACACCCATCTGGCGGTTTCCGAGACAGTGCAACAGCTATACGGCTTTATCCGCGACGCCGAGCGCAAAGTGTTTCGCACCCTGATCAGGATCAGTGGTGTGGGCCCCAAGCTGGCTTTGGCCATTCTGTCTGGCCTGGATGTCGCTGCCCTGGCCCGCTGTGTGGCGGAAGACAATGTGACGGCACTGGTGAAAGTGCCCGGTGTGGGAAAGAAGACCGCCGAGCGCCTGATTGTCGAATTGCGTGATAAGTTGACACCGGAAGTGAATGACGCCGATGGTATTCCGCTGGTGCCGGCCACTACGGCACCCAGAGTGGATCATGCCGGCGAGGCTGAAAGTGCCCTGGCAGCATTGGGCTATAAGCCTGCGGAGGCCAGTAAAATGGTGGCCTGGGCCGGTAAGGCGCAGCCGGATGCCGACAGCGCGACCCTGATCCGTCTGGCACTGAAGGGTATGGCGCCCGCTTAATCTGGAGTGGTTTTCATGATCGAAGCCGATCGCCTGGTGGCGCCCCAACCCGTGGGGCCTGTAGGCCAGGAAGAGCAGTATGATCGCGCTGTACGCCCCAAAACCCTGGCGGACTATGTGGGCCAGCCGGTGGTCTGCGAGCAGATGGAGATCTTTATCCAGGCGGCCAAGCTGCGCAAAGAGGCCCTGGACCATACCCTGGTGTTCGGTCCGCCGGGCCTGGGCAAAACCACCCTGGCCAATATTATCGCCACAGAGATGGGCGGCGCCATCAAGGCTACCTCCGGCCCGGTGCTGGAGAGGGCCGGTGATCTGGCGGCTTTGATGACCAACCTGGAGCCGGGAGATGTTCTGTTTATCGACGAGATACACCGCCTGAGCCCTCATGTGGAGGAAGTCCTGTACCCGGCCATGGAGGACTACCAGTTGGATATCATGATTGGTGAGGGTCCGGCGGCTCGCTCTATCAAGCTGGATGTGCCGCCTTTTACACTGGTTGGCGCCACAACCCGGGCGGGTCTGCTCACCTCTCCCCTGCGGGACCGTTTCGGCATCGTGCAGCGGCTGGAGTTCTACAGCGTTGAGGATTTGACCCATATCGTGCGCCGTTCTGCGGGCCTGATGGGGGTAGGTATGGACGAGGGCGGTGCCCTGGAAGTGGCGCGGCGTGCCCGCGGCACCCCGCGCATCGCCAACCGCCTGCTGCGCCGGGTGCGCGATTACGCGGAGGTGCGGGGCGATGGCTCGGTCGATTCGGCGATCGCCGACGCCGCTTTGAATATGCTCAATGTGGATGCCAGGGGCTTCGACCAGTCGGACCGGCGTATGTTGCTGGCCATGATCGAGAAATTTGATGGCGGCCCGGTCGGTGTGGACAGCCTTGCTGCAGCAGTGAGTGAGGAGCGGGACACGCTTGAGGATGTGCTGGAACCTTACCTTATCCAGCAGGGCTATATTGCCCGCACGCCGCGGGGGCGGGTGGTGACCGGGCTTGCCTATGAGCACTTCGGTTTGCCGAAACCCGATAAATAAAACGGAAAGGGGGAGGGGTGAAAGCGGTTTTCAGTATTCCTGTACGGGTCTATATCGAGGATACGGATGCGGGCGGTATCGTCTACTACGTGAATTATTTGAAGTATATGGAGCGGGCGCGCACAGAATTGCTGCGCTCTCTCGGCTATGATAAGCCGGCAATGCCACACCAGGGGCTGCTGTTGGTGGTGCACTCCGCCGAGATCCGGTACCGCCGCTCTGCCAGGCTCGATGATGCATTGCGCACTACTGCGACGATTGGCAAACTGGGGCGTGTTGGGGTGACTTTCGAGCAAAAAATCTGGCGCCAAAATGAGCTAATTTGTGAAGGTGTGGTCAAAGTTGCCTGTGTCGCTGACCACAACCACAAACCCTGTGCTCTGCCGGGGCCCATTTATTCAGCATTAAAGGCAGTAATTTAGAAGATGAACGCCGGTGAACAACTTTCCCTTTGGGGACTCATTCAGAACGCCAGCCTGCTGGTACAGCTTGTGATGTTGCTGTTGTTGCTGGCCTCGGTGGTTTCCTGGGTCATGATTATCCAGCGGGGTCTTTATCTGTCCCGGGCCAAACAGGCTCTCAATAGTTTCGAGCGCCGCTTCTGGTCCGGTGCCGATTTGAACAAGCTGTTCCGCGAGGGCAATGAGCGTGCTGAACGGAGCAAGACAGACGGGGTAGAGTCCCTGTTTCGCGCCGGTTTTACCGAGTTTACCCGTCTGCGCCAGCAGGGCAGCAGCGGCCCCGAAGCGGTGATGGAGGGAACCGAGCGGGCCATGCGTGTGGGTATGTCGCGGGAGCAGGAGAAAGTAGAGATGAACCTGCCGTTTCTCGCTACTGTGGGCTCAGTCAGCCCCTATATCGGTCTGTTCGGCACTGTCTGGGGCATCATGAACTCTTTCCGTGGCCTCGCCACTATGCACCAGGCCACCATTGCCACGGTAGCGCCCGGTATCAGTGAGGCCCTGGTGGCCACGGCCATGGGCCTATTTGCGGCGATTCCGGCAGTGATAGCCTATAACCGCTATTCCGCCAAGGCGGAGTGGCTGCTGTCCAGTTACGAAACATTTGCCGAGGAATTTTCCTCGATCCTGCACCGCAAAGTGCATTCCGGCTAAGGTGTGAGCAGGCGAATCCTATGAGTGTGTTTCGCAAGGGCAGCAAGAAAAGGCTGGTATCTGAAATCAACGTGGTGCCCTATATCGATGTGATGCTGGTGCTGCTGATTGTGTTTATGGTCACGGCACCATTGCTGATGCAGGGGGTCAAAGTGGACCTTCCCAACGCGCCCTCGGCGCCGATGGAGGAGTCGGACGAGGAACCGTTGATTGTCTCGGTGCGTGCTGATGGCACCTATTACCTAAATCTGGGTACAGATGAGAAAGCGGCCAAGCCACTTCCAGAAATCAAAGAGACGGTGGCCAAGGTATTGCGTCAAAAGCCAAAAACCCCGGTTCTGGTATGGGGTGACAGCGATGCCGATTACGGTTTGATTGTCAATGCCATGACTGAATTGCAGCAGGCCGGAGCCCCCAGTGTCGGCTTGGTTACCGAGCCACCCCAAGGGTAGGTGCTGGTGAATAAAGGCGCATACCCATTGGCGATTGTGATCAGCCTCCTGTTGCACGGGGTTCTGATTGCGTTTATTGCCTATGGTTGGGAGGCCAGCCGTACGCATGAACACAAGCCCATGCCGCAGTTTGTACAGGCCAGGCTGGTGACGCTTGAGGCGGTTACGCCCAGAAAGAAGCTACCCAAAAAGGTGGATAAGATACAACAGCGTGCCCAGCGCGAAGCACAGCAGAAGCGCCAGGCAGAGACTGAGCGCAAACGCCGCGCTGCACTGGAGCGCAAAAAGAAACAGGAAGCTGAGAGGAAGCGCCAGGCGAGCATTGAGGCCGAGCGCAAGGCCCGGGAAGAGAAAGCGCGCCAGGAAAAAGACCGCAAAGAGAAAGAGCAAAAAGAAAAGGAGCGCGAAGAACAGCTGGAGAAAGCGCGTCAGAGTTCCTTTGATGAAGCGCTACAGGAGGAAGAGGATCTGCAGGAGGCCAGCGAAGGCGAACGGGCGGTAATGTCCGTGGCCCAGGCAATTCAGCAGCGTATAGAGTCGGTATGGAGCCGTCCGCCGAGCGCTCGCAACGGTATGCGCACCTTGGTGCAAATCAATTTTGTACCCACCGGAAGGGTGGTGGCCGCCAATATTCTGGAAGGCAGCGGCAACGCGGCACTCGATCGCTCGGTGCTCACTGCCATTCGCAAGGTGGAGGTTTTTCCCGAAGTGGCCGAACTGGCCCTGGAAGAACCGGTCGTATTCGAGCGTGAAGTACGCAAAACTATGTTGAACTTTAAAGTCGAAGATCTTCGCCAATGATCAAGAGCTTATTAAAAACCGTCGTCGCTATTGTTATCACATCCGCTTGCCTGCAGGCACGTGCCCAACTGGTTGTGGATATCACCAGCGGTATTGACGACCCCACCCCAATCGCGGTGTCCCCATTCAGCTGGTCCGGCAGCGGTGTTTTGCCCGAGGATGTGTCCGGGATTATCTCTGCCGACCTACGTCGCAGTGGCTTGTTCGCCCCGGTACCCAAGGCGGATATGTTGTCCTTCCCCAAGTCGCCGAAAGATGTGGTGTTTCGGGACTGGCGCATTTTGGGCACTGAATACATCGTTACCGGTCGCATTGAACCCCAGGCGTCCGGTTATCTGCTGACTTTCGACCTGATGAATGTCTTTGGTCAGCACAAGATGTTTACCCGCCAGGTGCGGGGGGGGCAGACTCAGCTGCGGGATATCGCGCACCGTGCGGCGGACGAAATATTTGAGGCGGTGACCGGCATTCGTGGCGCCTTTTCCACAGAAATGGTGTACGTACGGGAAGAGACCCGTGGCGGAAAGCCCAGCTATGTGCTGATGCGTGCGGATATTGATGGTGCCCGTGCCCGGGCGATCCGCCGCTTTGAGGCCCCGGTGATGTCTCCCATGTGGGCCCCCAACGGCCAGGAACTGGCATATGTCTCCTTTGAGACCGGACGCCCGGCGATCTTCCGCGAAAACCTGCGCACCCGCGAGCGCCAGCAGCTGACAAACTTCAAGGGTCTAAACAGCTCCCCGACCTGGTCCCCTGATGGAACCAAACTGGCGATGGTACTCTCCAAAGATGGCAATCCGGAAATCTACGTACTGGATTTGGCAAGTGATCAACTTACCCGTATGACCAGACATTTCTCCATTGATACCGAGCCAAACTGGATGCCTGATGGAAAATCGCTGGTTTTCACATCTGATAGGGGAGGAAAACCACAAATTTATCAATTGACTCTTGCCACTGGTCAAGTGGACCGCTTAACCTTTGATGGCGACTACAATGCGCGGCCACGTATTTCTCCTGATGGGAAGACGCTGGTTATGGTGCATCGCAATCGGGGAACCTTTACCATCGCTACGATGGATATCGATTCGGGCAGAATGCGTGTCCTCACGGAGACCACATTGGACGAATCACCCAGCATTGCGCCAAATGGGGCTATGCTGATGTACGCGACCAAACTTGGCGACAAGGGCATTTTGGCTGCGGTGTCGCTGGATGCCGGGGTAAAATACAACCTGCCTTCTCAGAGGGGCGATGTCCGCGAGCCGGCATGGTCGCCGTACGTTGATTGAGACGGGGTGTCGGGCGCGCTGGTGGTGCAGGGTGTTTAAAGACCATAAAGACTTTTCAGGATCTTTGAAAATATTAAAAGTGGAGTAGCTTCTTATGTTGAAATCAGTAAAAACAGGTCTTGGCTTGGCCTGTGTTTTGGCGGTAATGGCTGGCTGTAGCAATACCGACACCACAGGAACGAGTGGCGAACAGGTGACCGGCAACGAACTGGTGGAAGAACCGACGGTTGTGGTGGATGTTGAAGAGGAACAGGTGGCGATTCTGGAGAATGTGGTTTACTTTGACTTCGACCAGTCCCTATTGAAGCCGGAAACCCGTGAGTTGCTGATCCTTCACGCAGACCGTATGCGCGGCAGCATGGGTGCTGTGCGCCTGGAAGGCCACGCCGATGAGCTTGGCACCCGTGAGTACAACCTGGCGCTGGGTGAGCGCCGTGCCAATGCGGTGCGGGACTTTTTGGTGCTGCAGGGCGTAGACGGGGCAAATCTGGAAGTGATCAGCTATGGCGAGGAACGCCCCGCTGAAATCGGCTCTAGCGAAGCTGTCCGTGCGATGAACCGTCGTGTTGTCATTAACTAATCGTAAATATGGATGCCAATGGCTTTAACGATTAGAAAACTGGCGATTGCCGCAACGGCGCTATTTGTGGTATCGCCAGTATTCTCCCAGGTTCCGGTAGTGGATTTGTCTGCCAGTAGGGGGGAAGATTCTTCATCCTCCTATGGCAGCAGCACTGAAGGGGCACAGCTCGCCCGTAGCACCGCCGCAGGCTCCCGGGCCAAGACCAACCCCCAGGCCGAAGTCTACTACCAGATGCAGGTGCTGCAGCAGGAAGTGCAATCATTGCGCGGCACAGTGGAGGAGATGCTCCATGAGATTAAACGTCTCAAGCAGCAGCGCACCGAGGATTACATGGATCTGGACCGGCGTATCACACGCTTAAGTGGTACGACGCCATCGACATCGCCGCCGACCAAAGCCGATGACGCCACTTCTGCTCGGGATGACTCTCCAGTATCCCCGATTCCCCAGGAGCCCAAAACTGATGGCAATGAGCGCGATCGCTATCAGGCCAGTTTCGGTTTGGCGCGCAATGGCGATTACGGTGGTGCCAGTGCAGAATTCAAGCGACTGCTGGAAGACTACCCCAACGGCCAATACGCCCCCAATGCCAACTACTGGCTGGGCGAGATAGCGTTGGTCCAGGGTGAGCTGGAAGAGGCCCGCGCATGGTTTGTGGCACTGCTCGACGGCTACCCCAATTCCAACAAGGTTTGGGATGGCCGTTACAAGCTGGGTACTGTGTATCACCAGTTGGGCGATCAGCAGAAGGCCCGCGCCCTGCTTGAGCAGGTGGCCGCCAGCGATGCCAGGGCTTCGAACCTGGCGCAGAAATACCTCAAGGAAAACTTCCAATAGCGGGGGGTTAGAGCGCCCATCACCGCTGGTTTTTTGAACAGAAAAAGCCTATGATCCCGCGCCCGGATGGCACCTGCCCCTCGGGCGTTTTTGTGTTGGGTGTGTATGACCAGTCTGTCCAAAGAATCACTCAGGGTTAGTGAAATTTTCTACTCTCTCCAGGGGGAAGCCCGTGATAGTGGGTTGCCGACGGTATTTGTGCGCCTGACCGGTTGCCCGTTACGCTGCACCTACTGCGATTCCGAATACGCTTTTTACGGCGGCGAGCGTATGGCCCTGCAGCAGATATTAGAGCGCGTGCAGAGCCACCCGGCACACCATATCTGTGTAACCGGGGGTGAACCCCTGGCCCAACCAAACTGTTTGCCACTGCTGCAAGCCCTGTGCGATGAGGATTATTCCGTCACTCTGGAAACCAGTGGCGCCATGCCGGTGGGTGGTGTGGATAGCCGTGTTTCCAGGGTGGTTGATTTGAAGACGCCGGCATCTGGCGAACAGCACCGCAATCGTATGGAAAACCTACAGGTGCTCACTCGACACGACCAGGTTAAATTCGTGATCTGTAACCGGGAAGACTACGGCTGGGCCAAGTTTACCCTGGACCAGTATCGATTGTCAGAGCGTGTGGGGGAGGTGCTCTTCTCGCCCAGTTATAAGCAGCTGGAGGGGCGACAACTGGCAGAATGGATACTGGAGGATGGTTTGCCGGTGCGTTTGCAGTTACAACTGCACAAAATATTGTGGGGAGACATCCCGGGGGTTTGATGGGTCCGATGACCCTCGTGGTGCTACTTGTGCATAGAATAATGGGGAACAGATGACAGCAAAAAAAGCGGTAATTTTGCTTTCCGGTGGCCTGGATTCTGCCACCGTGCTCGCAATGGCGCGCGCTGATGGTTACGAATGCTACGCCCTGGGCTTTAACTATGGTCAGCGCCACGCCTCTGAGCTACTGGCGGCCTCGCGGGTGGCAAAGGACCTTGGTGCACGAGAGTACAAGATGGTGGAGCTGGACTTGCGTGCCATTGGTGGTTCTGCCCTGACCGATGACGCTATCGCTGTTCCCGAAGAGAAGGCCGCAGGTATCCCGGTCACCTATGTGCCTGCGCGCAATACCGTGTTTCTTTCCATCGCCCTGGGTTGGGCCGAGGTTTTGGGGGCACAGGATATTTTTGTGGGTGTAAACGCCGTGGATTATTCTGGCTATCCGGATTGCCGTCCTGCTTACATCGAGGCCTATGAAAAGATGGCCAATCTGGCCACTCGTGCGGGCGTGGAGGGGCACAGATTATCCATCCGGACACCATTGATGAGTATGAGCAAGGCGGATATTGTGCGAGAAGGCATGCGCCTCGGGGTAGACTACAGTTTGACGGTATCCTGTTACCAGGCGCGTGCCGATGGTGCAGCCTGTGGGCGCTGTGACAGCTGCCGCTTGCGCGCGGCGGGCTTTGCCGGTGCGGGTCTTGAAGACCCGACAATCTATGCGCAGTGATGGCCGCTTGGCGCCATTTTTACATGAAATGCCTAACCTCTTAAGTTTGTTGGTTTTTTTTAAATTGGGTATTGTCTTTTTACAGGAGATCCGTAAGATACGCGTCTCCTTGTGAGGAGACACGAAAAGGGTCGTTAGCTCAGTTGGTAGAGCAGTTGGCTTTTAACCAATTGGTCGCTGGTTCGAATCCAGCACGACCCACCAAATAAAGTCTTGTAAATCAGAGAGTTGCAAGACAAGAAGAGCGGCATCAACCTAGTTGATGCCGCTCTTTTTCGTTAAAGTGTCAACAAAGTGTCAACGCAAATTCAGCAAATCCGGCTCTGAACCTTAGTTTTCTTTCTGTCTGTATCAGGAATAAAGATCAGTGTTGATGGCTGGAGAGCCGGTCTCGTAATGCCCGCAGGATGCTGAAAAGGCCGAGCTGCATTTCCGGGCTCAGCTCCATGTGCTCTCCCGGCGTCAGGAGTACGGAGAGGAAGTCAAGCTGATGAACAGCTTCATCCAGGCTTTCCATTAGCGACAAGTGCTCAGGGTCATGCCCGAGGCGGTGCTCGTCTTCGTGCAAAAAACGGACAGTTTCACCAGTATCCGAATTCTTCAGAAACAGACCTTCGCCATTATCGTAGTAGTGCAATAGCTGCTGCTGGGTGACCCACAGGATGTGGTCGTCGTGCTCGTTAAATACGGGTTGGGAATTGGAATTAGCCATGATGGCCTCCTTGGTTTCATTTCTACATGAATGGTTAGGGCGCCAAGAGGGTAGAAACCTGTCCAAGGTCAGGCCCGGTTGATTCCCTCGAAAGGTATTGTATTCCCCGGCCTCTCGGCATTACTGGTCAAATTTCGGGCACAAAAAAGCCGCTGTAACGGCAGCGGTTGATACCCGCCCTGGACTTGAGGTTTCTACGCCTCAAGATCGACTGTAGCGGTCTGTTTGAAGGCGGTCAAGCGGATACGGGCAACAAAGCGCAATAGAGGGCAGCAATAAGGACATTTTTGGTAGGCACAGCCCAAACCTTAATGGCTACTAAATCATTGAATCGCTGGTTCGAGCTCAGCAGACGGAGCCAAAAAACTCCGAGAATCATAAATTTACAGGGCCACGCAGAGGGCGACATCAAACAATTTGGTGTTGCCCTCTTTCGTTATAACTCCAGGTTCGCAACGTGCTACATCTATAAAACGCACTACTTTAAAAATACTTGTGACTGCCTATTTAGGCCAGAGCGCCCACAAAGCATCCACCAAAGTTGTGTAGCCTGGAGCTGAAACTTTGATTTCCATCCATCAAAGAAAGCAAGGCGGTCATCAATACCTGGGGCCCAAGACACCTTCTACGCTGAAACATTCAAAGGCGTTGGATGTGTATACCTGCAGACCTACTCCGATACCTACGCAAAAGTGGCGTATTGCAAGCTGCACACAACTAAGACGCCAATCACTGTAGCGACCTCCTGAACGACCGTGTGTTGCTATTCTACGCTTCGCATGAGTTATCAGTGCTGCCTATCCTCACTGATCGCGGCACTGAGTACTGTGGCAAGCTGGAGCAGCATTTCTATCATGCTGTATCTGAGCGTAAATGAGATTGAGCATACGAAGACGAAAGCCTGACACCACAAACGAATGGTATCTGTGAGCGATTTCATAAGACCATTCTGCAGGAGTTTTATCAGCCGTCACCACGACGCAATATTTATAGTTCACCGGAGGATCTACAGATGGATCTGGACGAATGGCTCAATTATTGCGTTAAGGAACCCGCCAGGGCCGGAAGTGCTGTGGCCGTACGCCTGTACAAACGCCTGAAGATGGCAAAAAGATCTGGATGCAAAAACTCGTAAGCTGAACCTGACCTGACAGAGCATCGTTAGAAAAACCGGCAACTGTCAGATCAAGTCTGAACTACTAAAGCTTAGCCTGATCGAAGTGTGTCAACATTCCGGCTCGTATGCAACCTGCGGACCAGCTTGAATATCAGTTTCAACAGACATAATATATCTCCTTTTTTTACGTTTTTAAGTGCTATAACCAAACGTTGTTCTTTGTATTGGAATAGCTGCTTACATATACTAGATATATACCTAAACTTCCAGTAATTTTAATACTTTGTACAATAGTGTTCGGCTAGCATTCCCTAGGGCAAACTGTACAAGTAAGAGCAGCCATTGCATGCCCTTTGCACGAATAAAGCGCATACGCATCTTTTCAGAAGTGCTGCTCAGTGGATCTTTTTCCACATAGCCTATTTTGATGCCATCTGTGCTCATCAAAGGCATGGTCCCACTCTCTGCCAAGTAATCTAATTGTTTTTGGTAAGCAATATCTCGTTACTGGTATCTAGGCAGTCATCTAAGCTGGTTTTTTCATGCAAATGAAAAAATGGGATTAAACACCAGGCTGTAGACGGTGGCAATCAGCGGTTGGTGACTCCTCTACATGCTGAACTTCATGCCACTCTACCAGCCAAAAAAAATCAGACACCAAACTCCATCACCGCCGGGAAAACCCCATGATTACTGGCTTTCAGCCATTTTGGCCTGTGAAAAATCTCTTCAATTCTCTTCATTTTTCTTCAATTTGTGAAATCCCGAAAATCGCTACAGCCCACGGCTGGCGGGGGTTTGCGGTGTTTTCCAATTTCACTGGCTAAGGA
>NZ_CANLDD010000008.1 GCF_947489355.1 uncultured Microbulbifer sp. | reverse complement strand
AATCTGGCATCTTTGCTCATAGGTCAGTTGCTTGTAGTGTCTCATTGCATAACTCTTGCCGGAGAAAAAGCGAGAAGTCTACGGGCAACTGGCCGCTTTTTCTAGCTCCATTGAGATATGCACTTACAAGTTGAATCTAGGTACCCTTTCTGAATTGTGACGATCACATTACATTAATAAAAAATAACATTCAGGACCCGTGCTTTTTGGTATCTTGATATTGCCATAATACATTAATAATTTTCCACTTTTTATTCTTATTTTTATATAAGTGCAGATAATCTATCCATTCATCTACAGTCAATTTCACAGAAGCAACCCGTTTATCAATGTCCAGGATTTGGATATCTACTTTGGGCGACGGTGGAAATCTATTTCCGTCTTTATTGTAGGTTTCAGCAACCTTGAGCATAGTGTCAAAGTCGGTCTCCAGTATAAACTCGGTGCCATCTTTTGCACGCCAATAGGTTCTTTTCGCTAATTTATTATCCAGGCTTCTTTCCATTAAGTCCGGGCGAACTTTGTGTTGAGATTCAATATAGTCAAGCACCGCCCTGTGTATATGTTCACTATCATTCAGAGTATTGGCCGATATTGAAAAGGATAAAACGGCGAGTAAAACCACAATCATAACACGGCACATTGAGATTGCCTCCAGTAGATCAGTGAGTTTAGGGCAGACAATAGTATAATACTATTGGCTTGAGCACTTTCTTTTGAGTAAGTATTTTGCCTCGAGTGTCTATCGCACTTGTTTAAGCTTCTCATCTTGGTCAAGGAGCTTAATCATTTCCTTTGCCACAAGTGCCGCTGATGGCAGGAACATTGTAGAGACAATACGTTGATCAATGACCACCTCATGCTTGTCCGCAATGTTCTCTTTATTAATAACAAAGGCACCATTTTTTTCAAGCTGCTCTTCCACAAGAAACGGCAACAATGTGCCCTGCTTTGCCCAGCTTTTTATCTTTTCCGTTGAATCCGGAAATCCGGCAACGCGCTTTTCTTGAACCAGGAACCTGCCATTAGGCAATTTCACCTTTGCAAATACCCCAGCGCCATGACCACAACTGCCTATCACGCCACCTGCCCGATAAATTTTCGCGATGATATCAAGCAGCTCCTTATTCAATGCCACATCAAATAAAGTGCCATAACCTCCACCAATATATAACGCGCTATAGTCCTCCACATCAACCTGGCCTGGAGACAGGGAAACATTGGCTTTATCCAGAAACCCTTCGTATTTAATCGTGTAGCTGCTGATACCCAAAGGGTCCATCATGAATGGTATTTTTCCACCCGAAGGGGAAACAAATTCCACTTCATATCCATGGGAGACAAAAACATGATATGGAGGGGCATATTCCAGAAGATTATTTCTTGCGTCATGCTTTTCCGGATCACCCATGTCCTCAACATTGGAGGCAATGATCAGAATTTTTTTAGCCTCATCTGAGTAAACATGACAGGCACCCATAGAGAAAAAAATGCTAACCCACAGCAAGATTTTTTTCAGCACAATTTAATCCTTTAATTCTATTTGTTCGCGAGATTGCTATTTATTCACCGGACTTTATCAGCACCGACACCCCAATCAGGACCACTCGGAAACATCACAGATTACAAGTCCTCTCTGGCCGGATTGGGTTTCTCATGTATTTTAGCGTGCATTTTTTCGATTTGCTCCAGTACGATCCACGGATCCGTTTCATCAAACAGATGGGATGCATATTTCATAATAACAACATCCGTATTCTCTGAAAGAGTATGTAGCGCTTTCTGAGATCGATTCCATGAATCAGTATACGCATCAACATCCCTATAACGCATTTTTGTTTGGCGTATCGAAACATGTGGCAACCCTCTCGACAGCACAATTACCGGATGATCTCTTTTAAAGCTGTAGAGATCGGATTGACGAGAAGCTTCAGCAAAATCCTCGAAAGAATGGCTGTTTCGCTCCCATTCGATAATGGACTCCATTATAGTCCAGGCAGAATCAGACATGGATTCCCTTAAATCCTCATACCACGATTCATGGGCTGAATCTACAAAGATTATCCCTTCAATCAAGTCAGGATTTCGGTGGGCAAAAGCGCGTGCAATAAATCCTCCAAATGAATGTGGAACGAGAACCAACTGCTTCATTTGAGCTTTTCGTGTCAAGACTTCCAACTCGCTTGCCAATTCGGCCATAGTGCGAACCCCAGGGTTTTTTAAGGCACTATTTCCTGTTCCAGCACGATCATAGAAGCATAGCTGGTAACCGTTTGGTTTAGCGTTATGAAATGTATTCTTGTAGGTTGAATGGGCATCAAGGCCCATGCCTGATATCAGTAAAAATGTCAGGTCCCCACTTCCTTTGCACAGGTAAGCCAATTGATTTCCATTCACCTCAACGTAACGATAATCATGGTCGTCAGCGAATAATGGCATGGAAATCAATAAACTGAAAAATACATACAGGATTTTCACAACACTGCCTTCAATAAAAACGACGCTGCCAATAGAGGAACCTCTTTAGTTTATCTACTAGTTGGTACGTATGTACGTGTAGGTACAGTGAAAAACAAACCCACTGCCGGATCGGTAACGCTGCTGAGGTCATTTTACCCATACCAAAAAGTGCAAGTAGACAGACACCATTTAATTAGTAGAGCGTCAAGTCTATTTTATTTGCGCGAACTTTAAAACGTTTTTTCCAAGACACTGCATTTGGCGCCAGGTTGTCTGAGGCGCTGGCCTGCACACAGGACTGGATCCAGCCCGACGCAACAGAACAGCCCGTCGCACCTGCAGATGGGACGGAACAGGCTGCTCTGCTTCAACCACACCTCCCAGGTGCGCTGCCAGTAACCATCAGCCCCCCAGCCCTACTCAAAGTCACAAACCTGGTCACTACAACCACGGCCAATCAGACATATAGGGCGCGTCGCCACGACGGACATCGCTGGGTTACTTCTCAATGGGAGATAAAAGGTCTGTGTTAATCACAAGGTTTCTTACACCATGAGCCTGATTTTCATTGAAAACATTCTCTTCACACCATTTGCCCACGGTCTCTATATTGACCTTGGCAACATTGGGACGAACAGCCCAGGTCACCTGGAATGGCGAACCCGCTTCATTGTAGCCGGGACCCGTTGTTGAGCCACTATACACAATGGGTGTGCCGGTATTATCGGGTATATTCAGAGCCTGGTAAAAAGTATTTTTTTGACCGAGCCTGGTCAGCGCCATAAAGTCCATGGCACGACTATCGTTGACTAAAACAAATACCTGGGCCTCCACCCGTAATTGCGGGTTATTGATTGAGTCACTCAGGCAGGCACCCAGGGTAGGACCAGGTTTTACCTGGGCCGAAGAATGCACATAATGCACCTCAATGGTATCTCCAGACTGCAGGCTGCCGTGCTTGCCTGGACATATCTCCCGACTCACAGGCAAAATTTCGCTCTGGGTTAAATCACCTGAAAAAACGTACCCGGTTTGATACCCATTGCCATCGCCGTTGCCTGCATATTTTGAATATTGACCACCCGCATGCTCTGCAGACTTATGAAAGTGTATATTGCACAAGTGCATTTCGCTGTAGGCAGGCGCCGCACCAAATACAGCCCGATTATTCCCCAGTGGGGAATCGATATCACGCGGAGACTGAGGACCAAATCCTTTACCTTTGGTATTTTGTTTGAGATTAAGTCGTTGCTTGGCAATGACCGCATCGTCAACTGCACCCGAATGACGAGATTCAGACGCAGCGCTGAGTGATAAAACCAGTGTTGCCGATGATAATAAGCAGGCTATTTGCTTCATAAGATCTCCCGATGCACATTAAAGGATATCAATATTGACTGGGTTACATGCATGTTCATATTAACTGCTGAAACTTTCATCATTTCTGCCAGGGTTTTGGGTAACAGCGTGCGTTAGGGTATGTCCACGCGCCAGATAACGCAGCCGCTCCCATCCGATATAGTTTTCCAGTGAAGCACGGGCGCATGAACAACCGGCATCACGGACCTCCAGACGCTGCAGAGCCGGGTTGATCAGGCGCCGGGAATTACCCTGCATGCACAGTTATCGCTCTCACGGGTGCCTGTGGTTTGCGGACCCTGCTCCCGCAGCCCTACCCGGTCACAAGCGTTAGCGCGTTTTTCCTGAACCCGGGGGTGACCGCCCCTCTTTGCCTCTCTCCCGCCACACGGCTTAACGCGGTGTAAGAGGCATTGGCCCGGCTGGGCCTTCAGGCCGTCTCTTTCTCACCAAAATAGGTGCGGACCTACTCTGATAGTCACCAGGTATTGGATGGATACTTTCAGAACCGGTGTTCCCACCCTCCCGAAGCGGGCAATTCATGGCCCGGACCGCCCAGGGTAATGCATGTGTCGATAAGGCTATCTGGCTGTCAAAGAATTTTATACACTCCAAGCGCTGAAATAACTGCACTAGCGTTTGCACTCCACATAACATACAAGAAACTCAAGGAGAAGAGTACAGATGTCAATCACAACCCTCATCAGTATGGCTGTAATGGGCCTGAGTATAACGGCACTACAGGCAACTCCATTGCCGCCAGCCCCCACCTCTCTTTCCGGCAATCCCCAACAGATCGATATGCAGCTTGTTAAAACTGGCGTCTTGTCATCCTTTCAGTTCGCCAGTGGCTTGACCCGACCGGTTTTTGTAACCCATGATGGCACGAATCCCGACTGGATCTATGTGGTTGAACAACGTTCCGGGTCCACTGGGCGGATCAAAATCCTCGACCGGGCAAGCGGCTCCCTGATCTCGACTTTCCTGTCGGTCAGCGGCCTAAACACCGGCTCTGAACAGGGCCTGCTCGGTCTCGCATTCGATCCCGATTATGCAAACAATGGCTATCTCTATATCAACTACACCCAAAACAGTCGCACCCATGTAACACGTTATCAACGCTCCAGTACCAATCCGCAAACAGCAGACCCCGGCTCTGCGCAAGCGGTATTTTCCATCAGCCAACCTTTCGCCAACCACAATGGGGGCTGGATGGCATTCGGCCCCGATGGTTACCTGTATATCGGCATGGGTGACGGTGGCTCAGGCGGAGACCCGGATAACCGCGCGCAGAATCTCAATGACCTGTTGGGCAAACTACTGCGTATTGATGTCACTTCGCTGCCCTATTCAATCCCCGCGAGCAATCCATTTGGTGACGAAATCTGGAGCTACGGCCTGCGCAACCCCTGGCGCTCCAGTTTTGACCGCGACAGCGGCGACCTCTGGATTGGTGATGTCGGTCAGAACAACTGGGAGGAAATCAATTTCCAACCAGCCTCCAGCAGTGGTGGCAATAACTGGGGATGGCGCTGCTACGAAGGCAACAATGCCTTTAATACCAGCGGCTGCCCGAATCCCGGCACTATGGACTTCCCGATATGGGAATACAGTCACGGTGGCTCCCCATTCCGCTGCTCCCTCACCGGAGGCTATGTCTATCGGGGCACCAGCATACCCTGGCTGGACGGAACCTATTTCTTTGCCGATTACTGTTCCAACCAGATCTGGTCGCTGAAGTACGACGGCAACATGGTATCCGAGTACACTGACCGCACTGCAGAACTGGCCCCGAACAACGGCAGCATCAGCAGAGTTTCAAGCTTTGGTGAAGACTATTTCGGAGAACTGTATATCTGCGACATTAATGGAGAAATCTACAAGATCATCCAAAATTAACCCAATAGAGACTGAGATGGTTTAATAATTACCGCCGTTAAGCCATCCCTACCGGGGTAAGGCACGGACACTCAGGAAATACGCCACCAGGAGCATGACCCGGTCTCATCTGGTTGAAAGATCGGGGCCGGATCATGCAATAGATTCCATATTATTTCTGCAGGCCAATTTTGATCAAAAGGTGTGACCACCATGTATTTACTGAGATATAGCGTATTTTTTAGCATTATTTTTACACCACTTGCCCAGGCATCGATGGATTGCCGTTCTTTGGAGGACATTGACTGGATATTGGGCAGTTGGGTTTCTGAATCCTCTCAACGAACCTATAAGGAACATTGGAGTAAGGTCAGTGAAGCTACTTATGAGGGCTACAGTGAAGTAACACTCACCGATGGTAAAAATTCCGGCTATGAGTCGCTCAGATTGGTAAATATGGCTGGAAATATCTTCTACCTTGCCAAAGTCTCTGAAAATACCCTACCCATTGCCTTTAAATTGGTTTCCTGTTCGAAAGACCGGTTACACTTTGAAAATATTCATCACGATTTTCCACAATCCATTCAATATGCCTATAACAACGCGGGCAATCTCTCGGTATTAGTTGCGGGTAGTGGAAACAAAGGGTTTAAGCTCAATTTCGATCGCAGTACAGTGATCAAATAAAAGAGAGCACCCGATGACAGCATCGATAGCAAATGCCTGCTGTAGGGTAGTCTCCCAGAGGAGGAATAGACAGCTAAAGTGGTGGCTTCTCCTGCCCTAGCCACAGGGGAACCTGCCAGACAGCCCCCGACCCAAGAAGCGATATGGCAATGCGCGTCTCAGCCCCGGGATTGTACCGCAAGCCGGTTTTTACTCGGCATCGATGAAATCGGCAAGTTGCTGGCGCTTGCGGTCTACAACCAGGCGGGTGACATCGGGCCTGCTGTAATGGCCGGTGGGGTCAAAGTTCTGGCGCTCCCCCCGAACAACTGCGTGGTCCAGCTCTGCAGTGATCAGGATCTCCTTACCCACCTGAGGCGCCACCACCCAGGACCCATCCGGTGCAGCAATACAGGAGCCTCCATTTGCCAGAAATGGGTCCCCATTCTCAAGAATTTCCGTCCGCGCCAGTGTATCCTCGGGAAAATCTGCAGGGCGCATAAGGCCGGAGACCGAGATCACATAGCTTCTGCTTTCTTTGGCAACAAATCTGGTGGTGTCTTCTGTATTGTGTAGCCCACCGGGCCAAACAGCCACATGCAGGTCTTCTCCTTGGGCATAGAGCGCCGCGCGCGACAGCGGCATCCAGTTTTCGTAACAATTAAGCCCCCCAACGGTAAAGCGGCCCAGGGGGTGCACGCGCAACCCATTACCATCCCCCGGCGCCCAGGCAAGACGCTCTTCGTAGGTCGGCTGCAGTTTGCGATGCGCAGAACCGACCTCTCCCTTCTGGTTGATATAAACCAGGGTACAATAGAGGCTGTGTCCACTTCTGTTCGCCGCGCGCTCCATAATGCCGAGATAAACGGCAATACCATACTGCTTCGCCAGGCTACAGATTGTATCCAGGTGACCATCTTCAATCACCACACCCTGTGCAAGGTACTCCGCATAGATGGCCTTTTGTTTGGGATCATTGAAGCGGGCACCATCCGTACGCTCAATCCAAAACGGATACCCGGGCACCAGTGCCTCGCCAAAGGCCACCAACTGGCACCCCTGCCTGCCGGCCAGTTCAACCGCACCGGCAACTTTATTGAGAGTTTCCCCGCGCTTCAGCCAGATCGGCGCGATCTGGGCAAGTGCGACCTTGACTTTATCCGCAGCAGCAATTGTCTGCGCCTTATCCGCAACTGAAAAAAATTTCATAGAGGTCTACCCAGGTTGTAACAGTAATAGCGCTAATGTGAAAAGCGGGAAAACAACCGGTCCAAAGCGCCCCTCCTTGTACCGCTGCTAAGTTTCGGATTTCCAACACACTACAGGAACTTGATTCCCGGCTATAGGGGACAGCGTTGAATCGACAAGATGAGCATCGTGATGCCAGCCAAAACCACCACAGCAGTCTTGTCAGCCTTTCCCCGCCATAGCATAACCCTGCCACAATGCCATTTCCACAGGCTGTAAAGGTGTACCATCGGATAAAGCGACCGCGGCAATGCCTTAATTGAGCAGAAAGATCGTGACAGGGCCTTTCCAAATAATGCAATGCGGATCACCGGGCCAAGCGGGGAGTAAAAAAAGAAGGGGCGATTATGCAAGCTGGGCATAAACCACAAGACAACGGATGCTTTTGCATTTGACCTAAACAGTGGGCCAGCTGTGAAGCCGGACTTCCCGCACTCCCAAAGGGGCTATTTTCCCTCAGGCTGTTGGCTCTGTTGCTCCGGCAAGAGAGAGGAAGTTGGTCGGGGATAGAGGATTCGAACCTCCGACCTTACCGTCCCGAACGGTACGCGCTACCAGGCTGCGCTAATCCCCGATAAAGGCGGCACGGATGGTAGCGGTAAGCCCGGCCTTTGTAAAGAGGATTGTGCCCGCCCGCGCGCACCGGCGCGTAAAGCAAGTAGAACCTACTGGCCATAAAGAGATTTTAGGCTCACTCAGCGCATTTTTTTGCAGAAAAAGGAGGCCAGACCGGGGCTGCCCCCGCCACCGGTGTAAAGGCTCCACCCCTGGCGGGTTTTTGATGGTTGAGCCTTGATCTCGCTGTGGGGCCTTGTGCAAGGCTTCGGGGGCGGCTACCCGATATCCTCAAACCAAATCTGGCAGAAACCATCCAATTGCGCTTCACTGACCATGGATTTTTATTACCATTTCTGCGTTGCGCCCTAACGCTGCGGCAGCCGCGCGCCCTGTTCGATTGGAGGGGGACAGGGAAATCCATCTCCCAGTCGACACCCTACTCTTCTTCGCTATCCCACTGCTCATCATATAACCAATCAGCGTGTGGAAGATCGCCTCTGTTCGGGACTCGAAGCCCTCGCGCTCCAGTATCGGCATGGCCCGGCCGCGATCATCCAATAGAATCTGGAGAGCACCAGGGCTTCCGGAACATTCTGTACAGCGTGTTTTTCCAGTGGGATTTTGACTTGGGTTTTGCCCATCGTATCGGCGTAGTGGAAAGGGATTTGTTCTTCTTGCGGATATTGATTTTCGATCATAGTGCGTCCTGCGCCTCCCGAATTACAGACACTCTGTCGGCAACCCAGATGAGTTTCCCCACCGGGGGATATCCGCCTCTTCCAGCACCCAGAAAGCATGGATGGGCATGCCGTGGATCACTTTCTTTTTTAAGCGATAAATACGCTTCAGGTGTTGCCAATGGACAGAGAAAGGCAAGCCCACTCGCTTGTGGGGCAGCACCCATTGTTCACCTTGGGAAAACAGGTAATAAGGCTTTCAAACTCCCATGACCATCGAGGCATTGTGACTGCTTTTAGCAGAGTGGGGTACGCCCCCTGTGCTGTGGGCCGGGCATAAAATGGCCCCCATGCCCAGCGCAGCGCACCCCACACCCTACAGAGCCTTACAATCACCAGGCAATGCCCGCACACGCGAGTCACAGAAATCCGGCTAAGCACGGCACATGAGTCATAAGCGGCTCAAGGCCAGTTTGTACAGTGTGGGGGGTGCAATCGCAGGTGGAGGGGGCAGTGCCGCGCTATCCCGGCCAACTAGTCCTGGCCGCAGGCAGGCATTCGGATGATAAAATGAGTTCCGCTACTGCCGGAGTGCTCAATGTCCAGTTGCCAGTTCAGGCGCTCACTGATCAGTTGTACAATAAGCAGGCCAAAACTGCTTTCCTGCAGTCCGCCGGGCGCTTTGCCGGGGGCCTGCGAAAACTGGCTGACCACACTTTGCGGCAAGCCGCTGCCAAAATCGTTGATGTGTATCGACTCCCTGCCCAGCCGTATTTGCACCCTGGCGGCGGTATGCATCAAGGCATTTTTAATCAAGTTGCGCAACAGCATGCGCACCAGTGCGGCGTTTGAATAGACCAGCAGCTCTGCACTGTCATAAATGACCTCGGTGCGGCCCTTGAAATTGCCATTGCTGCTGCCGAGATCGGCAACGATTTCGGCTGTCAGTTTTACCATGTCGAGTGCGACAAACTCCTCTTTGGCGGTTTTGCCCCGTGCCAGTTGCAGCAGCATTTCGGTATCTTCCTGCATGGCACGGGTAGCGTTACGAATTCTCAGTAGCGTTTTTTGATCGCTTTGTGAAACATCGCGACGCTGCTCCAAAATCTCAAGCGCACCACTGATAATGGCCAGCGGGGTGCGCAATTCATGGCTGGCCAGTTTGACAAACGATTTTTCCCGGTGAATATGGGATTCCAATGCGCACAAAAATCGGTTAAATGATTCAGCGATCTCTACAAACTCGCTGTCGCGATAATCCCTGGTGAGGCGCTCCATGGCAATACCGGGTTGGATTTTTTGGATATCCCGGGAGAGCCTTTTGAGCGGTCTGGTCAGTAATTTTGCACTGCCCTTTGCCACCAAAAATCCCACCACCAGCATGATGAGGGCAATTGACAAAAGCAGGATTTTAACCAGAACCTCCCGCCGCTCCAGGATAGTAAAATCCCGCGCCAGGAACAATTTTCCAGGCGGGCTGTCTATTTTTTCAATAATAATTAGCAGGGTCTTGTTACCCACTGCAATTTCTGCGGAAAGCGGCACCGGTCTATTGCGGAAAAATTCCGGCAGGCGGGATTCACCCTCTCCACTGGGCAAAAAAACTGCTTCCAGGTTTCCCGTCCTCCAGCGTTTGAACTGCCCGTTATCAATATGGGTTTAAAAAACTCCGCATCCGCATTTAATTCAAAATTCAATGCATTGTATTCAATATCCTCCACAAAGAGATCCACGGTGATCAGGGAAATCACTATTGTGACCGCAATCATTAAAAACAGCGTCTTGTAAAGGCGGCTGGAGAGGGTACTTTTTTTCATTGCCGGTCTTTGTTATGGTTCACGGCTTCCAGCCTGTAGCCACGCCCATGTACCGTTTTGATAAGACTGACCCCAAACGCAGTCTGCAGGGTTTTTCGCAAGGTATAGATATGCGTGCGCAGACTATGGCCATCGGTCTCCCTGCAATCTGCGCCCCAGATGGCCTCATGCAGGGCACCGTGACTGAGGAAGTTGGGATAGGCACGGATCAACAACTCAAAAATCCGGGCGGGAGTCCCCGCCAATTCCACTTGTTTGCCGCGCAATCGGGCTGTGAGCGTTCCCGGATCAAATGACAGGCTGCCCGCCTGTAAATTCGAGCTTTTCAAAGCATGGCGCCTGTACAGAACCTCAATACGTAACTGCAACTCCCTCAATTCAAAGGGTTTCACCAAATAATCATCTGCCCCGCAGGAGAAGCCCTTTTCCTTGTCGGCCAGGGAGCCCAAGGCGGTTGTCAAAATAACCGGGGTGTCGCATTTCAGGTCCGAGCGAATTCTCCGGCAAATTTCAAGGCCATTGACGCCCGGCAGCATCAAGTCAAGGACGATAACATCATAAGACTGGGTGGCCAACAAGTGCAGGGCCGTCAAGCCATCGGGTGAAAAGTCGAGGTTGTAGCGCGCCTCCCCCAGGAATTCGAACAGGTTCTCCGCCAGGTCTATTTGATCTTCCACAATCAACAGGCGCAGTTTACTGCCCGTCAATGAAGACTCAATCGAATTCGGCACGGCTTGATGGCTCACGTTGGGACATCGGGCTTTTTACAGACAGCAGTCTGAACCTGCGGTTTTGCATTTCCACACTGCCGGTGGTAAAAAGAGGGGCAAGTTGGCTGTCGTTCATTCGCTTTGCAGGAATGACAACGAAATATTCCCGGTAGGTATTGTCCTCTTGCATTTTTTCCAACTGCTTTAAATGTATGGATCGGGCGGTACCGCGTGAGTAGAAACGGGCAGAAAAAGGTGCTTTTCCAAGGTATAGTAAAGGACTACTACCAGCTTCCCTGCGCTGATTATAGTAGCTCACCAAATGTTTTTCACTCTTTACAGAATAGAGGCCGCTACTCCAGGCCAGTGTGATAACAAGCAAAATCAAAGGGCATACGGCCACTGTGGGCACATAGAGAAACTTAATCGTATTCGGCCTGCCAACTCCTGAAAGCTGTCGCGCTATGAGCACGGCACTAAAGGGGAGGGATGGCAGAACATAAGTCCAGAGGGTATTGCCGGCCAATGTAAAAAACAGCAAGGGCCCAAGGGCGCAGAATAGTAATAAAACCGCGCGTTTATCTTGCCAAAAGCCGTTGAGACAACGCGCACTGCCTCCTGCCATACGGACTCCCAGGACCATGAGCGCGAGAATACCCCAGGGAAAACTGGCCCAAAGCCAGAATACCCAAATCATGCCCTTAGGCTGCGAGTGCGCATTGCCGTAGAGGTCACCGGACCAGCCGGGATCAATAAACCGCAGGATATGTTCACCAACGATGAAATAATCGAGAAATCCGGGGGTCTTGAGTTCGGCTGACAAATACCATGGCAGGGTCAGTGCCAGGGTTGCCAGACTGCCCCACAACCACGGCAACCGAGCCAGCACTGTCCATCTGTACAACCCAAACAGTATCCCCAAGACAATCGGTATGCCAACGAGCACGGCTGCCAAAGGCCCTTTGGCAAGAAGCCCGGCAGCCATCCCCAGAAAAAACAGCCAACCCCAGCAGGATTTGCCCCCCTGTATAGTACGGAGGAAGCCCACCAGGGACAAGGTGATGCCCAGCGCAAGAAACGCATCGGTCATCACGGCACCGGCACTGATATAAGGCAGCGCCATACTGACAAAAATCAGCACGGACCAACGCGATGTTTTATCATCCCGGTACCCTTGGGCAAGCCGCCAGGTAAGGAAACCGGTCAAAATCGTGGCTATCAGGGCGGGCAGACGAAAATAAATTTCACTGAGACCAAACGTCTTTGCAGAGGCGGCCTGTGCCCAGAACGATAGCGGTGGCTTGCCCCAAAACGGCATGCCGGCATCAAACCAGGGGGTAATCCAGTCACCGGTATCGGCCATCAGGCGGGCAACTTCGGCATACCTTGCCTCTGTTGTATCAACAAATGGAAACAGGGCCATGCTGATCAGGCGACTTATCAGGATAGCACCCAGCGCCAGGACCCAGTACCTATATTGCCTTGGCATGCTGCAGGGTTCCCTTGCGTTTGATTTCCAGATACGTTTGCACTGACTGGCTCTCCAGGATTTCCTCGATCAGGTATACAGGTCTTTGTTTTGCTTCTATATACGCTTTACCAACGTATTCCCCAACAAGACCGATGCTGAAAAGCTGAACGCCGCCGAGGAAGGTAATAATGGCCATAAGAGAGGGGTAGCCCGCGGTGACATCGCCGATGAATACGGTTTTTGCCACAATCCAAATACCAAATAGTGCACCTGTCAGCGCGGAGATAAGCCCCACGCCCACGGCCCATCTTAAGGGGGAAATCGAAAAGGATGTCAAGCCTTCAAACGCGAGTCCAAACAGTCCGCAATAGTTCCATTTGGTTTTCCCGGCAGCCCGCTGTGCCCTGTCGTACCGGATAACTTTTGTCGGCATGCCCACCCAGGCAAACAGACCCTTCATATACCGGTTGCGCTCCCTGAGGGTTAAGAGTGCATCGACCGAGCGACGGCTCATCAAGCGAAAATCCCCAGTATCTACGGGAATTTTTGTCTGGCTTATGCGGCTCAGAAAGCGATAAAACAAATGTGCGCTCAGGCGTTTGAACAGGGCTTCCCCTACCCTGGACCGACGCTGCATCAGCACCACATCGGTACCGGACAACCAGGTATTGAGCATGGTCGGGATACATTCTGGAGGATCCTGCAGATCGGCGTCCATGATCACAACCGCATCCCCACTGGCATGTTCAAGGCCGGCGGTGATCGCAGCCTCCTTACCAAAGTTCCTACTGAGTTTGATCAGTTTCTGACCTGGGTAATTGTCCAGAGCCTGCCTAAGATATTCCGCACTGTTATCGGTGCTGCCATCGTCAATAAAAATCAACTCCGTCTTTAAAGGCAGCTTTTTCAGGATGGGTATCATCTGCTCAAGAAAAGTCGGCAGCATTGCACTTTCATTGAAGACCGGCACAACTACCGACAGCAACAAATCCTCAAAGTGATTAGCTACCGGATTAAGGTGTTTTTTCATGGAATACCAACCTTTTATAAACAATAAAGTTCAAACCGGCCACCAATGCAGTAGTGACCACCTGCGCGATAATGATTGGAAAATGGACATCCCGTGTTAGTACGAAAAATACAGATACATTGACAATCCATGCAAAGGCACAGGAGGCAAGGTAGCGAAAAAATGTCCGGGCATACATTTCAGCACCCGGAAAAGCCAATCGGTGCTGAAGCCAATAGTTCACTATTGCACCGGAGGCGGAACCGATCAGGGTGGAGAAAACCGGCAGACTGGTCAGCCCAACAAACAACGCCATGACGGCCCAATGCACTGTGGTAGCCAGGCCACCGGCCGCTAGGAATCCGACAAAAGTTACGCGAAAACGGCTGAACTCAGAATCACCGTACATAGGAATCCAGTTGTTAAAAATCAGGGTGCGGGCCCATTAGCCACAGTGGTTATAGGCCCGTATTTTATGGATTCCTGCGTCAGCTTCTTGTGTAGTTTTTGTCAAGAAAGTGTCAAATTTTGCGAGTTTGACGGTTTTTGGAATAATACTATCGGGTCGGAAGCAAAGAATAACTTCCTCTCGGGGCACGCTGTGAATACCGCCCTGTACATTCGTAGTCGGCGTCGATGCCCCATACGGTCCCGAGATAAGGGTATTCTTCACTTCCGCCTTGTTGGTATGTGACCTGAGCAACTATAGGAGTCGGCAAAATTCTTATACAGTCACGAAGCGTTGATGCCCTCCTGCGACATCATAGCCAGGGTACATATCCAGATGATATCGGCACAAATCTTCTCGAATTAGCAGGGAAAACTCTCAAAGCTGGTCGGAAAAATACTCCACACCACGCCAGACCAAATGGAAAAACTGTCGTTGATGAACCCCCGCAGTTGGACACAGACAGCAAGGAACTATCTGGAATTTTTCGATAGTAATTTGCCCGATTGAAGCACCTCACATCAGGTAACCATTTTGCACGATGGCCTTAAAGTTGGACCCTCTACCGTATCGTCTTCAATGATATCATGTTCGCTGTTTGCAAATACCCTTTTCTCGTAATCTGGAACAGATGTTTTCAACTTTTTTGTACCACTCTTGTAAAAATAGATATTTCATTAATAATCTTGTTTTATAATCACTCTAAATATCTTACGCTACTGCTGTTAAATATTGGTTTTGTTGGATAATTTCATCCAGTGGTTTTCAGATTAAAACATGTATAATCCATTGAATGTACTGATAAGGATGACGGGGATAATACCCCTTTCTCAGAATCGTATAAGGTATGGGAACCGATTACGCGCTTACAAGGAGTATAGTCACAACGCGGCCTGGGAGAGGGATATTCATATTATTCCGATCCGCTTGCAAATAGCGGTATAGGTGGTACTGGCGTAATTTTAGCTACCAACAGTAAGCATACTAATAATAGTCACGATGGACATTTTAAATATATCATATTACCCCATAGAAAAATAAGTTTATGCAAACAAACCCCGCCTGCGCGATTTACATTATGAATAAATTAGGTTATAGATAGACTTCCTTACTGAATGCTTACAATTATTTAGGAGAAACACAAATAATCTATTTTTTTAATTTAATAAGCTCCAACGTACTCAATGCCTTACCTGGGAAAAAATAAATTACCTAAAGAATATGAGGCAGCTTATAGAATAAAATTACGCCAAAAATAGGTAATTATTTATTTTTAGACAGTATTGCCAAGATATAAATTACTGTTAAGCCTACATTGAATATAACAGTTCTAAATTTTAAAGTAGGCATGAAATACATCTTCATTCCTTATCACCAAATTCAGCACAGAGAGAGTTGGCTTTAGCAGTAACGCATGAAGATGCCATTATTTAGGGTGTTTGAACCTTTATCTTGCTGTTGAATATTAGCAGTTATTAAGATCACCAGCTGCCGTATCAAGTAAAACTGCCTGCTCAGGTATCTGCTTGGGCATTTTGAGTTTAATTATAATGAAGGCAATCACATGATTATTAAAATAAGTTTTAAAGTGATAATTCTGACCCTGATATTCACTAACCATACATTTGCAAATGACATGCATGAGATATTTATTCAGAATATCGAGAAAAGTTCTGACATCAAAAATAACATCAAACAATCGTCTAAAAATGAAATCAAAGGCGTTATCAACCTGGGGAAATACAATACGAAAATTAAAAATATACAAAAAAACTCCAAGATAAATCTCCGCATCAGAGACAAGGATATTGTTTTTAAAGTTAAGAGTATCAGGAAAAAAAGTACAGCAAGATTTTCTTTTTCGGCATCCGGGGTCGATAATAATACCCTTTATATTGCAGAAAATAATGGCCAGGTTGTAGGATCTCTTCATCATGCCGGAAAATTGTTTAAACTGAGACCAAATAAGAGTGGAGATACCGTATTAACAGAAGTACCACAAGAAACATTAATCGATCATGATAACGCTTATTATGAAGATTTCACCACCAATAGCTTACCCGATAATAATGTATTTACAAAAAGTGATTCTGGTTTAGAGTTTACAGTTATTGTTGCCTACACGGCTCAATTTTTAACTGCTGCAGGCAATATTGATGCCTATATGGATTTACTTGAACTAGAAACCAATACATCGTATCAAAACAGCGACGTGCAAACCAGTGTAAATATTGTTCATGCCTATCAAACCAGTTATAACGACACTGGAAATTTTTATACTGACAGAGATTATTTTTCAAATACAAACAATCCAGAAACACAGGAATTACATAACCTACGTGACTTTTATAATGCAGACATAATGATTGTTCTCACAGGGAATAATTACAGTTTTTGCGGTATTGCCAGATCAATTGGGGCTACAGAAGATCAGGCACTGGCCTTAGGTAGGGAAAGTTGTGCTACGGGTTATTATACTTTCGCTCATGAAATCGGGCACTTATTTGGTGCAAGGCACATTATCTCTCAAGATCCCAATGTAACTCCGTTTTCTTTTGGGCACGGCTATTGTAATGTCACTGCCAATACTTGGCGCACTGTAATGGCATATGGTTGTCCACTCGGAACTGGAGGGCAACGCATACAACAGTGGTCAAACCCCAATGTGTTTATCAATAATGAAACCACAGGGACCGTTGATGTTGAGTTTAACGCCAAGGTAATGAATTTACGTGCCGATGAAGTCGCAAACTTTAGAGTTTCATCTTCCCCCTTTGATGTGAATAGCGATGGCTGCGTAGATCATAATGACCTAATTGAAATGTTACCTCATCTGGGCAACTCAGTCCCACCTGCCCCAGCATCGCTGGATGTCACTGGAGATTTGATCGTTGATATCGTCGATTACAATCTTGTTTTTGAGAATTCCGGTCTGGGTTGTCAGTAGGTTTAACAGGTGAGGAAATTTCTGACTTGTCGATAGCTTCATGTATCTTATCCTACCTAAAGAAAGCTATTTCATTGAAGAAAAGGGGGTTTATCAGGAGATTCTAAATTACACTGCGATGTTTTATCACAGCCAGCGGTTAGCTTCGGCGATGAACCCCATTTGCTCCAATGATTACAGATTCACCTTGGCTAAAATGAAAAGTTGCTTAACTGTTTTATCCTAACTTTTTTGGCCACCCCAATAGTTATTCAATCCTGGCTTGGCTTAAGTGAGGTGTGTATTGATTTAAGGTGCGCTCCAAAGTGGATCATTTGCTGGTATGGGTGACGATAATGTTTGCAGAAAAGCGATGAGTTGCTTGATCTGTAACTCGTCCAACCCCAAGGGTAATATGTCAAAGTGTGGACGACTTGGGTGCTGTCCGGGGTCATAGTAGGGTGGAGCCGGGCTATTGTAATGGGCTAGCACTTGTTCCAGTGTGGAGAATTGGCCTGCGTGCATATAAGGGCCAGTGTGGGCGACGTTGCGCAACGTCGGTGTTTTAAACGCACCAACCAGTTCCTTGCCTTGCTTCTTTAAGAAGCGCATTTCCTGGCAGTCATCAGCGCCGGCGTCGCTTTGCGCAGAGAGACAAGTAAATGCGTCGTGCTGTAATAGCTTTACACCGACATAGCGGCCTAAATCCACATTTTCTGGATCGGCTTCCGGTGCGCCGATATTGTGGAACTCATAGTTGGTAAACAGTGGTCCATTGTGACAGCTGGCGCAGTTTGCGCGCCCCATAAACAAACGCATCCCGGCCACTTCCTCTTCACTCATCAAGTCGGCCAGAAGTTGAATATTCTTGTTGTCCCGTTGCAACTGGCCGACAAAACGATCAAAGCGTGCGGGGTGCAGTTGGAGCTTACGCTCGTAGGCCATAATGACTTTGCCTGCTTGACTAACAATCCGGTTGACCGCAGCTTTTTGTCTCTTTGTCAACCTTGGCTTTCTCCACTGTCTGTCGATAACCCTTTGAAGTTGTACCCAATCCGCTTTATTGGAAAAAAGTTGTTCAAATTCTCGCCGGTAGTGCTGCCGGATAATGCGCACAAGGCCGAGGCGGTCGAGTCCGTGTTCATTGATGTCTTGCAAGGGTCCCAGTGCCTGAGACCACAAGCTGTCTTTGCGACCATCCCAGAACAACCATGGGCTGTGAGTGGCGCCGAGTATGGTGGGCGCATTGCGTCTGGTGGTGCCCAGTGCTTGAGATCGGGGGAGCCCGTCAGTGAAATACTTGTGTGGCTGGTGGCAGCTCGCGCAGGCAACCTGACCATTAACACTCAGTCGTGTATCGAAAAACAGCTGTTGACCGAGGGCAGCTGCGTAGGGGTCATCGGCAACAAGGTTATCCGGCGCTGCGGGTAAAGAAGGCAGGGTGGCTAAAGTAAAGCGATTGAGAAAAACAATATCTGCGTCGGTGAAGCGATAATTTTCGCTGGCCATTGCGAATTTCGTAATGTCGCAGAGAGAAAAAGATAACAGCAACAGGGAAAATAGGTGTAATAGTCTTTTCACGGCAATGCCTACAGACGGATATTGAAAGTAACGGTATCATCCTGGTGATTGACTCGAATATTAAATGTCATCACCCACCAGCCAGGCATTTGGAATTTTACGCCTTCTACTCTGTAAACACCTGGTGCCATCTCCTCCGTGACACGCGGTTGTGTTGGCAGCCCGTGTACATGTCCAGGCATATGTCCTTCGATTGCAACCTCAGCACCACTCAGGGGCTGGCCATCCAGCTTCGATAATATCAGGCGCCATTGGTGCATTTGATTAAGCGGCACCAGAGTGGTTGCAGTTTCCGGTTCCACATGAGCGAAAACCGTAAGCTTGCGAGAAATTCTGGAGCTACTCAGGTTCAGTTCGTCAGGAATGTTCTGTCCACTGAGTGAGGGTATCTCCAAACTCATGCCCGGCGTTAAACCCCTTTTCCCTGGAGAACTATTCATATTTAACTTTCCTGGGTGGACGCTGCGAATGCTGATATTGTGTCCTGCGATGGAGTTGTCACTTTCAGCACCTCTTATCCTGCCGGTTAAACGGATGTGTGGCTGCCAAGTCCGAACATAGGCTTTTTCCAACAATATGAGCGCGCGCTTGCGCTGCTCTAATGCCTGGTTGCGCAAACGGCTGATTTGTTCCTGCCACAGTGGGATTTCTTTGGCAACTATGTCAGTCGTATGCTTGAGCAATTGGTGTTCTCTGCCCTTGGGCAGTGCGTGTAATTGTCGTCGCAATTGATTCAACGATTTACGTAATCGGTTACTGTGCAGGCTTAGCGATATGGATTCGGCTTGTGCCGCCTCAGCACTATGTAACATTTTTTCGCCGATTCGGATCATAGTCTGGCTATTATCGCTATGTACACTATCCTCTAGGAGATTGTTGTTCTCAATAGCTGTAGCCGTAAATGAAAACAATAGGCAAATCGCAATACATCCCTCTCGACAGGTCAATTTTACTTGCATTTTTATTTCCGGAAAATTTGATTACTCCGGATGGCTTCGGTTGATGATCAGCTTGAAGCCAAGGGGATGTCGCAACCTGTGCGCAAAGCGCACAGGTCAATCGACAGTTTCCGGCACGATATTATTGTGAATTCGTAAGAATTTGATTTTGAATAGCATTCCAATCTGGTCGCACTACATACAGACCATTGCCGATGTCGCTGACAATAATATTGCCACTAGAGAAATAAACATAGCTACTCCAGGCGCCGGAAAACTGCGCACTATTTGAACTGGGAATCGTATCAAAATAAGCCACCTCCTGAAGATTACCCGAGGCAATGTTGGCCGCATCAAGAATGCGTAGACCGGCCCGGTAATTGCTCTCATACACATAACCATTGTTTGTATAAAGATTGTGATCAATTGCTCTGGTCGGCCCCACATAACGTCCTGTTTCAACTGGCCCATTCAGATTGCTTACATCAAAAATATAGGAAGTTGTATTTTGACCACGCGACGTTTCATCCTGTTCATCATTCATGATCAGGAAGGTATGATTGTCGTCCAGAAACCAGCCCTGATGGGTATATCTGGAACCCTGATATACTGTGCGCGATAATTGCTGTGGATTTACTTTGTCGGTCATATCCACAATGGTAATACTATCCTCATTGTACCCGACACAAATTTCCCGGCCTACATAAAACGAATCGGGACCAGAATAAATAACACATTGGGCATCATGGGTATAACCATCGGATGAAAAACAGCCTGCATAGCGAGGATTATTTGGAGTGGAAATATCCACTGTATACAGTCCGCCACTGCATTGATTACTACCGACGATATAAGCATAGCCACTATCTTCGTTGATAGCGATATTATGCGCGTTACCAAATCCACTCATATGGGCGGTTTCACTGAGTGTCTGCCCCGGAGAAGGCAGGTTGCGCAAAGTGCGCAAATCAAAAACCTGTAAACCATGCGAACGGTTACTGAATCCATCGGCAACAATAAAAGCGTGATCGTTATAGACCTTTATATCCCGCCAGGCACTTGTACCATTGTTATGCGACGGTAAAAAACCGAGATACAGCGGTGCATCAGGCACGGTAACATCTATAAATGAAGTACCATTGGTCCTGCCCACTATTGCAATCTCAGCGCCCGTTAGGGGGTCAGAATAACCCCATATATCGTTGAGATTGGCGCTTCCTCCACCCATACTTGTCTTGGAAAAAAAAGCCATCAAATCAATATTTCTGCAAGGATAGCCTGCGGCATTGCCATTTAGGCAAAATTCGACCGACTGAAAATTGGCGCTAAGCCTGCGCTGCTCCTGCGACAGTCCACCATTATTGCTTTCATCAAATTTGTAATTATCGGGGAACATGGCGCTGTGACCCCAGGTCATATAAGGGATTACCAACAGGACTACGGCAGCGATACTACGTTTGAAAAATTGGAACATTGCCTGAGACTCCTTGTGTGGTTGGCGATTAAATTCATCGTAACTGTGTAAATCTGTGACCACCCACAGAGCGGGTGGTATGACGAAAGCCCCAGGAGAGGGGCAGTGCTACAGTCCCGTCAATTTTATCTTCTTCTGACAGCGCTCTTCACCTCCTTGATTCTTTATATACTCTCGAATCCCTACTCATCTAAACTAGTGATACTAACGTAGTAATTTCTAAACCTAAACTGTCAGGTGATTAAATTTTGCTTTAACTGCACATACTCACGAAATCTTCAAATCGACGATGACTCATCAATTACCGTGAATATGGTCGTTCGTCGCATACCCTTTGATCTATCCAATCCGTCGTATCGGTAAAAATTACAGAATATGGCTTCTATCTCTTTGCGCAAAATCCAAAATATCGTCTTTCTAAATAATTCAAATAAAATACCAGCAATACTGCTTGATTCAGCCGGTCGCTGAAATAGCCTCCTAATAGAACTTGTCAGTTTATGTAAAACCAAACTCCTTACCCTGAACGAGTGAACGATAGTGACAGGTCAAATCTGACCACCAGAAACAGCGGTTAACCTATATGATAATTCGACTTACTGTATTAACAATTGCGGACTAAGATAGTTTATTATTTACGCTGAACGTTGAATAAATTTCAGCACATAAAGTATTGATAGCGTGACGATACAATTCGTCTTCATCAAGATAGATCTGGCAAGACGACCACCGAGAACCCAATTTAAAGGCATCTGAAGAGGTCATGCGATAGCTGCTCAGAAAGAAAATTCTGCCGTAGAAGTAAAATAATTTGTGTTTCTTGGAAAATAGCTGAGCTTTGTGGCGCCGAATAATTCAGAATGGCACCTCTTATAATATAAGAGGATTATTTTATCATAAAGCTGTTAAAAATGAATATTTAGGAGTTGAAATCAGCGCATATCCTTATTACTGAAACGCTTGCAGTTACACAGGCGCGCAATATTAAAAATTTTTCTGCAAATTTTTTCATTAGAAATGCTGGAAAAAGGTCTATCATCTTAAGATTCAACAGGCATCTCCAAAAAAAGCATATTATATAAGTCTTAAAAAACGACAACTCCGTTAGAATAACAAAATTTTTTTCTTTATTTTCTGTGCGCTTCTGTAAAAAAGCGAATGGTGGCATCGGTATCAATATCCAGGTACCAGATAGCCGCGTTAAACTGCCAACGACTTTCCCGGCCAAAGGCAATGTTTATTCCCACCTCCCCAGCCAGGCCCCAGGAATTTTTCAGCTTAAGTCTTGCCCGTGATTTCGCATCGAGTACAGTTTCAAAATAGCTCTGAGCCACACTGTTGATATGTTCACTCAAAAAATGGGTGTAATTCACTCCGAGGCCGATATAAGGTTGTATCCAGGATTCTATGCATACCGGGTACCACTGTATGCTAAGAGTTGGCGGCAGGTGTTTGATATCGCCCAGGCGAACCCGACCGAGAAGCTCCCCGGTCACCGGGTCTGGCAGACCGCGTACATCAAGGTCGTGTTTAAATGGTGCTGCCGCTAGAAATTCCAGACCCCAGTGGTCTGCAAACAACCAGGTACCGGTAATACTAACGGAATAGCCAGTATCTACGTAGACCCGTGTGCCTGGCAGGGCTGTGCTATTCAAGCGCAGATGATTGGAATCGTCATTGGGGTCAACTGCTACACCCCCGACCCGAACAATCAAGTCGCCTTTTTTATACTCGGCCAGAGCCTGGCCACTGATTAATATGGCAGCACAAAGCATTGCTGTCAGATTGTATCTTTTCATCATTCACTTTCCTGCGGATTCCAACTATAAATGGAGATACGTAACCAGTGTAGTCAGCAGTAGCCATGGGTCGCCCTATAAAAAATGACATGTATAGTATTCCAGCTGGTAATTGGCGGAAAGTGGAATGCACAAACTGTTTCTCCAGTAGTTATTTTCTCTCTTATCGACTCGCCATAAATGGCACTCCCTCTGGTTGCTTCACCCCCTGAATACGGGTTGGCGAGTTAGCCGAAGAGGAGAATCCATTTAATATACTAGTAAAGCAGGAGGGAAGAATAGCCCTCTCCCAGGATCGTATGAGGCATGGATGCCGATTACGAGCGTACAAGGATGTATTCACAGCGTGTCCTGGGAGAGGGGTATTCTTCCCTTCCGACCCGGTAGGAATCAAGGAAATCGCCGTTTTCCACCTCCAGATGCTTGGCGATTTCCCAGTCGATAACGTTGCCCTTTCCCACAGCAATGACAAATTTATAAGTAGAATATTACGCCATTGACTGAAAAACATACTGAATAAAAGCTATCCCCAACTAGTGCAATCTAATCAGGATGGTATTGGGTGGTAAAATGAGTTTTTCAAGCGATTTGGTTACGGCTACAGTAGGGCTGTTGTGATCTGCAAATTCCCTTAGCTTCTTGCAGATAAAAATCTCCGATACTCAACCGCGGCTCCCAGCATACACAACTCCACCAAGATGCAGACGGCAAGCTTCTGCATCAGGGAAAAATCCTGCATATCCCACAGCACGATTTTCAATGCGACTAATCCATACAAAATCGGTGACAGCTTCAACAAGGACATGAACTTTCCCTACACCCCCGCCGTATTTACCCTACCCATCGAACCTGTGGACTTCGTTATCTTGTGCTAACTTGAATCACCCTGGGGCTTGCCTTTGCCATCGAATAATAGTTATGATCACCGCTAGCCCAGTGACCCAGCTCTCCTACAGAGGACTTTCATCTCATGAGCTCATACCCATGCTGGGCGTACACAGGTAAACGCACGAGCCGTCAAAACTGCTGCTCCGCTTTGCTTTTGCCTCCCATGCTTTAAGCGGTATAGAAGGAGAAATTGAATCAAGTTGACCGGAAAAAAGTATCAAGCAGATATCTATGGAAGTTTATAGCCTGCCTGCTTGCATCAAGTTTCCTCCCCGTGACATATGTGTTATTAGTGATCGCGCCAGGGTTAAAAAGCTACCTGGTTTGGTGTTGCTGTAGTTTCAGCAATTGCCTCTTCATTGGTTATCTTGGTTCTTCCTCTTAAAAGAACACGTTATTATGTTCCGAGTAGTGTTGTGGTGAGTCTCGCTGTTTATGGGATAATTCAGGATCATCTAGTATTCAGCCATGTTCCATAATCAATCCAAGCCGGCCTACCCGGCCGTTAGATTAGTGGGTTGGACGGCCTACGCTCTGCTTAGGCCACCCTTGTTGACAACGTTAAAAAGCAAATCATGATTACACAGCAATCGCATTAAGGATTTTTTCAATTTGACTTTTAATTCAGCTAATTCTGAATTTACCAAGCTTTGTATTACTATTCACCAGCGTCGCACAATATCAGCAACATGAAATACCTATGGGTGCTTATGCCGGCCTCATTGGAGCAATTATCCTGGCCGGGCTCATCGCAGTTTACTTAATTAATAAAGCGGCGAACTCAGTATTGAGCCGTGCCAAATCTAATTTCGAGGCAACATTGAGTAGCGACTCTCAAAAAGTATTGTTTCAGCTAGCAGGTTTGTACTTTGTAGTTAATGCCCTAGCTTATCTACCACGCTCACTATCATTCATACCAAATACAGTGGAAATAGCATCATCAAGCATTCTTTGGCCTGCTGGTTTGGTGTTCCAGTTAGCAATTGGCTTATGGCTTGTTAGCGCATCCACTTTTTGGCACAATCTATTTAATAAGCTCAGGGGTCGTGTCTAATGTCTTTTAGCAAGCCAATCAATTTCGCCCCTTCGGGGCTGGGTCTCAGCTTTGCGTGCTTCGACCCATTATTGAGGCGTGGGACTTCTATACATAAACAAAAAACGCTAAAATCAAAAGGGTGACATGTCGGTGAGAATAGAAGTTGATGATCTTTCAAGCCCTTTGGTTGCTCAATTTCTCGAAGAACACTTAGAGGATATGAGAGCAATTTCTCCGCCGGAAAGTAAACATGCTTTAGATTTAGAAGCATTGAAGTCATCAAATGTTACATTTTGGACTGTTTGGGATGAAAATAAGTTAGCGGGTTGTGGTGCAATCAAAGAGCTGGATTCTAGTCACGCAGAAATTAAGTCTATGCGAACAGGTCCTGAATTCAGAAACAAAGGGATCGCTTCACTCATACTTGAGCACATCATAGAAATCTCAACTGAAAGTGGTTACAAAAGACTGAGTTTAGAAACAGGTTCTATGCCTTTTTTCAAACCTGCTCACCGGCTTTACGAAAAATATGGTTTTGAGTATTGTAAGCCCTTTGCTGATTATGTAGAAGACCCGTATAGCAAATTCATGTCAAAAAACTTGTCAACGAAGCCTAATCGGGTAATGGTAGGTTTCTAGCACGCCCTCCACTCACCACCGTACAGGCGGGTCTGTATCTCGCGGTTCACTAAAGCACTTCGTTCGGAGAGTGAAATTTCCCCCAGTTATCCCTTATCGCAACAAGTCCTAGATTCGCCAGGACTTGATTGCAGATTCCTTGATGCACTGCAAACGTCTTCGCCAGCCGGTACGGCCCCTTGGAACTCAATCCGACCGATACCGCCCAGCGTTCCGGTACACTCTGTGGACTGGGATGGCGAATACGCGTTCGGAGTCTGCACCACTGCTTGAAAAAACACATGCGCAGACACCTGCGAACCCATTTATCGCATAAGAGCAAGGGGCTTTTCAGGCCCCGCTTGATGCAGTGCTGGATAGGGCTAACTGCGTCCTAAGCACGTCTACCAGGCCTGAAGTCATAGCTGTGATTGGAGAAGGTCGGGCCTAGGATTGGCGTCAGCACTTGGCTGATCGCTTACTGGATCACGCGGTCGTGTACTGTGGCTATCCCCAGGTGGCCTTTGCCCCCGAGGACTTGGGTGTTGCGACCCGTTTGACGGGTTGGGGTTGGTAGTAGCTCTCAACCAGGGCTCGGTGCAGTGCGAGCCAGCGTGACTTTATCCACCGGGGATAGTCATAAATGGAGATACCATCGACCCTGCCAGTGACACAGACACCCCCGGATAAAGACATGAAATGTCCCTGCACAACCGCCGCATTTGCCCTACCCCTCAAGCCTGCGGACTTTGTTATCTTGTGCTAACTTCTTCCTGGGGCTGGGCCTTATATACGATTTTTGTCCGTCGGCCCCAAGGTTTGTGTTCGGGCTTCCTCCACACAGCCCTTCTCGGGGTTGCCCTTGCCTTCGGCTAGTAGTTATGATCACCGCTAGCCCAGTGACCCAACTCTCTCACAGAGGACCTTCATCGCATTAGTTCCTGCCCATGCTGGGCGTACACAAGCGGCTAAAATATAACCTTCACCGCGTAGCTTATTTTGTGCGTAAATAGCACAAAACAACCAACTCTGTTCCGACAGTTTAGCTGGGCGTTACCTTTCTCAAAAAAATCAACAAATGAGTTTTATGAAAAAAATATTTATACTCGTGTCTCTGGTAATAGCATGTACTATTGCGCCAGTATTCGCTACATCCAAACCCTATCTATTGGCCAACGAAGTAATCGATCGATCGCCATCATCTAATTTTCCAGATAATGCTGCCAAGTATTGGGCATTGCGCACTCAAGCCATCAACTTTGCAAAAAGTCAACAGTGGAATAAAGCTATTCCACTGCTTGAAAAGTTGACCAAACAGTACGAAGACGATGGCGATACGTGGTTTTTACTTGGACATGGATACCTACAAACTGAGCAATATCAAAAAGCAATACTACCGCTAGAGCAAGCGCTTCAGCTTGGCACTATTATGACAGGGGTAAAATCTGCTTCATCACCGTCTAACGATATCATGATTAAAATAGCGCAATGCTATTCTGCTATTGGCAAAAAGCAAAAGGCACTAGATTGGCTACAAATGGCATTAGAGTACAGATGGGATGATAGAAAATCTCTCATTAAAAACACTCAGTTTGAAAAAATCGCTCATTCTCCAGAGTACAAAAAGCTCTCAGGAGAGTTCTTAGATTCTGGTTTATCAAGAAATGATGCGTGGCGACATGATTTATATTTTTTGCTGGATGAGATTAAGCGACTGCATGTAGATCCATACCATAGAAGTTCTGCAGAACAGCTTGAATTAAAATCCAAGTCAATCGCCGAAAAGATTCCAAGCTTGAACGATCAACAAATTGTCTTTAAATTTATGGAGTTGTTGGCCACTGTCGGGAACGGGCATAACTTTATTGTACCCACACACTCTCTGAAAGGATCTTTTACTCGCCTGCCAGTTCAGTTCTATTGGTTTAGCGATGGTATTTATATTGTAAAAGCCAGCTCCAATTATAAGCATTTGATAGGTCGTAGAGTAGTTTCGGTGGCTAATACGCCCGTAGAACAAGTAATGAAAAAGATAGCGAGTGTTAACGCCAGAGATAATGAAATGCAACAGTATTGGCTGGGGCCCTATTATCTGACACTACCCGAGGTACTAGAAGGAATCAAAATAGTTAACGACATTAATGATGTTGCTTTTACTTTAGTCGATAAGAATGGCAATAATACACGAGTAAGTTTTCCTGGGGAGTCATTCCAGTTTACAGGTTTCCCAACACTACCAGCGCTTGAAACGATCAACAATCCAGATTACCTGAAAAGAAAAATTGAAAATTACTGGTATGCAGAGCACGAGAAAGACAACTATCTTTACCTACAGTTCAATGCGGTAGCTCAGAGTGAGTCACAGTCTCTTTCTCAATTCAGCGAAGAAATTCGACAGCGCATCAAGCAGAACAACATAGGTAACCTCGTATTAGATCTGCGACATAACAGTGGTGGAAATGGTTCAATTTTACCGCCACTCATAAGCACATTAATTTACTTTGTAGAGAAAAATAAAGATAACAAGTTGTTCATTATAGTTGGTCGTAATACATTCTCTGCTGCTCATCTGTTACTTGCTGATCTTAATAGATTGACAAATGCCATTATTGTTGGCGAGCCCAGTGGAAGTAAGCCAAATCACCTAGGTGAGGCGGGTTGGTTCAAGCTTCCGTACAGTGGTGTCTGGGGGATTATCTCGTCGCAATATCACCAAGCGTCGAAGGCTGAAGACCATCGCATCTGGATAGCTCCCCATTTACCTGTAACACAGTCTTCCGAGAGCTACTTTTCAGGTGAAGATTCTGTGATGATACAGATACTCGATGCTATTAAATAACGACAACTTAAATTGAAAAATAATCGAGTAAAGGCGGGTTTTAGCCCGCCCTTCCCACACCAGCGTACGTGCGGGTCCGTATACGGCAGTGCATTCAGCCACTCGTTCGGATGGTGAAATTTCACCCGGATACCCCTTACCAAACATGCCCCGGATTCCCTGGGAACGGATTGCTGATGCCCCCATGCATGGCAAATGTCTTCGCCAGCTAATGGGGAAACTAAACTTAGTGTCATCTAAAGCTTCTGCTTGATTGAATTCTTTGCAAAAAGCGATTACGGTAGCTCCGCTGACATAGCACCCAACCGGTAAGCCAGCGCAAACGAAGAAAAAATAGATAAAAACAGCGCTACGATCATTATTCACTCTGCGAGGCGCCCTGAACGGGAGCCCTCGCAGGAAATCGATAACTACAACAAGTCTTCAACAAACAATGAAGGACCGCACCACGACCGCGTAAATGAGAGAAAAACGCCACCTCCCAGTGAGCCAACACCGAGAGATGGCTAACCCCAATAGATAAATGACCTATCTAGCGAGGCTGTCTTGAATGATACGCCATACACTCGTTCGTCTTCAATAAACGTCTCCCTGAAGGCGAGCTTTTCGAGTCACTTCTGCCCCCGGCGGCGGAGTGTGCTGTGGTGTTGCGTGATGATTGGTGTGGTCTTTTACTTCAGCCGCGCACCGCCTGTCTGGCTGCGCACCCTTTCTGCAAGTTTCCCTTTTCTTTTCCTCACAAGGATCATGCCTGCGGCGAGAGAAGTGGTTCAAACCGATGCACTTTTCCTGCGCCTTTCCGTCACAGGCAACTCAAGGAGCCAATAAAGATGCCTATATTACCCTGTCGATTGTTTCAGCCACTGGACCTGGGCGGGTATTTTACTATCACACCGGTCGCCATCAGAGATAAGGTTGTGGATCTGCACATTGCGCCCGGCAGGGGTAACCGGGTGGTGCGGGCCGTGCGTTTGCTGCAACTGTTGGACGAAGCTTGGGCGCTCGAGGAGGACCCAACCGATCAGCCCCCAGCCATCCTCAGGCCATTCAAGCACCGACCCAATGAAAAAACATAGCCCCGAGGGGCAGAGGGGGCGCCTCGAAAGTCTGTGCAATCCCGTGCAGCACCGCAAACGGTTACCTTCTCGTACACTGCCTGGGAAGGCAAACACAGTCAAGACGGCAAGCCAGTGACCTTGCGTTCCGCCCTGGTGCCACAGTAGGTGCGCAAGGCTCGATCGCCGGAGCCGGCGCTGCCGTGGCTGTACCGGAAAGGTGGATCAACCGGCAGAGGGAGGAAATCCTGACGATACGCCTATCTGGGTAGTGGTACCGTTTTACGGGCAATTTGACCAGATGCGAGGCGGAATTTCGATCACCGTGACTGTTATTTTTACAGGAAGACTTACTACCGGGCCGGAAGGAAAGAATACCCCTCTCCCAGGACACACTGTGAATACATCCTTGTACGCTCGCAATCGGCATCCATGCCTCATACGGTCCTGGGAGAGGGGTATTCTTCCCTCCTGCTTTACTAGTATTCCTCCTAGCAATCAATAAATGCAGGGGGTTACACTTGGTGGTAGTTTTTAGATACTAGTTATGATGATCATTTCCATGTGGGACAATAGCGCTAAATTTCTGTAGGTGATTGATTCAAAATCAGTTTTTTACGATTTGACGCAGAATGAATTTTGTGTTGCCAACCAATATAATACTGGTCATGGTGATCAGTCTATAAAGGTTAGGCGACTACAAATAATGAAACTACTTTTAATCATAATCATGAGTCTGCTACCACTTAACTCATTGACACAGGATAATTATGAATGCGATGGTTTAATAAATACTGAAGCAGAGGCGATTAGCTGCGCAATGTGGCACTCCCGCGTTATCTCGGGGTTATCCATAAATGGGTACAAATTTATAGCTACTGAGACGGAGAGTGGTTGGATTATTGAACATGCAAACCAGGACCTCAACGGCTCCACTTATTCCGTTTCAATTAAACGTAATGGAGAATTAATTGAACTTAATAGCAAATAAATCACTTAACCAGTGCCAGCACTGAAAATTGCTGACACACCGCTTATTCAACAGACATTAAACACCAAAAGGATGAAGCCATTGAAAATTCTAGTATCAGCTATCATTACATTAAGCCTTTCAGTCTCGGCGTTAGCTAACACGCCTTTATCGGAGGCAGAATTAAAACAGAAAGCAGAAGCCTTCATTCAAGCAAAAAATACCAGACAACAACCGGACACAACAATACAAGACATTGATAAATTTATCTCACTATTTTCTGATAATTTTATTGACGAACATATAAAATTCAATGTTACCGTTACAAAAAAGGCGGAACTCCGAAAAGGAATGATTGCCAAATTATCAGACAAGGTTTATTTTTGTGAAGTAAAAATAGATCAATTAATGCTTGGCCGTAATGTGGTTTTCATAAAATATACTGAACACGCTAAAGTAAAGCCTTCACACATGGATAAAGTGGTTGAATATACAAGCACCAATATTGTCTCGTTAGAATTTGACAACAATGGACTGATCAAGCATCTCCGGCGGCATCATGGTTAGTTGAACTTACGGGCATCTCTATAAATTGATTTTTCCTCAATTTTATCGCCCTGGAGCCCCCATTATTCGGTGCTTATGGGTACCAAAAATCTCGCCCTGCGCGGCGTTATCTGTATTAAGGTAGAGATGGAATATATAAAAATTTCAGATGCCTCAGTTCCAAAAAATCTTTTACTAGAGGCAGACCCATCCGAGGTAAAGATAGGTTCCTATCTTCCAGGCGCCATCTGTTTCGCAGCAATTGATAATAATGAAATAGTAGGAGTCTGTGTAGTTCAGGAAATTGCTACTAAAACGGCAGAAATATTCAATATTTCAATCAATTCAAGACATCAAAACAAAGGTATTGGCTCAAAGCTACTTCAGTTTACGCTGTCTGAACTTGAAAACAAGGGTTTTTCACGAATAGAGCTAGGCACTGGTGCTTTTGGGTACCAATTAGCGTTCTATCATCGTCACGGTTTTAGAGTCGATTCCATCCTTAAAGATTATTTTATAAACCACTATAATCATGCAATTTTTGAAGCTGGGATTCAGCACAAAGACAGGTTGCGACTATATCGAGAAACTGAGAAGAACACAGATTAGTAAGAAGGGAAGAATCCCTCTCTCCCAGGATCAAATGAGGTATGGATGCCGATTACGAATCGTACAGGAATGTATTCACAGCGCGTTCTGGAACAGGGGGTTTCTTTTCTTACGCCCCGGTAGTAAGTTTCTTCACCGCACGGAGCTCTGATCCATGTCAAGGATATAGGAAACGCCCGGTTGACTGCCGGACAAAGAATCACCAGCACAGCGCTGGTTTAACCAGGATTTTCCCCCTCCCGTGACAACACAACCCGATAATTTGCCTTGCCCGATTTCAGGTGCTGAAATGCCGATTCAATCCGGTGCATGGGATAAATCTCCACCCGGGGTCTGATTCGGTGGCGGGCAGCAAAGTCCAGCATGGTTTCCATGGTCGCCGGACTGCCAACCGGGGAAGCGGACACGGTGCGCTGGCCCAGAATCATGGGCAACAGCGTGAATTGAATGGGGTCCACAACAACACCCACAAAGTGCAGGCGACCCTTTGGCTTGAGCGCCTGGATATATAAATCCCAATCCAAATTGACATTGACCGTCGAGATAATGAAATCAAACCGCATGGCGGCTGCTTCAATCTCCGCCGGGTCACAGGAGTTGAGGGTACTGTGCGCACCCAGGGCCAGTGCATCCCGATGTTTGTACGCGCTGGAAGTAAAAGCGGTCACTTCACAGCCCCAGGCATTCAAAAACATCACCGCCAGATGCCCGAGCCCGCCAATGCCAACCACCGCTACCCTATCGGTTGGTTTTACATCAAACTGCACCAACGGATTGAAGACGGTAATGCCCCCGCACAACAGTGGACCGGCTGAGACGGGATCAATCCCCTCCGGGATCGCCACCAGGCTGTTCACATCCGCACGTACTTTATCTGCAAAGCCCCCGTTGGTGAGCACGGTGAATCTGGCCTCCCTGCAGAGGTTGCGATCCCCCATCCGGCAGTTGTGGCATATTTCACAATACCCCGAATTCCATCCCAGCCCCACAATCGCCCCCGGCGCAAAGCGCTTCACCTGCTTGCCTGTGGCTGCAACCCGCCCGATCACTTCGTGCCCGGCAATCATGGGGTATTGGGACAGCCCCCATTCGTTCTCAATCATGCTGAGGTCGCTGTGGCAAATGCCGCAGTAGAGTACATCCAGTTCCACTTCTGTCGCCCCCAGCGCACCCACTGGAATCCGATAGGGCTGAAAGGGCCCGCCGGCTTGCAGAACCGCATAGGCATTGATGCCGGTCGTGGTAGACATACAAGGCTCCCATGGTTTTTGCCAGTGCACTGCCCGGTTTCTGCCGCAGTTCAAATGTGCCATCGGGGAGAAACCCCATCGGGCAATCAGCCGCGAACAGCCCCTAAAAAAAAGGGCCGGTGTTTACCCCGGCCCAAACCAAGTCCTGTGAGGTTGCCGAATACCAGAGGACCTGCGGGAGAAGCTGGTCACTCCCCGGCGGGAGACATTAATTCAGCACGCGATAGCCACGGCCGCGCAGACAGTTTTTGATAATCTGGTTGGCTTCGGCGCCGGCACTGCCCGCGCCGGAGAGGCCGCCCACCAGGGCACCGGCACCGGCACCCGCAGCGGCGGAACGGCTGCTGTCACCAACAATGGCTCCCAGCGCACCCCCAACCACAGCGCCCCCGGCAGCACCGGCCAGGCCACGGCGGCCCTGATCGCTGTAAGTGGAATAGGCAATTCCCTTGCACTCGGCAAGGTCTGCCTGGTACTGGTTGATGTTGACACCCCAGGTGTCGATCACGATACCCCCAGCACCGGGCACCTGCTCCGGCTGGGCGGCACAAGCCGCGATCAGTACCATGCAAAATCCGGTGGTGGCAGCAAAACCCGTTTTCATCGGATACCCCTTAGCGCGAGAGTCAATAGCGGAGATGTCATGCTTTTCTTCTTTAGGTTTAGCTGCTGGTTGAAGTTGGCGCCAGTCGCCCAGGAAAGAAAAAGCACAAAAAAACTGACCCACTGGCCGCGCTCTGGAGGAGATACTGCGATAAGGGGTTATTTGCGCGCTTCGGCCAAAGCCAACGGGCAGGCCCGGTCAAGAACCGTACTGGTAGTAAATCCTTAAGCGCTGGGTCCGCGCCTCGGAGTCGAGAATATTCACCACGCCTTCAAACCACAGCAGATTGCGGCTGGCTCCATCGTAGACAAGGTCGAGATTCCCCGCGAACAGGCGCAACAACGGTTGCGCAACATCCACGCGGATACACACCGCTTCCGGCCGGGCATTTTTACAGGTCAGCTTGCGCGCACGCAGCCTGATCGCACGGCCGTGTAGGGGCGAGGCAAAATTGAATGCCAGGGTGTCGCCGCGCACCAGCACAGACCAGTGCTCGCGCACATAGACATCAAAGCCGGCATCCACCACATCGATACCGGCAAGACCGTGACGCGCTGTTTTCCAATCCGTATGCGTGGATTTTCGGTAGCGCATCAGCCACTGCCCCCGCTCCCGACGCACCTCGCGGATTTCCCCATGGCGAAAGTCCCTCTGCACTACTTCCGGCACTGCCGTACCGCCGCGGGATTTGCCCGAGTGGTCCAGCAGGGTTTTCTCGGCAAAGCGCTGCCCATCGGCGGTAAAATACAGGACCCTGATCCGGTTCTGTGCCGAAGGCAGGTAATACTCGCAGTATTCCAGCGACTGGCTGTGGGGATCGAACGCCAGGCCCCAGGCGGTGGACGGCCCCTGGTATCCGCAGCCCGCGGCTGCCACTGCCAGGGCGGCGAGCAGTTCAAGCATGCTTCCTCTCTTTCAGGTATTGGTTCCGGGCTGTGCGGGCAAACCCCGGCAGCATCAGGGCCCAGAGCAACGAAAGTACCAGCAGGGACTGCCAGAGGGGCTGGTGCAATGCCACGGTACCGTTGAGAAAGGCACCGGTATAGTAGCTGAAAGGCCCGAAAATCCCCCCCAGTACAGCCGCCAGCCACAGATTGCGTTGCAGAAAAACCAGGCTGTAGCGCAAGGTCATGGCAAAATTCAGCCACAGGCAAATCAGCCATAGCGGAGGCCAGGGCTGTCCACTTTGATTCTGTAACAGCCCCAGGTGAAAAAGGACCGAATCCACCCCCACACCAAACAGAAAGACGCCGGCCAGCCACAGGGGTTCCCTGCGCAAATTGGCCACAAACGCCAGGTGCAAAAACAGATTGATAAGGGTAAAGGGCACAACGATCCAGGGCCTGGCCACAATCACGCAGAGGGGCCAGGCGATATCGAACAATACGGCATTGGCGACAAATCGCCACATATCAAAAGCTGCCGAGAAACCGCGGCTTGGCGAAGACAAATTGTGCGGTACTGATGACTCTCTGCATAAAACCACCCCGGCAATAGCACAAATAGAATTCCCACATACGGATAAAACGTTCATCGAATCCCAATGCCCGCACTTTGTCTGCCCCGGCCAGAAAGGCCCGGTGCCAAGCACCCAGGGTGCGCGCATAGTGTGCGGTTATATCCTCCAGACCGACTATTTGCAGATCCGTGGCAGTGGCAATATGGTGGGCGATCACCTGATTCGATGGCAGGCAGCCACCGGGAAAAATATAACGCTGGATAAAGTCTATTTCTTTGCGGTAATAGTGATAGCGTTGATCCTGAATGGTGATGGACTGCATGACCATCAGCCCATCCTCCTTCAGGAGCCGGCTGCAGGTGGTGAAGAACTGCCGGTGGAATTCATGCCCCACGGCCTCCACCATCTCAATGCAAACCAGTTTGTCATAGCGCCCGTGCAAATCGCGATAGTCCTGCAACAGCAGGGTAACGCGATCCTGCAGTCCTTCTTTTCGCACCCACTGTTGCGCATATTCAAACTGCTCGCGGGAGATGGTGGTGGTGGTCACGCGGCAGCCGTAATGCTTTGCGGCGTAGATGGCCATGGCTCCCCAGCCAGTGCCAATTTCCAGCAGGTGATCGCTTGCCTTTAACTGTAACTTGCGGCAAACAAGTGCCATTTTATGGACGGAAGCATCATGGAGTGTGGCGGATTGTGAGGGAAATACCGCCGAGGAATACAGCATGGTGCTATCGAGAAACAACCGGAAAAAGTCATTGCCCAGATCATAGTGGGCTGCGATATTCCTGCGCGAGCCGCTGTGGTCATTGGCATTGAGGCGGTGCAGCGCGCGCAGCACCTTGCGCGGCAAGTAGCTCCAGCGGCTGTCCATATTTTCGATCAGCGCCATGTTATCAACCATCAGGCGAATCACATCCACCAGCCTCGGCGAACACCAGGCGCCCTGCATATAGGCCTCGCCGGAACCGATGGACCCGTTTGCCAACACCTGCAGATAGACGCTGCTGTCCTCTATGCAGATATACGCGCATAGGTGTGCCTGTTCCCGCGGCTCGCCAAAGCCATAGCAGCTTCCGGCCTCCTCCACCACCAGGTGCCCCCGCTGGATCAGGCGCAGTTTGTTCAGCACCAGCTTGCGGGCAAATTGTATCAGCCGGGACCCGCTGGCCCGCGCCGTTGGGGCCTGTGAAGTCCGCCCCGTGTCCTGCACGGCTCTCATCAGCACTTGTCTCCTGTACGGGCCCCGCGGCCACCACGGGGATGTGCAAACACCGGGGTGCGCCTGAGCCACAACTTGAATGCCTGCCAGTAGATGGCAGTGATTACTTTTACGGTCATGAGCGGGTACTGGATCAGAACCCCGTTGAGGACACTGGGGCTCGGCTCCTGCCGACGCAGACTTAAAGTGGCATCGAACAGCGGACGCTCTCCCTGCCCCGCTGTACTGGAGTCAATATTCTGTAAATAAGCGCTAAGCCGTTTACCCGGGGTGGTACTTCGCCAGCGATAGCTCTGTGCCATGGGCATAAACGGGGAGACGTGGAATGTCTTGGCAAACGCTGCCCTCTGCACCCGCGCATCCGAGCGACAGTCCAGTACATAGCTGTGGCGCTCCTGCCAGGGGGTGTTGCGGACTTCCAGCAATATCCAGTGCACCGCCCGGCCCCGGTCGTCAAAACAGTAATAGATACTGATGGGATTCATGTTGTAGCCAAAGTAGCGCCAGTTGGCCAGCAGGCGTACGGGCCCCGGTGGGCGCTCCCCGCAGGCTTCCCAAACCCGGCGCCGCACCGCTTCGTCCAGGCTGAGGGACGGATCACCGAAAAAGTCCTCCCGGCAAAAGCGCGCCGGCGCCCAGGGTTTCCTGGACCACCAGGGGGACAGCGCGCACAGACTGTCCAGCTCTGCCAGGTCCGCATACACCATAAACACCTTGTAGCGGAATCGGTGTGCCCGCGGGGCGAACCGGCGGTGCTGTACCCACCCGGTGTAGATGGCACTCTCCATCAATCAAGCTCCCTCACCAACGCACACCCAACTGTTCGGCAACGCGCAGGGCGCTGTTCACCCCGTCTTCATGGAACCCGTTGGCCCAGTAAGCTCCGCAAAACCAGGTGCGATTCACCCCGTTAATACGTGCCCACTGTGCCTGGGCGCGGCTGCCGGCCACGGAAAACTGCGGGTGGGCATATTCGAAGCGGGCGAGCACCCTGTCCGGGTCAATACGCGCTCCCGCATTCAGGCTGACGCAGTAGGTTTTGTGGGTTTTCAGCCCCTGCAGAATATTCATGTTGTAGGTGAGCACCGGCAGCCGGTCCCGCTCTGTGCGCAAACGGTAATTCCAACTGGACCAGCTGCGCCGGTGTTGTGGCAGTAAACCGGTATCCGTATGCAGTACCACCTGATTGCAGGCATAGGGAATGGCGCTGAGGATCTGCCGCTCGGGATCACTGGCATCCCCCAGGCACCTCAGGGCCTGATTCGAATGACAGGCAAATACCACCGCATCAAAAGATTCCCTCTGCCCGGAGTCGGTGACCAAATCCACCCCTCCGGGCCTGCGCAGTACGGATTCTACCGGTGTGGAAAGGCGTATACGGTCGGCAAAAGGCGCACTCAAGGGGCCAATATATTCCCGCGAACCGCCTTTGACCACGCGCCACTGGGGGCGTCGGAACACATTCAGCAGGCCGTGATTAAAAAAGAAACGCACAAAGAAACTGACCGAGAACTCCAGCATCTGTGCCACGGAGGCAGACCAGATGGCCGACCCCATCGGCACCAGGTAGCGATTGGCAAATTCCGCCGAATAGCCGTTGGCTGGCAGATATTCCCCCAGGGTCAGCCCCTCGTGCAGGCGTCCCTGGCGCCAGTCCCGCAGGGCCGCGCGGTTGAAGCGCACAATGTCCCACAGCATGCGCCAGTGGCCGGCACTGAGCAGGTTGGCGCGCTGGGAAAACAGCGCGTTCAGATTGTTGCCGGCATACTCGAACCCCTCCCGTTCACAGCGCACACTGAACCCCATGGACGTGGGCTGGGATTGAATACCCAATTCATCCAGCAGGCGGATAAAGTTCGGGTAGGTCCAGTCGTTGTACACAATAAAACCGGTATCGATCGCGAGCCGGCGATCCCCCTCCTGCACCGCCACGGTGGCGGTGTGCCCACCCAGACGGTCAAGGGCCTCGAACACCGTGATCTCATGTTTGCGGCTCAACAGATAGGCCGCCGTGAGCCCGGCAATACCGCTGCCGACAATGGCGATACGCATCAGCGCTTCCTTAACCTGCGAATCCTTGTCATTTTGGGCGCAAAGAGATAAAACCAAAGCGCACTGCAGCTGCCCAACAACCGCAAAGGCCAGCTCAGGCGCCGGGGAAAATCGATGCTGCTGCGCCCTTTGCACAGGCCCAACTCGATACGCTCCGCGGCCTGCTCCGCACTCATTAAAAAAGGCATCCCGAAATCATTGCGCGCGGTGAGCGGGGTGCGCACAAATCCGGGGCGAATCCGCACCACTTTCAAGGGGGTGCGGCAGAGGTCTGCACGCACTGCGCCGAGGAAATAATCCAACGCGGCCTTGGAGCTGCCATAGGCCTCTGCACGGGGAAACGGCACCACCGAAGACAGGCTGCCCAACGCGGCAAAGACCGGTGCGGGGCTGGCGGCCAGCAGCGGCAAGGCGCTGCGCAGGGTATTCACCACACCGAAGAAGTTGGCATCGAACACCTGCCGGTAGGTGCTCCCGTCAAGCTGGAGATCGTCATCGTACTCGCAGGTACCGGCACAGGCGATCACCATATCCAGATGGCCACTCAATGCGCCCAAACGCTCGGGGACGGCCGTCATAGCGGCGTCGTCGGCCACGTCGCAATCGAGTACGCGGATACGCTCGGGACAGTGCGTTTGCAACTCGGCCAAAGCCTCGAAACGGCGCCCGGAAGCAATGACGATATTGTTATGGCGGGCAAGGCGCAGCGACAGCGCGCGACCGATACCGGAACTGGCACCGGTCACCCACAGAGTCTTGTTGCGAATCTCTTTCACCGCTCAACTCCGCTCCATTCGCGCCTTGAAAAAGCGCACCAGTGTGCCCAGTAGTGGCACCTGTTCATAGACCATCGCGCCCAGATCAAAAAAATCCTCGTGGTAAAACACCTTATCGGAGCAGCGCAGCAGGCTGCAGCCACGCAAGCGCAGCGGGCGGCCCCCTCGCAGGGACTGGTGGGCATAGTGCATATGCCAGGGCAGACAGGCGCTGTCGTGGTCAATCGAGGCTTTCTCAAACTGGAAGCGGCACTGGGTCAAACCCCGGCTCATGTGTGCAAAGTGCGCCTGCAGGGCCGGGAGGCCTTCAATACGGCGCAATGGATCGCAAAAAACCACCTCCTTGCTATAGATCCCGGCCAGGTCCGCCGGGTCCCTGACCAGAAAATCCGTGTAGTACTCCTGTACTTGTTGTATCAGCGCTTGCCTGCTCATGGCTGCTTCCGTTTTAGTCCGCCTTGTACACCTTTATAAAATACGACAGCACAGGGAGTATGGATCACTGTTCGAAATCAACCTGGCAGTTTGCCTGGCTGCCTGACCAAAAAACTGCCCCGCCAGCATCCATTCGCCCCGGCGGTGCGTAGAAAGGGTCGACAACACCGCAAAGACCACTAAGATGGCGCAGACGCACAAACACAATCGCATTGAAATTGCCGTGAGAAACCCCCGGGACCGCGAAGATGACTGGTGTAACCTCCTTACGCTTGTGGGCACAAAGCGCGACCGGCAGGCATTTGAGCGTGTATTCCGGCATTTTGCACCCTTGATCAAAGGGTTTCACCACAGTCGCACCGCTGCGCTAGTGCATACTGAAGCGGCCGATGAACTGGTGCAGGAGGTGATGCTCAAAGTCTGGCACAAGGCCCCCCGCTTCGATGCCAGCAGAGCCTCCGCCGGCACCTGGATCTACACCATCATGCGCAACTGCCGCATCGACATGCTGCGGCGCAGCCAGCGCCACCGAAACCGCGACGACGCTATCGATGTGGCCGATATCTGGGATGAAACCCTGGAGAGCCAGCCGCTGCTCTCTTTGCAGCACAAACGCAACGAGCGGGACATTGCCGAAGGCCTGAAAGCCCTGCCGGCGGAACAGGGCCATATTCTGGAAAAAGCCTATATGGAGGGCAAATCCCACAGTGAGATTTCCGCAGAGTTGAAACTGCCCCTGGGCACGGTCAAGTCCCGCGTGCGCCTGGCAATGAAAAAACTCCAGGGCAGATTGAGCAGGTAGGTACGCTATGATTCGTCATCACCCGGATCAAAATCTGCTACTGGAATATGCCTCGGGGAGTCTGGCGCGAGGCCCGAGCCTGGTTATCGCTGCCCATGTGCAACTGTGCGCAGCGTGTCGCCGGCAATACCATGCGCTAAACAGCCTCGGCGGTTCGATACTCAAGCAAAGTCCCACGCAGCCGTTGCAGGCTGGCGCCTTTGAACAGGTGATGGGGCGCATTGACCAGGTGCCCGGCAGAATCGCCGGCCGGCGCGAAACGCCCCCGCCTCCCGCGCCCGATGCGACCCTCGCCGATATCCCCCCGGTTCTGGGCAGACTGCTGGCCCAAAACGTCCCCCTGCGCTGGAAAAAAATCACCCGCTCCCTGCAGATATGCCGGCTCAGGACCGGGCAGAAACACTATGAGGTGGCCTTCCACCGCTTGTGCAGCGGCGGCGAGATGGTCGAACACGATCACCGTGGGAGCGAGCTCGCGGTTGTGCTGCACGGCAGTTTCTCCGACCATTTTGGCGTCTACAACCGGGGCGATTTTATTTTGCGCCAACCGGGCCAGGTGCACAGGCCCATAGCCACCCAGGATCAGGCGTGTGTGTGCTTCTCTGCGGTGAGCGCGCCGGTGGCCGTCACCGGGATCAGCGGCTGGCTGCTCAACCCACTGATCCCCTTCCGGCCCGGATAACAGGCCAAAACGTGCCGGGTCAGGACGCCAGCGCCGAACCCTGACCGCTGCCGCCATCGGCGAAGCGGTCGAACAGGTGCTCCCAGCGTGCCTTCACCCGGGCAAAGTGCTGTTCGCGCACATGGCCATAACCGCGCACCTGCTGCGGAATTTCCAGCAGTTCCCGCGCCGCGGCGACATTGTCGGGGTGCAACCGGGCCGCCACCGCCACCACCGCCTGCGACACCTGGCGCGACCAGGCGCGCTCGGCGCGGCGCTCGGCGCTGTAGCCAAACACGTCCAGGAAAGTACCGCGCAATACCTTGCCCCGCGCCAGCAGCGGCATCAGCCTGCCCATCCAGGGGCCAAACTGCATTTTACGCACGCGGCCGCTGGCATCGGGCCGCGCCAGCAGCGGCGGCGCCATATGAAATTTCAGAGTGAAGTCGCCGCTGAAGGTCTCGCGCAACTGGCGCTTGAAATCTTCGCCACTGTACAGGCGCGCCACTTCGTACTCGTCCTTGTAAGCCATGGCTTTGAACAGACTGTTGGCGGCCGTGCGCGTGAGCGTGGCGCCGGTGCCCGGCAGGGCCTGCTCCGCCCTGCGCAGGCGCTCGATAGGTTGGGTAAACTGGCGGGCGTAGGCAGCGTTTTGGTATTCGCCCAGCTCTCTCGCCAGGCGTGCAATCAGTTGCTCCACAGGCTCCTGGGGGTCCGCCATTTTCACCGCTTGCGCCGGCACCGCCAGCTGCTCGACCAGCTTCGGGTCCACCGCCAGCAGGCGCCCCGCGCGAAAGGCGCGCAGGTTGTTTTCCACCGCAACGCCGTTCAGTTGGATGGCGCGCTCCAGCGCCGCCTCGCCGATAGGCAGCAGACCCTGCTGGCAGGCAAAACCCATGATCATCAGGTTGCTGGCGAGGGTATCGCCGAACAGGGCCTGCGCGGTTTGGTTGGCATCGAAGGCATAGTACTGGGCACACAGGGCCTCGATACTCTGCCGGGTTTCCTGCGCCGGGAAGGCCAGGTCGTTATCGCGCACAAAGGCCGCCACCGGCACCTCGGCGGTATTTACCAGTGCGCGCATTTTGCCCGTGGCAAACTTGGGGCGCTGTCCGGCAGCGGTCACCATATCGCAGCCCAGCAACAGCTCTGCAGCACCGTCGCGAATACGCGCGGTGGTAATATCCTGTGGTCGCGCGCCCACTTTTACATGGGCCACCACAGCGCCGTTTTTCTGCGACAAGCCGGTGAAATAGAGCGTGGTACTGCCCTTGTCTTCCAGGTGTGCCGCCATGCCCAGGAGCGCTGCCACAGTGAGCACGCCGCTACCACCGATACCGGCAACCAGGATACCCAGGGGCTGCTCCAGCGCGGCGGTGGGCGCCGCGGGCAATGTGGCAATGGCCGCATCCAGGGATTCCGCCAGGGTTTCCAGCGGTGGTTTTTTCAGCGCGCCGCCCTCGACAGTGACAAAGCTCGGGCAGAAACCCTCGGCACAGCGCAAGTCCTTGTTACAACTGGACTGGTTGATCTGGCGCTTGCGCCCATAGGGGGTTTCCAGGGGCTCCACCGCAATACAACTGGACTGCACACTGCAGTCCCCACAGCCCTCGCACACCCGCTGGTTGATCAATAGCCTTTGGGCCGGATCGGCCAACTGCTGTTTCCTGCGGCGGCGGCGCTTTTCCGCCGCACACACCTGTTCGTAGATAATCGCCGTCACACCGGGGGTCTCGCGCAGGCGGCGCTGCACCGTGTCCAATTCCGAGCGGGGCAAAATCTGCACCTGGGCCGGGAGCTGGCTGCGATGTTTGTGCCAATGCTCGGGATGCTCGCTAAGCAGTACCACTGTGCCCACCCCCTCGGCCAGCAACTGTGCCGACAGGCTGGGCGCGCTCACCTCGCCATCAGCGGGCTGGCCGCCGGTCATGGCCACGGCATCGTTGAGCAGGATCTTATAGGTGATATTCACCCCGCTGGCCACTGCCTGTCGAATGGCCAGCAGGCCCGAGTGGTTGTAGGTGCCGTCGCCCATATTCTGGAAAATATGTACGGTGCGGGTGAAGCGGTGCAGCCCCACCCACTGCGCACCCTCCCCACCCATATGGGAGTAGGTATCGGTGCGCAGGCCCTTGCCCAGCGCCATAATATGGCAGCCGATACCGGCGCTGCCGAGGCTGCCTTCGGGCAGCCGGGTGGAGGTATTGTGGGGGCAGCCGGCGCAGAAGATCGGCTCCCGCACCAACAGGCCCGAGGCCCGTTGCGGCACATTGCCGCCGAGCTTTTGCGCCAGCGGAATCAGTTTTGCCGCCAGTTCGGTATCTGCGAGCCAGCGCGCGATCGCCTTGGCTACCTGATCCGGCCCTAAGCCCCAGACTGCCGGCAGCAGATCCTCCCCGTTCAGGTCTCTCTTGCCCACCACTTTGGGGCGGCGGGTATCGTCCCAGCCATACAACTGCGTCTTCAACTGGTCCTCCACCAGCGGGCGCTTCTCCTCCACAACCAGCAGCCGTTCCATACCCTCGGCAAACGCGCCGATTCCCCTGGGTTCCAGCGGCCAGGACATGGCCACCTTGTAGATGGAGATGCCGGCCTCGTGCAGGTCGCCCTCATTCAGATTGAGCAACTGCAGGGCCTCGAGCAAGTCACCGTGGGCCTTGCCTACTGTCACAATGCCAAAGCGCTTGCGCTGGGCTTCGCAGGTGGTCTTGTCCAGGCGGTTGGCATAGGCGAACGCCTGCGCCGCCGGCAGGCGCTCTTCCAGCAGCCGCCGCTCGTATTCCAGGCGCTGCGCCGGCCAGTTGAGGGTGGGATCGTAATTGAGGCCGTGGGCCGGAAGCGGGAAATCCGTGGGCAGCACAAACTGCGGCAACCCGGGCACAACCAGGGAGGCCCCCGCCTCAACAGTCTCGGTAATCGTCTTAAAGCCCACCCACAGACCGGAAAACCGCGACAGGGCAATACCGGCGAGGCCGAGGCTCAGGTACTCTTCAATAGTGGCGGGAAACAGCAGCGGCATCATCACCGACTCGAAAATCTGGTCGGTATTGTGGGAAAACATGGAGGATTCCGCGGTGTGGTCATCACCGCACAGGGCCAGCACCCCACCGCGCTTCGAGGTGCCCTGGATATTGGCCTGGCGGAACACATCTGCGCTGCGGTCCACCCCGTGGCCCTTGCCATACCAGATCGCAAAGACCCCATCGCGGGTGGCCTGCTGGCGATAGTGATCGAGCAGCTGGGTCCCCCAGATATTGGTGGCCCCCAAGTCTTCGTTGATACCGGGCTCAAAGTGGATATCCTGCCCGGCGAGCAGTTTTTTGTGGCGCCACAGCGCCTGGTCATAGCCGCCCAGAGGCGACCCGCGATAACCGGAGATAAAACCGGCGGTATGGAGGCCGGCTTGTTCATCCAAGCGTTTTTGCATCAGGGGCAGACGTACCAGCGCGTCGATACCCGTCAAAAAGATCCGGCCGGATTCGCGGGTGAATGCGGCTTTGAGGGAATACGCCGTATCAAAACCCAGTTCCTGATCGCCTTCAACCATTGCCATGGATACCACCTACTGATTCGTTTTTGCTTTTCTCGCTCGCCGGCAACGGCCGGTGGGCGCCGCCAAAATTCCCCAGGCGCCTGCCAAACCGCCTGCAACACCGTCTCGAGCCCGTGTGAATAACCGCTAAAACTAACATCGCCCGACCGGGCAGGTCATACCAAAATAAACCCAGCTAAGGCATAATGCGGTCACAAATCGCTAAAGGGTGCCCGCTGGTGGCAACAAATCACCTAGTTCGCGGGGTTTTGAGGGATATAACAATTAAGAGCCCCGACAGCAGCGCGCTGCCGGGGCGCAATACCAGACCCAGGCTTTCTGCTGGTGGCATAGGCACTGAACCCTTGAAACCTGGCAATAGCGCGGGGAAGATACAGGTAAAGCCCAAACAGGTCACAACCAGAGACCCCTTTAACAGCAATACCCCCGCAGGGGGGATAATCCGGCGCTGCAGCCGAAGCCCGCCCAGCGGCACATTGCCTGCTGGCACCGGCCAGGTTGATCAAACTGAAGCCGCGGAAAGCGCCGGAGTTGATTCAGAGCCTCGACATACGGAATAAAGCCATGGCCTATTTACCCGATGCCATTGATAAAAAAATCCTGGAAATTCTGCAAGGGGACGCCACCATTGCGAATATTGAACTGGCGGAGAAGGTGTGCCTCTCGCCCTCCCCTTGCTCACGGCGGGTAAAGAACCTGCACGAACAGGGTTTTATCAAACGCGCAGTCACCCTGCTGGAACCGGAGAAAGTGGGCCTGCCGGTGAGCGTGTTTATCCAGGTCACTCTGAACCACCAGGTGAAAAAGGAACTACAGGATTTCGAGTCCGTGATCGGCCAATGGCCAGAAGTCATGGAGTGTTACCTGATGACCGGTGATTTCGACTACCTGCTGCGTGTTGTGGTACCCAACCTGCAGGCCTACCAGGCGTTTCTCGATAAAAAACTCACCGAGTTACCGGGCATCGACCATATCAAGAGCAGCTTCTCCCTAAAACAGGTGCGCTACCATACCGAGCTGCCGCTGGATCAGTTGCTGGAGAAACGGGAGGAGTGACAAAGAGGCAAGTGGGCTTTGTATTTTGATCCGACAACCGGACAAGGCCACACAGTTGTGCAACGATTCCAAAGGCGAACATCCAGCGGGGTATACAACAACCGGGCAGCGGGCCCAGGGAAACCCTTTTGCCAACAAAAATAATCGGGAGTGACCTGCAATGGAAACATACAAACCCTGGGGCTTAAAAAGAAACACCTTTTTAATGCTGCTGCATCTGAGCCAATTGGCCTGGATCATCATTCCCGGCGCAGGATTTGTACTGCCTATCATTCTGTGGGCGACCACCAAGGATCACTGTGCAGAAGTCGACAGGCACGGAAAAATGATTTTCAACTGGATGCTGAGCCTGCTTCTCTACTCTATTGCCTGCACCCTTTTAATACTGATCGGCATAGGTCTGTTGGGACTGCTGCTACTCGCTCTGCTCAATATTGTGTTTATCCTTATCGGCGCGATCAGGGCCAACGACGGAATATTTTGGCGCTATCCCCTCAGTATTGACTTTTTTCAATCGGGAAACCGGGTGCCTTGAACAATCCGAGCCGGTTTTCAAGGGCACTCCCCGGCCGGTGGCGCCACCTCCCTGTGCCGCATTGATCCCACAACCTATTGGGTAACCGGATCAATAGTGGTGCTCGCCAATAGGGCCTGCAGCCCTATTTTTCCGCTTACTTCCCAGCGGGCCCAGCCCGCCACCTTTAATAGTAGGATGCGATGTCATCCACGATCGGCCCAAGGGCCCGATAGGCGTTGGAAATGTCCACACCATTTCTGCGCTCGCCACATGGTAGGCCGCCGCACTCGTTCCAGTCCGGATCGGAGAACCAGTCATACTGGGTGACATTGGCACCGTACCGCCAGGGATACGCCATGATGGTGGAAAACCGGTTGTCAACGCCGTGTCCCAGACCAAAGGAGTAAACCCCGCCGGTGCGATCCCCCTGTTTGGTGGAATGTGTCAGCCCCATATTGTGACCAAGCTCGTGCACGAAGGTGTTGTAACCGCAGTCGACACCGGTAACGCTGTAGGCGCGATCGCGGGCACTGGCATACATTCTGCCGTTCGCGCCCTGACCAACCCAGGCGATACCACAGGTAATATAGGTACTGCCATCAATGACCTGCTCCTCCGCCTTGCCCAGCATAACCACCATATCGGCGTTTTCCGATGCGCGCCAGTTAGTGACGGTTCTGTGGAAGGTAATCAAGTCCAGGGTATCTTCATTCACCCGCAGGTCCGAACTGGTGGCACGCCAGCTATCAACCAGGCGAAGCTGAATATCCACACCGTTTCTGCGAAATGAATTATTGGCGTAGCTGATGTAGCTATCGATTTTGGCAGAGATGTCACCGGTATGCTGCGCCGCTGGCGCGGTGTACATAATGGCAATATCAACCGTTTCCGCCGTTGCGGCGCCGGATACGGTCAATGCCGCAATGACCGCTGCCAGGCTTTTTTTCAAATGCATTATAAACTCCTATTATTATTACTTGTGCATACCCAAATCCCGGCAACTAACAGGGCGCTGTTGGTTGCCGGGCAGTATGTGTGCGATACACTTTTTCATACCCTAACTCGATTAAAAAAGCGTCCATGCCAATTAATCGCCTGTGAAGAGAAACTTCCGGTATTCGCAGGATTTACATCGGCCCCTCCCTTGCCCATGATCAATCCGGAGCCACTCACCCCGAACCAATTCTTGTCCTAGTCAAAATCATTCAGGGGTAAGTCCTGCTCATCAAATGACTTTTCCCGGGGCGCTTCGGATGACAGATCCTGATCATGTTTCTCCACATGATTTTGAATCAGGGCGCCGTTGGGGGCGATCCACGCATAGCCGTCCTGGGCTTCCAGCGTGTACGAACCCGAAGGTAAATTCAGTTGTGCGTACACGGTATCCTTCCCGAGGGTAAAGGTAGCCCCGTGCAGGCGGGTCAAGCCGGGAAAATTCATTTGCAGGCTTTTATTGCCGCTGGCATGCTCCTCAATACCACCCACCTGGGCATCATAACTGCCTTCCACACCCGGCAAAGTGATATCCAGGTAATCCCCGATCGCCAGGTTCCTTAAAATTGCCACGTCAATTTCCAGATAGGTTTCCCCATTCAGGTCAACCGGCAAGCGGCCGGTTTCCTGCAGCACCTGTTCTGCCAGTTCCGACTCTGTCCATAAACGCTTTTCGACATCTTCGACACTTTCTACAGGTTCGTCAGCAACGGTCATTACTGCTGTTTTTTCCGCAGATTCTTTTTCTGGCGGTATCATGCTCATAGGGGGCTTGGATGCGCGATGCTCCGCAGTGGACTTGTGGGTATCGGATTGACCTTTCGCCCAGAAGAAGTAACCCCCGGCCAGAAGGAGGGCTACGAGAGGAATTATTTTTCTCACAATCTTTTTCTCATAAAAATAACGCAAAATACGGCTAAGAGAACCAGCCACTGGCCCTTAACCAAAAACAGCGCTGTGTCAAGACTGAATCCGTCACAACAGCAAGCACCTACCACCAGGTCGAAAGGAAAGAATACCCCTCCCACCCTCTTAGTAATTGAGACGCTTAAGGGTAAATTTCACGCAAAAAAAATTTAGGGAATGTTTCACAGAAACTTCATAAAACGGCAATCCCGGAGTATTTCTCTCCGGTTTTGTGTGCTGTGGCACAAAGGAGGGAGGAGTACAATAGCCTTCAGGAAAACCGCCCGCGCACTGCCGGCGGCTCCTTTCTATGCTGTTTACCCCTCCCGTGGGTAGGATGGGAAATCGGGCAAGACACTCACAACGCCGGGGCTGCGCGGGGATAGCGGGAGTGCAGAAGGGATTCAAAAAAACCGCTGGCAAAACCGATGAGTATTATGCCCAAAAGCAGTAGCCACAACAGCCTATGGGTGCTGTTGTGCGGACTGGACTTTTCAACCTGTTCCAGTTTCTGGCCGCTGACCTCTGAAGTTGCAGCCGTACTAGCGGAAACAGGATCGGATATTTGCCCGTTCACCAGTGGGGCCAGGCCAAAGCCAAGTGCCTGCGTATTGACATAGTCCGTGAATTTTTCATTGTCCGTCGCAACATCATGCCGGTTCGCAAGCTCCGTATAGGTTTCCACCATCTTTGATACGGTTTGCGCATCCGCGGGCCAATAGCCCTTGCGCACCGCCTCCAGCATCCGCTCCAGCATCTGCGCCAGGGCCTCGGCATTGTGTGTCTCAAAAAACGCGCGCATCTCCATCTGGTATTTGTCATCCACATAGACTTCAAATATCTCCTGCCACTGGTCATCGCGGATGGTTTCCGGGGTCATCACCTCCCAGCCCCACATATTATTCACGCGATCGAGAATGGCCGTGGCACCAGCGTAGCCGGACGCCTGCATGGCCTCAATCCAACGGGGATGGAAGTAACGACTGCGCATTTCCTGGTTAACGAATTCCCCCAACGTCTGGGTTTTAACATTGTCCCTGCGGCGCAGGTTGGAGACATACATCTCCGGGGTTTTGCCATCCAGGTTACGTACCGCAAGCCCCATGCCACCAAAGTACTGGAAGGGATCGTCGTTGGTCATCATGGCGTAAAGGTTGGTGGAGCGCGAGAAAATTACCCCATCGGTGCCGGACAATACCTTGCCATACAGCGCAACATTGCGCGGGTCCTCACTCCAACGGGACTCATCCTTGCCGTAGGCAAAACCCATGCGGCGCAGATACAGGTCTGCCAGCTTGTCGTCCGTCTCCCAGCTATCGGAAGCCAGGCTGGCGCCATTCAGGCCGGTACCGTAATTGCCGCTCTCGTTGGAGAAGAGTCGCACCGAGGAAAGATAGCGAGCGTCGTCCTCGGAACTACCTTCTTGCAGTAACTGTTGCTGCAGGGCCTGGCTGTGGCGATAGACAAAGTTATTTTCTTCCTTCATCTGCGCCACCTTGTCGATGGCTTCTGCCAGCCACAACATCACGTTGGGGAAAGCATCACGGTAGAGACCGGTCGCGGAGATCACGACATCGATCCGGGGACGCTTAAGTTCCGAGTAGGGAATCACTTCGGTGCCGGTTACATTGCCCTGCTGGTTCCACTTGGGTTTGAGGCCCAACGCATGCAGTATCTGCGCTTCCAGTGCCCCCTGGTGACGCATGGTTTCCAATGACCAGAGGGAAAAGGCCAACTTATCCGGGAATCGGTCGTGCTTCTCACGATATAGGGCGATGGTTTGTTCCATGAGCTGCACACCGGCTTCGTAAGCTTCCCTGGAGGGTACCTTGGCCGGGTTGAATCCGATCAGGTTGCGCCCTGTGGGCACAGCCTGTGGATTGCGAATGGGGTCACCCCCATGGCTCACCGGAATATAATTGCCGTCGAGCGCAGACATCAGGTTTTGCAGCTCGGCGATATTGGCAAAGTTATCCGCATACGCCCGGCCTTGCTGCAGATGGTTTTGCAGCTCTTCGGACAAGCCAGGTAGCTTGCGCCCGGCCAGGTAGGCATCCAGTAGCTGGTAACCCGGCTGGGCTTCCAGGGCAACGACATTGCGCTTATCGCGTACCTGCTCCTGCGGTAGGCTCAACTTCTGCTCCGCTTCGTATTGCCCGGCAACCGAAATGAAATGCTCGCCCAGCATTTGTAACATGGTGCTGGTGAGATGCTCGGACTTGGGCAGCTGGCCGAAGCGGTGGATACCCAGTGGCTGGCTCATTTCTGCCAACTGGCCCAGGTGGTCCTGCAGACGGCTGAGCTGGCCATCGAAATCCGCCTGCAAAGTTTCAGTACTGATTTCGAGATCCTTGAGCATATTCAGCTTGTCTGCCTGGGCGACAATGCGCTCCCGGGTATTCAGCCGGGTCTGCCCCTCCTCCAAAATCAGGTAGTTGCCAATCAACTCGGAAAGCTCTGCCACTTCTGCATAGAGGCCCGCTTTGGCAAAGCCCGGTGTCAGATGGCTGATCATGGTGGCGCGGCCGCGGCGCTTGGCCTGCATGGCCTCGCCCACATTGTCGATAATATAGGGGTAGAACACCGGAATATTGCCCAGAGCCAGGTTGGGCGCATCGTACACCGACAGGCCGCGCTCCTTGCCGGTGAGCCACTCCTGGGAACCGTGGGTGCCCAGGTGAATATAGGCATCGGCTCCGAAAGTCTCGCGGGCATAGAGATAAACCGCCAGGTAAGCGTGGTTCACCGGGGTTTTCATATCGTGATAGAGCGATGAATGCTCCTTGGCATTATCCGCACGCACACCCTGGGGTAGTACTATCAGGTTGCCCAGCGTCATACGTGGGATCACAAACGCCCGCTCACCCATATGATCTGCCAGCATGGCATTGTCTTCCGGTTTGCCCCAGCGCGCCACAATGGGGTCGCGCACTGTGGCCGGCAGGGTATCGAACCAGTCGACATAGGTAGAAAGCGGCATCCAGTCCGCCAGACCTTGATCAATCAGTGCGGCACTATCTTCGCGTCGATAATAGGGGCGCAGCAATTGGCCGGCCCAGTCGATCAGGGTATTGGCATCCCGCTGCTCCACCTGATAGCCACGTTCCGCCATGGCCTTGGCAATTGATTCAATAGAGGAAGGTACATCGAGAAAGGCCGCACCAATATTCTTTTCCCCCGGGGGGTAGTTCCAAATAAAGGTAGCGACTTTTTTCTGGGTATTCGGTTTGTAACCCAACGAGGCATGACGCCAGGCGCGCTCCACCAGCGCATCCAGCTGATCTGCCATCACCACTTTGTTGCCACCTTCACTGGCGGCGATGATTACCGGGTCGATACTGCCGGTATCTTCAGGCATCACCAGGAAAAAAGGCGTTAATGATGGGGACACCCCGCTGTTATCGGCAAAGTAATCCGCTTCACTACCCTCTGTATAGTTCAGCGCATGTATAACCGGCACCCCCAGTTTCTCGAACTCGGTGCGGCGCTTACTCACATAGTGCAGGGCGCGGTAATTGATCATCAGATCGATACGAGTTTGCCCTGCCCCATCCTGCAATAGATCGGGGTAGGAAAGTGGCAAGTCCTCACCCTCGAAGAAAAACGCAAAGGCTTTCGCCCCTTTTTCTTCCAGACCATCCAGGATGGCATCAACTACCTGCTGCTGCTCGTAATCCACCACCGAACGGTGAATAGCCAAGGCAATGACCGGTTGCTGACCGGATGCCTGTAGCCACTTAAAGAAATCCTCTTCACTATCGGTGACCAGTTGCGGCAGGCTTGGATGATAAAAACCCACCTTGGGCACAATAATAGGCTCAACTACGGAAAGCGCAGAGAGGTCAAAGACTTCGGTGGAGAGAAACTGCATCAATTGCCGGTAGTTTTGGCGCCCGGCATTGTTGAAGTAGGCAGCGATGGCCTTGTGCTGCCTGGAAGACAGCCCCTGATTCATGGATTCGTTATCGGCATCCCCCAGGGAAATCACCGGCACTTTGGGATATTGCGCCAGCAATGGCTGGAATTCTCCAAACATAAACCGGGACAACGCCGGATTGATACCATCGAGCATCACCAGGCTTGAGGAGGCCCAGGCCTGCGCCATTTGTTTTTCACTCTTCCCCTTGCTGTTAAAAATTTCCAGGGTAAACGGCTGCTCTGCAGCCAAGTCAGAAAGCAAGTCTCCCTTGGCCTTGGCAGTGTGGCTGGACATCATCAGTAATACTTTGGGCCTATCACCGGCCTGTACCACCATTGTATAAAGAGCCAGCAGAACAATACCCGTCAAGCGCAAGCAATATTTTTTTTGCATGGCTATTTACCCCCGCCAGCGTTGTTTTTTGAGGACACTTCTTTTCCTTCCGGTACATACACCAGGCTGCCATCGGCCATCTGGTAGGCAACCCCCGCACGGGTCCCCTCGCCCGAGCCGATCTCTCCGTTGGACTTGTACTGCCTGATTTCCTCACCATCTTTTACGATGACTTCCATATTGGGCTCGCCGGCATTCTTGATTACCGTGACTTTTTCATTGGAAAAGACATTTAAAGGGTTTTGCGCGATGGCGATCAGGAGTGCAGCGATGATCACCAGGAAGACATCAATCAGGTTGACCGCGCTCAGAATCGGATTGAGTTCTTCATCTTCATCCAGAAAGCGCATCAGGCGGGCTCCTTCAACTTGCGGATATTGATTAGCTCGGCGGCAAACCAGCGCTTCTTCACCGAGGCGGGCCAGAAGGTGAGTGTGGCAATCACCAGGCCCCAGATCACTGCGGCAAAGGCAATGATCAGGTTATCGCTGATGCCCTGAATATTGCCATCGGCCAGGGCGCGCAGCGCCGGTCCCATGGGGATCATGGTGGCAATCAATCCCAGCATGGGGGCGAGGCGGGTGGCCATGCGCAGCGTTTCCAGTTTTTTCAGCGCGAATACTTCCAGTTCGTCTTCACAGGCCGCGGGGTGACGCACAAAGTAGTTGTGCACCTGGTACCCCGGCAGCCACTCCGCCCGCCCCTGCTTCAGCGCCAGTCGATAGGTCACGGCGTTGCGGCGGCGCAGTGCCCACAGGGCAACAAAGCGCCCCACGGCGTAGAGCGCATAGGCAAACAAGACCAGGATTATGAGCAGCACCGGGGTCATCAGCACATCGGCCACATTCGCCATCAGGTTTTCAATCGTTGCAATCATCACGGCAAGCCTCCCCGGCCCGGCTGTTTTCGTTCTGTACCAAAGGCCGCGAAAAGTACCTGAACAATCCGATAGCGTCAAATTTAATCTAATTAAAATTGATTATCATTTAGCTTTACATTATTCATCCAATCCCTATAATCCGCTTCCGGTCAAGCCGGCAACCAATCCGGTTGTCGGTTTGCTGCGGCACAGGGAGCTGCCGCTGCCGGTCACAGGCTGGCACGGGCCCCGAAACGCCCGCAATTCCTCGCAGTTGCGCCAGTTTTCGGGGGCGACCACCCAACAGGTCACAGAAGGGCTGTTGGTGGTCAGGCCGACACCGGGCCAATACGGTGGACACAGTACCGGCGCACCACCCAGGCCTGCTGGCATGCGCAAAAACAACGCAAGGACAACACCATGAAACTTCGCCCACTCGCAGCGGCCTTACTGGGCTTGGCTTCCTCCTCCCATCTCTACGCAGAGACTGTACCCGCCTCCTCCGCCGATGACCTGGAGCTGGTTGTTGTCAGCGGCCGCGCGGAAAAGCCGCTGAAAGACGTTACCGGCAGTATTTCCGTGGTCACCAGTGATGAAATCGAACAGCTGCAACTCAACGATATGAACCAGCTGTTCCAATACGAGCCGGGCGTCGATGTCACCGGCATGGTGGGCGGTGCGCAGAATATCCTGGTGCGCGGTATGGGCGGAGACCGCGTGCTGATCATCAAAGACGGCATGCGGGTCAATGAGGGCTACGGCGCAAATGGCCTGAACGATATTGTGGGGCGCGGCTTTATCGAGGTGGACACCCTGAAACAGGTGGAAGTGGCCAAGGGCGCCGCGTCCTCCCTGTACGGCTCCGATGCCCTGGCGGGCATTGTGGTCTTTGTGACCAAGGACGCCAGCGACTACCTGGAGGGTGGGGCGCAGTTCGGCGGGGCCCTTAAAACGGGCTACACCGGCATTACCCGCCAGGCACATCTCTCCCCCACCCTGGCCCACCGCGCGGGCAATTTTGAGCAACTGCTGCAGATGGCCTACCGCGATGGCGAGGAACAGCAAAATTACAACGAGACCCGGACGCCCTTCCAGATTGAATCCGACAGTCTGCTGTACAAGGCCAGGTACAATCTGGGTGGCGAGGATTTTATCGGCTTCAGCATCGAGCACTGGAAACAGGAAACCGAGGGTGGGCGCGCCAATGGCCTCCTGAGCAACTTCCGTCACTTAGCCAGTTTCGGCTACAACATCGTGGAAGAACAGACGGTTTCCAGCAAGGAAAACCGCGCGTATCAGCTGCGCTACCACAGCGAAACCCCCAGTGCCATCTACGACCAGTTGAACATCAGCCTGTACCGCAACGCGTCTGAACAGGAAGACGAACAGTACGCACGCCTGGATATCAATGCGCCCCGATTCGGCGTATTCGAAATCCGCGACATGTGGGAAACCGGTCTCTACCGCCAGGACACTCTCGGCCTGCTGTCCAATGCCAGCAAAGCCCTCAACGACACCCATACCCTGGGCTACGGCCTGGACCTGGAGCGCACCGAGAGCCGCCGCACGGTTCACCAGTACCGGGAAGTGGAAGCGACTACCACGCGGGATCTGAGCACGGATAAATTCCCGCAAAACACGGTAAGCCGTGCCGGCCTGTTCCTGAACGACGAGATAACCCTGGCCGCCGGCCGGCTCACGGTAACACCGGGACTCCGGTACGACTGGTACGAAATGGATCCCGAGGGTGCCCTGAAATCGGACGGCACCCCCTACACCACCATTGAGGAGAGCAATCTCTCCCTCAACCTGGGTGCCCTGTACAGAATCAATACGCACCTGTCCGCCTTTGCCCAGTACGGCCAGGGCTTCAGGGTACCGGCCTACGATCTGGCCTATATCGAACACGAGCAGCAGTTCTCGGACTACATTTACCAGATACTGCCCGCCGATGACCTGGCACCGGAAACCAGCGACACCTTCGAACTGGGCCTGCGCGGGCACTTGGGTCCCCTGGCCTTCAGCAGCGCCTTTTACTATACAAAATACGACGATTTCCTGCAGGCCGCCCTGGTCAACAGTGCGCGGATATTCGACGACGCAGGCAATTTCTCCCACGACCTGGAGCAGTACCAGTACCAGAATATCGAGTCCGTCACCATCAAGGGAGTGGAACTCGCTGCAAGCTGGCCTCTGTCCCCGGCCTTTGAATTGTTTGCCAATGCCAGCTACCAGCACGGTAAGGATGACGCCACCGGCGACTACCTCACCAGCATCAGCCCGCTCTCCGGGGTAGTCGGGGCCAGCTACAGCAGCGCGAGTCTCACCAGCCAGTTGCTGCTGCGCTGGGCAAACCGCATGCACCTGGTGAATGACAACGAGACGGAAACCGCCGGCTTCGGCACAGTGGACTGGGTACTGGGATACCAGCTGTTGGATCAGCTGTCCGTGAATCTGGCGGTCAACAACCTGTTCGACAAATACTATGTGCCCTACCTGAACGTTGCGGGTCGCGACGCGGTCCGCGATCTCTCGGTCAACGCCGCGCCGGGGCGCACCTTTTCCGCATCGCTCCGGTACGCGTTTTAATTTCCCCTCCCACGCTTCACCCAGTCTCTTTTGGCCGCCCCCGTGCGGTCTTTTTTATGCGGGAAAAAAGCCCCCAAAGCCCTATTGTGAGAGCCGGCAAACCCGGGGAAAACCCGCGCGCCCTGTGCCGGGGGCAGAGGCGGCACACAGCCCCATAAACAGATACAATACGCACAAAAAAGTCCAACAGAGAGGCAAATCACCATGCAGATTCTCCGCACACTGGCAGCCGCACTGGTTGCCACCGCCGCCATGGGAGCCCAGGCCACCACGCTGATACATAATGTTTCCGGGTACCAGACAACGGACCATGCCCTGGTCCGCTTCGATGCCCTGGCCTTTGACCGCGGCAGGGTGCTGGCCACCGGCGATTTCCAACAGCTCAAGCGGCAGTATCCCCAGGCGCAGAAAATCGATGCAGAGGGTAAAACCCTGTTGCCCGGGCTGATCGACGCCCACGGACATATGCTGGGGCTCGGCCAGTTGAACCGGATGCTGGATTTGCGCGACCAATCCCTCGACAGCGCACGGGTATCCATCAAGCAGTATGCCAAACAGCTGGCGCCCGGCGAGTGGTTGCTCGGGCGCGGCTGGAACCAGGTCACCTGGCCCGGCAAACAATTTCCCACCCGCGCACAACTGGATACCCTGGACATCGACCAGCCCATCTGGCTGCGGCGCGTGGACGGCCACGCGGGCTGGGCCAACTCCAAAGCGCTGCGCCTCGCCGGTATCGACCGGCACACCGCAGCCCCCGAGGGCGGGGAAATCCTGCGCGACGCCAAGGGCGAGCCCACCGGCATACTGATCGACAATGCCATGGGTCTGTTGCAGCGGGCGATCCCCAAGCCCACCCTGGCCCAGGATAAAAAATCCCTGCAGGATGCCTTTGCGCAGGCGCTGGCTTTGGGGCTGACCAGTGTGCACGATGCCGGAATCAACGAACAGACCCTGCGGGCCTACCGCGAACTCGCACAGGAAAACGCGATCCCCCTGCGGATGTACCCGATGCTTTCGGTAAACAGCCACAACTACGCCAAACATCTGCGCGCGGGGCATATCGGCAGTCCCTCCGAGCGGCTCTATATGCGCAGTATCAAACTGTCCGCCGATGGCGCTCTCGGCAGCCGCGGCGCCGCACTGCTCGAACCCTACCACGACCGCCCGCAGGAGAAAGGGCTGTTGCTCTACCCGGAAACGAAGATGCTGTCGCTGCTAAAACTCGCCAGCGATAACCAATTTCAGGTCAATGTGCATGCCATTGGCGACCGCGCCAATCATATCGTGCTGAATCACCTGGAAACCCTGCACAAGGCCAGCAGCCAGAAAGACCACCGCCACCGCGTAGAGCATGCCCAGGTCCTCCAAGTGAAGGATATCCCCCGCTTCCAGCGTCTCAACCTGATCGCCTCCATGCAGCCCACACACGCCACCAGCGATAAAAATATGGCCGGCGCGCGCCTCGGCGAAGCGCGCCTGACCGGCGCCTATGCCTGGCAGACCCTGCTGAAACAGGGCACCCCCATTGCCGCCGGCTCGGATTTCCCGGTGGAGCCGGCCAACCCGCTCTTCGGCCTGCACGCCGCAGTCACCCGCCGCGACCGCCAGGGTACACCCGCGCGGGGCTGGCGCGCAGCGGAAGCCATGACTCTTGAACAGGCCCTGCGCGCTTTCACCCTGGACGCCGCCTATGCAAGCCACCAGGAAACGGTGATCGGCAACCTCACGCCGGGTAAATTTGCTGACTTTATCCTGTTGGACCGGGATATTTTTGCCATAGACCCACAGGCAATCTGGCGCGCGCAGGTGCTGGAAACCTGGGTGGAAGGGGAACAGGTCTACACCAGGGACCACTGAGATCGCACCGTTTGTGATACGGCGACCGCACAGACCCGCAACCGGGCAGCAATGCAGAAAAGAGGGGAAAGGAAATCCAGGGTGGGAGTAAAAAACATCCGGTCAAAAATAATTTGCGGCCGAATTCATTTCGACCGCTCCCTCTTTAAGCTGACTGGCTCTACTCCCGCTGTCACCTCGCTGAAATCATCCAGACCAGTGGTCACCCGCTGTGGGCGTATTTCCGGGTTAGTCCAGTCTCCGTTACGGCCCGCTTTTTATTGGGCTTTGCTCCGCAAAGCACGCCTCGGCACTCAAATAATAGTCTCGCGACACCCCTAATCCAAATCCCTTCAATCCGCCGGTACAGGCGGCGGCGAACAATCCCCCTGCCCGGCTCGTATTTTGTACTCCAACAGGCCCCGGATTGAGCACAATTTGTTGCTGCCATGGCCCCACCCTACACTGGCTGCGACATTGTTCGGCCCTATCCGCCGACACCATCACCCTCCACCAACCTATGACAGAGGTGTCTATGCGACGCAAAGCCATCAAACATCTCAGCCTGGCCGCGGTATTGGCTGCGGGCCTCGGGGGCCAGGGCTGTGCCAATATGAGCGATACGGACCGCCGTATCGGTACCGGGGTCGGCATCGGTGCCGTATCAGGGGCACTGATCAGTGGCGGACGCCCCGGTGGCACCGCCGCAGGTGCTGTGATCGGTGCCGGTGCCGGCTACCTCTACGACCGGGAGAGAAAGCGCAGGGATCACTACCGCTATCGCGGCCGTTACTATCGCTATTAGGTTGAGGCAGCCGGAGTCCGGGGCGGCACCCTGTGCGCGTCGGACTCCACTGGGCGGGCGGCAGCATCGCAGATGCTGAACCCCGCAAGCCAGGGTATCAGGTGCGCGGCAGGGTAACGCCGCGCTGGCCCTGGTACTTGCCGCCGCGGTCCGCGTAGGACACGTCACACACCTCGTCGGACTCGAAAAACAGCATCTGCGCCACACCCTCGTTGGCGTAGATCTTGGCCGGCAGATTGGTGGTGTTGGAAAATTCCAGCGTGACATGGCCTTCCCACTCCGGCTCCAGCGGGGTCACATTGACGATGATACCGCAGCGTGCATAGGTGGACTTGCCCAGGCAGATGGTGAGCACCGAGCGCGGGATACGAAAATATTCCACCGTGCGTGCCAGCGCGAAAGAATTCGGCGGGATCACGCAGTAGTCCCCTTCCACATCCACAAAACTGTTTTCGTCAAAGGTCTTCGGGTCCACCGTGGCGGAGTGCACATTGGTAAAGATTTTGAACTCGCCGGCACAGCGCACATCGTAACCGTAACTGGAAGTGCCATAGGAGATCAGCCGCTCGCCCGCTTTGCCATGGCGCACCTGGCCCCGCTCAAAAGGCTCGATCATGCCGTACTGCGCGGCCATCCGGCGAATCCACTTGTCGGACTTGATACTCACTGCACCCCCTTGAATAGAATGATCCGAAATCGGTAAAAGAAGGCGGAATCATAGCGGGTTTGCACTGGGCACAAAAGTGGCGATCCTCCCTGTCGACACTTGCGGCCAGTAGCCAGGTACTGTATAAATTCACAGTATCACTGTATAAAAATACAAACCACCCCCTGATCGAGCCGGGGGTCGGGATTGGGGGAGGGAGACTTGGGCAGCACGATAAATCTACAGCAGGACCGCGACCCGGACAAGCGGCCGGAATACCGGCGCATTGACACAGCCAGCCCGCCGACCGCCGGGGGGCGCGAATGCTCCGGCATCCCGACCGGCTACGCCAGCCTGGATGCCCTGCTGCCACAGCGCGGCTGGCCCCGCGGCGCCAGCACCGAACTGCTGCCCAAGGGAGCCGGGATTGGTGAATTCTCCCTGCTGCTGCCCACCCTCGCCAGGCTCACCCGGTGCGGCGGGCAGGTACTGCTGGTCAACCCGCCCTGGGCCCCCTTTGCCCCCGCCCTCGCCCGCAGCGGCATTGCGCTGGACAAACTGTGGCTCGTGCATCCCCGCGGGCCGCAAAACACCCGCTGGGCGATCGAGCAATCCCTCTGCTCCGGCAGTTGCGCGGCCCTGGTCAGCTGGCAGGGCCACCACACCTTCACGAACAAACACCTGCAGCGCCTGCAACTGGCCGCCCAGAGGGGAAACTGTCTGCACTTTCATTTTCGCCCCCACACCGAATCCCTCAGCCCCTCCCCCGCCAGCCTGCGCCTGCAATTGCACAGCAATGGCGCGCAGCTGGTGCTGGAACGGCTGCAACAGCCCGGTGGTGCCAGTGGCCGGCGCCTGTCTTTGGCCCGCGCAGCCTACCCGGCGCACTGCGCCCAGCCCCTGCACTGAGCCGGGCAAAACGCGGACGCTGCCATGCTCTGGCTCTGCATTCAATTGCCCACACTGCCCCTGGAAGTCCTCACCCGAACCCTCAAAGCAGGTAAACAGACCGGGGCCCTGGGGGTGGTTGAACAGCAGCGGATTGTTGCCCGCAACCGCCCCGCCGCAGAGCGCGGTGTGGCGGTCGGGCTCAGTAGCGCCACGGCGCGCGCGCGCAATAGGGGTCTTCATCTGCTGCAACGGGACCGGGCACAGGAGCAACAGCAGTTGGCGCAACTGGCCCGCTGGAGCTACCGCTTTACCCCGCTGGTCTCCGCCCAGGCCGCAGGCCCGATACGGGACGGGGACAGCCGCCCGGCCTGCCTGCTGTTGGAATTGAGCGGCAGCCTGAAGACCAACGGCGGGCTCAGGGCCCTGCTGGATCAGGTGCAACAGACACTGGCGCAGATGAGCCTCAGCGGGTTTATGGGCCTCGGCCAGAGCCCCAGTGCCGCACGCCTGCTCAGCCAGTTGCCGGCGCACCGGCGTTGGCTGGCGCAAGCCCATACCGTCCCCAGCCCACAGCAGTGGCAACAGTGGATCGGTACTGCCCCGAGCAAACTGCTCGACTGCGACCATCACACCATTACCCAACTCTATGCCTGTGGCATCAGGCAGGTGCGTCAGTTACGCACCATGCCCCTGTCCGAGGTGACTTCCCGCTTTGGCCGCTCTTTTGTGGAGTATTTCACCCGCTTGAATGGCAGCCGGCAGGACCCGGTCTCCAGCGACCACCCCCCCGCCCAATACCCTACCGCGCTGTATTTTCGCAGGCCCCCGGAACACAGTGAGCCGTTGCAGTTTCCCGCCAACCACCTGCTCAGGGCACTCTACCAGCAGCTGCAGCGCCGCCAGTGCTATCCCCGCCAGCTGCACTGGCAACGGGATTTTGGCCGGGGCAGAAGTCACAGCTACACCGGGGCAGTCTCCCGCGCTCCGCTGGCGTCCCAACGCCTGCTGGCATTGACCAGACGGCAACGGGAACAAGCAGCGCCTGAGCCCGTGCGGACACTGCGTTTGACGTGCAGCCAGCCAGAGCCCCCGGCCGAGGAAAAACCCGCAGAGGCACTGTTTAACCAGGGCAGCCAGGCGCTACTCAACAAGCTCAAAGCCCGCCTGGGCCACCAGGCCCTGTCCACCATTGCCCTGACGGGAAGTGGCTTGCCTGAGCAGACCTGGCAGCGCGCCGGTATCTCATCCCTGCCAGGCAATGGTGCGCAAAAGTGCCCACCGCCCCCGCCTTGTCACCCTCCCCGCCCCAACTGGCTGCTGCCCCGCCCCAGCCCATTACCACACCGCGGTCACAAGCTGTTTTACCGCGGAGAATTGCAACTGCTGCAGGGCCCAGAAAAAATCGACGGTTACTGGTGGCAACACGGCCATCACAGCCGGGACTATTATATGGCGAGAGACAAGGACGGTGGGCTCTACTGGGTGTTTCAGGATCTGACTTCCAGGGCGTGGTTTTTACAGGGAATTTTTTCTTGACTTTGCGGTTTAAAGACTGATTCTTGTACTCACGGTATCATGCCAACACGCGCACTCAATCTTCAAATTTGGGGAAATCGTTGTTTTTTCCAGTTCTGGAGCCTGCTTATTAGTTTCACTTCGCTTCTCTACACTCATCCAATGGACTCTCCCTGCAAATCCATCACCTTTCACAAACCCTAATCGGTAACCTCATCATTAGAAATGACACCCATACCATCCACGCCGCGCACCTTGAGCTGACAAACCAGCCTCACAGCGTTTCCTTGGCCAGAGTCTTTCCAAATATTCAGAGTATGGATACCCGCAAAGGACTGGTACGGCATCGGTTTGCGCTTACTTATGGAATAGCCATGCACCAACCGGCTTTCCATCCCATCCTGCATCAAATTTCTGAGCAATACGAAAACCAGTGAACCACTATGCCCTTAAACCGTCCAGATGAGGGGAGGAAAGAGGTAAGACAACCGCCTGGCGGGTTCATTCATTGCTTATAATAGCCGGCTAATGCCCCATACAGAAATGTATTCATGCCATCATTTGCAGGGCCATCTGGTGCCCCATTTCCCAACCGGACTGTCACTCCCCCAAATCCATCAATTACCACAGAACCCGCCACCCCAAATAAATGACCTGATTGAATATATACAGACAAAGCCTGTTTATTCGGACGATATTCAAACACGCCGTACCCAAAGCAGCTTTCTAAGTGCCCAATTTCACAATTTTTGACGGGAAATCCAGACAGCAAATTCAACGGCTTCCGCGACAGCATAATGCGCACCTCATCAGCAAGTGCAGATGCACTTCCACTCAATCCGGCTGATGAGGCTAAGGCATAAAAATCAAAACTTGCAGTATACTCTCTCCCGAAGAAATCACTGTTGCGAAAGTCATATTCTACCTCATCGGGATAATACTCATCCTCAACAAAAAGTATCCGTTTTTTTTCTATCGCATAGCTATCCGATACCAGATCTTTATAGGTCTGCCCCGACACACGCTCCAGTACAACACCAAGAAAACAGTACCCCAAGTTTGAATAGGCAAAGCCTGCGCCCGGTAAAAAATCCAATGTAAGGTTATTCAACTTCTCGGGCTGGTAGGGACACCATGGCTTTCGCCAAGGGGAAAACATTGGATCGCCACCCTTTCTGCGGTCAAAACCCGCTGAGTGCGTAAGGAGGTGCTGCACCTTGATCTGTGCAATCCGCAGATCCTGCGCCCCACTCAGTGCAGGGAGAAACTTCATCAAAGTATCATCCAATGTCAGTCTCTCATTATTAACGAGCGCCAGCACACTATCTACCACAAATAATTTGGACATACTTGCATAGCGAAAACGAGTGTCTTTATTTACCCTAGGTGAGAATAGTAGTGCGCCCTGCCAGCCACTTTCACAGTGATGCACAGCGCCTTTGGGAGAGATATAAGCAAGCTGATTGGCAAGTGCCCACTCCTCAAAAATTGCATGCTTCAAAGCTTCATACATCCACTCTGGCGCCGTCTCTGAGCAGGTAATCGTAAAATAAGCTGCTGCGGACTCTACCGGGTAGAAAGCTCTCTTGACTTCAAGTCGGTGCGCTACCCATAAATGCGTAGACAAACCCGCAAAAACCACTATCAAACCATACAGTAAGCTTCTTTTTAACACTTCCATCCCACCATGGCGCCCCAAAAAGAAGGGCACCATAGGTGCCCTTCATTAGATGCTGGCAGCAGTATTAATATTCGATACTACAGATCCTCAGCACTTATAACTTAAGAGGGGGTTGGAGTTTCCTCCGCTGCGGCAGCACCACAGCTTGCGGGGCGGTAGTCCGGATCTACATTGGTGCTGCAGCTCCAAACTCCTTTGGCGTCACGGCTCCAGACCAGATTTTTACTACTTAAAGCAGTTGCTGCTTGCTGGCCAAAATTTGCCGTAATACTGGCTATACCAGAGCCAGCCATTGCTATTTTTAATCCCTCTACGTTAGTAGTCCGGCTGGATTCACCATCACCGAGTAACAGATTGCTTTCGGTCCAACCAAGCGCACAACCGGCCTCAGTGACAATCCCCTCCAGTAAACAGGTTTCAATCGCTGTTTTCAAAGCTGCCGTCTCCTGCATAACACGGCTAACCTGGGACTTAGCCACATAATTTTGGTACTGCGGGATGGCCACCGCGGCGAGAATACCGATAATCGCCACCACAATCATCAATTCAATAAGAGTAAAACCCTGTTGCTTTTTCATTGTAACCGTCTCCATACAAACTTGTTTTTAAGGTGAATCCCGTGAGGAAATCACAAAACAAGATACAAGTATTGTGCCAATTTCCGCAAGCAAAACCGGCGGGCCTGTGGCATAAATGGGATCTGTATCACTTACCTTGTTTTCCACCTTTTCCCGGTCGGTACAAGCTGACCAAAACCATCAGTCGGTGACAAGATTTGTCACTATTAAGCAAGTAGCGCTGAATTTTTGCCGGAAAATTCATTCGGGTTGATTTGGCTGGCAGGGATTCTTTCGCTATATTGGTCCCGAACCCTGGCGTTCCCGCACGGCAGTGATAGGAAAAAGCAGTGTGCTTTATGCTAGGGGTTCAGTAACTGTATGCGGCGGTGTATTCCATGACAGCTCCTTCTCTTAGCGGCCTGGCCAAGCGCCTGGTGGCAGACCAGGTTCTCGACGCAACCACGGCCACTGCCGCGACCCAGGCGGCGCGGCGGGAAAACCAGACCTTTGCCCAACATGCGGTGGAGGCCAAACTGGTCAAGGCCCGCGAACTGGCCGGGATTGCCGCCCGGGCCTTTGGCACGCCCCTGTTCGAGCTTGGCAGCTACAACTTCGAGCTGATCCCCAGGGAGATCGTCGATGAAAAACTCATCGCCAAGCACTTTGCGCTGCCCCTGCACCAGCGCGGCAACCGCCTGTTCGTGGCCGTGGCAGACCCCACCAACCTGGCGGGGCTGGATGAGATCAACTTCAATACCGGCCTCAGTACCGACGCGGTGCTGGTGGAGGCGGACAAGCTGGCGAAAGCCATCGAGAGTTACCTGTCCCATAGCGACGATATGGGTGCGGGCCTGGAAGGCATGGACGACGAGGAGCTGGAAGCCCTGGAGGTGGGCAACGACGAACCGGCGCGGGACGACGAGGCCCCCGGTGGTGATGAAGCCCCCGTGGTGCGCTTTGTGAACAAAGTGCTTCTCGATGCGATCCGCAGCGGGGCCTCGGATATTCACTTCGAGCCCTACGAAAAAACCTACCGGGTCCGCTTCCGCACCGATGGCGTACTGCACGAAGTGGCCAAACCCCCCATCCAATTGGCGCCCCGCCTCTCCGCGCGCCTGAAGGTGATGTCGAAAATGGATATCTCCGAGCGGCGTGTCCCCCAGGATGGGCGCATCAAGATGAAGCTGTCGAAAACCAAGGCCATCGATTTCCGCGTCAACAGCCTGCCCACCCTGTGGGGGGAAAAAATCGTGCTGCGGATTCTGGACCCCTCTTCCGCCCAACTGGGTATTGATGCCCTGGGCTATGAAGAGGATCAAAAGCAACTGTATATGGATGCCCTGGCCCAGCCCCAGGGCATGATTCTGGTGACCGGCCCCACGGGTTCCGGCAAGACCGTGTCCCTCTATACCGGGCTCAATATTCTCAACACCCCGGAGCGCAATATCTCCACGGCGGAAGACCCGGTGGAAATCAACCTGGAAGGGGTCAACCAGGTAAATGTCGCCGCCAAGGTGGGGCTGGACTTTGCCGAAGCCCTGCGCTCCTTTTTGCGCCAGGACCCGGATATCGTGATGGTGGGGGAGATCCGCGATCTGGAAACCGCCGAGATCGCCATCAAGGCTGCGCAGACCGGGCACCTGGTGCTGTCCACCCTGCACACCAATTCGGCCCCGGAAACCCTCACACGCCTGATGAATATGGGCGTGCCCACCTTTAACATCGCCACCTCGGTGAGTGTGATTATCGCCCAGCGATTGGCGCGGCGGCTATGTAAAGAGTGCAAGAAACCGGTCACACTACCCGGTGAGGTGCTGGCAGAGGAGGGCTTTTCCGCGGTGACCACTCCCAAGAACACCTGGACCCTCTTCCAGCCGGTGGGTTGCGAACACTGCTCCAAAGGCTACAAGGGTCGCGTGGGCGTGTATGAAGTGGTTCGCATTACCGATGGCATCTCCAGAATTATAATGGAGGGCGGCAACTCGATTCAGATTGCCGATCAGGCCCGCGAGGAGGGCTTCAACAATCTGAGGACCTCGGCTTTACGCAAGGTGGCGATGGGGATTACCAGCCTGGAGGAGGCCAACCGGGTGACCAAGGATTAAACTATACCCCCCCGATTGCGCCTTCTGCCGCACAAAGGGCTGGATACGTTACCGTAAAAAGCCGGATGCCCTGGTCACCGGCGCCAGGCGAGCAATCCTACACCGCACAGTTGTGCCGGAATTTTGATTGCCACACTCAAATAAAAAGCAGGAAGAACATTTATGGCCAATGCCACAGCGGTCGCCTACCTCTATAAAGGCATGGATAGCAAGGGGGCCAGAGTCCAGGGGGAGATCAGCGGTACCAGCCCGGCGCTGGTCAAGGCGCAATTGCGCAAGCAGGGCATTATTGCCAACCGTGTGCACAAAAAACCCCAACCGTGGTTTGGCGGCGGCAAGAAAAAAGTCAGGCCCGCGGATATCGCTCTGTTTACCCGCCAGTTGGCCACCATGATGAAAGCGGGGGTACCCTTGGTACAGAGCTTTGAGATCGTCGCCGATGGCCTGGATAACCAGGGCTTGAAAGAGCTGATCTTTAAAATTCGAGACGATGTGGCCTCGGGCACCGCCTTTGCCGATGCACTCCGTAAACACCCACTTCAATTTGACAACCTATTTTGCAATCTTGTCGCTTCTGGTGAGCAGTCCGGCGCTCTGGAAACAATGCTGGATCGCATCGCCACCTATAAAGAAAAGACTGAGTCTTTGAAAGCAAAAATCAAAAAGGCAATGACCTACCCCATTGCTGTTATTCTGGTAGCAATTATTGTCACTTCAATTCTATTAATCAAAGTAGTCCCACAATTTGCCGATACCTTTTCTGGTTTTGGTGCCGACCTTCCCGCCTTTACCCTTTTAGTCGTAAGCTTATCCGAGTGGATGCAAGCAAACTGGTTCTTTGCTTTACTTGTGGCGGTTGGTCTTATAGGTGGCTTAATTGAAGCCAAAAAACGCAACAAGCGCATCGCAGAAGCTTTTGACAGGCTTGTGCTCAAGCTGCCCATATTAGGCAATATCACTTATAACTCTATTGCCGCTCGGTTTGCCCGTACCCTGTCAACTACATTTGCCGCCGGTGTCCCTCTGATTGATGCGCTTAAGTCCGTTGCTGGAGCAACGGGAAATTCTATTTATGAAGAAGCAACGCTTAAAATCAGGGATTCTGTTGCCACTGGTATTCCTCTCAACATTGCCATGCGCGAGTCTGGGCTTTACCCAGTTATGCTAGTTCAGATGACAGCGATCGGTGAAGAGTCTGGCGCTCTAGACGAAATGCTTTCTAAAGCCGCTGACTTTTATGAAGAAGCCGTAGACAATTTGATTGACAACCTCACCACCCTCCTTGAACCTATGATCATGGCGGTTCTTGGCGTCCTGGTCGGTGGTCTAATGATTGCTATGTACCTACCAATTTTCAATCTTGGAAATGTAATTTAAGGATAGATAGGTAACACACCTTGGTTAATAATATAGCACTGCTCCTAAGCGGGGCTTTCCTTTTGGGCCTGCTGATCGGCAGTTTTCTCAATGTGGTGATTCTCCGTTTGCCCGTGATGATGGAGCGGGACTACAAGCGGGAATGTTACCGCTACTTTGATATCCAGTTGAATACTGCGGAGCAGAAAGCCCTCACTACCCCGTTCAACCTGATGCGCCCCCACTCCTGCTGCCCCCACTGCCGCGCAGAAATAAAACCCTGGCAGAACATTCCGGTGATCAGCTATCTGTTCCTGCGCGGCCGGTGCGGCGCCTGCGGTGCCGCCATCGCCGGGCGCTATCCTCTGGTAGAACTGATCACCGGAGTTCTGACCGCTGTTGTGGTCTGGCAGCTGGGCTTTACCTGGCAGGCGCTGGCAGGCTGTGGGTTGACCTGGGCCCTGGTGGCCCTGACCGGGATCGACTTCGACAAGCAGTTGTTGCCGGACAGTATCACCCTGCCGCTGCTGTGGGCGGGGCTGCTGGTCAATCTCCAGGGCCTGTTTGTGCCTTTGGAGGATGCGGTGATCGGGGCTGCAGCGGGCTACGGGTGCCTGTGGCTGGTTTTCCATGGCTTCAAGCTGGCCACCGGCAAGGAGGGCATGGGCGCCGGGGATTTCAAGATTCTAGCCGCCATCGGGGCCTGGTTTGGCTGGCAGATGCTGCCCATGGTGATCCTGCTCTCGGCGGCGGTGGGTGCTGTGGCCGGGATCACCTGGAGCCTGGTGGCGGGGCGCGACCGCAACCTGCCCATTGCCTTTGGCCCCTACCTGGCGGGCGCCGGCTGGATGGCCATGCTGTGGGGGGACCAGATCCTGCGCTGGTACCTGAACTTTGCCGGCCTCGGCCGCTGATGCCGTTGGGCAGGCCCGGCAACTTGCCGTACACTGGCCCCCGGATTTCGCATGGGGAGACAGTGCCTTGTTTAGGGTTGGTCTGACCGGTGGTATCGGCAGTGGCAAGTCGGCCGCTGCCGGGTGCTTTCGCGCATTGGGTATCTCGGTTGTGGATGCGGACTGGGCCGCGCGGGTGGTGGTGCAGCCCGGCCAACCCGCCCTGGCGGAGATCGCCCGGCACTTTGGAAGCGCCATACTGCTTGAAAACGGCGCCCTCGACCGGGCCGGATTGCGCACCCGGGTATTTGACGATCCCGCCGAACGGGCCTGGCTGGAGCAGTTGCTGCACCCGTTGATCCGGGAGGAAATCATCACCGCGCTCACCCATAGTCCGGGGCCCTACGTGATACTGGAGTCCCCCCTGCTGATAGAGTCGGGCCAGGATCAACTGGTACACCGGGTCTGTGTGATCGACCTGCCCGAACCGCTGCAGATTGCCCGCGCCAGCGCCAGGGACAACTGTTATGGGGCGCATATCCGCAAGGTGATGGCGGCGCAGCTGAGCCGGGAACAACGCCTGGAAAAAGCCGACGATGTGCTGGATAATTCGTCCGGGTTAGCGGCACTGCAGACCCAGGTGGAAACCCTGCACAACCAGTATGTGAAAATGGCCGCAGCCACACCCTAGCCACCGATTCAAATAACCAGCCTGCAAATTACCGGTATCCAAGTCTCCATGACCAAGCGTACAGCCACCCCGTCCCTGAACTGCCCCTCCTGCAAAAAACCCATCGCGTGGAACGACCGGTTTCCCTTCAGGCCGTTTTGCAGCGAGCGTTGCAAGCTGATCGACCTGGGCGAATGGGCCAGTGAAGGGCACAGGATACCGGGCGAGCCGGCCTACGGTGATATGCCGGGGGATGAGCCGAACCCGGACCAGCCCCACCACTAACCCGAGCCCAAGGGATTCACAAGCGGCCTGATTGCCGCCCCTGGCCGCTGTCTACACTGCCCTGTTGCGCCGTTTTGAGCGCATCGATAATCCCCCGGTTGGCATCGGGAAAGCGGTATTGGTCCAGCGCCTGTAGTGCCACCCAGGCAGTTGCCTGGCCCTCCCGGCCCACGGCCTGGCCGGAAAACGCCGTGACCTGCCAGGTATCCAGCAATACGATTTTTTCCCGGTAGGCATGGCGGATCGCCACCAGCGGCTGCAGTGTGCGCACCGCGATGGCCACCTCCTCGCGCAGCTCACGGCAAAGAGCCTGCTGTACGCTTTCCCCCGCTTCCACCTTGCCACCGGGAAACTCCCAGTAGCCGCCCATATGTTGGTGCCGGGGGCGGCGGGCGATCAGGATTTTGCCGTCGCTGCGCACCACTACCCCGACCGCGACATGAATCGCTTCATCCACGCTGACTCCTTAAGACCGATATTCGGCGTTGATGGTGACATACCCGTGGGAGAAGTCACAGGTCCAGATATGTTCGCTGCAGTGGCCGCGGCCCAATGCAATGCGGATGGTAAAGGCCGCTTTGGCGAACACCGCCGCACCCTGGGCCTCCCGGTAATCCGGGGCGCGGCAGCCGGCCTTCACCACCGGCACCCCGTCCAGGGTGATATGCACCCGCCGGGTATCCAGCCCGCCCTGTATGCCGTTGCCAATGGCCATCACCAGCCGCCCCCAATTGGGGTCCGAGGCGTAGAGGGCGGTTTTGACCAGTGGCGAGCGGCCCACCGCAAAGGCCACCCGCAGAGCCTCCTCGGGGCTCTCCGCCTCCGCCACCTGCAGGGTGACAAACTTGCTGGCCCCTTCCCCGTCTTGCACAATCGCCTGGGCGAGGGCGATATGGACCTCTGTGATGGCCTGGCGCAGGGCGCTATAGCCCGCACCCCCGGGCGTTTTAACCGGCCTGCCCGCCGCGCCCGTGGCAATCAGGACACAGGCATCGTTGGTGGAGGTATCCCCGTCCACACAGATGCGGTTGAAGGAGGCCCCCACCGCCTCGTTCAGCAGGGTATCCAGCAGGGGCCGGGCAATGGCCGCATCGGTGGCGACATAGGCGAGCATGGTCGCCATATTTGGCTGAATCATGCCGGCGCCCTTGGCGATGCCGGCAACGGTGATCCGCTCACCGTTGGCCTCCAGGGTGCGGCTGGCGGTTTTGGCGCGGGTGTCGGTGGTCAGGATCGCTTGTGCGGCGCGGTCCCAGCCGCGGTGGCACAACTGCGCGGCGGCGGGGGGTATAGCGTCCAGCAGTTTCTGCAGCGGCAGCTGCTCGCCGATCACGCCGGTACTGAAAGGCAACACCTGTTCCGGGCGAACAGCCAGGGCTTTGGCCACGGCCGCGCAGCAGGCCCGCGCATCACTGAGCCCGCGCGCCCCGGTGGCCGCATTGGCGTTGCCGGCATTCACCAGCAGGGCGCGAACCCGCCCCCGGAGGAGATGCTCCCTGGCCACCACTACCGGCGCTGCGCAAAAGGGATTCTGGGTAAACACTGCCGAGACAGCGGCCCCCTGGTCGATTTCGACCAGTAGCAGGTCATCGCGCTGCCAGTCCCGAAGACCGGCCGGGACGCTGGCAAGGCGAATCCCCTTCACAGAGGGCAGTAGTGATTGGGACATGGCGATCACACTCGAGGGCCGCCCCGGCGCAGGGCCTGTGAGGGGCGGCAGGGGCATAAAAAGGCGTCATTATCAAAGTGATACCGGCGGCTGGCAAGCCACAATCGAAAACTTCTGTGGAATTTCTGAGGTTATCCGCAGATTATGCTGATCCTATCCCTAAAAACCCCCGCCATTTGCGGGGGTTTTTAACCGGCTTTCTGCCCTCATCCCTTCACGGCGCTAGGAACTCTGGGTGGGGGAGGCCAGCTTGCCGTGGCACTGCTTGAATTTTTTACCGGAACCACAGGGGCAGGGATCGTTGCGGCCCACCTTGGGTCCGCGGCGCTCCGGGCGGGGGCGCTGCGGCGGGGCGGCTTGTTGCTGTGGCGCACCTTCCCCCAGCGCGGAGGCCTGGGCGTGGCGCAATTCCAACTGCTGCCTGCGCTGCTCTTCCAGGCGCTGCTGCTCCATCTCTTCCATCTGCTCGCGGGTCATGGGCTCCACATGCGCGAGGATGCGCACCACTTCGTGCTTGAGGTTTTCCAGCATGCTCTGGAACAGGTGAAAGGACTCGCGCTTGAACTCCTGTTTGGGGTTCTTGTTGGCGTAGGCGCGCAGGCCGATACCCGCGCGCAGGTGATCCATGCTGGAGAGGTGCTCCTTCCAGAGCTGGTCCAGCACCTGCAGCATAATCTGCCGCTCTATGGTGGCCATCAGGTTGGCATCGCCGGAGGATTCACCGATCCGCGCCACTTTGCCCGTATAAGCCTCCTGGGCCGCACTGACGATCTTCTCGCGCAGGCTCTCCTCATGCAGGGTGCGGTCCGCATCCAGCCACTGCTGTACCGGCAGCTCGATACCCAGTTCACCGGCCAGCTGCTGCTCCAGCGCGGGGATATCCCACTGCTCTTCCACACTTTGCGGCGGCACCGAGGCGGAAATCATTTCGTTCACCACATCCGAGCGTATGGCGGTAATGGTATCGCTGATCCTGTCCGCTTCCAGCAGCTCATTGCGCTGGCCGTAGATCACCTGGCGTTGGTCATTGGCGACATCGTCGTATTCCAGCAACTGCTTGCGGATATCGAAATTGCGCCCCTCGACGCGACGCTGGGCCTTTTCGATGGCATTGGAGACCATGCGGTGCTCAATGGCTTCGCCGCGCTCCATACCCAGCATCTGCATAAAGTTCTTGACCCGGTCGGAGGCGAAGATGCGCATCAGGTTGTCTTCGAGGGAGAGGTAGAAGCGGGTTGCACCGGGATCGCCCTGGCGGCCGGCGCGACCGCGCAGCTGGTTGTCGATGCGGCGGGATTCGTGGCGCTCAGTGCCGACAATATGCAGGCCACCCGCTTCGATGACCTGGTCGTGACGCTTCTGCCAGTCTTCCTTCAGCGCGGCAATCTCGGCTTCGCTGAGCTCCCGGCCCCGCTCCTGGCCGAGCGCTGCCATCTCGGCCTCCCAGTTGCCGCCGAGCACGATATCGGTTCCGCGGCCGGCCATATTGGTGGCGATAGTAACGGTACCGGGGCGGCCCGCCTGGGCGATAATCTGTGCTTCGCGCTCGTGGTATTTGGCGTTCAGAACCTGGTGCTTGATACCCGCCCTCTGCAACCGGCGCGACATCTCCTCGGAGGTTTCGATGGAGGCGGTACCCACGAGGACCGGCGCCTGCTTCTCGCGACAGTGCTTGATATCCTCAATAATGGCTTCCAGCTTCTCCTCTTTGCTCAGGTAGACCAGGTCATTGCGGTCTTCGCGCAAAACAGCCACGTTGGTGGGAATCACCACCACATCCAGTGCGTAAATCTGCTGGAACTCGAATGCCTCGGTATCCGCGGTACCGGTCATCCCGGCCAGTTTGGGATAGAAACGGAACAGGTTCTGAAACGTGGTGGAAGCGAGCGTCTGGCTCTCGCTCTGGATCTGCACCTTTTCCTTCGCCTCCAGGGCCTGGTGCAGACCTTCGGAAAGGCGGCGGCCCGGCATGGTGCGACCGGTGTGTTCATCAATCAGCACAACCTGACCGTTCTGTACGATATAGTCCACATCTTTGTTGAACAGCACATGGGCGCGCAGCGCCGCGTGGACATGGTGCAGCAGGCCCAGGTTGCCGGGGGCATAGAGGGACTCATCGGCTTTCATCAGGCCGGAACCCGACAGCAGCTCTTCGATCAGCAGGTGCCCCTGTTCGGTCAATTCCACCTGGCGGGTCTTCTCGTCCACGGTGTAGTGGCCCTCGCCGCCCTCCTCGGCGCGCGACAACTGCGGCACCAGCTTGTTCATGGCGGTATACAGGTGGGAGGAGTCCTCCGCGGCACCGGAAATAATTAGCGGTGTGCGCGCCTCGTCGATCAGGATGGAGTCCACCTCGTCCACGATGGCAAAATTCTGTGGCCGCTGGGTGCGGTCCTCCTTGCGCAACACCATATTGTCACGCAGGTAATCGAAGCCGAACTCGTTGTTGGTGCCGTAGGTAATATCCGCCTGGTAGGCGGCTTTTTTTTCCTCGGGGGGTTGTTGGGAAACAATCACCCCCAGGCTCAGGCCGAGGAACTCATACACCGGACGCATCCAGTTGGCATCCCGCGAGGCCAGGTAGTCGTTCACCGTGACAATATGCACACCCTTGCCCTCCAGGGCATTCAGGTAGGCGGGCAGGGTTGCCACCAGGGTTTTGCCCTCACCGGTACGCATCTCTGCGATGCGCCCCTCGTGCAGGGTCATACCGCCGATCAGCTGCACGTCAAAGTGGCGCATGCCCAGCGTGCGCCGGCTGGCTTCGCGCACGGCGGCGAAGGCCTCCGGCAGGAGCTGGTCCAGTGATTCCCCGTCTGCAAGGCGCCGCTGGAATTGCGTTGTTTTGCCGCGCAGCCCGGCGTCGTCGAGCTTCTGGAATCCCTCCTCCAGCGCGTTGACCTTGTCCACGACCCGCCGCATGCGCTTCAGCTCGCGATCATTTTTAGAACCAAAGACCGATTTAATCAGTTTGCCAATCATTGTCTAGAAACCACTTATCTTATTTGCACTGTCGGTGTGAATGCTGGGCAGTGTGCTGCACCGATGCGCCTTTATGCGAGGGGTGCAAGTAAACAGGAAGGCGCTGGCGCTGGCAACTCTGATGCCAGTTGCCCGCGATTGCGCGTATGGGAAGCGTAGTTGCTATCTGCCGGTGCGACGGATGTAGCTGGCCGGGTCGACCGCGCGGTTGTTCTTGAAGATTTCGAAGTGTACATGGGGGCCGGTGGAGCGCCCACTGGAACCCATCTGGGCAATAACCTGCCCCTTTCTCACCACGTCGCCAAGGCCGACCTCAAGGGCCCTGTTGTGGCCGTAGCGGGTCGAATAACCGTTGCCGTGGTTGATCTCCACCAGTTGGCCATAGCCGTGGCGCTCATCGGCCCAGGTCACCACACCGGCGGCGACGGACACCACATCGGAGCCCATTTTGCCGGCAAAATCTACCCCTTTGTGCCAGGTGCGGCGCCCGCTAAAGGGGTCCGTACGATAGCCGTAGCGGGACGACATCCACCCTTTGGTAATCGGGCGCCCGGCGATAAACTGCTCATCCTCGAGCTTGAGGTTCGCCATCAGGGACTCGAGCATCTCAAGCTGCATCTGCCGGTCATCTATCTGGTGAGACAGGTCATCGATCACATCGAGGAATCCGGGGGACTGGTAGGGCAGCTCGGAGGCACCGGCTATCTGGGGGTCTTCCGGACCCCCAAGCGCCGGCGGGGTGCCGAACTGGAATTCCCCCTCATCCAGATTGGCGACGGCGGTGAGGCGCTCGCCCAGCGCATCGAGACGGGTGAGGCGTGCCTGCAACTCCGCCAGTTTCACCGTCAGCGCCACCAGTTGCTCCCGCGCCACCCGGTCGGCCGCCCCGATTTCCTCCTGCTGCTTGCGCAGCGCCCGCTCCCACGCCTTGGCGGTGCGCGCATCGAACAGATCGGTCTCGACCACCGAAAGATTGGTCCCGAGTAAAAAAGCACCCACCGGCAGGCCGAGCAGGCACAGTCCCAGCAGCGCTTTACTCAGGCCGCCAAAATTGAAGCTGCGGGTTGCGCCGCGTTCGTTGACCAGAATGATTTTCATAGCAAGCGGGGGAAATTCGACATTCTATAATTTTGATTATTTCTGCCAGGAGCCCCGGCGCTGCAGCGCACGCCGATCACCGGCGGTGTTAGCTGTCGTCAAGCAAAAAGCCGACCTTATCATGCCCGCTTCCCACCGGAGGATCAAACTGCCAGTATCGGCTTTACATAGGAGATGGGCGCTTCCTGCTCACTCTCGAAGGTCACCATTTCCCAGGCATCTTCCTGCGCCATCAGGTGACGCAGGGACTTGTTGTTGAGCGCATGACCGGATTTAAAGGCCTTAAACTCACCGATCAGGCTGGTGCCCAGCAGGTACAGATCGCCAATGGCGTCCAGGATCTTGTGTTTCACAAATTCGTCTTCATAGCGCAAACCACCTTCGTTCAGAATGCGGTACTGGTCGATCACAATGGCGTTGTCGACGGAACCGCCCTGCACCAGGCCCTTGGAACGCAGGTACTCGATTTCGTGCATAAAGCCGAAAGTGCGCGCGCGGCTCACTTCCTTGACGAAGGAGGTACTGGAAAAGTCCACCGAGGAGGTCAGGTTGCGCCCCTGGAATACCGGGTGATCAAAGTCGATGGTGAAGGTCACCTTGAAGCCATCGAACGGCATAAAGCTGGCGACTTTGTCGCCCTCTTCAACGGTAACCGGTTTTTTGATGCGCAGGAATGTTTTCGCTGCAGACTGCTCCTGGATGCCGGCGGACTGGATCAGGAAGACAAAGGGACCGGCACTGCCATCCATAATCGGCACTTCCTGGGCGGACAGCTCGACAATGGCATTGTCAATGCCCAACCCCGCCATTGCCGAGAGCAGGTGCTCTACGGTCGCAATGCGTACACCATCTTTCACCAGCGTTGTGGACAGCAGGGTGTCGCCCACATTTTCTGCCCGGGCCTCAATCTCCACCGCCGGGTCCAGGTCGGTTCTGCGGAACACGATGCCAGTGTCTACGGGTGCGGGTTTGAGCGTGAGAACCACTTTTTTGCCAGAGTGAAGACCTACACCAGTGGCGCGGATAGCATTCTTAAGCGTGCGCTGTTTGATCATGAAACTGTGTTTTCCCCGGTCGGTGGGCCAAGCGGCAAGCGGCCGATGCTAGCATAATTGCGACGCCAATACCAATTCCGGGCAGGCGGTCATTTCAACACGCCGCTGCCACCCTTTGAGGATAGGTCAAGCAAGGATTGGAGCGCCACATCATTTCGCAATAAGACAACATTCTATGAGCTTGAGTGCCTCAAGCGCTGTAAAAAATTGTTAATTATTCATCGGCAGCGAGGATTTCCGGGGAAATATGGCACGGAGTGGCCATGCAATTCGGTCATAAAAGCCCGATCGGGCTGCCGGGGATGCCGTTTCAGTTTTCGGCCCACCGATCCAGGACTCTGCCTCAAAGCGCAAAAATACCCTTCCCGGATCCGTTCGGGGCCCGGGAAAGCCCCACCACAGAGGCGGCACCCGGCCCTGGGGCCGGGTAGACATGAGCGGTGTGCCTCTGCGGTGCCGACACTCAGTCGGCCTGGCGGCGCAGGAAGGCCGGAATATCCAGGTACTCCATATCCGTATCCGCCGGGCTCGGCGCCGGTGCCGGGCGTCTGGGACGTTCGACGTCCAGGCGCGGACGGGGATCCGCACTCTCCCGCGGGGACAGGCCGGTAGCACTGTGGGGCTCGCGCATCTCGCGGGCTTCACGGGGCTCGCGGGCCTCCCCACGGCGGCCGTTGTCCACCACTTTGGCAGGGCGCGCCGACGAGGTGCCCTCTCCCAGACCCGCTGCGACAACCGTCACACGCATCTCATCGCCGAGTTTGTCGTCTACCGCAGTACCGATCACCACGGTGGCTTCGTCGGAAGCGATCTCCTGAACAATCTCTCCAACTTCAGAGTACTCACCCAGGGTCAGCTCCTGGCAACCGGACTCTTCGCTGCCAGTGATGATGTTAACCAGAATACCGCGGGCACCAGACAGGTTGACATTGTCCAAAAGCGGACTGCGCACGGCTTTTTCCGCGGCTTCGCGCGCGCGGCTTTCGCCGATGGCGGAACCGGAGCCCATCATGGCCATGCCCATTTCGGACATTACGGTGCGCACATCGGCAAAGTCGACGTTCATAATCCCCGGGCGGATCATCAGGTCGGCAATGCCCTGCACCGCACCGAGCAATACGTTGTCGGCCTCCTTGTAGGCGGACTTCATGGTGATCTTGTTGCCCAGTACCTCCAGCAGGCGGTCGTTGGGAATAGTGATCAGCGAGTCGACCTTGTCGCGCAGCTCGAGGATACCCTCCTCGGCCACCACGGTGCGCTTGCGCCCCTCGATCTTGAACGGGCGGGTGACAACCGCTACGGCGAGGATGCCGAGCTCTCTTGCGACCTCGGCAACCACTGGTGCGCCGCCAGTTCCGGTGCCGCCGCCCATGCCCGCTGTGATAAACACCATGTCCGCGCCGCTTAACACCTCGGCAATCCGGTCGCGGTCCTCCAGAGCCGATTGCCGACCGATATCCGGGTTGGCGCCGGCACCCAAACCGCGGGTGATGGAACTGCCCAATTGCAGGATGGTTTGTGCCTGGATATCTTTCAGGGCCTGGGCGTCGGTGTTTGCGCAGATAAAGTCCACGCCCTCCACATTACTGGCAATCATCTGCTTCACGGCATTGCCGCCGCCTCCGCCGACACCAATTACCTTGATGACAGGTTTGTCCTGTACACTATCAACTAGTTCGAACATTGCTGTTCCCCTTTCTTGCTCATGTCGAATTCTACTGCCGTGCGGAAAAAAATCCCTTCCGAAACGGCTAATTCTGGTTGCACGCTATTACATGTTGCCGCGAAACCAGTGCTTCACTTTGTCCCACCACTGGTTTTCGTTGCGCGCGGGCTGCATTTTGCCTTCTGCGGCCTCTTCCTGCTGCATCGCGTACATCAATAATCCAACCCCGGTGGAATAGATTGGATTGTTCACAATATCGGTCAGTCCGGAAATTCCCTGGGGCACGGCAAGCCGCACTGGCATATGGAAAATCTCCTCGGCCAGTTCAACGGCACCCTCCATCTTCGGGGAGCCACCGGTCAACACCACGCCCGCCGCGCACAGGTCCTCAAAACCACTGCGGCGCAGTTCGGCCTGCACCAGGGTAAACAGTTCGTCGTAACGGGGCTCTATCACTTCCGCCAGCGCCTGCCTGGATAAATCCCTGGGCGCCCTGTCGCCCACACTCGGCACCTTGATGGTCTCGCCCTCCCGGGCAAGTTTGGCCAGCGCGCAGGCATATTTGATTTTCAGCTCCTCTGCATGCGGTGTCGGTGTACGCAGGGCCATGGCGATATCGTTGCTCACCTGGTCTCCGGCGATGGGTATCACCCCGGTGTGGCGAATCGAGCCGCCGGTGAACACGGCGATATCGGTGGTACCCCCACCGATATCCACCATGCACACCCCCAGCTCTTTCTCATCTTCGGTCAACACCGCATAGCTGGAGGCCAGTTGCTCCAGAATGACATCCTCAACCTCGAGGCCACAGCGGCGGATACATTTTTCAATATTCTGCGCGGCATTAACCGCACCGCTGACCAGGTGCACTTTCGCCTCCAGGCGCACCCCGGACATTCCCAGTGGCTCTTTGACCCCCTCCTGGTTATCGATCAGATACTCCTGGGGGAGTGTGTGCAGAATCTTCTGGTCCGCCGGGATTGCGACTGCCCGCGCTGCATCTATTACCCGGTCGAGATCCTGCTGGGTCACCTCCCGGTCCTTGATGGCGACAATACCGTGGGAATTCAGACTGCGAATATGGCTGCCGGCGATACCGGCATAGACGGAGTGAATTTCACAACCCGCCATCAGTTCCGCTTCCTCCACCGCGCGCTGAATGGATTGCACGGTGGATTCGATATTCACCACCACACCCTTTTTCATGCCGGTGGAGCGATGGGAGCCAATACCGACAATATTGAGTTCGCCACCAGCGGAAACCTCGCCCACAATGGCGACCACCTTGGAGGTGCCGATATCCAGTCCCACCATCATGCGCTGATCGGATACTTGTGTCATGTTGCTACCAACCTCGCAGGGCTGTGTGCCCGGCCTCGCCAATGAAATCCCGCAGAAATACCACCTTCGCTTTTCAACCGCATTTTCAACCGCAGTCTCTCCGCCTCCCTGTTCACTCCTGCCCATTCTTCCACTGAACCGCTACCGCATTGCCGTAACGGGTATCCACCCCGGCCACTTTGTGCAAATGCGGCGCGAGCAATCCGCGGCTCAGGAAAAGGAAGCGGTTGACACGTTCCAACAGCGCATCATGCCCCAGTTTTAATGCAATTCCCGATACCAATTCCAGGCGCCAACCGCCCAGGTCGTCAAATGACAACCGCTTGACCTCCATATCCCGGGTAGTCAGAATGCCCGCAAGGGCCTGGTACTGTGTCATAATCTGTCCCACCAGCAACTCATCCCCGGCGAGCTCGGGGAGTGCTTTCACGCGCATGTATACCGGTCTCGGCAACAATGCCCCACTCGCAACCAGCAACCGGTCACCTCCCCATACCGCGAGAGGCTGTGCTTCCGCAATCTCCACCAGAACCCCGCTCGGCCAGCGCCGGCGGATCGACACCGAGGTAACCCAGGGATTGGCCAACAGCGCCGATTGCATCGCACGGATATCCGCGGAAAAAAAACCGGCCTGCAAATAAGGCAGCAATATTTCCTTTAACTGCGCCTCACGCACCGCGTTAAAAACCCCGCGGACCTCTACCTGCTCCAGTGCATCCATTTTCCCCAGTGGCACCGCCTGAAGTCTCTGCCACAACCAGTGACCACCAGTAAGCAGCCCGCAGGCCAGACTCACAACGAATACCAACATCAACCCGGAGCGCCGGGAAATACCGGCAGCAGACTCCCGCGCCCCTAAAGGCCGCGCCCCGCGTAAAGATCTGCTTTTTTTCTTCACAGGCTTCTCTCCTGTGGACTCCACCCTGCCCTCAGGCCTCAGAGAGTTTTTCACCCAGACGCCACTGCGCCAGCTTTTGAGACAAGGCACCCACATTGCCCGCGCCCTGGGTCAACACCACATCGCCCGGTTCGAGAAGGTCCGCCAGTACTGGCGGCACCTGATCGATTGTTTCGGCAAAAACCGGATCGACCTGGCCGCGGTTACGCAGGCTGCGCGCCAGGGTGCGTCCATCGGCACCGGCTATTGGCGCTTCGCCCGCGCTGTATACATCCAGCAAAACTAATTTGTCCACGCCAGACAGAACCTGAACGAAATCTTCAAACAGATCCCTGGTGCGGGTATAACGGTGCGGCTGGTAGATCATCACGAGGCGCCTGTCCGGCCAGCCATCGCGCACCGTCTTGATGGTTGCGGCCACTTCCCGTGGATGGTGACCATAGTCATCCACCAGCATCACTTTTGCCGCGCTGCTGTCGTCACTTATGGAAAAATGTCCAAAAATCTGAAAGCGGCGACCCACGCCCTGAAAACCCTCCAGACCCCGGCAAATAGCCTCGTCACTGATCCCCTCCTCCGCAGCCACAGCAATCGCCGCTGTGGCATTGAGCACGTTGTGAATACCCGGCGTGTTCACCGATACCCGCAGCAGATCCCCTCCGGGGCGCTGCACGCTAAAGTGACTGCGCAACGGCTCCTGATTGACCTCGACGATACGGAAGTCATTGCCCTCAGCAAATCCATAGGTCAGTACCGGGCGGGAAAATTTCGGGATAACTTCCTGGATATTGGCCTCATCACCGCAGACTACCGCCAATCCGTAAAACGGCAGGTTGTGCACGAAATCAATAAAGATCTGCTTTACTCGCTCAAAATCCCCCCCATAGGTCTCCATATGATCCGCATCGATGTTGGTAATCACCGTCACCATGGGCTGCAGGTGGATAAATGACGCATCGCTCTCATCGGCCTCTGCGATCAGGTAGCGGCTCTCGCCGAGCGCCGCATTGGCGCCGGCTGCATTGACCAGGCCCCCGATCACAAAGGTCGGATCTTTTTCATCCGCGGCAAAAATGGCCGCAATCAGGCTCGTGGTGGTGGTTTTACCGTGCGTGCCCGCCACGGCAATACCGTAGCGGTAGCGCATCAATTCCCCGAGCATTTCAGCACGGCGCACCACCGGAATCCGCTTTTCATGGGCCGCAGCCAGCTCCGGATTGTCAGCTTGGATCGCCGATGAATTCACCACAACATCCACATCCCTGATATTGTCCTCGCTGTGTCCGATTGCCACCCTGACACCCAGCTTGCGCAGTCGCTCGGTCAGTGGGGACTCGCGCAGATCCGAGCCGGAAACCTCGTATCCCTGATTTTGCAATACCTCCGCGATGCCACTCATCCCGGCACCGCCCACACCGATAAAGTGAATACGGCGGATACGGCGCATCGCCGGTACAGCGTAACCCTGATCTGCGTTTGCCCACTCAAAAGACATGCTCTCAACCTTCACTCATTGGCCTCTCTTGTCTCGCCAGCGCCTCTGCACAGGCGGCCACCACCTGCTGTGTTGCATCGACTTTCGCTACACGCCGCGCGGCCTGCGCCATCTCCAGTAGTTTCTGCGGGTCCGCCAATAATTTTTGCAGAAGTTCTGACAGTTTTTGCGCATCCATCTCGCGCTGCTGAACCACAATCGCCCCCCCCGCATCCTGTAACCACTGTCCATTGCGTGTCTGGTGGTCGTCTATCGCAAAGGGAAAAGGCACCATAATCGCACCGATGCCGGCCGCGGCAATTTCCGATACCGTGAGCGCTCCCGCACGGCACAGTATCAGGTCGGCAGCACTATACGCCTCGGCCATATCGCCGATAAAAGGCACAACCTCTGCCGCTACGCCGGCGGCCCGGTAGGCCTCCCGTGCCCGTACCAAGTGACTTTCACCGGCCTGGTGCACCACATTTGGACGCTGTGACGGCTGCAGCAGGGCAATGGCCTCCGGCACCATTGCGTTAATGGCAGCAGCCCCTAGACTGCCGCCTAGCACCAGCAGACGCAGTGGCAACTCAGTACCAATACGCAATTGCGGCGCCGGCAGTTGGGCAATTTCACGACGCACCGGATTGCCCACTTGCCGGGCCCGCGGCAAACCGCTGGGAAACGCCTCCAGCACCCGGTTGGCAATACGGGAAAGCAGCTTATTGGTGGTGCCGGCCACGGCGTTTTGCTCGTGAATAATCAGCGGCCTGCCACTGAGGCGTGCCGCCACGCCGCCGGGGCCGGTGACAAACCCGCCGAACCCGAGTACAGCATCGGGCTGCACCTTCCCGATCACCGCACGCGCCTGACGCACAGCGCGTGCAATCTGCACAGGCGCCTTCAGCAGGGCCAGTCTGCCTTTACCGCGCAGCCCTTCAACTGCAATACAGTGCAACGGGATATTGGCCGGTGGCACCAGACGCGCTTCAATACCCTGCCTGGTGCCCAGCCATTCGACTCTGGCCCCCTGCTCCCGCAGAGCCTGCGCCACCGCCAGTGCCGGGAAGACATGTCCCCCGGTGCCACCCGCCATGAGTAAAAAACGTTTACCCGAAAAGGTGTTTCTCTCCCGGGACATCAAACCGCCCCCCCACTGTGTACCCGTCTCCCGGCCCGGCGCCGGGCAAATACCGGCAGTTGCTGCCAAAGCCCCTGGCGCGCACCACCGCCTTCGTCCTGCGGGCGCATTTCGCCGCCTATACGCACTGCCAATCCCAACAGCGCGCAGCACACAACCAGACTACTGCCGCCGGAACTGACAAACGGCAGAGTCAATCCCTTGGTGGGCAGCAGGCCCGAGGCCACACCCATATTCACAAACGCCTGCCCTGCCAACAGAAACGCCATGCCAAAAGCCAGCAAAGCGGCAAAAAAATTCTGCCGCACCAGGGCCATGCGCACCAGTCGCAATAGTGAACAGGTCAGCACCACAAAGAGGCCGATCACAACCAAGCCGCCCAACATACCCCACTCCTCGGCGAGAATGGCAAAAATAAAATCCGTGTGCGCCTCGGGCAAGTAAAACAGTTTCTGCACACTGTTACCCAGGCCAACCCCAAACCATTCTCCGCGACCAAAAGCGATCAGCGACTGGGTGAGCTGGTAGCCACTGGCAAATTGATCCCCCCAGGGATCCAGAAATGTCAGCAATCGCTGTAAGCGGTAGGGGCTCATCAGGGCCATCAGCGCCAGACCACTGGCCGCCGCCAGCACCAATAAAAAGGTATGGGGCAGACGCGCACCGCCGAGAAAAACCATCGCCAGTACCGTGCCGGATAACACCACAACCGAGCCAAAATCCGGTTGCAACAGCAGTAGTAGCGCGAAGATCCCCAGCACCGTCACCGGCACCATAAAGCTGCTCCAGTGATGCAGTTGCCTGTTGCGGCGGGTCAAAAAACTGGCGAAAAAAACCAGCATACAGAACTTGGCCACCTCCGCAGGTTGAATGGTGATACCGCCAAACATCAGCCAGCGCTGGCTACCATTCACCTCCCGGCCAATACCCGGTACCAGCACTGCAATCAGTAACAGACAGGCAAACAGCAGCAATGGCCAGGATAGGCGCGACCAAATCGCCAGGGGAATCTGGCTCACAACCAATGCCACCACGCCACCGATCGCCAGGAAAGCCAGGTGCCGCTTGAGAAAGTACCAGGGGTCTGCGTATATATCGGAGGCAAAGGCAATAGAGGACGAGGCCACCATCACCACGCCGATACTGACCAGTGCCAGCACACTAAAGGGTAAAAGCCTATCGAGGAGTTCGCGCTTGTGAGGCGAAGGCGTCAACGCATTCACCCCGCACCTCCAGCGCTTTCGCAGAGCGCCGCTACTACCTGGCGAAAATCCTCACCGCGGGCTTCAAAATTGCGGTACATATCGAAGCTGGCACAGGCCGGGGACAGGAGTACATAGTCGCCACTGTGTGCCAGGGATCGGGCCAGTGCCACTGCCTCGGTCATGCTGGCCGCACGGCGGATTGTACACTTACCCGCAAAAACCTCGGCGACCCTGTCACCGTCTGACCCAATGGATATCATTGCGCGCAGCGCGGCAGCGCTGTTGCTCAACGCGGAAAAATCTGCCCCTTTGCCATCGCCGCCGGCGATCAGCACAATCTTGCGGGTGGCTGTTGCCAATCCATCCAGCGCCGCCTGCGTTGCGCCGACATTGGTGCCTTTGGAGTCGTTTACATAGACAACGCCATCCAGGTCAGCGGTCCGCTCACAGCGATGGGGCAGCCCCCTGAAAGTGCGCAGTACCGACAACATGGCGTCCATGGGCAGACTGACAGCATTACCCATCGCCAAAGCAGCCAGCGCATTGGCGACATTGTGTCTGCCAACCATCGCCAGCGCATCGACCGGCAACAGGGCTTTGGCACCCTGTGCCAGCCAGTTCTGTCCGCCGACAGTGCGCACCCCGAACTGATTCAGGTCGGGCTGGTCCAGACCAAAACTCCACTCGCATTTGCCCCGGGATAGAGGTGCCCGGGTCAGCGGGTCCGCTCGGTTGATGACAAACTGCTGTGCATGGCGGTAAATCCGCTGTTTGGCCCGGTGGTATTCCACCATGCCGGGGTAGCGGTCCATATGATCCGCACTCAGATTCAACACGGTGGCCACTGTGGGCGTCAGCGAGTAGGTGGTCTCCAGTTGAAAGCTGGACAGCTCCAACACATACAGTTGCGGTATCGGTTCCTGTAACAGATCGAGCACCGGCACACCGATATTGCCACCGATACGCACCGTTTTGCCAGCCGCCTCTGCCATTCTGCCAAGCAGGGTGGTCACCGTGCTTTTGCCATTTGAACCGGTGACCGCTGCCAACTTTAGCGATGATTTTTCCCTGGCGAGCGCCCGTGCAAACAGCTCGATGTCCCCGATCACCGGGATACCCGCGTCAATGGCGCGCTGCAATACGGGCTCGGCCAGCGCAATGCCGGGGCTGGCAATAATTTCACTGGCCGCAAGTACCGTATCAGGGCTCAGTGATCCCGTTTCCACAGGGACCTGCGGAAACTCCCGGCGGAAGGACCCGAGTCCCGGCGGATGGTCGCGGCTGTCGGCAACCACCGGGGCATAACCATTGCGCAGCAGGTAGCGCACCACCGATTTTCCGGTAGCACCCAGTCCGATTACCAGTTCCCGCTGCGAAGTTGCGATCAGGCTCATTGTGTCATTTACCGAAGTTTCAACGTCGCCAGCCCGGCCAGCACCAGAATCACGGTGATAATCCAAAAACGGACAATCACCCGCGGTTCCGGCCAGCCTTTCAGTTCAAAATGGTGGTGCAGCGGCGCCATGCGGAAAATACGTTTGCCGGTTAGTTTGAACGACGCCACCTGCAGGATGACGGATACCGTTTCCATAACGAACACCCCACCCATGATGAACAACACGATTTCATGGCGGGTGATTACCGCGACAATCCCCAGTGCCGCGCCCAGAGCCAGCGCACCCACATCCCCCATAAACACCTGCGCCGGATAGGTGTTAAACCACAAAAACCCGAGCCCCGCGCCACACAGAGCCGCACAAATGACCGCCAGTTCCCCGGCACCGGCAATCGCGGGTATATGCAGGTAATTGGCAAACTCCACATGCCCGGACAAATAGGCGATAACGCCCAGGGCGCCCCCCACCATGACCGTGGGCATAATCGCCAGGCCATCGAGGCCATCGGTCAGGTTCACGGCATTGCTGGAGCCCACCACCACAAAATACGTCAGCAGAACAAAACTAACCGGACCCAGATTGATGGCAACGTCTTTGAAAAAAGGCACAAAAAACTGTGTCTCAGCAGGACTTACCGCACTCATATACAAATAGATCGCCGCGCCCAGCCCGGCGATGGACTGCCAGAAATACTTCCAGCGGGCAATCAGGCCACGGGGATTTCTGTGCACAACTTTTTTGTAGTCATCCACAAATCCGACCGCACCAAAAATAAAAGTCACCAGTAGCGTGACCCAGACATAGCGGTTGCCCAGGTCCGACCACAACAGTGCCGAGGAAAAAATCGAGGCGAGGATCAGTGTGCCGCCCATGGTGGGCGTACCGGATTTGCTCAGGTGGCTTTGCGGGCCGTCATCGCGAATAGCCTGCCCTACCTGCAACTGGTTCAACCAGTTGATCATACGCGGCCCCACAACCAGGGAAATACCCAGGGCGGTCAGTGCCGCCAGAATGGCACGCACCGTCAGGTAGTTGAAGACCGCAAAGGCGCTTACATATTTTTGCAATATTTCTGCCAGCCAAAGCAGCATTACTTCTCTCCCCTGCTGTTGCCGAGCAGTGCCTGAGCCACCAGTTCCATGCGCGCGCTGCGTGAACCCTTCACCAATACGGTGGTATTTTTGTCCAGTTCGCGGGACACCGCCGCGATCAGCGGTGCTCTCTCCCGGTAATTATGCAGGGCATCATGATGGCCCGCGCCAAAGGCCATACTGGCGGCTGTGCCCAGCGGCCCCAGAGTAAACAGGGCATCGAGGCCGCGTTTGCGCGCCAGGACACCGACACTGCGATGCAGCCCTTCCGCATCCGGCCCCAACTCAGCCATATCACCGAGCACCAGGATTTTCCTGCCCGGACGCTGCGCCAGCAATTCAATGGCCGCACCCACAGAGCCTGGATTTGCGTTGTAGCTATCGTCGATGACCGTCGCACCAAGGATGCCCTGGTGCGCCTGCAGGCGCCCGGTCACACCACCGAGACCGGCAAGACCGCGCGCAATGTCCACAGCCGGAATACCGCTGGCGAATGCGCAACCGGCGGCAATTAAGGCGTTGTGCACATTGTGCTCGCCGAGTAACCGCAGCGCCACCGGGTGGGATACCCCCTCAATCACCAGATCAAACGTGGCACAGCCACTTTCATCCAAGGCAATATTCTCCGCATGAATGGCACAGGGGTTGCTGAGACCCACCTCCAGGGTCCGAACCCCCTCGGGCATCCGCCCGCGCCAGTAATCCGCGTAGCCGTCATCGGCATTGATCACCGCGGTACCACCGACACCCAGGCAGGTATAAACCTGCCCTTTCGCTTTTGCGATGGCATCTACCGAACCAAACCCTTCCACATGCGCGGGCATGACATTGGTGATCGCGCTCACTTGGGGTTTGCCGATACTGCAGAGATAACCGATATCGTCCGGGGCGTTGGCGCCCATCTCCAGAATCAAAACATCGTGCTGCCCACAGAGCGCAAAAAGGGTCATCGGCAGACCGAACTGATTGTTTAAATTCCCCCTGGTCACACAGGGTGTGTGGTGCAGAGAAAAAATTTCACACAACATTTCTTTGACCGTGGTCTTGCCGCAGGAACCGGTAATGGCAATGACCGGCCCCTCAAACTGCTCACGGCACAACAGGCCAATTTGTCCGAGTGCTATCGTGGTATCTTGCACGCGCCACTGAGGCAGGTGGCAACCGGGCACTTCACGCTCCACCACCAGCCCCAGAACCTGGCCATCCAGCCCACCGACAAAATCGTGCGCATCAAAGTTGTCACCCACCAGGGCAACAAACAGGGCCTGGGGATCCAGTTTGCGGGTGTCGGTACAAACGCGCGAAAACTCGCAGGAGCCATTGATCAACGCACCGCCAAAACGACTCTGTAACTGCTGAAGAGATAACGTGCGGATCACCAGACCTCTCCTTCCATACCACTCCCGGCGCCCGCACCCAGGCGCCGTCTCAGCGCTGCTGCCACATGTTCATGATCACAGAAGTGGTTTTTTTCACCGCCAACAATCTGATAATTTTCGTGGCCCTTGCCGGCGATAATGACAATATCACCTGGTCGCGCCGCTGCGACTGTCCGGGCAATCGCTTCGGCCCGATCAATCTCCACCTCAATCGTGCTGGCCGCACCTTGAAGGATATCGTCGATAATTTTTTGCGGCTTTTCACTGCGCGGGTTGTCACTGGTCACAATGGCGCGATCGGCCATCTCCGAGGCGATTCGTCCCATGGCAGCGCGTTTGCCTCTATCCCGCTCACCACCACAGCCGAACACACACCAGAGATTGCCGCGACAATAGGGGCGTGCGGCAGCCAAGGCCGCGCGCAGGGCATCGGGGGTATGGGCATAATCCACCAGCACGCCGACATCATCAGCGCCCGCAACCCGAACCCGCTGCATACGGCCCGGCACCGCCTGGATGGAAGGAAAGGCAGCCAGAATCGCTTCAAAGGGCATGCCCGCAGACGCTACAGCGGCTACCACTGCCAGCGCGTTATAGATATTGAAGTCGCCGATCAACGGGGCCTGCAGTTCGCCGCGCCCCCAGGGCGCCTTGAGTTCAACAGAAAACCCCTTCTCGTGACGGCACAGGTCAGTGACGTGCAGGTCTCCCGCCTGCAGTCCGTAAGTCAATACCTGCAGGCCGCGCACCTTGCAGCGCTCAGCCAGTTGGGCACCGAAAGGATCATCCAGATTGATAATGCCGCGCTTGAGTTGGGGCAGCCCGAACAGCTTTTCCTTGGCCATCCCGTAGGCGGCCATATTGCCGTGATAATCCAGGTGATCCCGCGACAGATTGGTAAAAATCGCCGTGTCAAAAACCAATCCATGTACGCGTCCCTGGGACAGGGAGTGGGAGGATACTTCCATGGCCGCGGCGGGCACACCGCGCTCGCGGTAGTCGGCAAAGTCCGCTTGCAGACGCACGGGGTCCGGTGTTGTCAGCCCGGTTTCCTGCAGTTCGATCGTCCGGTTATACCAGATGCCATTGCCGATAGTACCGATCAGTGCCGCACTGCCAAAGTGATGCGCCAGCAACTGGGAAATCAGATAGGCACAGGTGGTTTTACCATTGGTACCGGTCACCCCCACCAGGTGCATATGTCCACTGGGGTTGCCGTGAAAGCGCGCGGCAATTTCACCGACGCGCTTGGCCAGACCGGGCACGCTGACCACCTGGATATCGCCGCGGTTAATACACTCCAGCTTGTCACTGTCGGCCAGTATCGCAGCGGCACCGGCGGCGATCGCCGCATCGATATATTCACGCCCATCCACAACAGAGCCGCGCAATGCCATAAAGACATCGCCGGTTTTTACCCGGCGGCTGTCCAGTGCAACGCCTGTCACGGGCACATCGGGGATTCCCGCGTATCCGGGCACCAATTCCCGCAGGGAAATACCCTGTTGTTTGCGCTGTATCACGATTTTGTACCTCTCTCGCTTAACTGCGCGGTTAACTGGCGTTCTGCCGATTCCACCCGCTCAGGGGGTACCTGCAGCAGGCGCATGGCCCCGGCCATCACCGAAGCGAAAACCGGCGCAGCCACTTCCCCGCCATAATACTTGGCCTGGCTGGGATCATCGATTACGACTACCGCGGCCAAACGCGGGTTGTTCGCAGGAATAAACCCCGCAAAAACCGAACGATAACGGTTGTCCGCATAGCCACTGCTACCAACTTTGTGTACCGTACCGGTCTTGCCCGCCACACGGTATCCCTGCACTGCAGCCAGGCGCCCCGTACCGCGGGAACTGATGACGGTTTCCAGCATGGCGGACACCTGCTCTGCGAGGGGCGCTGCAATCACCCGCTCGGGCTCTGCCGTGATTGTATCTGTAGACAGAACCAGGGAAACCGGGCGCTTGATCCCGGCATTGGCCAGTACGCCATACGCCTGGGCCAGTTGCACCCCATTCACGGTTAAACCGTAGCCAAAGGCGAAATTGGCCCGCTCGATCGGGTGCCAGCGACTGCGACTGCGACTGGGCAGGATGCCCGGGGTCTCCCCGGGAAAACCACTACCAACCGCCGCCCCCAGACCCAGTCGATAAAAGAGTGCACGCAAACCGTTTGGTTCCAGATCCAGGGCAATTTTTGTGATACCCACCTGGCTCGATTTGGTGATAACGCCGGTCAGGTCCAGCTTTCCATAGTTGATGGGGTCCACCAGGGTTTTCCCCGGTACGCGGATATAACCGGGATTGGTATCGATCTGGGTATGGGGTCTATAGCGACCGCTCTCCAGCGCAGCCAGCACCGTCAGGGGTTTCACTGTGGAGCCGGGTTCAAACTGGTCGATCAGGGCGCGGTTGCGCATCGCTGCCGCTTTTACCCCTTCGCGGTTGTTGGGGTTAAACGAGGGCTGATTGGCCATCGCCAGGACATCGCCGCTGCGGGTATCCAGAATCACCATAAAACCGGAGGCGGCACCGTTCTCGGCCACAGCGCGCTTTAATTCGCGGTAGGCCAGGTACTGCAGGCGCATATCGATAGACAGGCGCAAGTCGTGCCCCGGTCGCGCTTCGCGCTGGATCGCCAGATCCTGCACCGTGCGGCCCTTCAGATCCTTGACCACCTGCTGGGCACCGGGCTGACCGGACAGCCAGTCGTCGTAGGCGAGTTCCAGCCCCTCCTGGCCGCGATCATCGATATTGGTAAAACCCAGAAGCTGTGCAACCACTTCACCCGCAGGGTAAAAGCGCCGGTATTCCTTTTTGCTGTAAACCCCGACAAGCTCCAGATCGAGTACCTTACCGGCCTGTTCCGGTGTCAGGTGGCGACGCAGGTACATGAAGGCCTTGTTGCGATACTTCTCCAAGCGCGCGGCAAGTTTGTCCGGCTCTAGAGCCAACGCTCTGGCCAACTGGCCCACCTGCTCGGCACCGCTCTTCCTCAGTAGCCTGGGGTTAGCCCAGAGGCTGTGTACCGGTGTACTGACCGCCAGCAGCTCGCCATTTCGGTCGACGATGGAACCCCGGTAGGCGGCGATCTCCTCTGTGCGAATGGTGCGCGCCCGCCCCTGATCCTGAAGGAACCGATAGCCATGCTCGGCAGCGGGCAATACCTGCAGGCGGGCCAAATGCAGGATCAGTGCCAGGGCCAGCAGACACAGCAGGGCCGCCACCAGCACAAAGCGCCAGCGGGCAATGCCCGGTTGGGTCTGTTTTTTCTTGACTGCACCCATGGTTTTCCAATTGGCGTTACGTTTTCACCCCGAAACCAAAACTCTCCCTGAGGGCCGTTTGATCACCGCCCCCAAACACCGCGCAAATACGCAAGGATTTACGATTATTCGCCGGCATTGCAGACCTTAAATGCGCAAAGCCACGGAAAACTACTGCTGGTTCGCGCTCGCCACACCGGCCTTTATCAGATTACTCACTCGGCACCAGCACCTGCTCAGCAGGTGCTGGTACATGCATTCCCAACGCTTCTCTCGCCACCTTCTCCACGCGACCGTAAGCAGACCAGGCGCCCTTCTCCAGCAGCAGGCGCTCCTGCTCATAGCGCAACTCATCGCGGTTTTTTTGCGCCTTGCCCAATTCTGCCGTGAGTTCCCTGCTGAGCTGGGTGGAATAAACCACGGTGAGAGCCGACACCAGCGTCGCCAGCCACAAGAGCCCCGCACCAATCAGCGTCTTGCGGTACATCCCGTTCAGGCCCCGCCCAGCTTTTCCGCAGCGCGCATCACCGCGCTGCGCGAGCGCTGATTGTCCTCTGTTTCAAACGCAGCCGCCTTTATCGCCCTGCCCACGGCACGCAATGACCTTGCAATCTGGCTGTGCATGATCGGAAGCCCGCGGGGCAGCTGCGGCCCCCGTTCCTTCTCGCGAATAAACCGCTTCACCAAGCGGTCTTCCAGAGAGTGGAAACTGATAATGACCAGTCTCCCACCCGGTGCCAACAGCGCCAGCGACTTCTCCAGCACACTCTTCAGGTCATCCAGCTCTCCATTGATATGGATGCGAATGGCCTGGAAAACCCGGGTGGCCGGGTGTTTGCCTTTCTCCCAGGCGGGGTTGGCGGCCTTGACCACCTCGGCCAGATCGCGCGTGCGCACGAAGGGTTTCTCTGTTCGGCGGCGCACTATGGCGGCGGCTATACGCCGGGCAAAGCGTTCCTCTCCGTATTCCTTAAACACCCGAACCATCTCGGTCTCGGCCTCGGTGTTCACCCATTGGGCAGCGCTGATGCCGCGACTGGTATCCATTCGCATATCCAGCGGTCCATCCCGCATAAAACTGAAACCGCGTTCCGGCTGATCCAGTTGCGGAGAGGACACACCCAGATCCAGCAGTATTCCCCTGACCTGGCCCGCCTGCTCCCCGGCGGCAAGGTCCATATCCGCAAAGGAGCCATGCCAGATAGAAAACCGCGGCTCAGTGCCAAAATGCCGCCTGGCATACGCAATGGCCTGGGGGTCCTTATCCACCGCCAGCAAGCGCCCGCCGGGGCCCAGCTGTTTCAGGATGGCTGCGCTGTGGCCTCCGCGACCAAAGGTGCCATCAATATAGAAACCGTCGGGGTCCGTTACCAAGGCGTCCACGGCCTCGCGCAACAACACACTGCGATGCAATTCCTGAGACAACCGGCGAACTCCTTATAAAGAGAGGGATGCCATTTCCCCTGGCATGCCCTCATCGCCTTCACTGTCATCGAGCCAGGACATCCAGTGCGCTTCGCTCCAAAGCTCCAGTTTTTTGCCCTGCCCCACCAACATCAACCGCTTTTCCAGCCCGGCGTATTCCCGCAGGGTTGGCGGTATCAACACTCGCCCATTGCCATCCACTTGCAGTTCGCAGGCATAACCGATCAGTAGACGCTGGGCGCGGCGTGCCACCTTGTTGAAACTGGGCAGGGCCTCGATTTTTGGCAATATCTGCTGCCACTGGGGCGCCGGATACATCAGTAGGCAGCGCTCCTCCGTGTGAGCAGTCACCACCAGACATCCGGCACAGGCCTCCAGCAGCTTGTCGCGGACGCGCGCCGGTATGGCCAGACGCCCTTTGGCGTCCATATTGATTGCATGGCTGCCCAAATACATTTCGTGGTACTTGCTCGCTGCAGATCCCGCTTATCACAGCAGACACCGCTCTGATGGACCCATAGAGGGGAAGCTCAAACGTGATCCAAACAATGTAATTACTCACTCACTACAGAACACTAAACCACAAAATTCCACGATTTTCCACTTTCCCCCACTTTTCACACTATAAAACTGGTCAACACAAAGTCAAGGAAATAGACTGCAAAGTCCCCATACCCCCTGTAAATCCGCGGCCTACAAAGGAAATACGGGCAATGGCGCAGGAACCCCGACTGTAATTCATTGAATTTAAGCAAGCGCTTACTAGCATAATGATCGAATATATTAAACTAACTGGATGCCTTAGCTGAAATGCGCCATCTCCGTAGGACCTGCCGAATCTCGGAAAACGCAAGGGTTAACCGGGGAATTAGCCACATTGACTCCGCTTCCAGAGAAATCGGGCTATAGAATGGATTAGTCCCCACTGCCCTCCCGCATCAATATTTAAAAGACTTCGTACCTGAGTGATTCAGGCTGTCCATTTTTGTCGCGAATTGTTACCCACCAACGACACCAGGCCGACCCGGTCAACGCACCTCCTCGCCAGCTCCTGATTCACGAGCGATGACCGAGATTTCTCCGCATGCACGACCGCACAAACCACCGGGCCTTGTCCTTTGTGGGTGGAACCCAGCCATATCCTGTACTTTGTCTGGATTTGCGATTACACCCTGTGAATCCACAGCGGCTTTTCCAAATGACAATGCCACCAATCAGTGAATTTCTACCGCTTGATGGATTGGCCACCCCCTGCCTCTGTGCAAGACCGCCTTCAGATCCCATTTGAACCGCTTTATCACTGGCAATACAGCACTCTGGTGGATGATGCATTTCAGAACCCCAAAACCCAGAATACTCCTAAAGTAATTTGCCCCGGGGGTCAGTACTTGCCGGCCCGCCATTTCGCTTCTGGCACAGCAGATGCTGCCATTTGTGTAGCAGAGGAAAAATCTGATACCTTTGCGCCCGAGGTAATTTGCGCTTTGCCTTTCCTGCGTGCTTTCAAATCCATAAAGATACAGAAAGCGGGGTCGCTTTTGAGATTACCCTTCGTTCTGGATGCCTCACTTGTAAGTGCAACCAAAATTTTAAATAACAAACATTAAGGGCAACAAATTATGCATAAGCTCCTACTCATTTTTTTGCTTTGGCCAGTGCTTGTGCTTGGCAACCAAATTCCCCTGTCAGACTTGATACGCCATGCAGATATCGAAGAAGTGAAAATCTCCCCTACCGGTACCCATCTAGCTATACGAAAGCAAGATAACGGGGAGCGAATCATCGCTATCATGTCGATGAAACCTCTCGCAATCACTGGTGGAATTCGCTTTAAAGGCAAAGAGGAGGCAGGGAATTTCTACTGGGCCAACGATGAAAGAGTAGTCATTGAAGTATTATCACGCAAGGCTGGCCTGGAAGCTCCGATTTTTTATGGTTCCCTGTACGCGATCAACAATGATGGCGCACAGGGAAAATATATTTTTGGCTACTTGACTGGCAGAAAGAAAAAACAATTGGGGGCACGCATAAAAAAAGCCAAACCCACACTAGCACATGCAGTTATAATTGATCCCCTACCGGAAAAAAAAAATAAAATACTGGTTTCAACCCGCCCCTGGGCTAATAACTGGGAAAACCCCGGAGAGGTTCTCGAGATCGATATTTATAGCGGTGTAAAAAAGCGAATCACAGGGTTACCTATTGCCAATGGCCGGGCCTATACAGATGGCAACGGCAACCTCCTTTTTGCTCGCGGAACAAACAAGGAGGCGCTCCCCCAACTGTATAAAAAAGAAAAAAATGGCTGGAGCAAAGTCAAGGATAACACCCTAAACCGCAGCAAACCCGTCGGCATTGATCGCGAAACTGGGGAGGTTTATCTTGAGATAAATCGCAAAGGAAAAACAGAACAATTGGTTAAAATGCAGATTAGCGGCGCTGAATATACACCTGTCTTTGAAGACGACATTTCGGATATCAGTGGCATTATATACCATCCAGTCTCCAATAAACCATTGGGAGTCCACCTAAACCCAGATTACCCAAAAGAGTATTTTTTTGATGAAGGAGATGGCTTTGCCGCTTACTTTAGAGGCCTAAAAAAAGCCTTCGAGGGCCATGACATCCAATTCACAAGCTTTACTTCCGATGGCGATTTGGGGGTTCTCAAAGTCAGTGGAGACCGACTCCCCGGCGACTATTTTTTAGCAAACATGACCACCAAGAAAGTAGACTTTCTAGCCTCTTCATCTGAATGGCTTGACCCAAAGCAACTTAACCCTATGCAGGCAGATGCTTTTATCACCGAAGATGGCTTTAGGATTGGTACTTATCTCACATTCCCTAGCGGTCATAAACATAAGCTACCCATGGTGGTCGTACCCCACGGAGGGCCTCACGCCCGTGATTATTGGGGTTATGATCAAAAAGCGCAAATATTGTCTCAAAACGGATACCTGGTGCTCCAGGTCAACTTTCGCGGCTCTACGGGCTATGGAGATCACTTCTATGACGCTGGCCGGCTTGAGTGGGGTGGAAAAATTCAGCGCGATATCTTCGACGCGGTGAACTGGGCAGTTGAGAAAGGGTATGCAGACCCCGAACGGATTTGCATCTTTGGAGGAAGCTTTGGTGGCTATTCCGCTTTAATGAACCCCATAAGATATCCCGACCTCTACCAATGTGCCATAGGGCACGTAGGGGTATATGACCTGGAGATGATGTACAAGAAAGGCGATATCAAACGACGTGACCGGGGTCTCGCTTATCTAAAGAGGGAATTGAGCAAAGATAAGCATTTTCTCAAGGAAAATTCACCGTTACACAACACCAGCAAACTCAATCTTCCGCTAATGATTGTTCACGGCGAGCAAGATGAGCGTGTACCGGTAGAACACGCCGAACTCCTGTTGAAACAATTAAAGAAAGAGCATAAACCGGTAAAATCCCTTATCATCTCCAACGCGGGACACGGATTTTACAGTGAGGAAAACAATCTACAATTCTATACAGAATTATTGCGATTTCTGGATCAACACATCGGTGTTGGCGCTTCCGAGCAACAATCCGGCCAAGGGTAAACTATACACAGAAATACCTTGTATCCCCCAAGATCCGGTAACGATGCCGCCTGATCTTGGGGCTAGCATACAGACTAAACCAATAGAGATTACAAGGCACAAAGGCCGTTTTCCCGGAACGCTAATGCAGCTGATCAGAGCTCTGGCTGACTTTAGCCGGTTGCTCAGCAGACTGTTCAAATCCATGAGAAAGCACAAAGTAGTATATTACCTGCGATTGTCCCTGAACTTCCGAAACCAGGTCGAAATTGAACGCCCTCTTTCCCCCGAGGTCATGCGCACAAATGCAATATGGGCCAGTTCGATAAAGAGTTCCGCCACAAGGCGCTTGCCGCGTATAACCTGCACAAGCAATGTGCAAGCATCCTCTTCGGTAAAACACCAGTGATAGTCATCGTCATCATACACCACCGAATCGGCACTGCCAGCCCGGAGAATACAATCGGGATGTTCCGTGAGCCAGGGCCAAAACACTTTAAACGGGATGGTCTGCTGCATGAACTTTAATCTTCCAGCGCAATAACGCTGTGCGCACCCCCCTTAAGGTCAAATTCTTCGGCAATCTGCCTGCACCAGCGATTGAGACGCTCGGCAGTCATGTCCTCCTGCTGGTCTTCGTCAATAGCCAAACCGACAAACCGGCCCTCACCTTCAATTTCCGCTTTTGACGCTTCAAACTCGTAACTCTCAATAGGCCAGTGGCCAACGATGGTGGCCCCGCGCTCGACGATAGCGTCGTGCAGCATGCCCATGGCATCCAGGAAATAGTCGCCGTAGCCAAATTGATCACCCAGGCCAAACAGCGCGACCGCCTTGTCAGTAAAATCCATCTCCTGCACATCTTCCCAAAACTCCTCCCAATCGGACTGAATCTGGCCGAAATCCCAGGTGGGAATACCAAAAATCAGCTGCCTGTAGTTGGCGATCTCCAGTTGGGTGACATCGGCAATATCGAACAGGTCTACCCGGTCTTCACCCAAGCGGGTGCGGATACGCAGGGCAACGGATTCGGTATTGCCCTCATCGCTGCCATAAAACAAGCCGATTTTGCTCACAGTCATTCCTCTTTGCCCATGCCGGGTCACACCAGATACCTTTTGCGGAGGCGGCGTATTCTCCCAGCAATCACCAGGCGCGGCAAGCGGGTCTAAGGGGGTGTAAAACGACAGAAAAGCCCCGCATGGAGTGGGGGAAAAGGGGTCACAACCCGTCGAATTTATCGGAAAGGGTGCGCCAGGGAAGGCGCACATGAGCGGGGACTAAGACTGGTATCTAAGGAGTTTCAGGACTCGCCGGCACCCCGCGCGCCACGCCCCTGACCCTGTTGTTTCCGGCGGCTTTCCTTGCGCTTGGCTTTCAGCTCAGAAAATTTGGCCTTTTGCTCATCAGTAAGAATCGCCTCGAACTGCTGGCGCATCTGGTAATGGCTTTGCATCTGCTGTACTTTCAGCCCGCCCAGTTCCGCACCAAACTGGTCCAGGGTAGACTGGTCGGCACCGCGCTCTATAGCGGCATGCATTTGCTGGCGCAGCTCTTTCAGTTGTTTGCGCAGGGCCTTTCTCGCCTCTCTGGTGCTCTCTCGGTTGGATTTCAGCTGCGCCTTTTGCCCCTCGGTCAACTGCAGTTCGCGGGCCATATGCTCAAATCCATGCCCACGGTGGCCTTCTCCACCACCAAAAGCGAGGGTTGTCGCAGGAGCGGCCAACATGCCAGCCAATGCCAGGCTGCCCATCGCCAGTTTCCAGTTTTTCATCGTTTGGTCCTCTCGTTTGTATTCAACCACTACATGGTAAGTGCAGCCTGTGTAAACGGGGGAAAACCGCGGTAAACATTTGTTAAGAACCGTAAACAACCGGAGCAAAAGGAGTAATAAACGCCAGCGCTTTGCATATAATGGCTTCACAGCCATCGAGAGTTTCCCATGAGCCGCATCCTTCTGATTGATGACGATACCGAACTGACCGACCTGCTGCAGGAATTTCTGGGTGGCGAGGGATTTGACGTGACCGCGGCGAACGATGGCGGTCGCGGATTGGAATTGGCACAGAGCCTGAATTTCGATGCCCTGATACTGGACGTAATGCTACCGGTGCACAATGGCTTTGAGGTGTTGCGCAAGCTGCGCGAAGAGGCTTCCCCCACAAACCGCTTCCTGCCCGTCATCATGCTCACCGCCAGGGGCGATACCGTGGACCGTATCGTGGGTCTGGAGATGGGCGCCGATGACTACCTGCCCAAACCCTGCAACCCCCGCGAACTGGCGGCGCGCCTGCGCGCGATACTGCGCCGGGGACGGGTCGAGGAAGCGGAGGACAGCGATGACAGCCTGAGCAGCGGTCAGCTGCGCCTGCTGCCCGCAAAACACCAGGGCTACTGGAGCGACCAGGCCCTGTCTCTCACCGGTGCCGAGTTCGCCGTCCTCAAGGTATTGGTGCAGCACTCGGGAGACGTGGTGAGCAAAGAGGTCCTAACCGAGCGCGCGCTGGGGCGCAAGCTGATGCCCTACGACCGCTCCATTGATGTACATGTGAGCAATATTCGCAAAAAGCTGGCCGACAAGGGCGCCAGCCGTGACCTGATTATTAATATCCGCGGTGCCGGTTATATGCTTACCCAAGGCAACCGTTAGGCCCTCGTGAAGATGCGCAGCCTGTTCTGGAAAATGTTCTTCGGTGCCTGGGTTACCGCCATGGTGATGGTGGTGGCTGCCATTTACATTACCCATTTTGGCGAGTTCGGCGATCCTCGCCAGAAAGAACGCTGGGAGGGCACCCTGTTTCGTGAGGTGATGCGCAATATGCGGATCACACGCCGCCACGGACCAGAGCATTTCCAGCATTGGCTCGAACGCGCACCCAAGAAAGTGCAACGCCGGGTCTACGCCTTAGACCGGCAGGGCAGGGATTTACTCGGCCGCCCGATCCCCGCCAGCATGGAGCCGCTGATCAACAGCCTGAATTACCGCAACCGCGAGGCGTACATGCTGGTGGACAACCAGCCTACCGTGGCTTTCTTCCTGCCCATGCGCAGTGGAAATCCACTGCGCATTGCGTTGATAGCCGGGAGCAGCAAGGAAGGGCTGCTGCTGCGCTTCCTGTGGCGCAATTTCTGGCCCATGCTGTTGCTCTCCATGATCGCTTCGGGAGTCGCCTGCTATTGGCTGGCGCGCTACCTGAGCCGCCCCTTGGATCAACTGCGCGCCGCCACCAAGCGGGTCGCCGCCGGAGAGCTGGACTACCGGGTTGCCCCCAGCCTGCACACCCGCAACGATGAACTGACCGGCCTGGCACTGGATTTCGACTCGATGACCGCACAGCTGCAGGAGTCAATGTCCGAGCAGCGCCGCCTGATCAAGGATGTATCCCACGAACTGCGCTCCCCCCTGGCAAGGCTGCAGGTAGCCCTGGCCATTGCACGGCAAAAGCAGTTAACCGCGCTGGACCCTGAACTGGACAAGATCGGCAAAGCCGCGGACTACCTGGAGGACATCATCGCCGATGTACTGTCCCTGCCCGTCAGCAGCCCCGAGCAGCGCCCTCTGGACGATGTGGTGGAACTCAACGCCCTGCTCTCAGCCCTGATCGACGACTTGCACATTGAGGCGGAAGAAAAGGGCCTGAGCTTCGATGTCAGTACCAACAGCGTCGAGTCACTGGTGGCCACGCGGGGCAGCTCCCTCACTGCGGCACTGGAAAACATCCTGCGAAACGCCATTAAATACAGCCCCGATGACGGCCTGGTCCGGGTACAGGTTAAAACCTCCGGCGATGCCTGCCGGATATCTGTGATCGACTCCGGGACCGGCGTAGCGGAGGATGAACTCGAAGCCATCTTCCGCCCCTTCTACCGCACCGACAGTGCACGCACCCGGGAAAGCGGCGGCTTGGGCCTGGGACTGGCCATAGCCCAGCGGACCATTTTGCACCACGGGGGCACCATTACCGCGTTTAACAGCGACCGGGCAGGTTTATGCGTCGAAATAAAACTGCCACTATTGCACATCACTGACGATTAATCGGCGCTGACATGCTATAACCATGCCTATCGTCAACCGTCCTTGGCGATCACCATATCGCATGTACAAATAACAAAAGGGACCCGCTATGCGCTGGATATTCTATATTCTGATTTTTCTGGTACTGTTGCTGCTCGCCGGTTATTTGTTTCCCCGCGAGGTGATGCTGGATCGCAGCATTTATATCGACAAACCGCCCCAGGCTGTTTTCCCCTACGTCAACAACTTCCGCAAATTCAACAGCTGGTCTCCCTGGCGACATGTCGATCCCTCAGTGCAATACCAGTACAGCGGACCTGAGCAGGGGGTCGGTGCTGAAATGCGCTGGCACGGCGAGGATTCCAAGGCGGGTAGCGGCACTCAAACCATTACCGCAAGCGATCCGGATACCTTGGTGCGCACCAAGCTCAACTTTGGCGATGGCACCCAGGCCCTGGCGGAGTTCCAGCTGCAGCCACAAAACGGCGGCACACAGGTGACCTGGCGCTTTAGAAGTGACACTGGCGGCGGCCCAGGGGAGCGCTGGATGGGCCTGGCGGTGAAGAAGATGGTGGGCCAATCCTACGAGGAAGGGCTTGCGGAATTGAAAAATCTGCTGGAAACCACCACCAGCGCACCAGGGCCTGCCAGCGACACAACCAACTCTGTCTCGGATATTCCCTCGGATGTCGATGATGCCATGGGAGCCGGCCCTCAGGGTGTGCCCTCGGCAATACAGAACCAGCAGCAGGAAGAGGCCGGAGAGACATCGGAAAACGAATAGAAGCCCAGACAAGCCAATACATCCGCTTAGCTTTTTGTGTGGATAGAGAATGGAACACCAAGTGCGCCCCACCGGTCTCAGGCCGGCGGGGGCCTTGAAAAACACGTCGCCCTGTGTACATGCACCGTTATTTCACCTGCGACCATCAACTGGGCCACAGAAAACGGATTGAACTGACGGGGTAATATTAGCCCGGTCAAAAAACCCGCAGCTTTCCGGCCTTACGATTTCCATCTGCGCGCTGGCGGCAGCGAGGACTTGCGCAGCTTGCGACGTTGGCGTTCCAGGGTCGACTTCTCTCCCTGGGTCAGCGGGCGCTGACCCAACTTGGGCAATCCGGCGGTAACACAAAGATCGTCAATCTCCCGGGGCTCCATCTCAATCCACTGGCCCACGCACACATGAGAGGGAATAAAGACACTGCCATAGCGCACCCGTTTGAGACGGCTTACACGCACCCCCTGCGATTCCCATAAGCGGCGCACTTCGCGGTTGCGCCCCTCCATCACCACACAGTAGAACCACCGGTTCCTGCCCTCGCCGCCACTCTCCACAATATCGGTAAAGCGCGCAGGTCCGTCATCCAGCAGTACCCCCTTGAACAGGCGCTGCTTCATATCGCTGTCCACATTCCCCTGAATACGCACCAGGTATTCACGATCGATAACCGAGGACGGGTGCATCAGCTTGTTGGCCAATTCGCCACTATTGGTAAACAGCAGCAGGCCACTGGTGTTGAAATCCAGCCGCCCGACAGAGATCCAACGGCCGCTCTTCAAGTGCGGCAGTCGGTCGTATACTGTGGGGCGTCCCTCAGGATCCTGACGGGAACAAATCTCACCAACCGGCTTGTTATAGAGTAAAACCCGGCAGCGATTTTCCTCCGTCGAAGGCAGGCACCGGCCATCAAACTCTATGCGGTCCCGCCCGGTCACACGCTCGCCGAGTTCCGCCACCTGACCATTCACCGTCACGCGACCGGCATTGATCGCACGCTCCATCTCACGGCGCGATCCGAGGCCGCCGCGCGCCAATACTTTTTGCAATTTTTCGCCTGTAGGCGAGATACCATCATTCATGGGGTGGTGTTTTCCACTTGCGCTACTTGTTCGGAATCATCACAGGCTCCAGCATCCCCTTCAGCCCCAGTTTCTGCAGCTGACTCATCCCTGTTACTGCCATCAGCGCCGATGCTGTGCGCAGGCGGCATCGCCGCCAGAGAATGTGCTTTGCGCTGTGGTTCTTCGGAGCGGTCATCGTCGCTTCCGTCCCCTGCCTCTTGGGCAGTTGGCGTTTCTGCTTTTGTTGGCACAGCATCAATGTCAACAAGCAATGCCTCTGGTGGCGTTGCTGCAGGAGCCTGTATAGCCCCGGTCTCCATTTCAAGGGCCACCGCAGACGCCGCGGCCTCAACAGGGTCCTCCGCACCCTGTCTTTGCGCGGTCTTTGCATTGGTGCGCAATCGGCTCTCGGGCAGGGTCTCAAGGGGGGCTACAGGAGCCGCAACGCCTGCCTTCGCCACAATTTCCTCGGCCAGCGCCGCAATCAGGGCGTCGTCAGCCCCGCCCTCACTGCCGGTCCCTTCAGGGGAGTTCCCCGGATCGTCTGAAATTCCCTCCCCAGTCGTGTCTCGCCATTCAGCGGCCACTTTATCCAGTTCTACGCATTCACCCCCACCAACACCAGCGGACGGGCTGTCCTGATTCGGCCCTTGGTTCAGATTTCCTAAATCGCGAATTTCCGCCAGTGTCGGCAGTTCATTCAGGGAACAGAGATTGAAATAGTCGAGAAATTCTCGGGTAGTTGCATAAAGAGACGGTTTTCCCGGCACATCGCGCTGGCCAACCACTTTGATCCAGCCCCGTTCAGACAGGCTCTTGACAATCTGGGAGCTCACTGCGACACCGCGGATTTCTTCAATATCACCGCGGGTTACGGGCTGGCGGTAGGCGATGATGGCCAGGGTTTCCAGGGTTGCACGGGAGTACTTTTGCGCTTTTTCCTCCCACAGGCGGTTCACCCAGGGCGCCAGGTCCTCGGGCACTTGGAAGCGCCAGCCACTGGCCACTTTCTTGAGCTCAAACCCGCGCCCGGCACAGCTTTGCGCTATATCTTCCAGTGCCTCTCTCAAGGTCACCCTGGAGGGTTGCTCCTCCCCATGCAACAGCGACAACAGCTTTTCTTCACTCAGGGGCTGCTCCGCCGCCAGCAGCGCACCCTCCAGGATTCTGTGCAGTAATTCCGATGCGATTGTCATCTCTTCGTTTCTAGCTCTGGTCCTTCACGGACATTTTCCATGGTTCCCGCTAATACTGTTTCCTGGGACACCGCCAACCCGGCCGCTCTCGGTTTGCCGGCTTCAGGATTCGCTTCCCTTCCGGCGAGCCTCTCACCCCCGCCAGTTTCATCCTCCTCTCCGCCTTCAGCATCCACAGCATTTTCGTCGCTGTGACCCGCGGCGCGCACATGAATGGGACCAAATGCCTCATTCTGGACCAGTTCCACCAGGGATTCCTTGACCAGTTCCATCACCGCGAGAAAGGTGACTACAACCCCGAGGCGCCCTTCTTTCACGGTGAACAAACTCACAAAAGGCACAAACTGGCGGTGGCGCATCTGTTCCAGAACCTGGGTCATACGCTCGCGGGTAGACAATTTTTCCCGTTCTATCTGGTGGTTTTCAAACATATCCGCACGCCGCAGCACATCCGCCAGTGCCACCAGTACCTCCTTGAGATCCACCTCCGGGTCCGGGCGGGTACTATTGCGGTCGGGGCCATCGGCACTAACCGGGTGAACATCGCGGCCTATACGCGCAATTTCGCCCAGCTCTTCCGCTGCGGTCTTGAACCGCTCGTATTCCTGCAGGCGGCGGATCAGTGCCGCACGGGGATCTTCACCCTCTTCCTCCTCTACATGCGGGGGGCGCGGCAAGAGCATACGGGATTTGATTTCCGCGAGCATCGCCGCCATCACCAGGTACTCCGCTGCCAGCTCGAAACGGATCGCCGTCATCATTTCCACATACGCCATATATTGACGGGTGATGTCTGCGACATTGATCTCGAGAATGTCCAGGTTCTGGCGCCGGATCAGATAAAGGAGCAGGTCCAGAGGCCCTTCAAAAGCCTCCAGGACCACTTCCAGAGCATCTGGCGGAATAAAGAGGTCTGTCGGTAGATCGGTAAAAGCTTCTCCCTGTACCAAAGCCAGGGGCACCCCCTCCGGGCTGTCCATAAGGCCGGCGCCGGGCTGCGCAGGCGACCCGACCTCACCCGCTGCAATACCGGCGAATTCCCGCTTTTCCCTATCGGCTGCCAGCGCTTTTGCTTTATTGGACACCCTGCCCCGCCTTTAAAAGTGCAAACGTCCAATTATACATCAGCACGGCTTCAATCAGCCCAGCATCCCGCCAATAGCGCCACACCCATGGCGAACCAGCCGAGCTTTGTCCCCGGTAAGATCAATGACGGAAGTCGCCTCCAGTCCGCAAAAGCCCCCGTCTATCACCAGCTCCACCTGATGCTCAAGCATATCGCGGATATCGTAAGGATCGGTGAGCGGTTGCTCGTCGCCGGGCATAATCAGACTACAACTCATCAGGGGCTCGCCCACCGCCTCAATCAAAGCGAGGGCAACCGCGTTGTCCGGGACACGGATGCCGATGGTTTTGCGCTTTGGATGAATAAGGCGCCGAGGCACTTCCGTTGTCGCCGGCATAATAAATGTATAGGGGCCCGGCGTATGATTCTTTAAAAGACGGAACATCTGGTTATCCACTTTTGCGTAAGTGGCCAGCTCTGAGAGATCCCGGCACATCAGGGTAAAGTTATGCTGTTTGTCCAGTTGGCGCAGTGCGCGAATCCGCTCCACCGCCAGTTTCTCCCCCAAACGGCACCCAATCGCATAAGCCGAGTCCGTGGGAAAAACGATAACGCCTCCACGGGTCACAATGTCAGCGGCCTGACTGATCAGACGCCCCTGAGGATTTTCCGGATGAATCTGAAAAAACTGCGCCACAAAAGCCCCCCAAGCCTTTACTGAATGGAAAAATTCACAGCGGATACACACAAGCCCACCAGGGGGCTCAGAGCCCGCTACGCGAACAGAGCGGTGGTGTATGGCTCTGCAAGTCCCGGTGCAGAGTGTGCCACAGATTCCACACCGGCTCGACGCCTTGCGGCAGACGCACACAGCCCAACTCCCGCCAGGCTTGCCCGGGCTGATGGAAATCGCTGCCCAATGAAGATGGCGGCACGGGTCGCTGCGCCACCTTCGCCCCCGAAGTAATCAGGGTGCTCAGTTCCCTGGTCTGCACCGGATTCTGGCGGCCGCAAAGCAGCTCCAGCGCATCTCCACCACTGCGTAAAAATTCGCTGATCAGGCGCAGCAATTGCGTGCGGGTCAGACGGTATTTAAGCGGGTGTGCCAGCACAGCACAGCCTCCCGCTGCATGGATGGTGTCAATGGTCTCGGCCAGTTGTGGCCACTCGACCCGCACATCGCCCACCTTGCCTGCCCCAAGATAGCGTTTGAACGCACGCGCAGAATCCGCCACATGTCCCGCCTCCACCAGCCAGCGGGCAAAGTGCGGGCGACCCGGCACAGCACTCCCGGCAAGCGCGCGAGCGCCCTCCAGAGCCCCGTGAAAACCGCACTGATGCAGTTGCCGCGCGATCCGCTCGGCGCGCTCACTGCGCAGCGCCTGGCGCAACTCGATGGCCCGCTGCAAGGGCGCCGATGCCGGTTCGATATTGAGCCCTAAAATATGTATCGGGCGCCGCCCCCTGAGCGTGGAAAATTCGATGCCTGCCACCACGGCAATACCCGCCTGCACACCGGCACACTGTGCCTGTGCCACACCATCGACTGTATCGTGGTCGGTGAGCGCCATCAACGTCACACCCAGAGACTTAGCTCTCGACACCAGTTGTACAGGACTTAAAATACCATCCGAGGCGGTACTGTGACTGTGCAGATCGACCAGATCTGTATTCAGGTCTGTTGAAAGGGTTCTCAACAACAGGGCTCCCACTCGGTTTGCAAGGAATGATGGCGCAGAATGCGTTATTTTGGAACAATCAGCCGACGCGGATGTCTCACCCGCACCTGGCGTTTTCATGGATAAGGCCCGGACCTGAAGTCAGCCAATGGCGGCACCAAAGGCCCGGAGTCTGACAGCAGTATTGTCAGTGGGGAAGTATTTTGTACAGACAGGCCATCCCGGCATGACTGGCCAGGAAGCTTCCAGCGGGCATTATCACCGGAATTGAGTATGACCGAAACGAATTCGACCACGCCAGCACCCCGGCCAAAGCCCGAGAAGAAAGAGGGCTTGCTGGGCAACCTGCTCCTGAATATTGTGATCCCCACCCTGGTGCTGACCAAACTGTCCGGCGATGACTGGCTGGGCACCAAGTGGGCCCTGGTCGTTGCACTGGCCTTTCCCCTGGGCTATGGATTGCGCGATTTGATTCGCTCGGGTAAGGTCAATTTTTTCTCGGCGCTGGGCATTATCAGCATCCTGCTCACCGGCGGTATCAGCCTGCTGGAGCTGGACCCGCAATATATCGCCATCAAGGAAGCCGCCATCCCCGGCCTGCTGGGTATAGCCACTGTCATCTCCCTCTATACCCGCTGGCCACTGGTTAAAACCCTGCTGTACAACGACCAGATTCTGGATACGGCAAAGATTGCTCAGAGTTTGGCAAGCAAAGGCAACCAGGGGGCATTCGACCGCGCGCTGCAACAGGCTTCCTGGATGATCGCAGGGTCCTTTTTCCTATCCTCCGCCCTCAACTACCTGCTCGCCAAAATGATTGTGCAGAGCCCTCCCGGCACCGAGGCATTTAATCAGGAACTGGGCAAAATGACCGCGCTCAGTTACCCGGTAATCGCCTTGCCGGCAACCATTATTTTGATGCTGGTGCTCTTCTTTCTGTTTTACCGCATCGGCAAGCTGACCGGGCTGAAACTGGAAGAGGTGATGATCGCCCGATAATCCATAGATTGTTTTTTACAACCAACGGACAAGAGCATAAATATCAATGTGGTACGCCATCATCAGTGAGGATGTTCGCGACAGCCTCCCCCTGCGCAAAAAAGCGCGAGCGGGTCACCTGGCCAGACTCGACCACCTGAAAAACGAGGGCCGCTTGCTGGCCGCGGGCCCGCATCCGGCTATAGACAGCGAGGAGCCCGGCGAGGCAGGATTCAGCGGCAGCCTGGTGATCGCTGAATTCCCGTCTCTGGCGGATGCCGAGGCCTGGGCCGGCAGCGACCCCTATCTCGAAGCCGGTGTCTATGCCACGATGACCGTCAAGCCGTTCAAGCTTGTATCGCCCTGATAAACACTACCCTACAAAGCAAAAGCTTGTCCAAAATGAAGAATTTACTGCCCTATCTGCTCACCGCCGCACTGCCCATTGCGGCACCGACGACCCTGAGCGCAGAGACCCGCTATATCACCGACCTTTTGCATGTACCTGTGCGCTCGGGCATGGGCAACGAGTTTCGCATCCTGCACCGCGGCCTACCCAGCGGTACCCAGCTCGAACTCCTCGAAGATGTACCTACAGAAGGTTGGGCGCGCATCCGCACCCCCAAAGGCACTGAAGGCTGGGTGAGGCGCCAATACCTGATCCCGGAACCCGTGGCAAAGCTCAAGCTGGCTCAGGCCGAGAACAATCTGGCCCGCTTCGAACAGATGGAGGGTAACCTGGGCGGGGAAGTTCGACGCTTGGAGGAGGAAAACGGTCTTCTCAACACCTCCCTGAATTCCGCCCGAACACAGAACCAAACGCTGACCATTGAGCTGAAAGCACTGAAAGCCCTGTCTGCGGATGCGCTGAATCTCAACGAGCGCCACCAGAAACTTTTGCACCAATACGAACTGCTCAAGCAGGAAAAGACCATGGCAGAGGCCGAAATCCAACGCCTTTCCGGCAGCGAGTCCCACAAGTGGTATCTGTACGGCGCCCTGTCTGTGGGGCTGGGCGCTCTGCTCGCGATGATCGCACCCCATATGCGCCCCCGTAAGCGTCATACCGAGTGGGCAAACTGATCTCCCCCTGTAGCTCAAAAATCGCATACTATAGGCTCTCAGGGGCCGCGTTTCGGCTGCTCCCGCAATTCACCACATCTACTGCGCTGTTGTATCGCAAGTTGGGCAAACCCATAAGGACAAGGACGATGCGTAAACTCTCTGCTTTTCTTCTCTGTACACTGCTTACACTGCCCGCACTGGCGAAAAATCCCCAGGTGGCGATTAAAACCGATTTGGGTGTGATCCGCGTCGAGCTCTTCTCCAGCGAAGCGCCCGTCACAGTGGAGAACTTCCTCGCCTATACAGATAGTGGTTTTTACAACGGGGTTATCTTCCACCGGGTGGTGCCGGGATTCGTGATCCAGGCGGGTGGCTTTACCTTTGATTTTCAGAAGAAGGAAACCCGCAATGCCATCGCCAATGAGTCCGCCAGTGGCCTGCAAAACCTGCGCGGCACCCTGTCTATGGCCAGGACCGATGATCCGCACAGCGCGACCTCCCAGTTTTTTATCAACCTGGTGGACAACACCCGCCTCGATGCCGGCGTGAACAAGCCCGGTTATGCCGTATTCGGCAAAGTTGTGGAGGGCATGGATGTTGTGGAAAAAATCGTGCAGCTGCCCCGCGGCCTTCATCGCCAGTATCCGAGTGCACCGAATACGCCCGTGCGCATCCTCGATGCCAGGCGCATTGACGCCGGCGACAGCACCGCTGCCAACAAAAGCTGAGGAGAGCAGGCCTTGATAGCGCTCAGCGTCAATCTCAACAAAATTGCCCTGATTCGCAATGCCCGGGAGGGCAACTTCCCCGACGTTACCGCCCACGGCCGGGTTTGCCTGGACGCCGGCGCCCAGGGCCTGACCGTGCACCCGCGCCCGGATCAGCGCCATATCCGCCCCGGCGATGTGCGCGACCTGGCTGCCCTCTGTCGGGAGCGACAAGACACGGAGTTTAACGTAGAGGGCAACCCCTTTGCCGAACCCGCGGGCGACTACCCGGGCTTGATGGCACTGGTGCTGGAGACCCTGCCGGAACAGTGCACCCTGGTTCCGGACAGCAGCGACCAGCTGACTTCTGACCACGGCTTCAATCTCAAGCTCGACAGCGCGCGTTTGTTGCCCCTGGTTGCAGAACTGAAAAGCGCCGGTATCCGGGTCAGCCTGTTTATGGACCCGGACCTGGAGCAGATCAGCCTGGCCAGGGATGTGGGCGCGGACCGCATTGAACTCTACACCGGTCCCTATGCACAAGCCGTCTCCGCACAGCACCGGGATATGAACGACATCTTTGCGGCCCACTGCGCCGCGGCAGAACACGCCCGCCAGCTGGGCCTGGGTGTCAACGCGGGCCACGACCTGAACCTGGTCAACCTGCCCCGTTACCGCACCCTGCCTGGGCTGCAGGAGGTCTCTATCGGCCATGCCCTGACCGTGGATGCCATAGGCATGGGATTGGAGAACGCGGTAAAAGCCTACCTGAACTGCCTCGCCGGCAACTGATGCAGACCCTCAATATTATTGGCGCGGGCCATTTGGGAAAGACCCTCGGACGCCTATGGCACCAAACCGGCCTGTTTCGGATTCAATCCATCCATAATCGCACCCTGCGAAGTGGTCAGGCTGCACGGGAATTTATCGGCGCAGGGCGAGCTTGCGACACTTTACAGTCCATGGCTGAAGCCGATTACTGGCTGATCACCTGTCACGACAGTGAAATCAGCGCCCTTGCCGAACGCCTCTCCAAGAGGCCGGACAACCGCGAAGGGACTGTCTTTTTCCACTGCAGCGGCGCGCTCAGCTCCGAAGTGCTCGACAAACTGCGCCCGGCCTCTATCGCCAGTGCTCACCCGGTACACAGCTTTGCCGACCCATTGCGCTCTCTGAGCAGTCTTCCCGGCAGCAGCGTGGCGCTGGAGGGGGACGGCCCTGCAACCCATGCGCTGGGAGACGCCTTCAGCGCGATCGGCTGTAAAATTATTACCATTGAAGCTCGGCATAAGTCCCTCTATCACGCGGGCTCGGTGATCGCCTGCAATTACCTCACTACATTGGTTGACCTCAGCCTGCGCAGCTTTGCCGCAGCGGGTATTGAGCGCAGCAGCGCGCTCAAACTGCTAGAACCGATCGTACTGCAAACCGCACAGAACAATATGACACTGGGGCCGGAAAAATCCCTCACCGGCCCCATTGCCCGGGGTGACCTGGAAACCGTGACCGCACAGGTGGAAAACCTGGTCTCAGTAGACCCTCAACTGGCGTGCTGTTATCGCCACCTGGGCCTTGCCTGTGTAGCCCTGGCACGGCGCGGACCGCTGTCGGAGGAAAGTGCGTCCAGATTGATCGAATTGCTAAGTGAGCCATCACGGTGAAAGACACCCCTGAGTATCTGACAAAAAAGGCCTTCTACAACAGCCTACTGACCATTTATGGGCGCAAGCCCGTGCTGGAAGCCCTGCAGAACCCATCCTTGCCGGTGTATAAGCTGCACATGGCGAGCAGCAACCAACGTGACCAAATGATCAGCCGTATGGAGGCACTGGCAGAGGCGCGCCATATCGAAATTGCCCGCTGGGATCGCAAAGGTCTCTCCCGTATCTCCAAGAACGCCCGCCAGGATCAGGGAGTGGCGCTGGACCTAGCCCTGCCCCACTACGGCACCTGCGACGCCTTTATTCTCCAGCAAAGGACCAGTGCTGAAAAAACGCCCTATGAACTGCTGGCACTGGATGGTATTACCAACCCGCAAAATCTGGGTATGATTATCCGCTCCGCCTGCGCCGGTGGTATGGACGGAATTATTCTGCCGCGCAAGGGGTGCGCTCAGATAGACCCATTGGTGATCAAGGCCAGCACCGGTACCCTGTTCAAAACCCGCATCCTCCATTGTGACACCCTGGCGGATACCCTGGGAAATTTCCGCAAAGCCGGCACCAAAATCTTTGGTCTCTCCTCCCACGGGCCGATAACGCTGGCAGAGATCACCGGCAAAGTACCCAGGATTTTTGTACTGGGCAACGAAACCCACGGGGTTTCCGACGACGCGGCAAAGCAGTGTAACCGCCTGCTGCGCATTCCTATGAATAACGGAGTGGAGAGCCTGAACGTGGCGGTAACCGCCGCGCTGATCAGTTTTCGCGGGCAACTCTGACGCCTTCAAGATGACTACTCAAGACCGCCTTGCCAACCGCAGTTAACTCACGTCCCCTGACCCTTATGGCTACCTCCTGGCCACAAACGCCCCACCCCTGCGCCTAGGGCCGGTAATAACGCCCACAGGACCACCCGGAAACGCAAAGGCGTTTTTTAATCCGGTGGCAGCCACGGCGGCGGCGCGGGTGGAGATGGTAGTGCGCCTGATCACTTGCCCCAGGGCATTGGTCTCCAGGATGGCCTTGTAGGTGTTCCGTTTTAACAACGCCATTTGCGTCGCCTGCCTGCCGATAGCACCGGCAAAGCGCCCGCCCAGTAAAATGGCCAGGGCGAAAACCGCGGCCTCCGTACCTGCGCCGAGTTTACACCGACTTACCGCGAGCGCAGACCATCGAGGAGATTGAGATAACGCTGCGCATATTTTGGCCGTATCGCGTGGTAGGTACTACGCAATGCGCTCTTTAAGTTGCCGAACACCGTGCTCACCCAGTAGAACTCGGGCTCCTCAACGGAGGTCCGGCCGCCACCGCAGACGATTTTGTCGTGATCACGCCCGGCCTCAGTGATGGCATTGAAGCACGCGAGACCATCCGAAATAACGGTACTGCCTTTGCTCAGGTGGCACTTGCTCCATGTGGCGATTTCATCACTGCGGAAACCTTTGACTAAGGAGGGTTTGACTCGGGTAGGATGGCCTTCCTTGGTGGTTTCAACGGCGGCCACGAAGGGTCTTTTGCCCTCAACACCACGCCCCGGCTTACATCCGGTGCACTCATCACCAAGATAGGCGTCGTCCAACTTGATGAAGCCGGACAACCTGTATTGTTGGTCTCGCGCCAGCAGCACCTGCATGAGCTTCTGTTTCATGCGCCAAGCAGCGTTGTAGGTGATACCCAATGGCGGGCCAGCTTCATCCTGGAGATACCCATCTTATCCTGGGTGATGAGATAGATGGCCAGGAGCCACATAGTAAGGAACAGATTGCTGGAACCGAATATGGTGCCGGCAGTGGTCGAAGTGTGCCAACGGCAGCGGTTGCACTGCTGTAGCTTGCGGTGGGTGAGTTGGCAGCACTGGCCGTGACCACAGTGAGGGCAACGAAAGCCCTCTGACCATCGCCATTGATAGAGAGCGTTAAAGCACCTCTCTTCGCTGCCATACTGATTGATGAATTCGCTCAAACTGGTGCCCCTCTAGAACTGTATCTTGTTGCGGGTGATGGCGAATTTCCTTGCAGATCAAAGTGATAACTGTATTTATATAAGGGGTATCCTTTTGCTCCAGTTACACAGACACTGTATATATAAACAGCAGCTCGCTCATTTTAGTACAACCGTAGAAACAATCAAGCCTTCCCCGCGACCTCATGAGTCAGTCACCGCTGCCGTGACGACAGCTTGCTGTAGAAGTCGGTAAAACAGCAAGCCGCGGGATCGGGATGTACAACGATTGAAACGAAATGCAAACTCGTCCAGATAGGCATCCAGATGTTCGAGCTGTACCGATCCATGGTGCGTTCCCAAAATCCATCGTTGCACGAGCGCCGCCACCCGATGCACTCCGGCCATCGACTGATGAGCAGGTATTTCGGACCCCAGCATGACGATGGGCTGATGCACATAACCCAGTTCAGTCAGTGATCGGTAGGCTGCCGAAACGTCTGTGCGGACTCTGGTCCCAGCTTCTACGACCTCCTGAACGAATGGAATAACATGTGAGACGGAGTCTTTGGATATACGGCTCAGACGGATGCGGCCAGACCCCTTGGGCTCCAGTATCTCTACAGCCATAACCATCAAATGACAGAGAAATTAGATAGCTACAATCGCGGGGTTCATCCTTACCAGAAATCGTACCGGCTCCACTTTATATCGCTTTCTCCTCTCTGCTTCACAGCCACATGGACTTTTTTTATTTATTAACACCAACTTACAGAAACATGAAAATATGTACCAGAGGCGTATGGTTTTTCTCCTAATCGAGTCTTCAGCAGGAAATATATACGCCAAAAGACCACCTTCATGCCAGATAACAATAAATATATTTTTAGACGCCAACATTTGACCTTTTTTCTACACCCGTGATTTCGTGCGACTAGACTGACCATTGATTGGGCTGATTGCTGTTTGATCTGCTGAATATGAATGGAGTTACCACAAATGAAGATGACGCGTATTTTGATCCCTGTAATGACGCCCCTCGCCTTAGCAATCTCTAGTGTCGCTTCGGCAGGACCCTCTGGCTATGCCCCACCTCCGCCGCCCACCCAGGAAATTAAGTTTCGTATCGGCGGGGCCTATGTCTCACCAAATTCCGACTATGTCACCTTTTCTGATGCAGCGCTCATATGGCCGGAAGATTTATTTGACTGGGGTGCTTTTCGAGCCAATGTGGACCCGGATGAGGAGTGGGGCTGGTTTATTAGCGGCGAATGGAAACCAATGGATCACTTCAGTGTATCGTTAAGCTACACCGATGGAGATCGCCACGATGGAGGCAATCGCAGACCCTGGCTTCGCCGCTTTAACAATGGAGACTTTTTTGACCGCCATCGCGGCGACTTTGCCCGCTGGGAGCCCGAATTTACGGCGCTATATCTAAACTGGTATCCTTTGGACCCCAGTTGCTTAGTGCAGCCTTATATGGGGGTCGGTATAAATTATACCGACTTTAGTGACGAGGATCTCAGGGACTGGGGGTGGGTTGATCCGGCAACCTCAATATTTCTCCCCTTTTCTGGCGACCTGAGCCTGGGATACAGCTGGGGATACTCCTGGCAGATTGGTGTTGACTTCAACTTTGGTCATGATAGCAGCTGGTTAATTAATGTTGCTGCTGTCTTTTACGACGTAGATACTGATATTGAAGTAAGTACCTTCTTTACCGATGCCAGTACCGGGGATCTCTATTTCCACCGATTCGGTGGCGATTATCTCTATGATCCCTGGTCATTCAATATAGGTGTCGGCTACAAGTTTGATTTCCACTGGTAATCAAATTCGCTTTAAAAGAGGGCGCACCAGCGCCCTTTTTTTATTTTTCCAACAACCCAATCACTTTGCCCTCAGTAAATATCCACCGGCAAAGCCGGTGGCTTTAATCGTGAACCGCTCAAAGCGGTCTGTACGGAACTAACGTTCCTT
>NZ_CANLDD010000007.1 GCF_947489355.1 uncultured Microbulbifer sp. | reverse complement strand
TCCACTTCCCGGATCGCCTGGAGAAATATATCAGCCTATGAGGCTACTTGGCTGACACAGAGTTTTGAACACCCTCGTATCTGCAGTTCGTAGCTGTCAGCGGCATTTGCAAAATGCTTTGGACGCAACTCATGCTTGCGATTGGATTTATCCTCTCAGGCAAGGCACCTCTCCAGTACAGATTTCTATAACTGTTTAGAAGGATTGCCTGATCCGTGGGGTGAGGATGCCACCTTAACATTTGCTGCTGAGGTCATTGGCTTCACGCAACACCTTGATGACAGTATCCATGACGAAGGCAAGCTTGATCATAAGTCATACCTTTTTAATGGTCAAGAAATGACACCGCATTATGAACACTACCGCGGCAAGTAAGCCCACCTATAGCAGAGTGAGTATGGTGACTTCGTCCATAGTAAGCCAGAAAAATATCTCCCCACAAAGTATGCTTTGACGCTAAAAATAACAATGTTTGCAGACGTGTGATTTCAGTCCAGTGGAATGGGCGCCGGAGACCGGCGACCCATGGAAAACGCATTCAATTAGCCTATTTTATGATCGCTTAATCGTTTAATCGCTTGATCGGCAGTCAGCACTTTCCATAAATAATCACGATCCCACCCTGCGCGTTTTCTTCGGCTCTCAATACCTCGTTTATGGGTAGCCTCCTATTTCAATAAATTTAACGCAATACGTCGAATGAGCCCGATATTCTCTGCCGAAAACCCACTCTCATTCTGCTCGCATCCTCCCTAAAAGCCACATCCAGGGACCAGTGTAAATTAATTTCAATATCCAAATGCTTGCGAGCCGAGTACATGAAATTATCGATATCGTCATAGGCTAAACTTGTGATGAAATATCTGACCGACTCCGTTGTTTTATGATTCTCCGTGCGTTTGACAATGAGCCGCCCAATGCTTCTCAAGCCTGGCCACCGATGCTCAAATTCAGGGCAGTCCCTAAGCCTAATCAAACTATATTTTCGTGTCTCCATTCGACTGCGACCGCGTACTTTTTCTATCTTATGCCGGTTGTAGATCTTTTTATATTGGATACTGTCCCCGTGAGCAAAGAGCGCCTTGATTTATTTTTCCAAGCCACCTTGGCTGCCTTTGAAATTGACTGTACAGTCAGATTGCTGATTGATAATTTGTTGTTGGAACTTGGTCTGACAGCCCATGGCATCCAATGTGACGATACTGCCCTCAATATCAATTTTTTCTAATAATTTAGGAACAGCTGTAATTTCATTGGATTTTTCTTCTGTTTTGACTTGACCTAGCATGATCTTATGGGAAGAGGCCCACGCAGCAACGGTATGAATCGGCTTGATTTTCTTTGTTTGGCAACCTGAACCACGGCTCGTTTTACCATCAATCGCAATGACCTTTTTTAAAGGTCCATCTTGAGATAAGCCTAAAGAATTAATCCAGCTTCTAAAGCATTCCTCAAAGAAAGTAAGATTTATTTTTGCAAATACTCTTTCGAAGATGTCATGGGATGGCATACCATTTTTTAGATCCAAAAAGCTTTGTAACCATTCCAGATTGGCTTCGGCAAACTCACAAACTTCAACCACAGTGTTGGCGCCGCATATGGTCCCTAAAATAGATAGAGCAACAATGTCGATTAGGCTGTGTTTGAGGTGATGATTCTGCTGCCTTGGGTCTTCCAGATTTTCAAAGTGGACAAAAAAGGTTTCTTCAAGGGACATAAGGTACTCGTTTCTAAAGGGTCAACGAGCATCTTATTGGATTAGTTGTCCTGAGAATATTTCAACGTTAGAAAGCAGGCGGCCTGTGGGTGCGTTTGCCATGACCGGCGACCCGAGGGATCGACAGCAGAATGGGCTATCGACGATAACAACCAGATGCATACGTATTCACATAGCGTTGGCTGTTGGCTGTTGGCTGTTGGCTGTTGGCTGTTGGCTGTTGGCTGGAGCACCAAGTATTCTCTTTGAACTTACAGTTCAATTGGATGTGGATCAACGACAACGTGAGGATCCCCGAAAACAAAATGCATTCCCGTTTCCGGATCCACATACATCCACAGGAAGGAGAAGTTATTGGGGATATGCTTTTTATCCCTGATTTTAATCACCAATTTCGTGTACTCCCCATCCACTGCCTTGGCACGGGCACGGAACTGATGGCGAAAGTCCGGGCTCAAGGCGATAATCCCATCCAGTTTATGGTGAGAGCAGCGAGCAAACTCCAGTTCGCGGCACGGCACTTCAGACAAATCCAGGGTAATTTTCAGGGTAACCACACCGCCTTTGCAGATTTTAAAGCGCATATTGCCAAAGTGCTCCTCCGGGTTGGCGGCATTAAACAGCGGCCAGTATTGAAGTTCTCCGTCTACAGGCTCTCTGGGCCTCAAGACCAAATCCAGCTTCAGATCCTCTTTTGGTACTTCGCACTCCAGTACGGGTAAGTCGGCACAAGCGCCCTTTGTGTACCCCTTTTGTTAAAATTTGTTATCTGGTGTCGCTACCTGGACACGTACTATCCGGTAAAATACGTCTGTGACGTGGCTATTTTAATCTATTCGAATTAAAAAAAGCCGGCAGTAGTGATACTGCCGGCCCGGAAGGATGACCCCAGCCATCGACGGTTACAACAACACTATCAAGAGCAAAATGTGGCATCTTGCCCGAATCAAGCCCATCCATTACCCCGATCAAGATTCTGTATCTGGCGGGTCCAGCCTGATCGTTCAGCTTGCGCTGAATCCACTGTCCGCACGGCTCGCGAGCGCACGGCAACAGCAATCAAACCTTTTCCTAACACTGAGACTGTCCACACTCTGACGATACGGCCGGGCTAGCCTAGGCCCTCAATCGGCGTTCACTATGCAAATGGCCCCATTACAGGTCTATCACACCCAATGACACAAAATTACATACCAGGTGTTCTAACCGCCGCTATAGACTGTTAGAGTCGAGGTATAACAATAAGCTTCAACCAATGAGGATACGATGGAAGCTAAGCTTGAAGATGTAAAAATTCTCTCTCCTCTGCGCAATAGTACGGAGGCCAGCAGTATCGAGGCACTGGCGAGGGAGCAATTGCAGCACTTCTGTATTGATGTAGAGTCGGAACATGGCCGGATACTGGAGCAAACCGCAGCGCTACTGTACCGGACGCAGGGTAATCTGGGCCAGTTATGGAGCCAGATCACGGATACCCTGAAGCGCCTGGATCGGTCCGACAGGATCGCCTATTTCAATGCCAAGCGCTTTATGAGCTTTCAATTGGCAAAGCTGCTGGATACCCTGCAAAACCCGCTGCGCGCGAGTTTCCAGAGCCTGCAGGGGGACGACTTCAATATCACCACCCGCGGCGGCTATCCTCTTTTCGATAATATCCCGGCGATCTTTTCTGCAACGCCGGTGATTGCCCGCACCGCCACCTATATTTATGCCTGCACCGAGTGGGTGGATGACGCTTTCCGCGGCCGCGAGCCCAGCCACGATATCTACTCCCGTCTCCTCAACCCCACGTCAATCTCCCTGGCCAATGCCATTGTGGACTTGGAGTGCGGCCCGGAGGCGAACGCATATATGGCCTGGAATTTCAATTCCGGTATGGCGGCGATCGATGCACTGCTTTCGAACCAGTTGCGACGCGGAGATATCCTCATCGTCTCCAGAAACGTCTACGGCGGTGTGCACCAGTTGCTGCAGGATTTTTATGCGCGCGAAGACAAGTTTGCGGTTCAATTGGTCTGGTTTGATGGCACCAGTGGCAAGGACTTCGGCGCGCTGCTACAAGAAACCCAGCGCAACTACGCTGAAAAATTAAACAAGGGGGCCAGGATTCATGTCTATATCGAATCCCCCTGTAATCCCCACGGTATCATGCTGGATGTTCCGGGCATCTGTCAGGCGGCGCATCAGGAGGATATCCTGGTGAGCCTGGATGCCACCCTGGCCACACCCTTTCTGTATCAGCCACTGCGCCGTGAAAACCGCGCGGAGCGCCCGGATTTTGTCGTGCACTCCTACACCAAGGATATCGGCGGGACCGGTGCCGCCACTGCGGGCGTTGTGATCGGTGAAAACCACCGTATGTTTATCCCCAAGGGGGACAGTGCCAAAGGGCTCAACTGGGACCAGTGCATGTTCTGGGACGTGTATTACATCAAAGGCGCCTTCCTGGATGCGGACAAAGCCTGGGAGGTACACTGTGGTATGCGCACCCTGGAAATGCGCATGCTCACCAAATGCATCAACACCCAAAGCCTCAGCCACTTCTTTGCCAGCCACGCAAAAATTCGTGTAAACAGCCACGCGGTTGAAAGCCATCCCAACGCCAAAATGCGTGAGCAACTGATGCGCTACCAACTGCCGACACCGCTGTTCAGTATCGATATGGAAGCAGCGGAGCTACCCACAGCGGCATTCAAAAGTTTCTTCGATGCCCTGGAGCCCGCTTTCGGGCAGATGGTGAGCCTGGGCCAGACCAATACCATGGTGCTCTGCCCCGCCCTGACCTCTCACTCGGAACTTTCCCCCGAAGCCATGGAGGCGGCGGGTATATTCCCCACCACCATCCGGATTTCCGTGGGAGATGAAAATATGGCCCAGCTTGCAGCCCATGTGATCAGTTGCGCGCGGCTGCATCTGGACCCGGTATCTCCAGGGTTCAGCGCGGGCTTTATCGCGCCGGAGGAAGCCGACGCACTCTTCACCCGCTTCTATCTGGAGTCACACCGGAGAGTGGTGCAGGCACAACCGAAAATTGCCGACTACCTATAGTGGGAGTTTCAGCGCACACCGCCGCCTTGCAAACGGCGGCGCGCGCTTGTTGCACTACCTTATATCCCGTACCATCCTTGTTTCTGTCCATAATTTAATCAAACAAAATGCCGAATTCTTCCGTATCCCTTTTGGCCTTGATACTGTGCAGTCTGTCTGCACTGGCAGTCGCGCAAGGCTATGAACAGCTCTACAGCGATTATCGCGGCAGCCTCTACCAGATTCGCCTGATCGAAAAATCCTCCAACTCCAAAGCCGGCCTTGGCTCCGGATTCCAGATCTCTGCCGATGGCCTGGTTGCCACCAACTATCACGTGGTCGCACAGGCTGTCAGTGATCCCGACAAATACACCCTGGAATACCTCTCCACCGATGGCACCAAGGGTGTGCTGACGTTGCTGGATATTGATGTGGTGAACGACCTCGCCCTGCTGCGTCAGGACAAGCCCGGCAAGGAATACCTGCAACTGGCCGAGAAAGCACCAAAAAAAGGCGAAACCATCGTGTCTCTCGGCAATCCGCTGGACCTGGGCATGACGCTCATTCCCGGTACCTATAACGGTATCGCCGGCGGCAGTTTTTACGACCGCATCCACTTTGCCGGCTCCATCAATCCCGGTATGAGTGGCGGACCTGCCATGAATACCGCAGGCCAGGTGGTGGGTATCAATGTGGCAACGGCCGGCAACCAGGTCAGTTTTCTGGTGCCGGTCGACAAGCTCTCCACGCTGCTGAAGCACTTCCATCAGCGAGAGGGCCAACTGGACCTCAAAGCGGTGACCTACCAGCAATTGCAGGAGAACCAGAAACGCATCATCCATTCCATATTGCAGGCGGATTGGAAGCGCCGCGCCCTGGGAGAGGCCAAGGTGGTTGGGGAAATCGTGCCGGCAATCAAATGCTGGGGCAACAGCCAGGAGAGCGATGACAGTCCCATCAAGCGCATCGACAAAGGCTGTACTGGGCACGACGTGATCTTTCTCTCCGACGACTTTAATACCGGCAGGGTCGAATATGAATTTTTCTGGCTGGAGGCGGAAAACCTGCTGCCGGCACGCTTCTACGCGGAATATGAGCAGCAGATGAGCACCTTTTACCCCGGCAACAGCGCCGGGGAAGAGGATGTGACCAACTTCCGCTGCCGCCAGGCATTCACCTCCCAGCCGCGCAATGGCAATGACCGTGTGTCAAAGCCGGAGCGCGGTCGTAAACCGCTGACCACACGCACCAGCTACTGCGTAAGACGCTATAAGGATTTCCCCGACCTGTACGATATTTTCTTCCTGAGTCTCAGCGTGGATCAGAAAAATCGCGCATTGGTCAGCCACTTCACCCTGTCCGGTTTCACCCGGGAATCCGCCGACGCCTTTTTTGAAAAGTTTACAAGCGAGATCCAATGGCTCTGATTATTGAAGAACTGAACCGCGCCCATCGGGTACAGGCGCGCTACCGTATGGACGGAGATCGGTTTACCCTGGGGCGCGCTTACAGCAACGATGTCATCCTGGAGGATATTCATACCGATGCCCGCCACGCGGAAATCCGCCTGGGGGACGACGATCACTACTACCTACAGGACCTGAACAGTACCAACGGCAGCCAGCTTCTGGGTAACCTCAACAACAGGTCCATCAAGCCCTGCACAATCTCGACACATCAGATCGCCTCCGGGGATCTGGTGCAGTGCGGCAAATCCCGCCTGCGACTGTTTTATTGTAACGACGTCGTAGCGGAAGCGACCCCCCTGCATTCGCTGGAAAGCCTCTTTTCAAGCCTGTCCCGCCCCACTACAGCCGCCTTGCTAGCCTTTGGGGTCGCCCTTTCCACACTGCTGCTCAGCTATCTGGGCTATGCGCGCACCTACGAGTGGACGATCGCCATTAATGTCCTCGCGAGCGTCGTTATCGGGCTGGTGCTGTACGCTGGCGCCTGGGCCTTTGTGGGAAAGGTGGTGCGCCACGAAACCCACTTCTTTGCACACCTGTCCATCGCCGCGATCGGCGCTCTGAGCTATACGGTTTGGGAGTGGTTCAGCGGCGTGCTGAATTACAATTTCGCCATTGGCCGTTGGATGGAGACCCTCGACTTCGCGGTATTGGCCATCATACTGCCGTCGATGCTCTGGTGCGCTTGTTACCTGGCGACCAACCTCGGCCGCGGCTGGCGCTGGTCCGTCGCACTGGTACTGCCAATCGGTTTTCTGGGGCTCAACCTGGTGGAGAGTATCAGCAACCTCAATGACTTCAGTGAGGCACCAGAGATTTCCACCGAACTGAAATACGATAATATGCTGCTGCGCACACCCGTGCCCATGCAGGCGTTTATTGCCGGCTCACCGGCACTGTTCGATATTCCCATAGAAAAAGACGAGTCAGACACAAAAGCCAGCGCCTCCAGCGGCGACAAAGGCATCAATACAGAGGTAGAGCCATGAGTGGGGTGTTTTGGAGCCCTGATTTGGGACAACTGGAACCCTACACGCCCGGCGAGCAACCCGACAGCGAAACCTGTATCAAGCTCAATACCAACGAAAACCCCTATCCGCCATCGCCCCGGGCGCTGGCGTTACTTGCCAAGGGGGACTTTGCCAATGCCCTGCGCCGCTATCCCGATCCGGAGTCCCGCCAGTTGCGCAGTGCCATCGCCGATCGCTATGGGCTAAAACCTGCACAGGTGTTTGTCGGCAATGGTTCCGACGAGGTACTGGCACTGAGTTTTTACAGCTTCTTCCGCCGCCCGGAACCCCTGCTTTTTCCCGATATCACCTACAATTTTTACCCGGTTTACTGCCAGCTCTACGGTATAATCCACCGCGCTGTCCCCCTCAGGGAAGACTTTACGATAGAGGTCCGGGACTTTGCCAGTAGGGCCGGGGGCGTGATTATTCCCAACCCCAATGCCCCCACCGGGTGTTACCTTTCGCTGGAAAAAATTGCAGCGCTGCTGCAGCTACAACCCCATCACGTCGTCATCATCGACGAAGCCTATATTGATTTTGGCGGAGAGAGCGCGATATCACTGATCAACCGCTACCCGAACCTGCTGGTGATCCACACACTATCGAAGTCCTATGCCCTGGCGGGGTTGCGGCTGGGATTCGCTATGGGGCAGGAGCCATTGATCCAGGGGCTGCTGCGGGCCAAGAATTCCTTTAACCCCTACCCCATTGATGCCATTGCCCAGCAGGTGGCGACCGCCGCTATTCGCGACAGGGCCTGGCACGATGACAACTGTGGCAAGGTTATCGCCACCCGCCAGCGCAGCGAGCAGGCCCTGCAAGCACTGGGTTTTGCGCTTATCCCCTCCTGCGCAAACTTTATCCTGGCCAAGCCCCCCGCGCCTGGTGCCGAGGCACTGTACCTGGCCCTGCGCAAGCGGGATATCCTCGTGCGCTATTTCGATCAGCCCCGTATCAGGGAATACCTGCGTATCTCCATCGGCACCAATGAGGAGATGGATCAACTGATAGGGAACTGCAAAGAGATCCTTGCATCACAGAGCTAGTGCGCTGTCTATCTATACTCTTTGGGGCCGTGTCCGCTGCGGCCCGACTTTGTGACTTATTGGTAATCCGGGACCCATGCAGCTTTTTTTCGAGCCCCCCAGACCAGACAACATCCACATCCGCCACCCCAAAACCGGGCCTCTTAAACGGCTATTTTATTATCTGGTTTTTACCGCCCTCACGGTGAGCGCCCTCAGCCCGGATCGGGTCCTGGCCAATGCCTGGGAAGCGGCAAAGAGACCCAGCGCCCAGGACGCCGCCAGTATCGGCACCTACACCAATGGCTGTCTCGCCGGTGGTAAATCCCTCCCCCTGCGTGGCGAGGGCTACCAGTTGGTGCGCACCGGCCGCGGGCGCCGCTTTGCACACCCGGACACCATCGCCTTTCTGCAAGATCTCTCCCAAAGTGTCGCGCAGAACCAGCTTGGCCGCATACAGATTGGCGATATGTCCATGGCCCGAGGTGGCCCCTTTGGCAGTGGCGGACACAGCAGCCACCAAACGGGGCTGGACGTGGATATCTGGTACTCCCAGGATCTACGCGCAGCAAAGCGCCCGCTGACCAGATGGGAGCGCGACAATATCTCTGCCATCCCTCTCGCGGATGCGCGCAGGCATCGCCTGATCGAGGAGAATTGGGATGAACGGGTCCCCCAAATCCTGCGTCTGGCGGCACAAGACAAGCGCGTCGAGCGTATATTTGTGCACCCCACCATCAAGCGTCACCTGTGTGAAATTACCGGTTCAAACCGCGAGTGGCTGCGCAAGGTGCGCCCCTGGTGGGGACACAACTACCACTTTCATGTTCGTCTCACCTGTCCCCGCAACGACAGCACCTGTAAACCCCAGGCACCAGTGCGCACCGAGCCTTGCGGCAATGACCTGGATTGGTGGTTCAGCGACGAGTTCTACGCAATACTGAATGGCACAAAGGCCAAACCGACCAAGCCCCAACCAAAAACAATGCCACAACAGTGCCGACAGGTTTTGCTCGCACCCTCAACGAATGCCACAACGGACTAACGGTATGATCAACACCTTACTCATTTGCGGCGGTGGCGGCAGCGAACATCCCGTCTCCCTGCGCACTGCAGCCTTTATCGAAGAGCAACTGGCCAGTGCCGGGGATATCGCCCTGATGCAAGTGGAGATGGATACCAACGGTTGCCTCACGGATAGAGAGGGCCGGGTTTACCATATCTTTTACGACCGCAAAGTTCGCGACGAGGCAGGCAACGCCTGGAATGTGGACTATGTGATTCCGGCCATTCACGGTTACCCCGGAGAGACCGGCGACCTGCAGTCACAGCTGGATATGTTCGACATCCCCTATTTCGGTTCAGCCCCGGAAGCGAGCAAAATCTGCTTCAATAAAATCAATACGAAACTATGGCTGAGCGCCCTGGGAATACGCAACACGCCCTACCTGTTCCTGTACAGTTTTGAACCTTCCGAGCTGGATAGAGCCAACGCCGCGCTGGAGACCTGGGGAGCAGTTTTTGTCAAAGCTTCCAATCAGGGGTCTTCCGTCGGCTGTTACAAGGTCACTTCCCCAGAGGCATTGAAAGTGGCTGTAGAGGAAGCATTCAGTCTGTCCCCCTACGTACTGGTGGAACGGGCACTGAAAGCGCGCGAGCTTGAGGTGGCGGTTTATACTTATAATCACGAACTGATTGCCACCCGCCCCGGTGAAGTGCGCGCACCGGCAGATACCTTTTATACCTACCGGGAGAAGTATACCGAAAGCAGCCGCGCCACCACCTTTGTCGAGGCGCAGGGGCTGACCGATACGCAACTGAACTGGATCCAGGACGTCTCCATACGCACCTTTAAGGCACTGAAGCTCAAGGATTTATCCAGAATTGATTTTTTCCTGACAGAAGCCGGCGAACTTTACCTCAATGAGGTCAATACCTTTCCCGGCATGACTCCAAATTCCATGTTCCCAAAAATGCTGGAAAATCACGGCCACAATTTTACCCGGTATCTCACCAGCCTGATTCACGCTGCCGTTTCCCAGATGCGCTAACGCCTGTCACTCAGCGCCCTTTTTCCTTTCGGGCTTCAATGCAGTAGCCAATCCTGCTGCCTACGCCGGGAAAATTGGCCGCGCAGGAATTCCATCTGATCACCGCGGATCCGCTCACTGTTAATCAACGCCAGATATTCCGCCGCATTAGGACAAAACGGCAGCGCCAGTAGCTCCATAGTAATATCTTCAAGCAGGTGATGGCCTTTATGTTGGTTGCAACGCCTACAGGCAGTCACCACATTCTCCCAGGAATCGATGCCCCCTTTTGAAATTGGAATCACGTGATCACGGGTCAGCTCATCGGATTTGAACGAAATACCACAATATAGGCAGGTATGTACATCGCGAAAAAACAGCGCCCGGTTTGTCAGGGGTGGGCGGCTGCGCGGGCGTGCCATACGCGTCCCCCCGCAGGCAATAATTGCCGCCAGGTCCAGGCCGGAGCGCTCGCCGCTGCGGTTAAACCCGCCCCGAACCCGCAGCACCACACCGCCTAAGGACCAGGTCACCAGTTCCCGCACATACAGGCAGGCCGCCTCCTGCCAAGAGAGCCACTCGAGCGGTTGCCCGGCCAGATTCAGGCGTAAAATTCTCGCTTGCACAGCGCTGCCTCCCCACAATCCAAAAGAAAAAATCGGTCGGGCAATCCACTCATCCCAGACACCAAAGTGACTATTTTTAAACAGCACCAGACCCTGCAATGGCAATTTGGAGAAATCGGAAGGAAAAGGGGGCAGCGGGATTTGGCACAAGCAAATACTGTTTGCGCCCACAAAAAGAAAAATCCTGTGGAGACACTGGATTGGCCCGTTGGAGTTACGACCGGCAAAACGGCAGCTATCCGGCATCGCAATGCAGCCTGGGGGGAAACCGATACCTCTGCCAATGGATTACTGAATGCGCCACCCTCCGCCGGGCCGGAGCAAAATTGGCCAGCCTCTCCCCATTAAAGCGGATTAAGATTACAAATTCCAGATAGACGCTTCGTCACCTGCAGAAAGAGGCAACCACTTTAGAGGGACCATTGCAAATACATCGCTGCCAAATCCATTGGCATAATGACTGTTCAATACAAAAAAAGAATAGAGGCAATTTTGTTAAAGGGATTAAAACACCGCCCAGGCAATCCGGCCTGGGCGGTGCGTCTCACAGGATGGAGCCCATATCCTTAGGGCCAGCGGCGCATTCCATTTATCCCTTGCCGCAAAAGTGCAGTCCCTTATGCATCCCTGCCCGTTAATTATGGACATCAAGTGAGAAAAAAGTAGGGGTAATCTGCTGAATTTTATGTAAGAAATATCTCACATTGTGAGAGATACCCTTCACATTAAGAGAGATTTGAAGTGCGCACTGTGGTAAAACGGGGCTCAAGAAAAGAACGCGGCCACTATAACTGTCTCTATTTCAAGTTCAATCCAATTCGGGAATAAAATGTTGAAATATACGCTAATATTTTTGCTTATCCTCAGCGCGATAGTTTCAACCACCCTGGCTGCCGTTGCTTCGGGTATCAGTGTGCCCTGGCGTCAGATCATTGGCGGCGCAAAGACAACACAGCAGAAGGTCACCGACAACCTGTCCCCGGCACAGGGATATACCCTCCAGCTGTTTGCCGGCAAGGTACCCAATGCCCGCTGGCTGGCGATCACCCGCTCCGGAGACGTGCTCGTTTCTCAACCCAGGAGCGGCCAGGTTTCGCTCCTGTTTGCCGACCGCAACGGCGATGGCCGTGCAGACGGCCAGCGTGTCCTTATTGATGACCTGCACCGCCCCCACGGCCTGCTCCTCCATGAGGGCTGGCTGTATATTGCCGAGAGTGATGCGGTGGGGCGCGTCCCCTTTGATCACTCGGATGCCCGTCTCGCCGGCAGTTACCAGAGAATTGTCGAAGGACTGGAAGATGACGGCCACTGGACCAAAACCATCGATATGGGTCCCGATGGCTGGCTGTATTTAAGCAGTGGCTCCAGTTGTAATGTGTGTATTGAAAAAGACCCCCGTCGCGCCACCATTATGCGCTTGCGCCCCGATGGCAGCGACCTGGAAATCTTCGCCACCGGCCTGCGCAACAGTGTCGGCTTCGACTGGTCCCCGAGAGATGGCGGTCTCTACGCCACAGACAATGGTCGCGACTGGCTCGGTGACAACCTGCCGCCCGATGAACTCAACCGAATCCGGCAGGGGGGGTTTTACGGCTGGCCCTACGCCTATGGCGATCGGGTGCCAGATCCGGATTTCGGCGTTGACGCGGCCCCCGCCATAGAGGAAAAGATTGCCACCTCGGTGCCTCCGGTACACACGTTTGCGGCCCATAACGCCCCACTGGGGATGCAGTTCCTGCGCAGCCCCAAACAGCCCGCGGATTATCGCAATGCCGCTCTGGTGGCCCTGCACGGCTCCTGGAATCGCAGTGTCAAAGACGGCTACAAAGTGGTCTCTCTGCACTGGAATCAAAGTGGTAAAATCGAGCACCGGGATTTTCTCTGGGGTTTTCTCAGCGAGGATCGCAAGGCGGTGTTCGGCCGGCCGGTAGCGATCGCCGAGGACACCAATGGCAACATTTATATCTCCGACGATTACGCAGGCGCTGTCTATCGTCTATCCAGCAGTGGTGCGCCCGGTTTTCGCACCGCCTCCCCGGAGGAGGCACCGCTCAAGGCGCAGGACACTCCACCCGCTGTTGATGCCGTTGCGGCCCGCAGCGGGGCCGAGCTGTACCAAAGCAATGGCTGCGGCCTCTGCCATCAGCAGCAGTTACCCTTAAAAAACCTGCGCAGTAAATATACTTTGCAGACCCTGGCGGATTACTTCGACGCACCCACCCCGCCGATGCCCAATTACAATTTTGACAGCGCCCAGAAACGGGCCCTGGCACATTACCTGATGTCTCGGGAGGTCTCCCCGCAGGCGCCCACCCAATAAGTGCCGACACCCGGCCTCGCCCCGCATTGACCCCTGCTGCGCCAACGGCTAAGGTTGCCCCGCAATGACGAGGCGATGCTATGGCGGCAAAGAAACAATCGGCAACTTTTGAAGAGAGCCTGGAGGCACTGGAACAACTGGTGGAGCGCCTGGAGGCTGGGGACCTTCCCCTGGAGGAAGCCCTGTCCGACTTCGAACGGGGTGTGAAACTCACCCGCGAGTGCCAGCGCAAACTGGCGAGCGCGGAGCAGAAAGTCAAACTGCTGATGGAGGAGAGTGGCGGCATTAAAGAGCTGCCTTTCGACACCGACGACGCCGCGAAAGATGCCTAGCACCACCGCTGCCCCGCCGGCAACGCTGAAGGCATTGCTGCAGCGTTCCGCCCCCCGGGTTGAAACCCGCATTCGAGACGCACTCTCCCGCCCCACGGCGGGGGCAGAACCCCTGTTTGAGGCCATGCAATACGCAGCGCTGGGACCCGGCAAGCGCCTGCGCCCGGCGCTGGTCTACGCCTGTGCACAGGTTTTTTGCACGGAGGCATTCAATCCCGCCCGCTGCGATGCAACGGCCGCAGCTCTGGAATGCATCCACGCCTACTCCCTGATCCACGACGATCTTCCGGCCATGGACGATGACGATCTGCGCCGGGGCCGCCCCACCTGCCATATTGCCTTTGGTGAAGCCACCGCGATCCTCGCCGGCGACGCCCTGCAGACCCAGGCATTTGAACTGCTGCTGGCGGACACCCTGGCGCCCGCACTGAAAATGCGATTGCTGCAGGAGCTGGCCGCCGCATCCGGTGGCCGGGGCATGGTTGCGGGCCAGGCCATTGATCTGGCGTCGGTCGACAAGGCCCTCAGCCTGGAGCAACTGGAGCCCATGCACCGCCTGAAGACCGGTGCCCTGATCTGCGCCAGCGCCCGCATGGGCGCACTGCTTGGCGGCGCCGATGAGGAACAGCTGGAGGCTGTGACCCTGTTTGCCCAGGCCATAGGCCTGGCCTTCCAGGTTCAGGACGACATCCTCGATACCACCGCAGACACCGCGGTTTTGGGCAAGCCCCGGGGGGCAGACGCCCTGCGCAACAAGCCCACCTACGTATCCCTGCTGGGTGTGGATGGCGCCCGTGCAAAACTGCAGGGCCTGCACCAGCAGGCCCTGGATGCCCTCAAACCCCTGCCCGGCGATACCCGCTTACTGCAACAGCTGGCGGATTACATCGTTCAGCGCGGCCATTGAGTCGGCACCCGCTGCGCCCATAGGATGCAATATAGCCGTCACGGGCATACAATCCCCCTTATCACCCTCTGTAGCCATTGAACCGATTAATGCTCGAAGATATTCCACGCACCCGCCCGCATACGCCGCTACTCGATGCCATCGACAACCCGGCCCAGCTGCGCGCCCTTGATGAACGCCAATTGCCCGAACTCGCCAGCCAGCTGCGTGAATACCTGCTGTACTGTGTCGGCCAGACCGGCGGGCACTTCGGCGCCGGCCTCGGCGTGGTGGAGCTGACTGTTGCCCTGCACTATATCTACAACACCCCGGAAGACCGCCTGGTGTGGGATGTGGGCCACCAGACCTATCCCCACAAGATTCTCACCGGACGCCGCGAACAAATGCTCACCATGCGCCAGCGAGGCGGTCTGTCCGGCTTCCCCAAACGCAGCGAAAGCCCCTACGACACCTTCGGGGTTGGGCATTCCAGCACCTCCATTGGCGCCGCCCTGGGTATGGCACTGGGCTCTCCCGACGAGCGCAAGGTGGTGGCGGTGATCGGCGACGGCGCCATGACCGCGGGTATGGCCTTCGAGGCACTCAACCATGCCGCCCACACCGGCCGGGATATATTGGTTGTACTCAATGACAACCGTATGTCGATCTCGAAAAATGTGGGGGGGCTCGCCACCTATTTTGCCAAGATCCTCGCCAGCAAGACCTACCTCAGTATGCGTGAAGGCAGCCGCAGGATACTGTCTGCAATTCCCAAGGCCTGGCAACTGGCGCGGCGCACGGAAGAGCATGTCAAGGGTATGATCACGCCCGGCACTCTGTTCGAAGAACTGGGCTTCAACTACGTGGGTCCGCTGGATGGACACAATCTGCACGACCTGGTGCACACACTGCGCAACCTGCGCAGCCAGCCCGGTCCCCAGCTTCTGCATATCGCCACCACCAAAGGCAAAGGCTTTGGGCCCGCTGAAGCGGACCCAGTGGGCTATCACGCCCTGAACAAGCTGGAGCCGGAGCGCAAGGTCCAGGTGGCCGTACCCGGCCGGAAGAAATCGCCCAAGTACCAGGATATCTTCGGTCGCTGGCTGTGCGATACCGCCGCCCGCGACGAGCGCCTGATCGGCATTACCCCCGCCATGTGCGAGGGCTCCGGCATGGTGGAATTTTCCCAGCGCTTCCCCGAGCGCTTCCACGATGTCGCCATCGCTGAGCAGCACGCCGTGACCCTCGCCGCCGGCCTCGCCTGCGAAGGACAGAAACCGGTAGTGGCCATCTACTCTACCTTCCTGCAGCGGGGCTACGACCAATTGGTGCACGATGTGGCTATCCAGAACCTGGATGTCACCTTTGCCATCGACCGCGCCGGCCTCGTGGGTGAGGACGGCCCCACCCACGCGGGCAGCTTTGACCTGACCTTTATGCGCTGCCTGCCCAATCTGGCCATTGCCGCCCCCAGCGATGAAAACGAATGTCGCCAGCTGCTGACTACCGCCTACCAGCACCAGGGCCCCGCCGCGGTGCGCTATCCTCGCGGCACTGGTCCGGGCGCCCAGGTAGAAGGGGAATTGCGCGCGCTGCCCCTCGGCAGAGGCCATCTGCTGCATCAGGGCAGCGGCGTGGCCATCTTGAATTTCGGCGCCCTGCTGGCACCAGCCGTCGCAGCGGCGGAACGCCTGGGAGCAACGGTGGCGGATATGCGCTGGGTCAAACCCCTGGACCAGGCACTGATCGATGAACTTGCCGGGAACCACCAGCTCCTGGTCACCATCGAAGAAAACACCGTGGCCGGCGGCGCCGGCAGCGCCGTACTGGAGTACCTCAACAGCACCGCCAGGACCCTGCCGGTATTGCAACTGGGGCTGCCCGATCGGGTGATTGAACACGGAAAACACGGCAACCTGCTCGCCGGAATCGGCCTCAATGCCGCCGGTATTGAAGAACAGATACGCCGGCGCCTGCAGCTCCTGAGTCAGCGGGATTTCAGCAGTCGCACCGCAGCGGTCAACTGACTAGCCTGCGCGCAGGTATTTCTACAGCGGATTCCGCATTGTATGGGAGGGGAAATGTCATTCTTCAGGAAAGCCCTTGTCTTATCCTTGGGCCTGCTCGTCAGTTACAGTGCCACCGCCATGGATCGGGAAGCCTTCGGGCGCGCCTTCGAAGCCCTGCCCACCGAGAGCGCCTCCGAGCGACTGATTGCCCTGCAGGACCTGCGCTACCGCTGGCTGATGGAAAGCTTCCCCAGCCAGGCCACCTACGAAGGCTACCCCGGCCAGAATGACCGCTGGGTGGACAATTCGATCGCCGGTATTGAGCGGCGCCAGGCGCAGACCCGGCGCCTGCTGGGCGCCACCCGCAATATCGACACAAGCGCCCTGCCCGCAGCACAGCAGCTCGACTACCAGCTGCTGTACCAGGATCTGCTCGGCGCAGTGAAGGGTTTCCAGTTCCCGGATCACCTGCAGCCGCTCACCCACATGAGCGGTATCCAGCGCAGTGTGCCGGCGGTGCTCAACAGCATGCCCCGCCGCACCGCTGCGGACTACGACACCCTGTTGGCGCGCCTGCAAAAGCTCCCCGCACTGGTGGCGCAAACCCAGGCGCTGATGCGCCTGGGGCTCAAACAGCAGGTGACGCCGCCACAAATCACCCTGCGCGACCTGTCCCGCCAGATCCGCGCCCTGATCCCCGCATCCCCACAACAAAGCCCGCTGCTCAAAGCTTTCGCGGAAATGCCCGGCGACATGCCCGCCGCCCGGCAGCGCAGCCTACAACAGCGTGCCTACGCTCTCTACAGCGAGCAGCTGGTGCCGGCCTGGCGGGATCTGGCCGGGTTTGTGGAACGCGAGTATATCCCCGCAGCACAGGTGGACATTGCCCTCTCCAGTCGTCCCGACGGATCGCGCTGGTATGCCCATAAAGTCCGCCAGAACACCACCACGGATCTGAGCCCCGAGGAGATACACCGCATCGGCCTGGCGGAGGTCAAGCGCATCCGCGGGGAGATGGAGAAGATCATCCGCAAGACCGGTTTCCAGGGCGACTTCAAGGCGTTTACCGAATTCCTGCGCACAGATGCGCAGTTCTATCACAGCAGTCGCGAAGCGCTGCTGCGGGATTACCGCGCCATCGCCAAGCGCATCGACGGCAAGCTGCCAGCCCTGTTCGGTACCCTGCCGCGCCTGCCCTACGGGGTTGAACCCATCCCCGGCTATTCCGAGCAGTCGCAAACCACGGCCTACTACCAGCCGGGCTCCAGCGAGGCCGGCCGCGCGGGGATCTTCTTCGCCAATACCTACAATCTGCCCAGCCGCCCCAAGTGGGAGATGGAGGCCCTCACCGTGCACGAGGCCATGCCCGGCCACCACCTGCAGATCGCCCTGGCCCAGGAACAGAGCGAGATTCACCCCCTGCGCCGCCTGGCCCTGTACACGGCCTTTGTGGAGGGCTGGGGCCTCTACTCCGAGAGCCTCGGCTACGATCTGGGGCTGTACCAGGACCCTTACAGTGAGTTCGGTGCCCTGACCTACGATATGTGGCGCGCAGTGCGCCTGGTGGTGGATACCGGGATGCACCAGCTGGGCTGGCACCGCGAACAGGCCATTGCCTACTTTATGGAAAACAGTGCCAAACCCCTGCACGATGTTACCGTGGAAATCGACCGCTACCTGGTGTGGCCCGGCCAGGCCCTGGCCTACAAGCTGGGGCAGCTAAAAATTCGGGCACTGCGGGCGAAAGCGGAACAAGGCTTCGGCAGCAACTTCGATATCCGCCGCTTCCACGATACGCTGCTGGGCGCCGGCGCCCTGCCCCTCAATATCCTTGAAGCCCGTATGGACAACTGGATTGACAGCCAGGGCGCTCCATCCGCCCACACAACCGCGGAGGCCCCACCGCCACCCGCAGGCTAGGGGCTGTCTTTCACATAGATAGCCATGGGAAGGCACAAGCCATAGCTACTGTGCTTTGATAGCAACTATTAAGCTTGTCGAAACGTGAGGCAATCGCGCGCGGGTGTTTCAATCGTGCAAAAGCACTCTCTACCATATACCAATTTCTGTAGAGCCGCCTATCCAAATCCGCGTTGCCTTCCACGGAATTGCGCCTTCTAGGAATCACTGCCTTGGCACCCTGTTGCGCAATCTGCTTCCGTAGACCCTCGCCATCATAACCTTTGTCCGCGACAATTGTTTCGACACCCTCAATCTTGGCGATCAAGCTTGGAGCTTGCGTGCAGTCATTTACTTGACCACCCGTAACTTCAAATGCAACCGGAAGCCCGTAGGCGTCAACCGCTAAATGGGTCCTGCTTGTGTTCCCCGCCCGACTTTTCCCTATCGCCTCATCCTGATTACTAGCAGCACCGCTACTGTGTTGGTGCGCTTTAGCGTAACTCCCATCAATGAAAGCCCATTCCATGTCCGGATCTACTACCAGCGCTTGAAATATTCCTGAATCCGTAGCTTTGCTTTAAAAAAAACAGGTTCAAAAATTTTTTGCTCAGCGCTTACCAGAGGCGCCGTTTTTTAAAAACTTGTGGCTCTTTATGGATTCCAGGGAGTTAGCCCAGCAGTAGGTTAAGCAAACCTGAAATAGCAGCCTTTCCTCTGCGCTTAATATTGTGCAGAAACTCAGATACAGAGGAAGTCTCTCGTGTGATATCCCTCGATGGAAGCGTAACCAGGACCGCAACAAAGACCAGAAACCCTCTATAGTATTCACATAAACTTCATGAAAACCGTCACCATCTTCGTCCCGAGCATACTAGCCAACACTGTGGCAAACAGACTTGTGTTCGTAACCCCACTCTTCCAATCGGTCATAAATGTTGTATTCATCTGTGTAAACCAAAGTGCCCGGAGCGATAGTGGCCTCAACTAACGGTCGAATCGTTGCTTGTTTAACATTTGCAAGCATGCGTATCGCAACCTGGCCACCCCGCTGGATCATGCCAAAAATGGGTGGCTTTTCTTTCTCCAGAGCACTACCTTGCGCCACCGTTCATACTTCCGCGGTATCCCCCCGGATACAGGTAAGTCCGGATAGTTCAGCCTGCCAAAAGTGGCCAACCAAGCGCCTCTAAAGGCGTGTCGGACTGAACCTATCCGAGACAGCTTTGCATTCTCTGTGCTGTCGGCCTGTACTGTATTGCCCTATCCCGTGAAATTCCGCTTTGTGCAAAACACCGTATCGAGGGGCACTGAAGGGCAACACAGCTCAGTATCAGGCTTCAAGGTTCATTGGTATCTGGCAGCGCCAGCGCTTCACGAATATCCTGCCAGGATACCAGTTTGAAATTCTGTGCCGCATCGGGCATACGGTTACGACCGTCCTGAACAACCAACAATCCCTGCGGATATTCGGCGCCCAGATTGGCACTGGTTACTGCCAAGCCGTCGGTTTCCGAGCTGGCATCTATGCCCGCGTGGATATTCGGACCCAGGCGGAAATTGCCAATAAATTCGTTGCCATCGCGACTGTACAATGCATAGCTGTCATTGCCCTGGCTGGAAACGACCAGGTAGCCGCTATCGCCCGCCCTGTATAATCCCAGACCTTCCACATCCGCAACCAGGTTTTCTTCGTCCGCTTCCGCCACCAACTGCGGTCGCGCACCACCGGCATCAAAGGCGTCCAGGTCCAGCCGCCATACCCCGAGATCCTCCTCGCCAAAGAACAGCCGTGCGTTTTCGTCGTCCACCACGCAGCCTTCCACCTGGCTGCCGACATCCAGTCGGGCACTCTGGTGCAGCTGCCAGTTTTGACCATCCTCGGGCACCTGGATTTTCATCTGGTGCAGGGCACCTACTTTATCGGAAACCCAGGCCAGGAGGTCATTGCCATTCCGGTAGAGGCACAGACCATAGGGATCTTGCAGGCTAACTGAACGCAGGCCCAGATGTTCCACTCGCCCGCTCCTGTCAATGGCGAACAGATCGACACCCGGTGTTGTGCGGTTGGATGCGGCCGCGAGGGCGCGATAGCGGGGGTGCGTTATAGGGCGTATATCCACATTGTTCACACGTCCCACCGCAAAGTGCTGAACCAGTCTGCCGGATAAATCGTAGACATTCAGGCCCCTTTTTTTATCGGTGCCAAAAATCAGGCTGTTTTCCGGCGCTTCGGGGTTGACCCAGATTGCCGGATCATCGGCGGCATCACCGGCGGATACCACGGGCTGTGTCTGGGCCCGAGCGGGAATACGCGCAGCGACTACACCGGTTCCCGAGGGCGCTTCCCGCAGCCCCGATAGCGGCGGCGATGCATCAAAATACAACAGGGCATCCCTGTCGTTATCCAGCACCAGCAGTGATCCATCCAGCAGCGCAAGGGAAACCGGGTTGTGTGCCTGCGCAATATGAATACGCCACTGGGGTCCAGCGTCCGCGGCCTGCAGGTCGTAGCGCTGCAACTGATCACCTGCAGCCAGCCACATATGGTTAGTGGCAGGCTCTACCCACAAGCCGCCAAAATCCTCACCAAGCTGCGCGGTCGATATCAATAACTTGCGTTCCTCATCCTTTTCAGCATCGGCATTCAGGCTGATCACGCCAAGGGGGGGCTGGGATATCAGCAGGCGCTGGGTGATCACATCCACCGCACAGGCATTGACCTGCTCACCGAAGTACAGCGAGCGCACCTCAATCAATGCCCACTGCCGGATGCCCGGCTTGATCAGATACTCGTGCCCCAGACCGTCTTCTCCGATGGCGAACAGTTGGGTGTGATTCCCCTGGCGGGAAAAACACAGAGCACTTTGCGGGGGCAAGTCGGAGCGGCTGCCGAGGTATTGGATCGCCGGACCTTCGCCGGAAGAGGGCTGGCGTATCCTGTACAGGCTTATTTGTGCCTGCGCATCGCTGTAAGCGGCCACCAGTACACTGCCATCTGCCTGTTCCTGCGCGGCCAGTTGCTCCAGGTTGCCCGCTTGTGCCGCCAGGGTGTCACCACCCCAATCCAGCAAAAGCAGTCCACGGCGCTCACTGGCCAAGAGAAGGCGTTGCCGGCCGTCAAGCTGCACCGGCACCATCTGCTCCGCTTTAATAGCGCCCAGAGCAATTTCCTGCCTCGGCAGTTTTTTCTCCCCCTGTAAAGGGGTATCGGATGTACCATCACAACCGCTCAGAAGAGCGCCCAGCAGTATACCTGCAGTACAAAAACACGTTCTTTTCATATCAGACATCAAATCAATAAAGACAAAACAACAAAATCCCAACTGGTTCACCGGGTGTGCTTAAAGCCCGCCCTGCCACAACCGGCTTTCACCAGTGGCAATCGCTGAGATTGCCACTGAATAGGGCCCGGGACAGTTGCACCGGGATTGATGGGCGACTGGCGGCAAACAGGCCCCAAAATACCTGTTGGATCAATAAAAGCTGCTATAGCTCAGGCCCAGTGCATAGGTGGGACCATACTCTTCATATTGCCCATTGAAACCGGCACTGTGCACATAATAGGGTTCATCGGTGAGATTCACTCCGGTGAAGGTCAACTGCAGACCGTTGTCAAAACGGTAGCGGGCGGAAAAATCCAGCTGCAGGTGATCATCCTCATAGCGATCACCTGCCGCGTTTTCAAGATCCACTTCCAACAGGCGTTCACCGCGGAAAGCGGCGGACAAACGCAGGCTGAATGCATCGCGCTCGTAACCCACGACAAAGTTGCCCACCACATCTGCCTGCGAGGGCAGGGAGATGCTGTCACCGCGCTGCCTGTCCGCCCCCAGGCCAAGGCGCGCATGAGAATCCGTCAAGGTGGCGTTGGCGCGCAGCAAAAAGCCATTGTCAAAGCCCCTGGTCCAGGCCAGCTCAACGCCACCGATACGGGCGTTGTCGCCATTCATGGGCTGCAGGACTTCCGCTTCCTCCACCGGCAGAGTCCCCACATACTGACGGAAATCCGCTGTGCTGGATGCATCGGACAGGACAATAAAATGGTCTATGTGCTTGTGAAACAGGCCTACAGAAAACATACCCAACTGATCGGCGTAGTACTCGGCGGAGAAATCCAGATTGCGGGATTGGTAAGGTTGCAGGCCGGGGTTGCCCGCTTCCACTTTCAACTCGCCCTCATCGTACTCGATTTTGGCTGGAGAGGGGTTCAGGTAACCAAACGAGGGTCGCGACAGGGACTCGCCATAAGCCGCACGGAGTACGATGTTGTCGTTGTAGTCGTATCTGAAATTGACACTGGGGAAAAACAGCCCATAGTCACGCCGGTACTCGACTCCACTGGCATAGACCCCTTCGGCAATAAGCTCGGCCTGGGGAATGGGCTCCTCCGACTCAACCACCCGCACACCCTCGGCAGTGAAGTCTGTATACTCATAGCGCACCCCAAAGACCCATTGGGATCGCTGCAAATCCACCGTATTCATAACATAGAGCGCACTGATATCCTCGCGCATGGTGTAATCGCGCGCAGAAGACAGTGCAGTTTCGGCTTTATCCAGCGCAAAGTCGGCGAGATTGGCGTTGATAAAACGATTGAGGCTGCCGGCATTGATGCCCGGACCAAAAGTATCCAGATGGTAATCAATGTCGTTGCGGACAAAGTCAGCCAGAGTGTAATCGCCTGCGAAACTCTCGTAGACCGTCGCGTTCAAGTCCCCTTGCTTTTTCCGCTGACGCTCGTGCAGGCCAAACTGTACGGTGGACGGATTGCCGGCCCATTCGAGTTCACGACTGAAATCCAGGCGCAGGCTCAGTTCCCCGTCCTCGGTGTGATTGTCCTCGATGACCAGTTCATCCAGCTGGTAGCTGGCCGGGTCCAGCACTTTCTCCAGCCCTTCACTGCCCACGGCCATACGCGGGGTTTTACCGGCTTCCACGTATCCCAGGCGCAGTGGTTTTAGAATAAAAGTGGTATCGCGGCGGTGGGGCTCCGATTCCTCTGCGTGAGAGTATCCCAGGGCATAGGAGAAATTCCAAAGGTCAAAATAGTGCTCGCCACCGAAAACCACAGAGAGAATTTCCTGTTGTTCCCGACGATCCTTGAGGGATTTTTCCAGCGCTGCCTCCTCCCACTCTACCGAATTATCCGAGATACTTTCCGGCGCATCCCGCTCCGCATCCAGTTTCCAGGCATTGCGCTGGCGGATTTCCTCGTCTGAGAAGTCTGAATACAGACTGTGCAGGTAGAGGCTGGCCTCATTGCCGAGATCCAGATCAAAATTGGCCGCAACGCCGGTGCGCTCCCGCGTGATTGTGTAGTCGCGCTGCTCAATCTCACTGGCACCGATACCGGTGCTGCCATCCACTGCGCTAAAGCGCTCCCAGCGGCCATCGGTTTCGATATTCTCCGAGCCGAAATGGCGTTTTTGCTGGCTGACGGCCAGGGCCACACCCAGCCTTCTGTCACTGGGCAAAGCAAATACCCGAGTCATGCTCGCGGCAAGTTTGGGGCTGTTTTCTTCCTGCAGGCTGCTGTAGCTGTTCTCGGCACTGAACTTGTATCGGCTGTCTTCGTAATCCAGGGCATTGAGGCTCTTGATTTCGATGGCCCCACCAATCGAATCGGCACTCATATCCGGGGTCAGGGTCTTAAAGACTTCCAGGGTGGCGAGCAAATCCGAGGGGATAACATCCAGAGCCACGGCACGGCTATCGGTTTCCGGTGCAGGCAGGCTTATCCCATTGATCGTCGCAGCATTCAGGTTGGGATCTATTCCGCGCACGCCCACAAAGCGGCCTTCGCCCTGATCGCGGGCAATAAATACACCGGGCATTCTCTGCAGTGCCTCGGTCACATTCGCATCCGGCAGTTCACCGATCGCATCGGATGTCTGCACCGCCACCAGTTTATTGGCGTCCCGTTGACGTTCCATATCACTGCGTGCATTGCTGGCCTGGGCAGTAACCACTACCGTCTCCATGGCCTGTGGTCCGTCTTGCTGCGCAATCGCACCTGCCGCACTAAAGGCAGCAGCGAGCGCCATCAAAGGCATGTCCAGCCGCCGCAAACACTGGCTTTTATATTTCATCACATCCCCACTCCCACTTTGCCGGTGGCGTCTTTAAGCGCTGCGCAGACTAAGCGGTGACTATGACTGTTGCGTGACGTTTTTTTTAAGGTGTCATTAATCCTTCAAATTTGATCGCTAATCTCCCTATGAAAAGCTGAAGCGTGCGTGGACTAGCGTTTGCTATAGAGTGGGTACAGCCCGGTGCCCGCTCAGTACCGCGGAGATCCATCAAGACGACGGATCACACCCATCAACGTCCTTTATCGGAGCAAAATGTGAGCCAGGAACCCAATCAACCCCCGCGACGCACCCTGCTGAAAACCCTGGGTAGCGCAGCGGCTGCCGGGGCTGCCGGCAAACTCATGCTGTTGCCCGGCTGCAGCAGCAAGGATAAAAAAAGCCGCAGGGATAACCTCTCTTTTACGGAAATTCCACACACCCTGGATTCCGAACACCACCTGCCTGAGGGTTACCGCGCCGACATACTACTGCGCTGGGGGGATGCCATCCTTGAGACAGACGCACCTTTTCGCCCGGAAAGCCTGGACAGCAAAAGCCAGCAACAGCGTTTTGGCTACAACAATGATTTCATCGCTTTTATGCCGCTGGCTCCGAATGCCCCTTCGAACCGGGGGGATATGCACGCCCAGAGCCGCAACAGCGATCGCGGCCTGTTGTGTGTCAATCACGAATACACCCAGCCCCACCTGATGTTTTCCGGCTACAATGACGCATACAGCGCCACTCGCGGTGTCAGTGGCGCGCATGTAGCGGTGGAGCAGGCCGCCTGCGGTCACTCGGTCGTGGAAATCGAGCGCGGCCCGGATGGCTGGCAGATACAATTAAGCAGTCCCTACAACCGGCGAATTACCGCAACCACGGCAATGGACATCAGCGGCCCGGCCGCGGGGGACAAGCGACTGCGCACGGCAGAAGACCCCACTGGCAGACAGGTGCTGGGCACCATCGGCAACTGCGCGGGCGGCAAAACCCCCTGGGGGACAGTACTGATCGCGGAAGAGGGATTTGGCAGTGCCTTTCAAGGGGACCCCGAAAAAATAGAAGACCCCCGCGAGGCGCGCAATCATCGCAACTTTGGTATCACCCCCTCGAACCGCAACTGGGGGAACTATGATCGCCGCTTCGATATCCAGGTGGAGCCCAACGAACCCAACCGCTTTGGCTGGATGGTGGAATACAACCCCTACAATCCAGCCTCCAGACCGCGCAAGCTCACAGCACTGGGGCGCTTTGAGCACGAGGGATTTACCCTAGTGTGCAAGCCTGGCCAGGCGGTGGTGGCCTACGGTGGCGACGATGACGAACACCAGTTTGTCTACCGCTTTATCTCCCGGGGCATCTATCGGCCCGAAGACCATGCCGGCAACCGGGAACTGCTGACCGAAGGCACACTCTACGCCGCAAGGTTTGCAGACAATGGCCAGGGGGAGTGGCTGGCGCTGCGCTATGGGCAGGGGCCGCTCACAGAAAGGAACGGGTTTCGCAACCAGGCCGATGTTCTGATCGATGCACGCCGCGCCGCGGCTCTACTGGGCGCCACCCCCATGGATCGCCCCGAGGACGTGGAGACCAACCCCCATAATGACTGCACCTACGTGATGCTGACCAAAAACAAACAGCGTCGCAAAAGCGATATCGATGCCGCCAACCCCCGCGCGCGCAATACCCGCGGCCACGTCCTGGAAATTGCACCGCCGGGGACCACAGGTCACCGCGACCACACAAGCGATCATTTCCAGTGGCAGCACTTTTTACTCGGAGGCGATCCCAATGCCGGGGACCCCGCCGAGCGGGGTGCCTATGGCCAGCAGTCCAGCGACAGCATCTCTCCCCACGGCTGGTTTGCCAATCCGGACAATGTCGCCTTCGACCCCCGCGGCAATATGTGGATAGCCACCGATGGTTGCGAGCGCTTTGGTTTTCACGACGGTCTCTGGGCCATGGCCACCGAGGGCCCCCTGCGCGCCGCGCCAAAGCACTTTTTTGGATGCCCGCGGGGTGCCGAAGCCTGTGGCCCGGAATTTACACCCGATGGCAAAACCCTGTTTGTGTCTGTACAACACCCCGCGCAAGGGCGCAGTTCCACCTATGACAACCCCCTGCACCGCTGGCCAGATAACGACCCGCAGTCCCCGCCACGCCCGTCGGTACTGGCCATCTACCGGGTCGATGGCAGGGAGGTGGGCAGCTAGGGTCTGCTCCGCCCTCCACAGAGCCTGGAGATCCTGTTAAGTGTTGAGTTTTACAGCGGTGGGTGTCTACCGATACCCCCATCCCGATAGAAGCGCTACAAATCAGATTGAGAAGAACTGCTGAATCCCCAGCAATACATTCGTTGTTGCCACCGAGGCCAAAATAAGCCCCATTACCCGGCTGACAATACTGGCACCGGCAGGTCCAATTAAACGGTACACCCACTTGGCCATCAGTATGAGCACCAGCACGATCAGCAATACAGCCAGCATTGCCGACGCGGCTTTCAATTGATGCATCACATTGAAGCGATTATTGTCTGTCAGAACAACGGCCGCGAGCATTGCCCCGGGTGAAGCAATCGAGGGCACCGCCAGGGGAAATATGGCCGTTTCATGGCCCTCCCGCACAAATTCCATCTCCTGTTCGGGCTTGCTTTCGCCAAAAATCATGGTGAGGGCAAACAGGAACAGCACAGTGCCACCGGCAACCTCAAAAGCGGACAGCGGCACCCCCATGGCCTCCAGTAAAAACTGACCCGCAATCAAAAAGAACAACAGAATAGCGGTGGCAACCAGCACTGCCAGACAAGCGATCCTGCGCTTTTTCCATTCGGCGTGTCCGGCGGTAACCGCAATAAATACCGGCAGTGTACCCACCGGGTCGATCACTGCGAAGAAAATGACAAAGCTGTTGATCCAATCGTTCAATTGTTACCCCGGCGTACCGTGCTACTATCCTTTCGCGCTCCAGTGCAGATCGCAGGCCGACATCAGATCCCAAACAACAACGGTACGAAATTGCGCCAGTATTTCAGAGGTGGCCATCAAACAAATCCCGGAAGACGGGTTTGATGGCCGGGTTGATACCCTGTGCCCCAGAACCAAAGTCTAGTGTATGACCAACCACTCACCGACCGCCCGCCGCATCGCCAAAACCATCCTGAATGGCTTCGATGCGTACTTTGCAGATTTTCAGAACATCACCCTGGGCGCCAAGGCGCGCTTCGAAACCGCTGCCTGGCAGGCGGTGCGACAGGTCAGCAAAGCGCGCATCGACCTGTATAAAACCAAGGTCAACCAGGTGTTAAGACTGGTGCACTCCGTCACCAGCAAAGACACCAGCCACCTGGCGCTATGGCGGGATGCCCGCGCCACCTACGCGCAGTTGATCGCCAGTCACAGCAATTACGAAATCGCCGAAACCTTCTTTAACTCGGTCTTTTGCAGCCAGTTCGACCACGCCCATATTCACGACAGTAATATTTTTGTGAAACCCTCGCGCACCCCCGACGACAAGCCCCTCAGGGATTACAGTATCTATATCAGCTACAGCGCCCGCGATGGTCTCGAACAGATGGTGGGAGAGATCCTCACGGACTTCGGTTTCTCCGTCCCCTGGGAAAATCTGCCGCGCGATGTGGAGAATATCTGTGCCGCTCTGCGCTCGGTGCCACTGGCCAATCTGGAGAGCGCGAAACAACTGCGTGTGGACATGCTGGAGTCGGTGTTCTATCGCAACAAAGCCGCCTACCTGGTCGGGCGTATGATCTTTCACGGTGAAGTGGTGCCCATAATTCTGCCCTGTCTGAACAATGGCCGCGGCGGCGTCTTTGTCGACACCCTGCTGCACAGTAACGATTCCGCCAGTATCATCTTCAGCTTTACCCGCTCTTACTTTATGGTGGACGCGCCCATTCCCTCCCGTTTCGTGCGCTTTCTCTCCACAATTATGCCCCTGAAGGAAAGGTCCGAACTGTATAATTCGATCGGCTTCCACAAACACGGCAAGACAGAGTTCTACCGGCATATTCTCGCCCATATGAAAGTGAGCAACGATCAATTTGTGATTGCGCCGGGCATCAAGGGCATGGTGATGAGTGTGTTTACCCTGCCCTCTTACCCGGTGGTATTTAAAGTGATTAAGGACCACTTCGACCGACCAAAAACCGTCACTGAAAAAATTGTCCGCGAACAATACAAGTTCGTATCCCGCTCCGACCGGGTCGGGCGCATGGCGGACACCCAGGAATACACCAACTTTATTTTCTACCGCAACCGCTTCAGTGAGGCGTTGCTGCAGGAACTACAAAATCTTGCACCCTCCAAGCTGTTGATCACCGACAAGTGGGTCATTATCAGGCATCTCTATGTAGAGCGGCGCATGGAGCCGCTCAATCTGTATTTGCAAAGCGCCAGCAAAGAGGAAACCCGCGAAGCCATGGAGGAGTACGGCAACGCCATCAAGCAACTGGCCGCCGCCAATATCTTCCCCGGCGATATGCTCCTGAAAAATTTTGGGGTCACCCGACACGGCCGTGTGGTTTTCTACGATTACGACGAGCTGTGCCCTCTGACCGAGTGCCACTTTCGCAAGATTCCCGAGGCGCAAACCGCCGAGCAGGAACTGGCGGACAAGCCCTGGTATACGGTAGATGACGCGGACGTATTCCCCGAGGAGTTCCGCCTGTTTTTCTCCGGCAATCCCACCGCGCGCGCCGCCTTCGAGAAGCTTCACAGTGATCTCTACGACTACCGTTACTGGAAGCGGCTTCAGGATCGCATACACGCCGGCCATGTGGAGAGCGCATTCCCCTACCGGCGCAAGTGGCGCTTTCGCCGCCGCTCCCCGGCGTCTGCACACAGACAGTAGCTGGGTAATAAATAGCTATATTGGTAGAAGGTCTCCGCTACTTGAACAGGTGATGCGTGCGTATTCGTGCATGGGGTGCAACCCCTGTGGCCCTGGCCCTGCTATCCGCCAGCGGCTGTGGTTACTTCCCCAGCGAAATGGCCATTGCGGGCAAGGAAAAGGTGCCCCCAGCCCATACGCGAATCACCGGCAAACCCCAGGTTGTCAGCTGTACAACCCCCGCACGGGGATTCCCCCCGATTCCCTTTGACGATCTCTACCTCTTTACCAGCAACCTGCGCAGACCTTTTCGGGAAAACCCCGGCCTGCCTGTGCAGTATGATGTCAACGCCTACGTGTGGGGGGGAGAACGCTGTGCCCCGCAGGCCTTCTGCAACAACGGGGATTACTACTGGCTGATCGGCCGCGGGCCCGGCGACGACTTCCAGACCTGGGCGATCACACCGCACTATCCGCGCATGACCATTCAATCTCCCTGCAGCGAACAACTGCAGGTGGGGCAGCGCTATCGCTTCTCTTTTAGCCGCGGACAACTGGTGGGCTTTAGCCCGGACTGAGGGGCTCAGGCGGTGCTGTGCTGTTTCAGATAGCGATAAATCGCATCCTGGGCGCGGCATCCCCGCGGTGTGTTACTGGCCAGACGCCGGTTGCTCTGCCCCGCATCCAGAATCCGCGCCTTCTGGTTGTCACTCCATTGCAGCTCGAGGATTTTGCGCACTATGCCGCGATGCACGCTCTGGATGATGGGGAAGGTCACCTCGACCCGGTGATCCAGATTGCGTGTCATCAGGTCCGCCGATGACATCCATATCAACTCCTCCCCCCCATTGTGGAAAATATACACCCGCGCGTGCTCCAGGAATTTGTCCACCAGGCTGATCACCTGGATATTCTCCGAGAGCCCCGGGGTTTCACAGACCAGCGTGCACATGCTGCGCACGATAATGCGAACCTTGACCCCGGCAGCGCCGGCGCGGTAGAGGCGCTCTACCATCTGGCTGTCCACCAGGTTGTTGCACTTGAAAAACAGCTCGGCACGGCGCCCCTGGGCTGCCGCCTCTATCTCCCTGTCGATCGCCTGCATCAGGGCCGCGCGATTCGTGAGCGGTGAAACCGCAATATGCTGAAATACCGGACGGCGCCGGGTGGAACGGATCAATTCAAACACGTTGTAGACATCCCGCCCCAGTGCCTGGTTGCTGGTGAGCAGGCTGAAGTCACAGTAGATGCGCGCGGTATTCTCGTTGAAATTGCCCGTGCCCAAATGACTGTAATATCGCGTCTGCCCCTCTTCCCGCCGGATAATCGAGATCAGTTTGCAGTGCACCTTTAAGCCGGGCACCCCGTAGACCACCTCGACCCCGGCATCGCGCAGTTCCTCTGACCAGTGGATATTGGCCAGTTCATCAAAACGTGCGCGCAATTCCACAACCGCAACCACCTTTTTGTTATTGCGCACCGCATTGATCAGGGCAGCAACCACCTGGGAGTTTTTTGCCACCCGGTAGAGATTAATGCGAATTTCACGTACCTGGGGATCGATGGCGGCGGAAGCCAGCAAGTTGGAGATTGCGCGAAAATCGTGATAGGGGTAGTAATAGAGGCGGTCGGCACGGCGTATATGGGAGAAGGCGCTCTCGCCGCAGGGTAGGGTCGGCAGCGGTACCAGAGGTTTGTAATTGTGGCGGGCAGCACCCGCGGGAAATTTCATCAGATCCTTGGAATTGTGGTAACGCCCTCCCGGCGTGTAGGTATCGTAGCGCCCCATCTTCAGTTTTTCCTTCACCAGGTTCAGCAGCGTTTGCGGCATTTCCGCATCGTAGGCCAGGCGCACCGGATCGGCCCGCCTGCGCCGCTTGAGGGATTTCTCCATGCGGTCGACAAGATTCTGGGTAATCTGCTCGCCCAGTTCCAGCTCCGCATCCCGGCTGATTTTGAACATATACGCACGCGCCGAGCGAATGGGCAGGACATCGCGAAATACCTCCATCAGGCAAGCGCGAATAATATTGTCGAGTACGATATAGACCTGTTCGCGCCTGCCCTCGCGCGGGGGGATCAAGACAAAGCGGGACAGTGTATTGGTGGGAATATCCATCGCTGCACAGCGCAGCGAACCGTCTTTCAACTGCAGTTGGATCGCAAAGTAGATACGCGCCTCATTGAGCAGGGGCATGGTTTCGCGGTCATCGATAAAAAACGGCTCCAGTTCCGGCAGTACCTCCCGGTGAAAATAGTCCTCCACAAATTTTCGCTGCCGCTGCGTTAATTTGCTCTCTTTCACCACATGAATATCCTCTTTACCCAAACCTGCCAGCACCTTGGCATAAGCGCGGGCGTAGCGCCTCTGCAGGCGCAATACCCGTTCGTTAATCTGCCCGAGCAACTTGGCAAAGTGCTTTTTCTGCTGTTCTCCTCTGGCAAAAGCCGCGAGGCGGCGCACATCCGCAACGCGCACGCGAAAAAATTCATCCAGGTTATTGGAAAAAATCCCCAAAAAGCGCACCCGTTCGATAATGGGCACGCTTTCATCCTCCACTTCCTGCAATACCCGCTCGTTGAATGACAACCAACTCAATTCTTTCGGGTAGAGGGGTATATCATTAGGCATGGGCGATCTGCGAAAATACACTCGGCTTCCTGTGAATTTCCATCTGCCCCGGGGGAGTGGCAACCGGGCCAAACCCGGCGGCTATGGACCCGTTACAACCCGATGTGCGCTACAGAACCGGTGACTGCCGACCGGCTGCGCTGCACACCCGGATACGGGGAATGCCACAAAAGCTGACCCCCGACCTCAAAGGCCGGTTTCCCAATGGCCGGGGACGCCTATCTTGAGCACAGGGTTATACCGTTAATAGTAGAGCAGTTTACCGTCTCAATTCACGTGGGAGCCGGGATGCCAATGCAGACTCCGATAGAACGCTACGCCGCCCTCGACCTGGGTTCCAACAGCTTTCACCTGCTGCTGGCGGAATTCCGCGGCCAGCGCATGCTGCGCCTGCATACGGACCACGCCATGGTGCGGCTCGCCGAGGGCCTGGATGCGAAACGCCACCTGGACCCGGTGGTTTCCAAACGCGCCCTGGCGGCACTCAAACGCTTCCGGCCGGTACTGGAAAAGCTGCCCTCGGACCATATCCGCGTGGTGGGTACCAATACTTTACGCGCCGCGGCGGCCAGTGCGGACGCCTTCCTCGAGGAGGCGGAGTCCATCCTCGGCGCGCCGGTGGAAATTATCAGTGGCATTGAGGAGGCTCGCCTGATTTATACCGGTGTGATGGCCGCCGCGGATGAGCCGCCACGGCAGCGTTGCATTATCGATGTTGGCGGCGGCTCCACCGAACTGGTGCGCGCCTGCGAAGCGCCGGAGCAACTGCAGAGCCTGTATATGGGTTGTGTGGTTTACAGCAAGCGCTATTTTGCCGATGGCATTATCGGCAGGTACTCCGTCAACCATTTCCATCGGGCACAGCGGGCGGCGCGCGCGAAATTGCAGGAATTACAGCACATGGCCGCCGAAGCCGAGGTGATTGGCTGCTCCGGCACCATCAAGGCCGTATCCCGGGTACTCAACGGCGGCGAAGTGGCCGATATCAAGCGTGGGGACATCGACCAGTTGGCAAACACAGTCGCCGGGGTGGAACATATCGCCGAGTTGAACCTGCCCCATCTGGAGGAGGAGCGGCGCCCGGTTTTTGCCGCCGGCCTGGCGATACTCCACGCCATTTTCTGCGAACTGGACATACAGCGCATGGCGGTCTCCTCCTACGCGATCCGCGAAGGCATCGTGCATGACCTGGCCGGGCGGTTGCACGGCGGGGACCGCCGCACCGAGACCATAAGGGCAATGATGCAACGCTGGCAGGTGCATACCAACCAAGTCCGCCGCGTCAGCGATACCGCACAAAAGCTGCTGCAGCAGTTGCGCCCGGCCTGTCCACCCGAGGGCAGGCAGCGGTTGCGCTGGGCCATTCAATTACACGAGTTGGGCCTGGCGCTGACCCACAGCAGCTTCCGCAAGCTCGGCGCCTATATGATCAAACATGCCGACATGGCGGGTTTTTCCAAAAGTGAGCAGGAACACCTGGCCTACCTGGTGCGCAACCAACGCGGTCGTATCAAAAAACCCAGGGAACACTACGGCTTCCACCCCAGCCCGGACCTGCTGCTGTGCCTGCGCCTGGGCTGTATTATCCACCGCGACCGCAGCGAGCGCTCTCTGCGCGGCATCAACCTGGCCGACCAGGGTGACGCCTACCGCCTGCAGATCGAGCGCCTGTGGCTGGACGACAGCCCGGCCATCGAGGAATTGCTCTACCAGGAGGAGCAGCACTGGCAATCGCAACCCCATCCGCTGCGCCTGCTGGCCGTATGACTTCCCCCAGGGTTGACGATACGCACAGGCTGCGCACCGGGCTCAGCACCACTTTCCACCCTACACTCAGTCACTATGAAACTCAGCGAAGTTACCCTCAGCCATCATTACGCCGATCTGGGTGACGCCTTCGGCACCCGCATCGCCCCCACGCCGTTTAGGCACCCCAGGCTGATCGACACCAATCCGGCAGTACTCAGGCTGCTGGGCATTGATCCCGAAGAGGCCACAAACCCCGCCTGGGCCCAGTTGGGCTCGGGCGCCAAACTGTTCAAGGGCAGCCAACCCTTTGCGATGAAATACGCCGGTCATCAGTTTGGGGTCTACAACCCGGATTTGGGGGATGGCCGTGCACTGCTGCTCGGGGAGATCGAACAGGCCGGGCGGCGCTGGGAACTACACCTGAAAGGCGCCGGCCTGACCCCCTACTCCCGCTTTGGCGACGGTCGCGCGGTGCTGCGCTCCACCCTGCGGGAGTACTTGGCGGGGGAGGCCCTGAGCGGGCTGGGCATCCGCTCCACCCGCGCCCTGTGTATTGTCGGCAGCGACGAGCCGGTCACGCGCGAGCAGATTGAACATGGCGCCATGTTGATACGCGTGGCCGAAAGTCACGTGCGCTTCGGCCACTTCGAATACCTGTTTTACACCAAGCAACTGCAGGCCCTGCAACAGTTGATCGGTGAAATCTGCAAGCGCTTTGTCGCGGATTCCCAGGGGCTCAGCGCGGGCGGGCAGGCCGAGGTGCTGTTGCGCTTCACGACCAGACGCAGCGCCGAACTGGTGGCCAACTGGCAGGCGGAGGGCTTCGCCCACGGTGTACTCAACACCGACAATATGTCGATCATCGGCGATACCTTCGACTACGGCCCCTACGCCTTTCTGGACGATTACGATCCCGCATATATCTGCAACCACTCGGACCACACCGGTCGCTACGCCTTCGCACAGCAGCCCGGGGTGGTGTTGTGGAACCTGAATGCCCTGGCCCATGCCCTCTCCGCTGTTGTGGACGTGGAAATCCTGCGCGACTGTCTGGAGCAGTTTCAGCCCATGGTCACCGATGCCTACGCCGCGCGTATGCGCGCCAAACTCGGTCTGGCCACCGAGGAGGAAAGCGACCACAAGCTGTGTGCGGCGCTGCTGCAGTTGCTGCAACACAGCACTGCGGACTATGCCCTGTTTTTTCGCGCCCTGGCCCGCTACCGCGGCGAAAGGCCGGCCTCGGCACTGCGCGAACAGATCCCCCCCGCGCAGCACGGTGAACTGGCACAGTGGCTGGCGCACTACGATAGCCGTCTGGCGCGGGAAAACAGCGACGCCCGCAGGCGCAGCCTCGCCATGCTGGCGGCGAACCCAAAATACATTCTGCGCAATTATTTGGCACAGAAGGTCATCGAGGCAGCCGAAAATGGCGACTATCATCCATTGCGGACCCTGCGCCGGCTGTTGCAGTCCCCCTTCGAGGAGCACCCGCAACACGAGGTCTGGGCCATTGCCCCACCGGAATCCGCCAAGCGCATCCCGCTCAGCTGCTCCTCCTGAGGCGCAGTGACCCACGCGCTGCCCGGATAAGGCTGCCGGAGATCGATTTTTTGCGCATAACGGTTTCGAGGGCAAGGTACCGGCGGTCGCAGTATGTGAATTTTTATAATATTCTGGTCACAACCTAATAATAGAGGAACAATAACTGATGATAAGAAACCTGTTGTTGGTCACTTTCAGCCTTTTGATCGCCCTGCAGGCCAGTGCCGCAGACGTTGTGGGCCATTGGCGCACCATCGACGATGAAACCGGCCAGCCCAAGTCCATTGTGGAAATCTACGAAAAGGATGGCAAATACTACGGCAAAATCGCAGAGCTTCTGTCGGAGCCCCGTGACACCGTCTGTGAAAAATGCCCCGGTGAACTGAAAGGCAAACCGCTTGTGGGCATGGATGTCATCACCGGTATGGTGAAGAAGGGGGACAAGTACACGGGCGGGAAGATTATGGACCCCGCCAAGGGCAAAGTGTACGACTGCAAGTTTTGGCTGGAAGGCGACAATACGCTCAAGTTGCGCGGTTACCTGGGGTTCCTCTACCGTACCCAGACCTGGCAACGGGTGCAGTAGCCCGACAGCGGCACAGGCCCGCCCCCTGGGGCGGTGCCTTGCCCTGGCAGCGGCAAACACCCAAGCCCCTTGCAGTCAGGATCACTCTACAGGACCACCCTGCCACGCGCCCCGCTGGTGGCCCGCGCCGCTATGACCTTGTCATCTTCACCGGTATCGATGCGCACCCTGGCGCTCATGCCTGCGCGCAGGGCCGGTGCATCCTTGAGCGGGTAGAGACGCAGCCGCACCGGCACCCGCTGTCCCACTTTCTCCCAGTGGCTACCGGCACTTTGCCCCGGTGACGGGGCGAATTCGCTGTTGCTGGCGGGACTCATACTGTCCACCTGGGCCTGCCAGCGGAAATCCGGATAGGCTGCCAGGGTGACCTCCGCCTGCTGGCCTACACGCACGCGACCCAGCGCGGTCTCCTCCAACTCGGCCTCCACCCACAGGCCGCTGGAATCGATCATGTCCAGCAGGCGGGTGCCGGCCGTGGCCATTTCCCCCACCTGGGGGAGGGTATTGGCAATAGTGCCGTCCACCGGGGCGATCATACGGGTGCGCGACAACTGGAAGCGCGCCCTGTCGAGCTGCGCCTGGGCCACTTTCAGATCGGCCTGTTCCTCCAATGGGATGCCCGGATCACCGCCCAGTTTTGCGCGCAGGCTGGAGAGCTTCTCGGCATTGATCGCAATCTGCGCCCCGGCCTTATCCAGTTGCTGGCGTGCGCTGTCCAGTTCCGCCTCGGAAAAAGCCGCCTGGCCGAGTTTTTCATTACGCGCCAACTGGCGCCGGTAGAATTCCGCATCTTTGCGCGCCTGCTGCAGGGCCGCATCGGCTTCGGCATACCCGGCGCGGCGCGCCAGCAGCCCGTTGCGTACCTGGGCCAGGCGCGCCTCCGCCTCCACCACGGCCAGTTCAAAGGTGGTGCGATCTATCTGGATCAGCAATTGCCCCTGGCGCACCGGCTGGTTGGCACTCACCAGCACCCGGGTGATTATGCCGCTCACTTCCGGTGCCAGGGAAACCTTATCCGCTTTCACAAAGGCATGCTCGGTCTCCACCAACTGGGTACCGCCAAATACGCGCCAGCCGGCTGCCAGGATGACAACCGCCAGTACCAGGCCCAGTTTCCACAGGGCCACAGGGCCCAGCTGTAAGTGCCACTTGTCAGTCACATTCACTCTCTTCGGGTGTCAGATTTTTGCGCAGCCGCTTCCATTGCCACTGCCACTGTTGCCTCTCTCACAGGCTGTAGAAAAAACATTTTTCAGCAGCCTGCCAATCCGAACAGGGATGCTCGGGTCGCAAATCAAACATGTAACGGCTTGATTTGTCGTAAAGGGGTTTGCGGACATGCGCCGCAAACCCCGGTTCCGTAGCCCGGGTCTCGGGCGGGCAGGAACAATTGTGTAGTGACCGGCAAATGGCCCTGGGCAACCCATGTCTGATCCCGGCCACAACCACTTTCCCTGACGCGCCCTGCCCTTTTTAAGGGGGGCTCATTATAGACCTGATTAATATTTCATCAATGGGGGGAAATAATGGTATGGCGGGCCAAGAAAAAAGGCGGCTCTCGCGGCCACCTTTTCACTGGCTGGATGAGGACTCTGCCTACTTTTCCAGCAGCTCAACCCTGTCCACCTTCTGGAAACCTCTCGGCAGCTTATTGCCACGGCGGCCGCGCTCCCCCCGGTAGTGATCCATCTCAGAAATTTTGATCCGAGTGTGGCGTTTGCCCGCGTGTACCAGCAGCTGGCTTTTGCCCTCAAGCACGGCGATACCGACCACCACTTCCTCGCGGCTGGCAACCCGCGCCGCGGTGATATTGATGATCTTGTTGCCCTTACCCTTAGACAGCTCCGGCAGCTCGGTCACCGGAAATACCAGCATGCGCCCCTCCGAGGTGACCGCCACCAACAGGGCCTCCTGCGGGCGATGCAGGATACAGGGGGGCAGTACCCGGGCACCCTTGGGCAGGGTCAACATGGCCTTGCCCGACTTGTTGCGCGAGTGCAGGTCCGACAACCGGGCAATAAAGCCGTAACCCGCATCGGAAGCCAGCAGGATGCGCTGGCTGTCCGGGCCCATCAGTAGCCCCTCGAAAGTGGCGCCAGAAGGCGGGTTGATACGCCCACTGAGCGGCTCGCCCTGGCCCCGCGCCGAAGGCAACGAGTGGGCGGCGATAGCATAACTGCGCCCCGAACTGTCCAGCAGCAGGGCCGGCTGGTTGCTCTTGCCGCGCGCGGCAAACCCCAGGCCGTCGCCGGCCTTGAAGCTGAGAGAGGCGGGATCGATGTCATGGCCTTTGGCCGCGCGAATCCAGCCCTTCTTGGACAGCACCACGGTGATCGGGTCGGAGGAAAGCAGCTCCGCTTCGCTAAAGGCCCTGGATTCCTCGCGCCTAACAATCGGCGAGCGGCGCTCATCACCAAATGCCTTGGCGGCGGTCAATAACTCTTTCTTGATCAAGGTCTTCAGCCGGCGCTCACTGCCCAGGGTTTTACTGAGGGTATCCCGCTCTTTTTCCAGCTCCGCCTGCTCGCCGCGGATTTTCATCTCTTCCAGACGCGCCAATTGGCGCAGCTTAGTGTCGAGAACGTAATCCGCCTGCACCTCGGTCAACTCGAAGCACTCCATCAATTCCTGTTTGGGCTCATCACAGGTGCGGATAATCTCGATCACTTCATCGATATTGAGAAAGGCGATCAGCAGCCCCGCAAGCAGGTGCAGGCGCCTCTCCACCTTGTCCAGGCGGAACTGCAAACGGCGGCGGGTGGTGGTGGCGCGGAAGGTCAGCCACTCGCGCAGTATTTTATCGAGGGCCTTTACCTGGGGGCGCCCATCGATACCGATCATATTCATATTGACGCGGTAATTGCGCTCCAGATCGGTGGTGGCAAACAGGTGGTTCATCACCGCTTCCACTTCCACCCGATTGGAGCGGGGCACAATCACCAGGCGTGTGGGATTTTCATGATCCGACTCGTCGCGCAGGTCGGCAATCATCGGCAGTTTCTTGGCCTGCATCTGCTGCGCAATCTGCTCCAGTACCTTGGCGCCACTGACCTGGTGGGGCAGCGCGGTAATGACGATATCGCCATCCTCCCTGTTCCACAGGGCGCGCATCCTGATGGAACCGCGACCGCTCTCATAGAGTTTGCGCATATCCTCGCGCGGCGTGATGATCTCCGCCTCGGTGGGCATATCCGGGCCGGGAATATGCTTGCACAAATCCTCGACGGTGGCTTTGGGGTTATCCAGCAGGGCCACGGTGGCGTTGACCACTTCGCGCAGGTTGTGGGGCGGAATATCCGTGGCCATCCCCACCGCGATACCGGTGGTGCCATTCAACAGGATATTGGGTACCCGCGCCGGCAGCACACAGGGCTCATCCAGGGTGCCATCGAAGTTGGGCTGCCAGTCCACGGTGCCCTGGCCCAGTTCCGACAACAGCACTTCGGAATATTTGCCCATACGCGACTCGGTGTAACGCATGGCGGCAAAAGACTTGGGATCGTCCGGCGAACCCCAGTTGCCCTGGCCGTCGATCAACGGGTAGCGATAGCTGAACGGCTGCGCCATCAGCACCATGGCCTCGTACACGGCACTGTCGCCGTGGGGATGGTACTTACCAATCACATCGCCGACAGTGCGCGCAGATTTCTTGTACTTGGCGGAATTCTTCAGCCCCAGCTCACTCATGGCGTACACAATACGCCGCTGCACCGGCTTCAGGCCGTCACCGATATTCGGCAGGGCGCGGTCCAGGATCACGTACATAGAGTAATCCAGGTACGCTTTTTCGGTGTACGCCTTCAACGGCAGACGCTCGGTGGCCTCATAGACAGTGGTGTCGGTCATACAGCACTCGTTGTTCGATTCGCGAGGAGCGGATTATGGCGGACCGCAACGGGAGGTTCAAAGGGGGTTGCGCACGGGGCCAGCCTGAGACGCAAGGTTCGAGGCGGAGATGTGGCATCAGCCGCGGTCAAGACACCACCCTCTAAAAAATACCCGCCAACTTACGATCTGCACTTGCCCCGGAGGGCACCTCAATACCAAACACCGCGCGCAAAGTACGGCGTAAATCCCCCACATCGGCGAGCATTTTTTCGATTTTGGGGCCATCGACCGGCAGGTAGCTCAACTGGCGGTCCAGCAGCACATGACGCCCCTGGGGCAATATCCGCGTTGCAATCAGCTGCTGCACAAAACGGGACTCCGGGTGTGTGCAGCAATACCAGTTGGCCATTTTGTAATCGCCTGCATTGCGGGGCCGGCAATCAAAGCGATACATGGGCTCCCAACGCTCCGCAATGCGGATTTCCAGCAGGTATTCCTCACCTGTGTTCACGCATCTAACCTCCGCCAACCATAGGAAAATAAGCTATCCAGATCAAGAGGTTAGCAACAATTCTGATTTTAGGGCTTCTCAGCTCAGTAACTTGAGGGGTAATTCGTAGGGGTAATTTTTAACAGAATTAACTTTTCAGATTGCCTTTTTTGGATGCTTATCCAGTAGTTTCTGAGCCGACTTCTCTGTGATTAATCCTTGCCTTGCTTAATGAAGCTACCTTGTCGGCAGTGTGGTTGTAGCGCTCCATCATACTGCGTGTCTTATGACCACTGAATTCTTGTTTGTCGCCTTTAAAGTCTGATATCCCCTTGATCTTTAGATCGTGAAATCGGAAGCGGGCAGGAATAGCACCAGTCTTTGTGGCGGTTTGTTGCTCATAAATCCAGACGTTGTTGAATCCACCACGGGTAAAGCCTTGCCCTCTCTTGTTGCGAATCAAGTGCATGCTTTGTGCCTTGCAGTCTGTGTTGGCTTTTAGCGCCAAATCAACCGCATCTTGCAATCTTTCCGTCCATAGCTTTAGCTGTTTTTTGCCAGTTTTCTGCTGATGGATCAGTAACCCCTCTTCGGTAATATCCTGTCTCTTCAAAGCCAGTACATCTTGCTGTCGGGAGCCGCATAGGTAGGCAATTTCCATGGCCGCCTGATGGGCTGCATGACCACGGGAGCCCAACCAAGAATAAAAGGCCAGGTATTCAGAATCTTCTACATACCGCCCTCCCCTGCGCTCCTTGAGCGGCTTTACGGCTTTAGTCGGGTCTTCAATTGATACCAAACCGCGAGCCTTTCCCCATCGAAATATAATGCTAAGGAATGAGCGTTCTCTATTTGCTGCTGTTGGATATTCTTGGCCCCTTGTGTCCATGAATAGCTGTATAACTGGTGAAGTAATAGAGTTTGGTTTCGCATTCCCAAAAACGGCGCGTAATTTTTTTGAATGTCTCAGATAGTCTTTTTGTGTCCGCGGTCGCAGCTCCTTAGTATATTGCGGTGAAGCAAAGTAGAGGTCTACCAGGTCGGAAATTGTGAACGATTTACCCTGCTGATCCTGCTCCCAGCGCTCATATTCTGCCCACACTTCCGCTTTAGTGGCATCTGGGCCGCAAAGGTGCCATACCCCTCGATTGCGAATCTTTACGCGGTAGCCGCGGGGATAAAGCTCAACCCAGCGAGGCATCCAGGCATTTTTAGGGGTTCTTGGTCTAGCCATTGACTGCATCCATGTTTATGCCCGTGGGTAATTGGAAACTTACACCCTTTGAATCAAGGCGATTCTTATAGATCAGCTGAGACTGATTGACCATTTCCCAGGTCACAGCAGGCTTACCATCTTTCCGGCGCACATAGGGAATCTGGTTTTCTTTCAGTACCTGCTTCTGGGTATCGGGGGACTTGGTTCCAGTCAGCCTGTGCAACTGTGTATCGGTTAGTATTTCGCTCATCTCACTATCCTGTAAATGATTGCGCGATCAGGACCGCGCCTATTGGTTATCCTATTGGCGCACAGCCAGGTAAAACCTCTGGCCGTCACGGGTGATTTCTCCAGCCTGTTCCAAGGCATCGAAAACGGGTTTGGCGGCTGGGTATCCACCGCGAATGCACTTGATGATGTTGCGTAACACGGGCCGGGTACCGAACTCTCCGGCGCAGATTTGGTTGGCCAGTTCAATCTGTTCCTGGCTGAGGTCGGCGTTTACAAACCGTTTAGGGTCCGTTGAAAACCGTTTAGCTGGCGTTGAGGACCGTTTAGAAACCGTTGAAAACTGTTTAGGAAACGTTGAGGAGCCCTGCCCTCCCCTGGGCAACCGTTTATCTACCGTTGGTAGCTGTTTAGCGTCATTTAGCAACTGTTTAGGCTCTGTTCGCGACTGTTTAGCGTCCGTTGAAAACCGTTTAGAATCCGTTGAAAACTGTTTATCTGGCGCTGAAAACCGTTTAGACCGTTTAGACCGTTTAGACCGTTTAGCTAAACGTTTACAAACCGTTGAGGCAGCGTTAAACGCTAGTAACGCCACCAGCCCTACCACATCTGTGATGATTGCCAGGGCGAGGAATCCGGCGTGCTGTAATCGCACGGGGTCTGTATTGAGCATGCTGGCCAGGCTGTTAAATGCACCGTGTGCGCTGGCGCCTGGTTTGGCTGTGGAAAGGTTCTCGATCAATTGGCTGCGCTGGGCTTCCAGGGCATGCAATTTGGGGGTGGTATCAATGGCGCGCTGGCGGTAGCCGTTGGCGGCATCTGTGGCGATCAGGCCGTTGAGGCTGTTGATCTGCTCTTTAATGCTGTTGAGCTGCTGTTCAAGCGCTTGGTATTCGAGGCTGCCCTGGGTACTGCGCTGCTGCTGTTCTTCACTATGTGTGGCGAGAAATCCAACAGTGGCAACAATACTGATCACCACCAGTAATGGCCATAGCGCGAGGAGTACATGGCCACTGAGCTGTCCCTGGGCGCGCAACCAGAGTCCCAGAGGCGCAAAACTAAACTTACACAGCTCCAGAGCAACGGCGGTAAGGCCGGCCACTACCTGGCTACCGGTAGTGCTGGGTATAGCGATCCACAGCTGCACAGTAAAGGCGAGGCTGGTGCCGCAGAAAATGAGTGCGGCGATGCCGGTGAGGGATTGCCAGAGTCTCAAGCACCACCCCCGACTAAATCGAGTCCCTGTTGTTTCTGCCCTGCCTCGCAGGCTGGGTTGAGCCACAGGGTTTCCGCACGTTCGCGGGCGCCGTCAGCAAGTGCTGCACGCTCTACCTTGTACCAGTCTGCGAAAAGTTGTTCATAGAGCGGGGACCGATAACCGGAGAGCACCACCATGCCTTCTACAGTGTGTAGTAACTCCGCCAGAGCCTTGTGATCCGTATCGGTCAGTTCATGGCGATAATCGTTACCACGCCCTCTTGTGCTGGTGACATAGGGTGGGTCTATGTAATGCAGGGTTTCAGGTGAGTCGTGCGCCTCAATAACCGCCAGAGCATCACGATTCTCAATGACCACACCACGCAGGCGCTCAACCAACCCGGCCAGGGCCTCCGGGTAATTCCTCCAGTCTTGCGACGGTATAGCTCTTTCCCCTTTTGAAAATCTGCGGAAACCCGTGACCTTGTTATGCGCATTGCTACCAAATCCCATACAGCTGCGAACTACTGTCCGCCGTGCCTGCTCCAAGGGATCGAGACTAGGTTCCTTACTCTGAGCAAATTCCTCGCGGGCATAGGGTGTTAATCTCAGGACCTGTTCTAACTCGACGCCTCTTTCACGCAGCACCCGGAAAAGGTTTACCACTTCCATGTCCAGATCGTTGTACACCTCTGCGGTGGATCGCTCTTTCCTCAGCAAAACAGAAGCTGCACCGCCGAACGGTTCTACATAGACGCGATGCGCTGGGAAGTGCTGGAGAATCCATGGTGCCAGCAACCACTTTCCACCAAACCAGCGCAGAACGGGACGGATGGGTTTTATATTCTGAGTCATTGCCAGTTCGCTTTTATTCGGTGCCGGCCTTACTTTCCACCAGCTTGCCGTCGATTATTTTGTAAATAGTTGCGGCGTCGGTTTCTTTATCAAAGATTTGCACCCAATCTACAAAGGGGTCTTTGGCTGTTTTCTCTGCCTTTTCCTTTGCTTCCTCCTCGGTTTCGAGTGACTCTTGAAAATCTTTTATCCCGCCCATCATTAAGTTATATGTGCCACAAAAAAATGCGTATCTTTTCATTAGGTTCTCCAGATTTTAAAAAAGGGGCCCAGTACTAAAGGCCCTAAGCTTGGGGGTACAGCTGATTGAATGCGCCAGGGGCGCGGTTGAAATATTTTTCCTTGTGAGAATATTCTTGAAAGCTAAGCAGCTTGTTCGGTTAAATTATTTCTGTACTGATCAACCAACTTGTCAAACTTCAGCAAGTCGGTTTCCAACTCATCAATGTAGTTATCATCACGCTCCATTTTTCGTACCGTAAGAGCTCTATCAATATTTTTAAGAGCGGGGCAATACAGAACAAAATGCCACCATTTGCGCCCTGTCAGCCACATACAGCCTTGTATCTGATCCCTGAATTCATCTAGGCTTTCATCGAGTAAAATAGGCCGGAGGCGCTCTGGAGAGACGAGACACTTGTACTCGCTACCGCCATCCTTGCCGATTAGCCCATCGGCTGAGGCTCCGAATTTTCTATCGTCAGTTAGAACCAGCCCGGTTTGTTGGATGAATGTATCGATGTGATCCTCATGAGCTGCGCGAGCCTCGGGCTCAAGCTCATTGCCTCGTTTCATTGCCCAGGTTTGAAAACCGCCATCCAGGGGTTCTCCGCTAATGCGCTCAACAGCTAAACGGAAGGCGTAGTCATGGGCTGCGGAGGTGAAATCACCTTTGTTTTTCCCGCTCTTGAGGCGTTTTCTAATTTCACAAAAATTACTGGCGGTGATGGCTCCTGCGCGCTCGCGGTGCCACTCTTCGGAGCCTTGCTCAACTTTGCAGATGATCATTGAACCGCTCCCTGTGCTTTGCTTTTTAGATAATTCATGGCGCGAGGAAACCTCGCCGCTTCCAGTTGATGGATGCTGGAGATTCCTGCTGACTTGCAGAACATTTGCTCATCGTCCCCAGCCATCTTGATCGCATTACGGATTTTTTGAATCTGGTCAGGAGAAATAGAATTTCCAGATTTTGGCGGCTCTCCATCTGTGTCATCTCCGGTACTGATATTCAGGAGAGCGCATAGGGCATACCGTCTGCCATAGCTAACGGTTGAGCCTATGGCCTGTACAGCGTTCTTACTACCGCTGGTATCCAGGGGCAGAATTAGAGAAGTTTCTTGATGATGGCCATCTCTATGTGAGAGGACAGCAGTAATTTTTACCCCGTTGTTGCCTTGATCGGTACGGAATGTCACGGCGAAACCGTGCTTTTGTAAGGTAGGGCGCACAGTCTCATTGATCTTTTCGAGTGGGGCATAGTTTGAGTTGTGCCCTTTGGCAGTTTCTGCAACTGTGGGCAGCTCGCTTTGCATTTGGGCCAGTGCAGCATTAAAAGCCTGTTCTGCATTGCGGTTCATGACCCGCTCCTGCATATCCAGTAAGCGCTCTAACTTGTCGATGTCGGCATCTGGGTTGCTCGCTACACGCTCAATAACAGCCATTACTTGAGCAGTTTCGGAACCTACGATAGGTTGAGATACTGGTGTTGATTCCTGTTTCACAAGTTGACTAGACATAAATATCCTCACACTCCCAGTTCACTTTTTGTTTAGCCGCTTCCCTCTGCGGCTCTTTTTTCGGCTGCGGGAAAGGGATAATTTCACCGCGTTTTGCTGCACCTAGTTCGTAGACGGTTTCTTCAGCCCAACTAATGTCTTCCAGAGTTGACTGCAAACATTCACGAATAATTGCGCGGGATTCCTGTATCCACTCCCAGCGCCGTAAATCGCCCTCCGGATAGGGGTTTTCCAAGTATCCCCAGCGCTCGTAGCCATTGCGGCAGCGCTCCCGAACAGCTATACAAACCTCTTCCCACCAATCTGTTTCGCAGTCACGAACTATGGTTATTTTCAGGGTCGGAAATAGATAACTGGCTATGCGAGTTACCCGAACTGTGGCGGTGCTTATGCTGGTTTTCATTTTGGAAATACTCCCATTAATTCAACGGGAGGATTTCATCGATGTGCCAGTCTGGATAAAGTCCACTTTCCAGCTCTTCCTCTAGCCAGTCACCTGCCGCATCACTGTCATCACAGGGGCACTCGAAGGTGAAGCGGATATTCATGCTTTTGCGTTGACGATTGGCCAGCTCAATGGCTTCTTCTTCGCTGTATTCAGGAGAGTGCAGGCAGGCAGGTGGATACACTAAAAAGCTATCGAGGTAGTCCACAGCGGTATTAATAAATTCTCGGCGACCCCAGAACTCAACCTGATCAGACTCGATTTCAGAATGCACCTCTGCATGAATGTACTGGCCAGGTACCTCTGCCAGGACTTGGTAGCGTCGCACCAGGGTCAGCCGTTTCTGTGTATTGCTTGGCTGAGGTTGCTGATGGCGCTCAAAATCCCTCAGGGCGCCCTCTACTGGTCTGGTTGAGTTGGTGGTGTACATACCGTTATCCCCCTAATGGTCCGTATTGTGGGCTGGTGCTTTCCACTATCGAGGTCAGTAGAAATGTCACTTGACTAATCATTCGCAGCACCATTATTTTCTCGAAACCCTTACGATGAAAAAATAATAGCATTGACGTTTTTAAGAAGTCAAATAAAAAGTCATTGAATATATTTTAAATTTTGGTGGGCGCTGTGATGCTTTGTTGTGTTGTATTTGAGGCGGAAATAGGCTGGTGTTTTCTACTTCCTATAGGATGGGGAGCATGTGATGCGGGATTGGGCAGGTAAGCCCATTTGGCTGGGCGTGAAATCTTTAAATTTGAATTGAAACTATTAAATGTAAAATTTTAATTGCTTTAAGCTATTCTTGTGTGAAATAACCTCCTCTTGATGTGCTAAAGCAAGTCAAACTCAAATTTCCGCACAACACCCACAATATGGCAGTTTCCATTGATATGAATGGGTTGGTAAATAGGGTTGAGGGGCTTCAGGTAACGGTATGGACCGTCAATTACTAGACGCTTCAGGGTCGCCTCTTGGTTATCTTCTAGTTTCGCAACAACAATGCTGCCATTTCTTGCCTCTATATCCGGGTCCACTATGACGATAGCGCCATCCGGAATCGAGACGCCTGCGGAGGCGGTCATAGAATCACCCTCGACACGCAATGCGAAGGCATGAGGTCCAACATTGGCAGTAGTTTCCCGCCATTCATCAGCATCACCAGACTGGTAAATATCAACTATTTCGGACCATTGTCCGGCGGCAACTGAGGAGATTAAAGGTACACGCCCTCTTATTGGAGGGCCAGGGGATACATTTCCGATACCTGGGTCGCCTCTATGCACCACGGTGGGTTGCGGGCCAGAAGCGTGCCACTTGCGATCTGGGTCAATCTCAGACGGGCTCACCTCAAGGAGATCAGCAAATTTTATAATGGCGTCTGTATTCAATGGGATGCGGCCATTCAGGTACTGGCCTACTGATCCTTGTGCGCTCCACCCCACCAAGTGGGCAGCTTTCTCTTGAGTAAGGCCCAATTGCTTCTTTTTGTTATCCCACAGAGTTCGTAGCCGACTCGTGCAGGCTTTTTCTGTAGCTGTTAGTTGGCGTCTTTTCATGCTCTCAATTTTAGTAGCACCGCTACTCACTATCTATAACCAATGCTGTTGACTAAAAATAGAGTCAACGCTACTATTTGCCTATGGAACCAATACAGCTTGCAATCAGAATAGCCGGGACGCAGCAAAAGCTGGCTGATGCGCTGGGCATAAAGTCTCAGGGGCAGGTCACGCAATGGGTAACTGGACGTCGGCCCATTCCACCAAAACGCTGCATTCCGATTGAGCGAATTACTAATGGAGTCGTAACTCGCTACGACCTCCGCCCGGACATATTCGGCCCGGCGCCGCAAGAGTGTGGGGGCGACATAACCATGTCCGCCCAGAGCACGCCAGTATTGCCGACCATTGGCCCGTTTGCTGAAAAAGTAAACGAATCAAGCGACACGCGTGGGCCAAGGTTAGACCAGCGAAAAACAACATAAGGATATTAAACATGTATGCAGACCCGAAGCATATTAAGGACCGTGAGATCAAATTACGCGTTGATGACGCGACCTACAAACTTATCGAGTCACTAGCAGAGTTCAACAGAACGCAAAAAGCAGTCCTGGTGCGTGAGCTTGTTGAAGCTCAGCTAGCACTGTTCTCGGATGAGGATAGCAACGAAGGTCAAGCGGCCTGAAGGCCCCGGAGAGGGCCTATGAAAGAACTTAGATCACTATTGGGTCAAGAGAATATCGAAAAGTTAGAAAAACTGGCCAAAAAAAATGGCAAGGCTGCGGAAGATTTTACCGGCGAGCTCTTGGTGCGAGAGCTAAAGAAGCGAAACAAGACCGGAGTTCCGAAAGGAAATATCCGGGCGTTCAGGAGGCCCTGAATAGGCCCTGAAAAATGGCTGATTATGGCCAAGAAAGCACACCAATCAAAAACAACACCCACAGAGGCAGCCGAGGCAGACCGGCACCTTTCCAAACAACAGTACCAAAATTATTTAAGAGCCGCAGAAGCGGACGGAGGCATAAATGATTAGGCGAGGGCCGCGCCCAGAATCGCATTACCTGGTGATTTCCAATGAAGTTGCTACGGACCGTCGGCTGTCATTCGGAGCGGCTGGCCTCTTGATCCACCTTCTGTCAAAACCGGACAACTGGACCGTATCTGTTGCTGCATTGGCCAGAGAGTCACAGGAAGGCAGAGATAAGATTTACAAACTACTGAATGAGCTCATCGAGTTGCGTTATGCCCGTCGCACGCCAGTGCGTGATAGCAACGGAAAAATGCAGGGCACAGATTATGAGATTTTCGATGCACCACTTCCTGAAAATCCGGAAGTGGATGGCGCGGATTATCCACTTCCTGAAAACCCGGATACGGATTTACCGGATACGGTTTTGCCGACACTACAAAGTAAAGAATATACAAATAAACCATCTAACAAAGTAACCAGTGGTGGTGCGCGCAAGCGCGCCCCTGCAAAACCTGGCAAGCCGAAAATCAATTTTGATAGTTGGCCCAATCCCCCTGATAACCAAATCCTGTCCGACTGGATGGCTGTTCGCAAAGCCAAGCGAGCCCCGCTTACCCAAACCGCTGCCAACCTGATGGCCAAGGAGCTTTGGGCAGCGCAGAACGCCGGGTACTCGGTGGATGACTGCCTCGGGCTCTGCTGCAAGCAGGGCTGGGCGGGATTTCGGCTTGATTGGCTACTCAACAACCTACGCAACCACGGAGGGCCGCCCAATGGCAATGGCTCATCACAACCGGCAAACCCATTCACCGACGAAACCGACTGGCTCAACGGCACAGCTCGTGAACGAGTTATTCAAGCAACTGGCGGGCATCAAGCCGGGCTGGAGGGCGGCCTTCCCGGACCAGTCGGCGATTGCAGCGGCCAAGAACCAGTGGCTGCTGGCGTTGATGGAGGCGGGTATTTCTGACTGGCGTGTGATCGAGGGCGGCTTGGCTGAGCTTCGGCAAGGCCCAGGAGCATTCCTGCCATCGACCGGAGACTTTATCGAGATGTGCCGCAAAGCCTCTCTGCAGGATTGGAATGTACCTAGTGAGTCGGAAGCATTTTCCCTGCTGCAACGGTTCTTTGGCCCGAGGCATGTGAAGAGAGATTTCACCAAGTTAAACCCGGCAGTTTACGCAGCTTATCGCTACATGGACTGGAGCGTAGTCTCGCAGATGCCAGCCAAAGAGCAAAAAGCGGCATTCCGGGAGGCATGGAAGCGAGTTAGGCAGGATTTAACCAAGGGTAAACGCCTTCCTAAGCCACCGGCACAAGACCGTATGCTGGAAGAGAAGCCCATTCGTCCATGTGATCGAGGCGTGGCAATTTCAGCCCTGGATAACTTGAAATCCCTGTTTGCAGAGGCGAAAGCATGAATTCCTTGCTTTGGTTTGCGCTAATTGTTTGGCTTTGGATTGCAATTGTGCTTTGGCTACTTGGGGCTGCATTGTTTTATCGACTTTCGGAAGAGCAACAGAGTTTTGAAGGATTTCCAAAGCGGAAGCAACAATATGTCAGTCTATTGTGGCCGCTACTTGCAATTATTGTGATCACTAACCGTAGAAACTAAAGGGAAATAAGCATGAAAAAGTACGTATCAAATCGCATTCGCGAGGCGTTCAAAATTGAAAAAATATTGACCGCTCCTAATGGCGCTCACCAAATCATCGGAGAAGGCGAACAGGTAGAAGTGACCGACGCCTACATGGAAAAGCATGATCCAGTGGTAGGTGGTTATTACGTCCGCTACATAGATTCCGGCTATGAATCCTTCTGTCCAGCCAAAGAATTTGAGGCTGGTAATGTGCTGAATAGCAATAATCGGTGGCTAGACAAGCTCCTCCCAAATCAGAGCTTTTCAGGTGATTCAGTCAGCGTTTCCTTTGATGATGAGGCTACAGAAGCCATGGTCGCATCTGCTGGGCTCAACGCCCCACGGGTTGTGCCTGAAAAACTTATTAGCTGCATTAATTCGGTATCCTTCTACCGGCTGACAGATACATTAATGGTTTGTGTTGTATTTCTGGTCAACGGTTTCACAGTCACTGGTGAAAGTGCCTGTGTCAGCTCAGAGAATTTCGATTGGGAAATCGGGAAAAAAGGGCATCTCTATAAATTGAGGTTTCTTAATTTTATCGCCCTGGAGCCCCCATTATTTGGTGCTTATGGGCACCAAAAAAGTAATTTTTAGAGGTGCCCAAAAGTTTCTTTGGAGAGTGCTGTACAAAAAATATGGCCTTTGGAGGGCTATTTGTTAAAGCAAACCCTGTATGAAGGGCGCAGTACAAAGCAGTGTGATCAGGCTGTAACTGTGTAGGAATAGTAGTAAAAGCTATGAGCTGGATGACGAGCAAGGAAATTATAAAGCGGCTGGAGTCAGCGGGCGAGACAAGCCCGTTGGCAGTTTTCCGGAAAAACCCGGCAGGGCGACAGTACGAGGGCCTGTACGATGTGGTTTTCGCTAATACCGTGGTAGCGCGGCAGCGCATTGCAAAGGGTTTAAACCTGGTTGGTGTGTATTCCAGACCGTACCAGTTTAGTGAAGAGCCAACCCCAACGGAGCGTGCGTGAATGCCGGATCAGTTTCAGGTCAACAGCAAGTCCAGCCTGCAGGGCTTCTTTGCCCACTGTGAGCGTTTATTTGAAGAGCACAAGGTAGTGCGCTTCTTCTGGCGCCTGGGCAAGGACCGCAGCCTGGACCAGAACCGCATGTGCTTCGAGTTGTACCAGCGCATTGGCCGCGCCCTCTACGGCAATGACAATGCTCATGCTCGCGCCGAGTGCAAGTTGACTATTGGAATACCGATTCTGCGGGAGGAAGACGAAAAATTCCGTGAGAGCTACGACAAGATCATTCGCCCGGTGGCTTATCAAGACAAGCTCGATCTGATGGCCTGGTTTCCGGTGACGCGGTTGATGACGGTCAAGCAATGCCAGCGCTATATCGACTCGGTGTTTAACCAGTACACCCTCAAGGGCGTGGATTTTGGAGCATTGTTGCATGAGCAACACTAAGTTGCGCCAAACAGCGCGCGGAGAGGACTGTACTTTGCGCCTCTATCCACACTGCAATAGCAATCCTGAAACCGTGGTGCTGTGCCACCTGCCCAGCAACTCCGGTCTGGCCCGCAAGTCTCCCGACTGGTGGGGCGTGTATGGCTGTAATTGTTGCCACGATGTGATCGACGGGCGCTGTAAGACCGAAATACCAAAGGTAGAGATAGAGCGCAGCAAGCTGCGGGCACTGTATGAAACACATACCCGAATGCGAGACAAGGGGCTGATTCGATGAGCGCCCTGGAGGAAATGTTCGCAACTCAGCTCCTGGCACTGGGTAGAAAGTCGGGATTGGCTGCACCCGAACGTGAGTATCGGTTCGCCGCCCAGGTTGTTGGCCCTGGAAAGGGACTGCGTAACCGCCTGGCTGCCGCCAGCCTGAAAGACTGGCGTTTTGATTTCGCATGGCCAGGGCGCCAATTTGCGGTAGAGATAGAGGGCGGAGCCTGGATCAATGGCAGGCACAATCGCGGCGCTGGCTTTGAGGCAGATTTGGAGAAGTACCACCATGCAATGCGGCTAGGCTGGGATGTCTATCGCTGCGGTGCGCAACTGGTGAAGAGTGGAGAGGCAGCCTTATTGGTTCACGACCTATTGACAGTCAAGTCAACTTCAGCGGAAAGGGAGAGGGTTGAGGCGTGACAGATGCAATTGGAATCCGCGAGCTGTTGTGGGAGTGGGCCCTTGTCTATTGTGAGCGTCCGGGCGATGCAGTGAACTATCCTCGCAAGGCGCCATTTACAACTATGGTGCATGAACGCCAGGAAGGAGCACCAGATAAGAAGCGGGCTGATAACACGGATATGGTGGTCAGGGATTGGCTGCAAGTGATGCTGGAGCACCGGGGTTCCGCCGCAGTTCGGGAGGAACTAGATGTCTTTTGGCTTCGCTACCATAGTTTCTGGGAGTTGCAGGATGTGGCTCGCCGATTGAGGCTGAGCATGACCAAGGTGCGAGATCACTGCAAGCGCATCGAGGCTGAAATCACCATCCTGTACCGCAAGCGGGCAATGGCTGCTTGACCAGCCCTGCTTGCTTCACATAGATTGCAATTCTTCGATCAGCTCTGGATGTTTGTCGATCAATTTCAGTAAGGTCGCTTGAGCGCCTTTTGTACCCTCTTTTTCCCAACGCTCATAAGTGCGCTTATTCGCTCTCAGCGCCGCTGCAAACACCGTTTGAGACATGCGTAGTTTCTTCCGCACACGGCGAATTTCCGCAGGCTTGGCAACGACCTGTGGCTGCTTAGTTACTTTGTGTGTGCGCAGGGTCATCTTGCCCTCGCGTTCGTGCCGTAGCGCCTCCATGCCCTCCAGCATTTCTGAGAAAATATCGCGCTTGGCCATGGTTACTTCCTCGCCTTGATTTCGGTTTTCAGCATCTCTTTCAGGATCTTCTTTTGGTCAGGGGTTAGGTCACTGGCTTCATCCTTGTCGAATAAGGTGAATAGCCAAAATAGTTCGTTTTTTCTGTACCAGTAGTAGATGATTCGGATGCCACCACGGGTACCTTTTCCCCGGCGCTTGTCGGCAAAGCGGAGCTTGCGAAGCCCTCCTGTGCCGGGTATTTCATTACCCGCTTCCGGGTTATCCAGTAGCTTCTGCTGTAGCCCTTGAAAACTATCGTCGTCCAAGTAGTCACTACGGAAGCGTGCAAAGGGTGGCATTTCGACAAAGGTAGCATCCATGCGCTTATTGTACGCACATTGCGTACCCTGTCAAAGATGCCCTAAAGCCGTTGTCAGACAGATGGACTGACCTGGGAGCCGCCCTCTGTAGTCTGTATAAAAAGACAGCGTGTATGTATTGACAGTGCGCAGTGTAATGGTAGAATTCAGGCATCCTGCGGTTTTACCGCTTAGAAAACAAGGCTCGCTCAAAACAGTGGGCCTTTTTTGTGTTTGTAATTCGTCTATTTGCTCCGAAGTCACTACCCCCTATGGAAGAAATCCTCAGATGCTTTGCAATAGCCAAGCGCTGGAACAGGTGGGTTGGTAATTGAAGCTTTCCTGGCATTAAATGCATCAGATTCAGGGTGGGAATCCATTTGTATATACACCTGTTGTTGATTAAAGAGCAGTGTTCTCCCATCCTTTCTTAAAACGATGATTAGGCATCAGACGCCAGAGAATTCCTGAAGTCAAAAACATTACGGGAATTTTACCAAGCAGATTTTCCTGTTCGGTTTCATCAGCTAATACCAACAAGAGCATGATGACACCAACAACTATATTCAAGGTGATAGTTAACCAGATCAGGATGACGTTGGAAGCAGGATTTTGGGCGGCAATAAATAAGAATGCGCCCAAAGTTATGAATACCCCCGCGAGAATTAGTTCGTACTCATGTTGTGACGGAGTCCATCCCCATCCTTCAGGCCATATCCATGACATCATCGGATATATGGCAAAGACATAAGTTGCGCCTATAACCTTCATGGCAATGGGAAGGTATTTGACCCGGGTGATGTCATCCATAGTCTTCTCCAGAGCGGAGACCGCTTGCAAGTTGTTTTGGCCACGTTCAAAAATATAGACGAAATAATCCTAAGCCCGCCCAGTGCGGGCTTTTTCGTATCTGGTAACCCCATGTTCAAGAACGCCTACTTCACGGAAGAGGAGTTGTCCTGCCGCTGTTGCGGGAAACTCAACTTTTCGGATGACACGCTGCGCCGGTTAATCAGAGTCAGGGAGCGGTTTGCCAAGCCTATGGTGATCACCTCTGGCTATCGCTGCCAAGGCCACTGCGCCAGTATCGGCTCCACCATGACACACACTACCGGACAGGCTGTGGATGTATCAGTTGCTGGTGGGCGTGCCTATGAGCTGCTGGGGATCGCTATAGAGGAAGGGTTTACAGGTATTGGAGTGAAGCAGCATGGTCCACACAAGGGCAGATTCCTGCACCTGGATGATCTTGGAGCTATTTCGGGCAAGCGTGAAGGGCCCACAATCTGGAGCTACCCCCAGTAAACGGTCTTAACAGGCTGTTCTGCCTGGCAACTGGAGTAAACCAATGAGCTTTGACCCACTAACAGCACTATTCGACGCTGGCAAGATGGCAATTGAGCGTATATGGCCAGACCCAATAAAGCGTGTTGAAGAGGTGCGCAAACTGGAGGAGCTAAAGCAGAAGGGTGAGATGGCAGCGCTAAACGCCCAGGTACAGTTGTTGTTGGGCCAGTTGGAAGTCAACAAGGCTGAGGCCCAGCATAAGAGCGTGTTTGTCGCCGGTTGGCGCCCGGCGGTTGGTTGGATCTGCGCGAGCTGCCTTGGACTTGCTTTTATCCCAAAGGCGATGGCGCTGACTGGGGTGTGGATTTACCACTGTATTGTGCTCTATTCCGGATTTGACCCTAGCCTCGAGCAGCCTTTACCGGCTATCCCCGCATATCCCGACCTTGGCCTCACTGATGTATTGGGCATTCTGGGTGGGATGTTGGGGATGGGAGCCATGCGATCGATCGACAAACGTACCCGCGCACCATGAACGACGAGCAATCGGCAGACGCGGTCACCGATGCACTCCGCTACGTTGCTGACAACGTGGGATTTGATCAGGTGGCCAGCTCTGTATTTGAGCAGGGCATGCTGGTCGAGGGGTACGCCGGGGCCATTATCGAGCCTGTGGAGAAGCGGGGAGAGGTTGAGATAGAGGTGAAGTTTGTACCTTTCGATCGTTGCTACTTTGACCCACACAGCCGCGAGCGTGATTTCTCCGACTGCAGCTACAAGGGCATGGTTGTCTGGATGGACCTCGGGGAAGCCAAAAGGAAATACCCGGAAAAGTCGGATCAGATAACCGAGGTGCAGGCGAACTACGGCGCCGATGAAACCTTCGAGGATAAGCCGCGCTGGGTGGACGGCAAGCGCAAGCGTATCAAGGTCTGCCAGCATTACTTCCTGTGTGAGGGGCAATGGTACGTTGCGCACTTTAGCGGGGACCTGTTCTTGCTGGACCCCAGGCCCTGCCCGCTCCTCGATGAGCACGGCGAACCTGAATGCCCTATGGAGCTTGTACACGCCTACATAACAAGAGACAACGAGCGCTACGGCCTTGTCAGTTCTTTGCTAGGGCTGCAGGACGAGATAAACCACAGGCGCTCAAAGGCCCTGCACAGTCTTTCGGTAAAGCAGGTCTTGTACGAACAGGGCTCTCTAACTAATCCGAGAAACACTGTAGACCAGCTTAAAAAAGCGGATGGTGCCGTGGAGGTTCCTCCGGGCAGCCTGGAGAACGGACGGGTTCAGATACGGGAAAATACCGACGTTGGCATGGGCCAGCTCCAGCTTCTGCAGGAAGCCAAGTCGGAAATGGAGTCACGCGGCGCCAGTAACATCTTAAGCGGCCTTTCCAGTGAAGGCGCACAGATGAGTGGCAGGGCGCTCAGGACCATACAGAACAGCGCACAGCTAGAGATAGGGCCTCTTCTGGATGCACACCGACACTGGAAGCGCCGCTGTTACCGGCAGATATGGAACCGCATCAAGCAATTCTGGAACAACGAACGGTGGGTGCGCGTTACTGACGACGAGGACAACCTAAAGTTTGTTGGCTTGAATCAGCCGGTAACCGTTGGGCAGCGTCTGCAGGAGAAGGCCCAGGAGGGAAGCGAGCAAGCACAGGTTGCGCTACAGGAAATGACGGCCGCTCAGGACCCTCGGCTAGGTGAAGTCCACGAAGTGCGAAACCAAGTCGCTGAGCTTGACGTGGATATCAAGATCGACGAGGCGCCGGACGTGGTAACCGTACAGCAAGAGCAATTCGAGGTGATCACAGAGCTGGCCAAGATGTACGGCCCCCAGCACGTACCGTTTGAAGTTGTTCTGCAGCTCTCCAGCCTCCGGAATAAAGACAAGGTGCTCGAAAAGATCAAGGGCGACCCTAAGCAGGCGCAGATGGCCGCACAGATGCAGCAGATACAGCAGCAGCTACAGCAAGTGGCAGCCGAGCTTGGCCTTGAAGAGCTAAAGGCGAAGATAGAGAACACACAAGCGGACACCGCCAAGAAGCTACTGGAGGCCGAACAGACCGAGATAGAGAACGTGGTGGCCGCTAGGTACCCGGACACAAGGCCGAATTTCAATATTTAACCATTTTTAACCCCGCGCAAATCTGCCCGCCTTGAGCGGGTTTTTTTGTGCCCCGACGCCGGGGAACGGGCGCAAGCGGACGACGCGTAAACGGTCGAGAAGAGGAAAATATGAGCGAGTACAGCACAGCCGATTTACTGAGTGATAAAGAGATTCCAGAAGTGGAGCCGGAGGCAACGCCCACCGATGAAGCTGCGGAACCTATCACGGGCGAGCCTGAGGGCTCTGGAGGCCAGGAGGGGGAAGCTCCAAAGGCCGACGAGCAAGACCCGACGCCGGGGTCAGACACCAGTGAAGCGAAACCGGCTGAGGAGCCGCCCAAAGAGGGGGAGCCCTGGACCTATCAAGCCGTCAAGGACGAGCGCTCCAAGCGCCAGGCCGCAGAAACTCGCGTCCAAGAGCTGGAAAGCCAGATCGCCGGCAATGGACAGCAGGCCGACAAGCCGCCGGCAGAGACGCCTAGCTGGTTCGATGACCCGAAGGCCGCAGCCGAGGCCCAACGGCATGAAGTGGACCGCAAGATGTTCGAGCAGCGGGCCATTATGGGCCAGGAGTTAATGCGCTCTCTGCACGACGACTTTGACGAGGTGGAGACTCGGTTCTGGCAGATGGCGGAAGCAAACCCGCAGATTACCAACGGCCTAAGCCAGGCCCCAAACCCCGCCAAGTTTGCCTACGAAACGGCCAAGAAGGCCCTTGAGCTGGAGAAGCTGCAGGACGTGGACGCCTACAAGGCGAGCATTGAGGCTGAGGTACGGCAGAAGGTTGAGGCGGAGTTTAAAGCCAAGAGAGAGGCGGAAATCAAAGGCCAAGAGGAGAGAAAGCAGGCCATTTTGCCGTCCGTGTCATCCACTGCCGCAAAGGGCGGGCTCAATTCCGGGGACTGGTCGGGGCCGACCTCCCTAGAAGATATTTTGAAGTAACCATATATTTTTTAAGCAATTATTGGAGTTTTTACCATGACAGATACAGTCACTTCTGACGCTCTTCGCGTCAAGCAGTGGGACGACAAGGCACACGCAGAGTATGTGCGCTCGAACCGATTCAAGCGCTACATGAAGGCGAGCCAAAACGCCATTATTCAAGTGAAGGAAGACCTCACCAAGAAGAAAGGAGACGCCATTACAATTCCTCTTCTTGGAGCCCTGGATGCCAGCTCTGGACCCAATGATGGCAAGACGCCATTGGTTGGCAACGAGAAAGCGCTCCCCAATGACGGCCACAGCATCAAGGTACGCGTGGTCCGTGACGCAACCGTGGTAAACGTGGAAGAGGAGCAAGCCTCCGCAATCAAAATAAGAAACGCCAGCAAGTCCGCTCTAAAGGATTTGCAGATGCGCTATCTGCGAAACGACATAATCCTGGCATTGGGCTCTGTTAATGGGGTGGGCTACCACGACGCAACCGAAGAGCAGCGCACCAAATGGCACAAAAACAACAGGGATCGAGTGCTATATGGCGCTGCCCGCTCTAATTTCGTGAGGGATGACCACGCCGCATCCCTGGCAAACGTCGATGCCACCAACGGCAAGCTGACGCATTCTGTGGTCTCCCTGGCAAAGCGCATGGCTCAGACTACCCAGGCCGGAAACGGCGATGGTATCCGACCGTACAAGCACGGCGAGGATATGGAGTCGTTTGTAATGTTCGTTCCTTCCTTCGCCTTTCGTGACCTGCGGGAAGACTTGATTAAGAACGGCTACTGGCAAGAGGCGCGCGAGCGCGGCAAGTCAAACCCGCTGTTCTCTGGCCCAACCTCTATCGAGTGGGACGGCGTGGTAGTCCGAGAGATTCCAGAGATAGAGATACTACAAGGCGTCGGCGGAGGAGAAACCCCGGCAGACGTTGCCCCCTGCTACCTGTGCGGCTCACAGGCCCTGGCCGCTGTATGGGCGAAGCGCACAAAGACCACCGTAAGAAAAGAGGATGACTACGAATTTTTCTACGGCGTAGGGTTTCAGGAGCTACGCGAGGTATCAAAGATTCAGTATGGCCAGGGCACGGAATTTGCTCTTGATTGGGCAGTCCTCAGCCTGTTTGTTGCCGGTGAAGCCGACCAGTAATCCCCCACTGCCTGCGGGCACCCATCTAAACCTGACGCGGCGCCCTAGAGGGCGTCCCGCCAGACAGGAGAGCTATTCCGTGAAAAAAATTATGGTCACTTATGTTGGCGCGATGAGTCATGTTTCCGTGTTCGGCTGTAGATTTGCGAAAGGCGAGCCCTTAAGGCTTGTCGATCAAATAGCACAAGATCAGATTGATCGAATGAAAAATAACCGATTTTTCAAGGTTGAGGAAAGAGAGCTTAAGCCGGTGCGGCCGCCCAATCCTCCGGCAGATGAAAAAGGCGAAGAGAGCGCAACCGAGGACCCGCTCTACCCTTTCCCCACCGATAGCAAAGACGCCCTGCAGGATTGGGCGCAAGAGCATCTTGGCCTGGACCTGGATAAGCGCAAGGGGCTCGGCAGCCTTATCGAGCAGGTGAACGCGGCGCACCTGGAGGCGGCAAGTGGCGGCGGATGATAACGAGACAGTACGGCGCATCCTGCTTGAGCTTGGGGTGCTGCAGTCTGGCGAGCAGCCATCATACGGCGAATACGTGGATGTTCGAGATATGGCGCGCAGCCTTTATGCCGAGCTGTGGGATAACTATCTCATTATATGGCCAATAGATGATCCACCAATCAGCAGCCAGGACGCGTGGATAAAGTATGTGGCGGGCCGCTGCGCAAACCTCTTCGGCATCAAAGATGCGGGCGTACTTATGCGGGCCGATGAAGCGCGCCGGCGCTTGATCGCAATAGCCGCATCTTACCTTCCAGAAACTGAAATACCCGTGTGTGATTTCTAATGAGAATACCAATCGCATCAAAGACAGGTCGGGGGCGCTCCGTGCCCCTTACCGCGGAACGTATCGTCAATATGTATGCCGAGGAGGCGCCGGTTGGCTCGAAGTCCCCCGCAGTTCTACACGGATGCCCAGGGCTTGAAGAGCTTATCGGTATAGGAAAGTTGGTCCGAGGTCTGTTCACCCGACCGTCAAGCGGTGAGCTGTACGTGGTTATTGACCGAGGACTGTACCGCATTACCGAGCATTTCAGCACGGATAGCTTGGGGACCATTGGTGGGTCCGGGCGCGTCGGCATGGCTGACAATGGGCAGCAGCTATGTATTGCCGCCGGAAAGTCGGGCTACATCTACACGGAGGCGGACGGCCTAAAGGAGATAGAAGACGAGTCGTTTCCTGGTGCGAGCACAGTAACCGCATTGGACGGCTATTTCATTTTCAGCAACCCAAACTCAGGACAACGCGGGCAGTTTTTTATCTCTTCCGTACTGGATGGCGAGGTGTACGACGCTACAGACTTTGCTACCGCCGAGTCCTACCCAGATGACCTTATGAGAGTTTTTGCGGATCACTCTCAGCTGCTGCTATTTGGGTCTGAAACCATAGAGATATGGTTCAACTCTGGAAACGCCAGCTTCCCCTTCACTCGCGCGCAGGGCTCAGTGATAGAGCAGGGCCTCGGTGCAACCTGGACGGTTGCCAAGCTAGACGAGACGGTGGCGTGGCTCGACAACGAGGGCAGCGTCCGGATGCTTCAAGGCACCACTCCCGTCCGTATATCGACTCATGCCGTGGAGTATGCAATCTCAAAAGGCGACTGGAGCAAAGCTGTAGCTTGGTCATATACCGAAGAGGGGCACCAGTTCTATGTGCTCACAGTTCCACCCGGCCGAGTTCGCAAGTTTTCGGGGTATGAGCGTGAAGAGCCAGGGATACCAAGTACGCACGTTTACGACGCCGCCACGCAACTCTGGCATGAGCGCAGCACCTACGCCAAGGGCTACTGGCGCGCCGGGTTCTATGCAAAAGCATTCGGCAAGCATGTCGTTGCTGCTATCGACTCCGGCCGGGTATACGAAATGAGCCTGTCTTACTACCGAGACGCAAATAAGCCGATTATCTCTGAGATTCAATTTCCACAAGTTCAGAGCGACGGCAAGCGCTTCATTGTGCATAGCCTGCAGCTAGACATGGAGGTGGCAACCGTGTCTGAGCAATTCGACAGAGGTGGCGGCGGTGGTGGCAACGGCGGCGGTGGTCCCGTTGAGTCTTTTAGGGCCCCTGCAGCTCTCCGTGGTGGTGATGCAGTCCGAGACGGTGACGGGCACGTCAAATCTTTTGGCGCTCCTGCAGCACTCAGTAGCCGGCGAGGCCGCCGGGATGACGAGGAAGAAGAGGAGCCCGCGAGAGTCCCCCAGGTGATGCTAGACGTGAGCGGCAATACCCGCACCTTCGATCAGTCACAGGCTTGGCGCAGCTTCGGAGGGGCTGGCGAGTACGACAAGCGCGTGATCTGGCGGAGGCTCGGGCAGCACCGATCATTCACCCCAAAAATATCCATTTCTGACGGGGTTAAGCGCGCTGTATTCGCGGCTTATGCCGAAATCGAGGTGCAAGGATCGTGACCGAAAAAGCCCTTTTTTTTAACGGCGCTTTCTGGCGCAAATTCTTAAAAAATGAACAGGCTGTGCGCTTTCTTGAGGGCCTTTGGAGCCGATCCGGGGGCGCCCCCTCGCCTGATATCAACCTAACTCAAGTAGTCGAAGAGGTCACACAGGTAGACCGATCAACAAACGTTCACGGGGTCAGCTCGCACCAAGTCAGGGCCACAGCGTCCGCTGCTGTCGATGATTCCGAGGGCGAGGACGCAGGCGCACTGCGCGCGCAGATTAAGTGGCTTGATCGCCGCCTAACACAGCTGGAGGATCAGCAGTGAGTACCAATACATACCCGGTGTTTTTTAATAGCGCCATGCTAGAAGACACGGTTTCTATTTTATACAGGGTTCCCCGTTCCCCTAGCGGAACGATACTACAGAACCTGCAGGTAAAAATAACCAACACCACCTCAGCTACCCGCTCGGTTTCGGTCTATGCCGTGCCGGCATCCAGTGAGCCCGCACCGCATAATGCGGTGGCTCTTAATATGTCCGTACCGCCAAATGATTATCTATTGCTGCCTGTTGAACGGCTGGCCAATGAGGGAAGTATTCAGGCACACGCAGACGAGCCGGAAGCGCTAAGCGCGCAACCGATTGGCGGGAAGCTATACATACCTTAAGGGGAAAAATTATGGGTTTTATAGGCAATTTGTTCGGCGAGAAAGAAGCAAAGCAAGCCGCAGACGAGCAGGAGAAAGGCTACAAGGACGCGGAGAGTACCCACCGAGAGGCGGGGGCACATGCCCTGGCAAGATATGGGCCTTACGCCAATACCAGCATGAAAGCCAACGGTATGCTTGATGCTGCCCTCGATGGCGATTATTCCAGTTTCTACCAGTCCCCTGATTATCAATTCCGGCTTAAGGAGGGGGAAAAGGCCATAAACCGCAGCGCCGCAGCGAGGGGCGGCCTACTGTCTGGCGCTGCCCTAAAGGACCTCAACAACTACACCCAGGACGTGGCCTCAACGGAGTATGGAAACTGGTATGGACGACTCGCAGGGCTGAGGAGCGAGGGAATCGGCATTGCCAACAGTCAGGCAGAAATTGACATGGGAGTCGGTGATCGCGTGGCGCAGGCACAAACCGGTGCCGCCGGTGCCAGGGCATCCGGGTACATGGCTAAAGGCAATATTAAAAATTACCTCGCAAGTTCGATACACGAATCTGGCCAGAAAATTGGCGAGGCTTGGGCAACTATGGGCATGGCTTAAAATTTTATAGGGCAGATAGATGAGTATTGAAAATTACATAGCCGCATTTGGCAGGGCGCGCCCCTCAAATCCTGGCGCCGGCATAGGTTACGGACTCCAAGCCAAGAGAATGCAGAATCAGGAGCGCAGGGCCGACCAAGACCGCCAGGACGCACAGGCACAGCAAGAGCAGCGCGCAGCCGTGCAGGATCGAGAGGCCCAAGAGGACCACATGCGGCAGCTCACGGGGACGCTTATGAGTGCCCCTCAGGAGCAGCGCGCCGGTATCTGGCAAGGCGGTATGCAGTACGCCAGGGATCGTGGGTGGGATATGGACGGCGAGACCGATCAATGGGACGAGCGGTTTTTGCCTACGCTCCAAGGTCAATTCGGCGTTCAAAGCAAGGCCCAGCCCAAGCGCGAAAGAGCCAAGGATGTAAACGGACGCGAGCGCTACACCGACACAGGGGAGCCTGTGTTCCCTGGCGTTGAGCAGGAAAGGCCGGAGCCTGAACGCAGAATACAAACGGCTGCAGATGGCTTCAAGTATTACACCGATACAGGCGAGCGTGTATTTCCCGACGCACAGCAACCGGATAGAGGCGCCCCTGCGGGGGACAATGCCGGCAAGGCATCCACGGAAGGAGAAAGGACTTCCGCCGGGTTTCTTATGCGCATGAAGCGGGCCGACACAGAACTAAAAACCCTACTTGATGAAGATAGAGAATTCTCCCCGTCTTCTTCTTGGGAGGCGTTTCGGGGACTGAGCAACCATTCGGCAAGCCCCTCCTATCAGAGATACAAGCAAGCAGCTGACGATTGGATACGGGCAAAGCTGCGCAAAGAGTCTGGCGCAGTGATTGGCGAGGAGGAGCGGGACCGCGAGTATAGAAATTACTTCCCGATGCCTGGAGATAGCCAAGCTGTGATTGATCAGAAGGCGCGCGCCAGGGGCGTAGCGGAGGAAGCAATGGGAATCTCTGCAGGCAATTCCGCACAAGATGGCGCAAGCGCTTCAGGGCAGCCACCCGCGCCAGGAGCACGGCGCGCCCCGGATGGTCTCTGGTATGTGGAGAAAGATGGCGTATTTTATCGGGTGACAAAATAATGCCCACTTTTACACCAGTTGAGGGAAATCCCTTCGAGCAGAAACCGAAATATAAATTAACGCCCGTTGAGGGCAACCCGTTTGAGGCTCAAGCCCCAAAAGAGCAACAGGAGAGCAGGAAAGACCACGGTACGCTCAATGCGCCTCTTGAGTTTATGGCGGCATTCAATCGGGGAGCTACAAAGCTCGCTGATTTCCTGACCACTGATCAGATTAACGCAGTCGCCGATATTTTGGGCTCCGAATTCCGCGTGCCGTCTATTACCGAAATGACCTCACCCGGCACGCAGGGCAATTTTATGCAGCCGGGCCTTGCCAGGGATGCCGTGCGCAGTGCCGGGGAAGTTGCCGCAGGTGGCGTGGCTGGTGGTGGTGCTTTGCGATCTGCCGCAAACCAATTGCCGAAGTTCACGCAGGCTTCAGAATCTGCGGGCCATGGTGTTCTCCGGCAACTGGGCGCAACTACGGGGAGCCAGGATTTGAAGATGGCGGCGACTGCCGGTGCTGGTACAGAGCTTGGAGGGGAAGTTGGCGAGGCTGTTGGCGGTGAAGCGGGCCGCCAGGTGGGTGAAGTAGCAGGGTCAATGCTTGCGCCTGCGGCTTCTGGTATCGCAAAGGCTGCCCTCCCTGAAGCGGCCAGAAAGGTTTTAGTGGGCGGCACACCCAAGGCTTCTATAAAGTCGACTATTGAAGATTTCAAAGAAACCGGATCAAGTCCAACTGTAGCGCAGGCAACAAACCGCCCAAGCCTGCAGGCTGCAGAAAATCTCTCTTCTCAGTTCCTGGGAGGTGGTCGTATTCGTCGCGCTCATGAGCAAGCCGAGAGAAATATTCAGAAACGGCTTCAGCAAATCGCCGATGATGTAAGCACGAAAGCTGGGGCGGACCAGGCAGGCGGTGTTATCCAGCGCGGTATAACGGCCCCTGGGGGCTTTACAGACCGTTTTCAGGCCAAGTCTGCCAAGCTTTGGTCAAGGGTTGACGATCAGATTGGCCGCGACACAGCGGTTGAACTGGACAACACCAAATCGGTATTGAGTCGGCTGGTACGAGATGATGAGTTCGGGGAAGTGCTGAACAATTCCCAGCTTACAAAGATCAGGCGAATTCTGGAAGATGCCGATATAGTGGATTACCAGACCTTAAAGGAGCTTCGATCAACCATTGGGCGCCGGATAAGTAGTAATGACCTGATTTCAGATATTCCAAGGGCAGAATTGAAGCAGCTCTACGGGGCTATAACGGAGGATATTAAAGCGGCTGCTGGTGCCGCAGGTCCTCAAGGTCTAGCCAACTTCAACAGAGCAAACAATTTCACCAGATCGGGCCATGCGCGCCTTGACGGCTTCGTGGAAAGGATAGTCAAAAAGGCCAAAGTTGAGGAAATATTCAGCGCAGTAACGAAAGGTGGCGAGGGGGCAGCAACAATAAACTCATTTAAACGCAGCTTAACTAAAGAGGAGTGGAATGTTGTTGTCTCCAATGTGGTTCGCCAGATGGGTAAAGCAAACGATGGACAGCAGGGCTGGGAGGGGGAGATATTTTCGGTCAATAAGTTCCTGACCGACTGGAACCGGCTTGGTCCTGCCAAAAGAGCGTTATTTAGCGGTACAGAGGCTCTGAATCGTTACGGTCAGAACCTTGACAAAATCGCTCGACAGGTCGAGAAAATGAAGTTTTCTCAAAGGGAGGCGGCAAACCCAAGCGGAACAGGCCAGTTCGCAGCTAATATCGGCACTATGGCTGGCATACCAATAGCGGCTGCATCCGGCCAACAAGGCGTTTTAGCGGGGTTACTTGGGAGTGTTGTAGCAAATAACCTTGGCGCACGTTTAATGACTAACAAAAGGCTCGTTCAATGGCTTGCAGAAAGTGCAGAGATTCCACTGTCAGCGAGACCTGAGCATATGCTTAAACTGGCCGCTTTGACTAAAGGCATGACGCTTGATGAGGCGACAGCGGTTAACGCACTTTTAGTTGATTTGCACGCCAAAGGATTTGAGGATCGGCAAAATAATCTCTGAAAAAATGCAGTAGATAGTTACACAGATTAAGCCGAGTATTACTAACAAAGTAAAGACTACCTGAAGTCCCACTGGGATCAGACCATCCTCAAGTTCTGATCGGGTTTCCCCGGCACTTTGGGCTGATACAACTCTACCAAAGAGCTTTTCATTGAGTGTTTTGGGGGAGCCTTTCTTTTTGATTGTCATGCGCACTCCGTGCAATACATAGGGGCCTCCTATTATGGCCCCCGTGACTGCATGGAGTAAATCAGTTCAACTGGTCAAACTGATAGTGTCGTTGGTGGAAATCAGCTTGCCATTCTTTTTCTGCGTCCATGTCTTCCTTATGAGCAGACAGGATAGAACTAGCATGTATATTTCCATCCACTACGCGATCATGGAGACGCGTGGCAAAGGGTGACTTCAGGTGTCGAAGCGCTGATTCCATCTCAAAGTAGATTTTATAGATGGCACTCATGTGCTGGACAAGACCAAAAAGGATATTGCGGTTTACCATGTTGACCACCGGATAGGTCTTCTTGGCGCTAGGCTCTCCGTACAGTTCCCGATTCATGCGATTGAAGGTCTCGATATAGGCTTCTTTGATCTGAGCAGCTCTCTTACCGGCAAAGCCCATAACCACGAATATAAAGCCATCCTTGGTCATTTCGTATACAGGTAGACTTCTGCCTGTGGAGTCTGTGTATTCACTGAGCGCAAAATTGCGCTCAGTGAAATCAAGAGAGCAATCTAAATTTTTAAGCTTTCGTAGCACATCCCGATGGTGCTTTCCGAAAGCCTCAGCGACCTTAATTGAATTAGTGCGCACTTGGTTATTGTGCAGAACGATGGCATCGGTTGGGATAAGAGCGGGAGTGGCCATGGTGGTCTCCTGATAAGTTATAGTCTTCGGCTCGTGGAAGCCGGGTCTCAACTAGAGCCTTATCAGAAGCTCCGGGCATATTCCCCTTTCGGGTCTTGTATTACGCCTCTCGACCCGGCCATAACTGGCAGGTTTTCCAAATAGCGGGCACAAAAAAACCGCAATACTGACGGGTGCGGATGACCGCTGATAAGTTCTAGTGAGTCGGAATATATACCGACGCAATTGAAAGTGCAAGGATTAGTACGAAAAACATCCAATCCAGACCTTAAACCACTCCCCACGTCCGCCTTGAGCGGATTTTTTTGTTCAAGGAAACACTCTTATGTCCGATGTTCTATTCCACAATCCCGTATTTGGCACGAAAGTCGAGCCGGGGGACCGGCTCTACTTTTACCGCCAGTATTCAACCGAGCCTGCCACAGCCTACCTATATCCGGGGCCATTTGACCCAGCCTCGCATCCAATTATTGCCGATGGTGCCGGGCGATTTCCGCCCCTCTATCTGGATACGTCGGAGGAAGCTCCTAAGGTGGTATTAAAGGGCGCTGATGGGGTCCAAAAATGGGCTGTTGACGAGTACCCACTTGAGGACCTAAGCGAGCTTAAAAACACAGTCTACGAAATGGAATACCACGTCGAAGACCTGCAGGGAAGAATAATTTTTGTAGAGGATGACATAGGCGCACTACGGGAAACCAATACCGAGCAGGACGAGAAGCTACAAGAGCACCAAGAAATACTGGACAGCCTGGGGGAGGTTTCTATACCCGAGGGCCCAGTCGCGGCTGGGTATTTTACCGGGGGCTCTTCCCCGGCGTACAAGCAGCGCCACGGCGTTACAAGCTCAGTAAATAGGACCGGGACGGGCACCTATGTAATCACGTTCTCAACGCCCAGAAGCAGCGCAAACTACATAGTGATCGCAACTGCTGGCTCCTCTTCTCAGAGCTTCCCGCTTGAATGCTTGGTCAAGACGAAGCGCGCAGCATCTTTCACGATAGAGACATGGTACATAACCGGAGGCGGCACACGAGGCAAGGCGGATCGCGAGGTTAATTTTGTGGTTTATGATTTTGGTTCTTGAGGAGTAAAGAAATATGGTCAACGGTGTATTCAACATAGCAAAGGGGCGCGTCAACGCTTACACAGAGAGCGTGGCAGGGGACGACCTGGAAAGCTCCGCCCTGGTTGTCGTGCTGCTGCAGGTAGCACAGGAGGATGCCAACCTTGCAGCCTCTGAGCGGCTTTCTGAAGTGCTTTCGGCGTCCAATGTAGAGGCGGACTTTACCAACTACGAACGCAAGGTCTTGAGCGATGTGGAGCCGCCCACAACGGACCACACAAGCGGCGTACAATCAGCAGATATACCGGATCAGGTATGGACCGCAGCCGGGGGAGCCCAGAACAACACTTTGGTGAAGCTGCTTGTCTGCTACACACCAGACAGCGTGAATGGTACAGACGATCAGGTTGTCCCCCTGACCTATCACGACTTCCCAATCAACACAGACGGCTCAGACTTGCTCGCCCAGATCAACGCCGCCGGCTTCTTCAGGTCCGTGTGATGCTGACTGTAACCATAGGGACCGCTCAGGAATTCGCAGAGGCCCTGCCACTGCTATTTGTGGATACTGCCCAGGGTGAGGACCAAGCACTACAGATAGCTCCGGCTATTGGCTCTCAGGAGCAATTCGCCCTCCCCTCGCTGGATGGGTTAAACCTCGACGCCATCATCCAGCCAGGATGGCGAATACGTGTCTATGCCGCCGGAACTGATCTTCCCGTCGATGTATATGCAGATTCCAACTTCCAGTTAATCCATGCACAGCCATTGAAGGTAGATAGATTTGGCCAGCTGCCCGCCATGTATCTTGGGCAGGGTGCTGAATATCGGCTTGTTCTGGAAAACGAGTTCGGGGTGTATAAGGCTGAGTTGACTACCAGCTATCCCAATAGCGCACGGTATAGAGGCCCTACTTAGCGGTTAAAATTTCTCTCGGAAGCCTTCAGCAATTGCTTCAAGTTTGGCCATCAGGTTGTCATCTCTGTCCGTGCCGGTAACTATATCGGGCTGCTTTGGGTTGAAGTGCTTGATAATTGTTATCAGCAAGTAGGTATTTGAATCGGTAAAACCTGGGCAGTAAACCAGTACATAACCACTAGTGCGATAGAATTGCAGCAAACTGAGCTTGAATCCCCTTCCCTTATAATGCAGGTGCATTAATTCCAGGGAGCGTCGGTTGTGGGTATGGCTGTAAGGCACATCCCGGCCAAAGGTCGGCGGCAAGACGCCATGCTCCTTGTACTGCTTAAAGTCGTCAGACAGCGCCTTGGTTTCCTTCGGCGTATATTCTTCGCGGAGTAGCTTATGCAAGAAAACCCTTACCACAACTTCCTATCCTTGCGTTCATTTGTGGAGGATTCAGAATGCAAACGCTGCTCTGTTCTTCTTACCCCCTGCTCTAACCTACTTTCGTCAGCCATGAAATGGTGGCCCGCAGGGGGCGCAGTTTCCTCAACAAAATCCTCACCGGCTGACGTACCTGCATATGTCGGAATGACATCCATGCCTAGCGCCTCCATTATTTCTCCTCCTTGAAGTCTCCTAAATCAGAATCACTTATATCCGCCAAACGCTTTGTCATGGATGCGGCTGATTCCTCAATGCTTTTTTCTGTCGAACCGGTAAAGCGAGCTATACCATGCTTCAGCTCGGATGTACCACGCTGGGCATATTCGCAGAACTCAACCATCTGCTCGAACAGGTCGGCTGGTACGGCGTAAAATTGTACCCGGTTGTGCGCTGCAACTGCCACAGGCTCCCCTTTAGCCTCTTGCATGGCCGCATTAGGATTAGATTTAAATTGACTAATTGGCGTTGTGTAGTCACACATTACTTTCTGGAGCATGACAAACCTCACTGCTTTCTCATGTCAAATCTGGGCTAATTATGGCCCTTTTTTTAGACCAATTCTAGGGGGAATTGTTCACATGCATTCTTCTTTAACCTCTAAATAAAACTACTGATTATATATACAGTTTTGGCAGGGGGTAACTGTGACCACCTGTAGAGGCTACAGGGGGTAAAATACTGGTCATACATACAGTAATTACCCCTAAAAATTGATTTAACTTATTGATATTATTGAGGTTAAATCAGGTATTCCTCACCGGTCAATGTCAGGCGATAGACGCCGTGGGGCGTGTTCTGCCGGGCCACAGAATCCATCCGCAAGGGGGCTGAGGGTGTATTGCTGCCAAACCCCGCATCCAGCAAATAGGGAACCCCACCCAACACAACCCGCAGTAGCATATGGGACTGTGCGGATTCATGCTCCGGGGGCATCTGCCACAGGACACGGGCAGCGAGCCCCGTCACCTGAAAACCGCTCTGCTGCAATACCGCGCGCAGGAGCCCATTCTGCTCAAAACAATAACCCCCGCGCCGGTGATGCACCAGTTTGTCCTCAATGGCTGCCAGTTCAATCTTGACCGCATCACCAAGAAAGGGCGTGATATTCTCAAAAGGGATACTGCCGACATGGTGCGCAATCAGTGCTTTGAGGGTTTGCAGATTTGCAGCCGGCCTGCCGCGGTAGCCAATACGTGCAAAGTAACTGTCCAAATCAACGCCTTGTGTGTCCGCTGTCATTGGCCGCTTATCCTCCGGGCTCACTTTCAATACGGGGCAGACTAGCAGCACAACTTAGGTTGAGGTCAATACCAATCAATGCTCTTTTGACAGTGGGCCCCGGCAGCTCCAGCGGTCTCTGCGGCTACTGACAGGACAGACTGAAAATTCTGTAACGAATGGTGAGACATATTGACAGGTTCTGGGCCCCATACGCAGATTAGGAACAGCTAGACAAAGGTGGGCTTTGCCCAGGCAGGCAGGGTGGAATCAAGTTGCCTCAATAGTCCCAATAGTTAAAAATACGCAGAATCCTATAATAAGTCGGCTTTAAGGGACTGCATGACCGATACGCTCAAAGATATACTCTCCTTTGTGCAGGAGGTGGGCCTCAAGGACGGTCTCTTTGTCATTTTTTTCATCTTTGCACACTATTTACTATTCTGGATGTACCGTGGCCGCCTGAAAGATCGCCAGCTTGAAATCGATCGGCTGGCAGCGGATAATCGGGAATATCGGGATAGGTTTCTGAAGTTGATGGACAGCGCCTTCTCTTATTCCCCGCCAACCAGAAAAGCGGCGCCTAGAAAGCCGGTCAATGAAAAGGAGTCCGGATAATGCTTTATATACTGCTGGCAATGGCCCTGTTGGGCATTGCAGTTCAGTTATATCGGCTTGTAGAGATGAAAAAACATGACCAGCATTTATTTGAGCTTTGCCAGTTGCGCAGGGATGCCATCCACTACCTCTCCAACGCTTACGAAGACCTCTCCAGAACAGACTATATCGCCCTCAGAAAGATAAACGATGCCCTTAGTACCATTATTGCGAGCTACAGCGAGCACAGAACGGTTATCTTCAATTTCAGACGATTTTCTGTGTACCTGGATGAACTGAAGGCCTTCGAGAACAAGGCTAAAAATATATCCACCAGTAATACAGAAATACAAAACCTGCTCAACAGAATACACCACTCCATTTTTAAAGCCTTTCTCGCATTTACGCCCCAATTGAAGTCGGAACTGGCCTTCACACTTGAGCTGCACTTGATCGCATTCGGTGTGCGTGCGGGAATCAATTCCCTCAAAGGCTATTTACTGAGTCTTAAGGAAGCGAAAATGATGGTCAATGCCTTTAAAAAGTCAACTGCCCCCTGCTAGCTTCTGCCGTTTTCTCAAGCGAATTTTCTTGTAAAATAAGTTTACTATACCTCCCACCCTGCTTTTTTCTTGATTGCTTCCTTATACATTTCGGGATCACCTGAAGCCATTGACCGACCAATCGGCTCCAGCCGCGCCAATAGCTTCTTTATATTTTATCCAAGACACTGCAAAGCGCTTAACACAGTGCCATATTATCCCTCCCGCGGTAAGACCTTGTCACAGGAGAGCGCCTGTTTTGATCGCCCCCTGCCGGACCTGGTAGCGCGATACTGCTGCCGATACAGCTTACTGCAACGCCAGTTTCAGAACGGCCCGACCGGGAGGCGAAACAGCCCAGTTTATTTCGTAATCGCAATAGCAGCGCCATCAAACGCCTGATTCTTTACGCTGGGAGTACGAAGGCGAAAGGGCCGTGGTGGCTGACGCGCTTACTGCTCCGTAGTAACAGCACAGGAGGTAAGCGTGCGCGGTGCTGTTCGCAGCTGCACAGACTTTCCAGGTGCCCGCTCTTCCTCTCTGCGCTACGTCTTTTCTTTGGGGCGCCGCTTGAATGGCCTGATGGTGTCTGGCTCTTCCTCTAGCGCCCAGGCTTCGTCCAGCAGTTGCAGTAAACGCACGGCCCGTACCAGCCGGTTATCCTTGCCGGGGGCAATGTGCAGATCCACAGTGTTATCTTTGATAGCAACCGGCGTGATAATAAAATAATCCCCCAGGTGCAGTGGCTGAAACAATCGACAGGGTAATATAGCCATCTTTATAAGCTCCTTGAATCGCCTGTGACGGAAAAGCGAGTGCATAGCACCGTTTTTCTCGCCCGAGGCGCGGTCCTTGTAGGAAAAAGAAAAGGGAAACTTGCAGGGTGCGCAGCCAGAGAGGCGGTGCGCGGCTGAAGTAAAACACCACACCAATCATCACGCAACGCCACAGCACACTCCGCCGCCGGGGGCAGGAGTGACCCGGAATACATGCCTTCAAAAAGACCTTTATTGAAGACGAACGAGTGTATGGCGTATCATTCAAGACAGCCTCGCTAGATAGTCAACTTATCTATTGGGGTTAGCCATCTCTCGGTGTTACCAGCACCGGGGGGTGGCGTTTTTCTATCATTTACGCGGTCATGATGCGGTCCTGCTTTATTGGTTGAAGATTTGTTGTGACTGTGGATTGCCCGCAAGCGCCCCGGTTGCAGGGCGCCTTGCGAGCGGAATCACAATGATTGTTAAGCGTTTTTTCGGCTTTATTCTCTGTTTTTTTTGTTCGCTTAGGCCGAATTACCGGTTGGCGGTAGGGCAGCAGCCCCTACCGTAATCCCTTTTTACAGGAAATACAATCAAGCTGAAGCTTTAGGCGACACCGAGTTCGATTTCCCTGGTGGGTAACGATTGACCAGGGACTTTGGTTGTATGCAGCTGTGCATCCGTTGCGAACAATGCAGCACCAACCCCACAAGATGCAGCCTCGATTCCTGGCCGCCGGTGCATACTTCCTGCAGCTCGCTGGGGTCCACTTGACACTACACAAGCGGCACCAACAACTGACGATCCACTTCCCTGATCGCCTGGAGAAATATTTCTGCCTATCAAACTACTAAGCTGACATAGAGTTTTGAACACCCTCGCTTTCGATAGTTATCGAATCTCGTGTCTGCACGTCTAATAGAGCGTAAAAAATAAAATCGAGATTTTTCAATAACCTGTCTAGATTACTGAAAATCACGGCATTAAAATTACTACTCGATAGGGAATTTTGACCATGCTCGCCCCTGGGATACACGCTCTAAAGTTTTAAGCTTTGGAAACTTCTATTGCGTGCAAAACTTGGCCCATTTTGTGTAAAGGGCTATTTTATTGCCTGATCACACTGACCCACCTTTATCATCAAATAGACCCCCGGGTTGAAATAATTTACATTTTCTTTTGAGCCATCGATAGTATTCGAACCAATTAAATATGGTTGTTCATTAGATATTTCCTTAATACATAAACCGTAATCAACCAAAGCTCTGGAAAAATAACTTGCTTTGAAGTACTCATGAAAGTCACTTAATCCTTGCTTCTGGGATTTATCCTGATACAAAAACCAGTTTTGCCAGTGTGGACTATATCCAATATAGCCCTGATACCTGATTGAGGTTACATTTACCAACATCCTTTCATTTTGTGTTTCATTTATAATTCTTTTAAACTTTTCTGCCACTTCGGGTTCACTCAGACCACAGTCTGACCATATCTTCAAATAGGCAGTTTTATATTTATATTTTGGAATTGAAATTTCGAATTTACAGCCACTCGAATACTCAGCAATTTTCTTTTTATATTCGCTTTCAGATATATCATAGGCATAACCAATCTGACTGCAAAATACCGTTATCAACAACAATACCAATATCCTACAATTCATAAGTCAAATCCACGTTATTTGCTTTCAGCGGGTAAGCGCCATAACATAATGACTGTTTGTCGGCCAGAGTCATGATAATAGTCAAGAGGAACCTCATTGCTAAACATAATGCTCCCGGTATTTAAATCCACATGACCCGTACCGCTCCCTAAATCTATAAATAAAATCCCTCTATTAGAATCTCCAGATAATTTATCCGTAGAAAAATTTGAGCGGTACATCCGTACATCTGGCTCACCATACCGTGCTATTAATTCGTCCTTAACCTGATGCGCAGAACTAATATATTGATTACCACTAGCGTCTGTAAAATTACCGTTTGTTATTGGCACTCCTGCCTCATTCGCTGCATTCGAGAACCTTATACCACATGTATTTCCGTATATGGCGTGGCCACTCTCAAATACACTAAGCTGACCACCTTTTTCCGCAGTTATGTCAAAGCCCGATAACGGATCGCCAGCCTCATCCGAATAGCCGTCCAACATACTTTCATAAGTCGGTCTCTTATGTGCAATAGGAAACTCTCCCTTTGCTAAAGAAGCCGCACTCTCCCCAACAGAACTCATTAGAGAGCCCATTGCCATCAGGACCGATTCCCCCTTGGGATCCATATAGTTAATCGGATTATTGCGCCCATAGCGGTAGGGGGTCCAGCGCTGCGGATCGGTAAAACGTCCCGGATGGTTAAGCACCGGGTCCGGACTGATAAAGGTGCCGAAAGCCGATTGCAAGTAGCGCCGCTCAAAATACCCCAGGCCGGTGGTTGTATCCCGCTCTTTGCCCGTATAGCCGTAGGGGGCCGCCGCGCTGTCACCGAGAACACTGTCCAGTTCGCCATAGGCTTTATAGGTAAAGGCGTTGACCAGCCCGGCATCGGCATCCAACGTCAGCGCGGTGGAGCCCAGATGGGTGTGCAGGTAAAAAGCGGTGACGACTACTGTCGCCACCGCCTATTGACCAAGCCCTGCTCCGAGCTGGCAGGGCTTTTATTGCACCGTGAAATGACTTCGTTATAGCGGTCCGGGTCCCTCTCCTCCGGTGCAATCCGAATAATTTCTTGATTTATAGCGATGATTGATAACCAGCTCGACATCCGCGATTGCATCAATATCAACGATTGGGCCTAGATAATCCTCCACTAAAAAAGTAACACTCCAACCAGTGGCAGCGACACTGCGTTCTTTAAAAAGGGAGGTGACAAAACTCGTGGAGCCAGAATTGTTACCAAATAACTGTAAGTCTGCAACCATTGACACCTGATGACTATTTTCAAGCACTACGAGCTCTGAGCCTCCGGCAAAATCCCAATAAGGTGCGCCATAAGAATGCCATTCGCCCTTGATCCCCACCGCTCCATCTTCGGTAACCACTTGCCTGCCCGGAGTCTTATCCCGTAAAACACTGGCACCACCATATGTCAAATACGCGCTCGTTTTGGATTCACCACTACTATCATAAATGACAGGAATATTGAGCCCTACGGTCTCAATCTTGTCCAAGTAATTACCACCTGCAGCAACACAGGCGGAATCCCCTGAACCTGTCACTATAGGCCCTACAAAAAGTAGACTACCGGGCACTTCTTTAACAGTACTGAAGTTAATGGTCACCCAAACTCCATCGCTGTAAGTCTCTGATAACAAACGCAGCTTTTCTTGAAAAGCTTCCTGCGCGCTTAACCGCTGACCGGACTGCTGCGCCGGATCTGGATGGGGATAGGTTTGCTCGACACCATTGATACTGTCCACATAACCAAAGAAATCTTCCTTAATTGAGAAGGTATCTGTAGCTTGCTTCATCCCCCCCAAACCACGAATCTGATCAAAAGACATCATTTTATTATGGAAATCCAACAATCCATCAGCGTTACGCAAGAGGAAAATGGTCTCCTTGGTTACCAGCCTATCGGGGTCCGTAAAAGGTTGCTGCCACTTGTACTCCAAAGCGCTGGCAGCGTAGAACAACCACTTTTGTGCTTGTTTAAAATCGTATTCCGACTGCAGTGCTGCCTCAAACGCCCGACGGCTGTGTATGGGATCGGCAAAATAACGCTGAACCAGGTTGGGATTTTCAGTTTTAAGCTGGACAATCAATCCCTGTATCTGATTCAAAAGTAATGGCAGTCGTTTGGCTTCCTGTATGAGAATCGTTTCTGTTTGGGCGATATCAAGGGCAATGGAGTTGGCCTCTAACCACTGGCCTTGCAGCCTGAAACGATTTCCTGTATCCAGGATCTGGTTGGTGCTATCTAGTAGCTCCGCTCTGTGCTCAGCAGCCAAACGAATATTTGTAGTTTCCAGTTGATCCGGGTTTTCCAGAATGCTGATAGACCTGTTGATATCAATCACACGATTTGACAACACATTTACATCAGACCAACTGCCATTCATGTAATCATCCAATGCGCTGGACAGTGACTCCAATAAAATTGCACGCGAACCAAAGGCCTCCTCTTCCTGGCGAATGCTGCTGATCTGCTGTGCAAGCGAAGCTTCCAGCGAACCGTAATTCAAAATGATTTTCGAGAGTCCATCATCGATACCTGCATCCTCTGCACGTCTCTCGATTTCATTTTCGATCGCACTGATTTGCTCTTCCAGGCGTTGCAGATTTGTATGCAGGGCAAGTTGCGTATTGCGAATATTTCTAGACCATGCTGCGATCTGACTGCGCCCACGTGCCTTATTGGTAGCGCAGCTCTCTTCAAAGCAGCCATACGGAAAGTCCACTCCCAACAGGCTATTCAATTGCCCACCGAGATATTGATGACGTTTGGTATACTCTACAGCTAACTGCTCGGCACTGTGCTGGTAATTTTCATAGCCAGCTTTCGCAGTGGCAAAACTGTATTGCGTCCTGGAGAGAATACCGCCCGATTCATCCCCGAGTAGAATGCTGCTCAGTGAATTATACGTGTGGAACTCAGCATTACCGTTAAGACCAACTGCAACGGTAGTTTGGGACAATCCCAGGGGGTTCGTATCACCCCTAAGCCAGCTCAAGGTATTTTTCAACCCGGCAACCTGCGTCTGCCATTCATCTATGGCCTCAGGCAGATCAGAAACGCCCGGAATCTGGGTAAAGTCCGTTTCCGGGAAGAGCGCACGCAATGCTTGCTCTCTTGTCAACAGGGCGCTGTGCAGCGAATTGATTTCTTCAGTCAGCGCCAAAAGGATGGTATCGGTCTGCTCTGATGCTATTGCCAATCGCGCCTGCTGCACCTTGGTAGAAGCTGCCTTGCTCATCAGCTTATAGAGTAGGGTGATATCCTTGTATCCTTTGAAAAGCAATTCTGCCGAGGCTACATTTTTTTGCGACAGATCCACTGGATCAGTGTACCGTGGACTTATTTGATCCCGGGATGGGCTCCATTCCACCAATAAGCCTGGAGCAGATTCCAATAGCGTGTCATATTGCTCCAGAGCCTCATTGAGTAAATTGTAGGCGGTTTCTACGTACCCCACTTGCATATCCACCACTTCGCTACGCAACCGGCTGATGCTGGCTTTGTCCAAAGCTTCATTGGCCAGGATTATCTCCGCCACAGCACGATCATAATAGACATCCAGCACAGAACGTTGCAGACTCTCATCATTCGGGCTGTCTGTTAGCTGTTCAAAAATTAACTCTTCCACATCCCGGGCACGATTGCGCTCAGCAACATCAAACAGGGTGGAGAAATGATCGGGTGCAACACCGCTGGAAAAATGGTTTATTACCCTATCAGTGTCGACGTCAACAACATACATCAAATCCAGATAGCGAAACGCCGCCTTATCACGGGAATAAATACCCAGATCCGGGTTTTCCTCATGCGCTGGAACCTGGTCAGCCTCATTGTAATAAAGCTGCTTGCGAATTTGCTCTGCCAGGTCGGATTCCGAACCCAGGATATCAGAGCTGATTAAATCCGAAACTCTCGCCAGATTGATTTCCTTTGCACGTTCCCCGGGCAAAGTCTCTGATTTACACTCATCACAATTGGCCAAAGTACTAGCTGGCAGCCCCACTAGCAACAAGAAACAGGCCGCAACCCAGAAATAGCTATTTTTTAAATTTCCATTCATATTTTTCTCTCATCCATTTGCTTTTACTGTTTATCGAGTCTGGGAGAAGCAATCGTAGATCAAGCAGGCTTGAAATAATCACTTTCCCACATACCGGATACTTCCCAGAAAGAAGTATTTAGGTAAAAAGCTGTTTCAGTGACTGTGATTATATTCTACCCCTTTAGATTTTAAGGGTTTATGGTGTCCGGGATACGCCTATAAATCCAGCACCTCAAACGATATTAGAAATTTACTATCGCAATCGCGGAATCTTAAGCTACATATCAGTCATATCTTGCAAAATATCCCGATTGACGCAACAGTGGCCTACCCACTGCCTCAGAAAAAAATAACTTTCACACCCGCTTTGAGCATTTTTTATTGTCGGAAAAACCGTGGAATCCACTATGCAGTTTTGTATGGATGTTGTGGCAACGTGGCGGAGTAAATTCGTGTAAATACCAGCGCCTCGGATTCATACTGACCCATCCACAACAATATCTTTATTCAATTAATTTTAAGTATCCCGATCAAACCAAAATTTATTTTGGCACGATCTTACATCAACTTTTATAGCACAGAATTTCCCTTTAAATCAATAACACGCCATCACACAACCCCAGAACACAAAAGGTTACCTGTCTGATGTGACACATGGTTCTAGTACGCTTCTATAGGCACGCATTAGTCAAATTTCTCATGGAGTAGATCCGGTAGTAAGGTTGAGTAACTGAATCAAAAATATGTCGATTTTCTATCAGCCTCGACTCCTATCGATATCTGGGGTACTGCCCTGGGAAATCAGCACTTCACAAACATCCATTCTAGAAATGAAGCCTCGAATCAGATACGTAGATTTCGGGGATATTTCGACCTGTTCGCAAGCACTGGCACCAAGCGATGATTTACTATGCTATGAAATGAATACCGCTGACGATGTAGGGCAGCGTAGGGAGGAATTGTTGTCGGCCAGATTCGAAGCGACCTTATAGATTAGCGTTAACCCCCGTATAATTCCCCAATATTTCAGGCGAAATAAACAGGTTTTTCAGGACTGGTTGGCATAGCAGGTTAAAAAAATCCTTGTTACGGTATTCAACAACAGTGATTGGTTGATAACAATTTATGGCCACTAAACTCATGCGCGCACTGAACATAACCAAACTTGGTATCGACAATCTTGACAAGGTAGATCTTATTGTCAAAGCGGGGGAAGTCCTGTGTCTATCGGGCCCCTCGGGCTCCGGCAAAAGCCGTTTACTACGTGCCATCGCTGATCTTGAGCCGCACAGTGGCAGTGCCAGTCTCGATAATAGGGAACAGGACTCGATGCCGGGCCACTGCTGGCGCAAACAGGTAATGCTGGTACCGGCGCAAAGCGCCTGGTGGTACGAGACAGCCGGTGCACACCTGGCCAAACCCATGCCCCAGGCACTTCTTGCGCTGGGCTTTCCCAAAGAGGCAGACAGCTGGCAGATGGCAAAACTCTCCACCGGGGAAAAACAGCGCCTGGCACTGGTGCGGGCTCTCTCCTACGAGCCGCGGGCCTTGCTGCTGGATGAACCCACGGCCAATCTTGACGAAGACTCCACTTTGAAAACCGAGGCCTACTTGCTGGAAGTGATCCGGGAAAAACAGTACCCGGTGATCTGGGTCGCCCACAGCCTGGCACAGATACGCCGCGTTGCGGACCGGTATTTTACTATTGAGGGCACAGGCCTGAAGGAACAGGAGATACCCGTATGAATGTGATCGACCTGGCCTGGTGGCAGCTGGCTCTGGCGGCCGCGCTGGTGGTGGCTCTGGCAGTCTGTACCCACATTGCCCGATTGCAGCTCGGCAGGCCGCTTTTGATCGCGGCGGCGCGCACGGCGATACAGCTGGCGCTTGTCGGTGTGGTTTTGGAAGCCCTATTTGCCGTGGGCAACCTGCTGTGGATAAGCCTGGTGGGTGTGGCGATGTTATTGTTTGCCGGTCAGCAGGTAGTGTCACGGCAGAAATATCGCCTGAATGGCGGCTGGAGTTTTGCCATCGGCACGCTGTCTATGCTGGTATCCGCCTTTAGTGTCACCATACTGAGCCTAGTGGTACTGATCGGGCCACAACCCTGGTACCAGCCCCAGTACTCTATTCCCCTGCTTGGCTTACTGCTCGGCAATACCATGACGGGCATCGCGCTCGGGCTGGATCGTCTCACAGAGAGCGTGTGGCGCTCCCGGGAGATTATCGAGAACCGCCTGATGCTGGGAGAACCCTGGCGCAGCGCTTGCATTGAGTTTCGCCGCGACGCCATGCGGGCGGGCATGATGCCAACAATCAACTCCATGGCCGCTGCGGGTATTGTTTTCCTACCGGGGATGATGACGGGGCAGATACTTGCGGGCATCTCCCCCACCATCGCAGTGAAATACCAGATACTGATTCTGTTCACCATTGCCGCAGGCACCGGTTTTGGTACATTTGCCGCCGTCGCCCTCTGTGCGAGATACCTCTTCGACACACGCGAGCGGCTGTGTATGAACCGCCTGATGGAAAGCCGCCATCGCTGAATTCAGATTGGCCCCGGGATGAGTGCTATTTTAAGCGGGGCTGCGGCCGGGCAGCGCAAGACAAGAGGCCCATGCCCCTATATAGACGAAATAGGCAAGGTGCCATTTTGGAAGCGAACCAGCCTGAAACCGTCGCACACAGGGGAATTTAGCGGCCGAGCATCAGAATAACCGCCGCAATCACCAAACCCACAAGAAGCACCCAAACGCCCCGCAGCATCAGCGAACGGGCGTACTCCGCCTCCTGGTATTTCAGCGCATAGGGGATACCGGTAATCGGTCCGAGAAAAATTGTCACTATCCCCCAAACCCAGCGCCGATTGCCCAGCGCCGTCAGCGCTGCCATCAGCCCGCCAAACCAGCATAGGGTAACGCCGATCACACCTATCACCAGTGCAGTGATGGACCACCACTGATGGGCCAGAAAAATTTCTACAATTTCAGTTTCAGTCACGACCTGCAGACATCCCTATTTACCCCCTGAGTCATTCGGTATCAATCACCGCGGACATCCCCGCAGACGGTATCCCCCTGCTGAGCCCAGATTCGCATAATCGACACTACTCGCAAAATCTGACCGCCTCAGTGTGAGGTCGATACCCGCCCAAATTCTATAGCAACCTTGAGGAGGGACAAAGGGCCCCGGCTTGAAAAGGTATCTTTTAAGTATGCGAGCACTCACTTATTAGCAAATTCCCAAGCCTATCCAAAGCGGTCAAACGCCCTGTGGCGATGGCTAGCCACCTCGGGTTTCCAATAGCCTTAAACCACCACCAACTAATTTGAAAACTCCACTCTGGGGTCCCCAAAGTCCCGGCCCATATAATCCGGTGCACAGGGAATCAACTCCGCTGCAGGGATACCTGCGTCAATCAGGTATCGTTCCACCCGGCGGCTTCGCTCCTGTGCCAAGCGCTCAAACTCCTCCCGTAACATGATCGGCGGGTACCGGTAGAAATCAGCAAGCCTTCTACGATTGCCATTCAGTCCCAGTGTAGAGTTCGGGTATAGGGCATTCCAGTCCCTGGCATTGGCGATGCCACAAATACCCGGGCGTGCCTCCGGGTGCTTATGTAATTTGACCACCATCTGCTGCAACTGCGCTAGGGCCAGATTACTCAAGTGCGCACTGCCGGGGGCAAACTCTATAGAATCGAAAGACTTGGCGCGAAAGCGACCCCAGGCCAGCTTGGCCAGAAGGTAAATCCCGTAAGGTGTAAAATAACTGAACAGGGCATCCATAATGGCTTTTTGCAGCACGTCACTGAAGACATAGCTCAATGAAAATTTCGGATCGCGGATATCTCCGGTTACCGGCATACTAAATTTCACATTCCCCTGGCCATCCTTTAGAAGCCACAGAGCCACATTCAGGGGAATCATTCTGGATTTGACTGGCAACTGGTCATCCTCGCGTACACGCCGGATTTTGATTTTCTCCAGTTTTATCTCTGCAAGGGCATTTATCTGGTTGTCACGAATCCGGATATCCATCACTGCATCCATTTGGCCCTGCAATATCTTGTACCCAAGCAGCCTGGCCATATAGGGTGTGGCCGGTATCAGATTGATATTATCGAGATAGCTTGTCAGCTCGGCATTCCATTTGCGCCCACCCAGGTAATCGACAGTACCGCTCAGTTGTATTTCCCCAAATCCTCCGGGCCTGCCGTTTGCCACCACTATTGAGGGAGGGTGCTCACCGAGGTTGCTCATATCACTGACATTCATGTTGATATCGCGGATCGGTAAACGCGCCCGGAATTCACCCCGGCGATCCACCCAGGTAAAGGTGCCATGCCTCAGGAAGATATCGCCAATATGATAGAGAAAAGGGGAAGCGGCATTCTTCCTAAGGTGGATTTTATTGCCCTCATCCAGCCCTCGAAGTTCGGAGATCTGCTGTACGAGGGGGAATTCGCCGAAACGGTTGCGCACAAGGATCAGTCGCGGACGTAAAAAATCGACAGAAGCTATATTCAGCAGTCCGCGGTGGCGATCATAATGCAGGGCCCCGACCTGCAAAGATCTGAAATCCCCGCTCCAGCTGTGACGATCATAGTCCGGTGTGGTTTTTTCCCTTGGAAAAAAATGAAAGTGGACTGCCTCAAGCCAATCAAAGCGCCACTCCCTCTTATTGGCAAGAAACCGGGACAAGTGAATACTCTCTCCTTCCGCCAAAAGTTTGCCCTTGCGGGAAAACAATTGAATCTCATAACCATTCAGCACAGTAATCGACAGTCCATCCCCAGCCCTAAACTGTCCTTCCAGTTCCAGCGTCCCCAATGCAAAACAATGATTCCCCGTTTTAAGATAACTTTGGGTTATACAACTGGATAGTTGCTGTATATGCAGCTGCTGCGCAGCAATCTGGCCAGAACCAAAGCGCAGCTTAGCGACCAACAGTTTTTCCACCTGTAACAGTTTTGCCGGTAAATCCATCGGCAAATTCGCCGCACTCAGCCGCACGTCATCGGCGCGAATATCCGAAAACACGGCACCTCCCCCTTCCTGCAAGCCCGACCGCTCAACCCCACCCAGGCTGAGTGGACCCACCCGATAGCAGGGAGCGAGGTGCGAGTCTCGAAACAATCCCGCTGGCAGGCAACCGCTGGCAGCCCCCACCTGAAGCAGGAACGCCCCTCCCACAGAGAGGTTATCCAATTGAAAACGGGTTATCCGCAAAGGCTCTCTGTCCCTCTGCGCCAAAGAAAGACCCACCAGCTCCAGTGAACCGTCAATCGCAAACGGTTTGATCAGGGAAAGGGTTTGCGCGCTGGCAATCGTCAACTGATCGAGCCCATAACAGCGTTGGGTATCCCCCGGCCCGGCCCGCTCAAGCAGTTCGATGCTGACTGTTTTGCCGGATTCAGGTGTGCATACACGGGTATTTAACACCCGGAAATCCGTCACAGAGAAGTGAACATCTCTCTTCCAGATAAAGCGCTGCCAACTCAGTTGCTGCAAGCCGGCCTGCAAGTAGTCACCCCCCTTCTGCCAGAAAGCGATTGGCCGGCTTTTCATTGGCCCCAGAGACACGTGGGCCACATCCGGTTTGAGTCCGATCCGAATCGGTTCTCCACGAAATTCCAGTTGGAGTGTTTCAATGCAGTCCGCCAGCGGTACCCCGTCCTGTCTTTGGCGCATCAGGGTGTTAAGGCCGCAAAAGAGAATATTGTCAACCTGCAAGTTATAGAGGTCGAGGGTGTCGGGGGAAAACGCCATCCGCTCTATGGACAATTTTTCAAATTGCCAGAGCGGCTCTGCCTGGGCCGCGGTTTTTAACTCCGTTTCACCCACTGAAACACCACTGTTTCCAACGGCATTGAGATTCCGACTCAACAGACAGCGCGGCAGTTTTTTCGGGTAGCGGACCGGGTATGGCAGGCAGGCAAAAACTGATTCCACCGACCATTTCTCCATTTTCACACTGGAGGTTTCGGCTCCGTTGCGGGACCAGAATAAAGCAAGCACCGGTATCGAGAGTTGTTGAATATCCAAATTTGCTATATCACCCGGCTCCAATAGCTGCAGTTGCGCGAGTTGGGACCCATCCAGGTTCGCAGCTACCCGCGCAGGCCCCACCTGCACATTGAATTTTTCCCCCAGTTGCAATTTTTTTAAAATCACACAGTGGATATTAAGGGGGGACATTCCCTCAGTAGTCGGCAGGCAGGCATTCAGGGCATCCAGGGAGACATTCGGCAGAGCGATATAACTGCTGTCGAGAGGGGGTAAGGTATGGCGTATTCTGGCGCTGGGCAGCGTTAGGCTGGATAAACGCAAAAGAGACTCGCCCTGCGCCGTGCTTGCCAGGGCGCGCTCAACAGACAACCCTGCAGCGGCGATATCCAGTCCGTCCTGCCAGGCGATCAGCAGCGGGCGTTCCTGGCGCAACTCACGCAGGTCAAAACAGACCGGCATTCGCTCGGGCGCCGGTGATGCCCGGTAGATAACCCTCGCCCAGCTGCCCGGCAGGCAACCATCCAACCGCTGCAGGAAATTCCTTTGCAACCTGAAATTGGGCGCATCAATAGAAACTGGGGCTGTCTCTTCGCTCCCAGGCTCCAAGCCTTCGGCTTGGGCATCCAAACGGCCTTTTTCCTTGCCGTAATCTGCCTGGGCTGCCGCCGGTGTACCCGACCCCTGGCCCGCATCCGCCCAGGGGCTCGCTACCGCTGTGCGCCGGTAATACCCCTCGCCAATATCAAGCTTCTGCAGTAAAAGCCCTTTGTTGCCCTCGACCGAATCACTCAACTTCAATCGCTGCAGCTGTAACTGACCAAAAATGGCATAGGCATCTGCCCCGTGTTGCCAGGCGAAATTGCCGCGCCCGTCGAGGTTATTCAACTCAGCACATAGGGATTGCCAGCCCTTGGGCAGTAAACCTTTCGAAAGACAGCCGGAGAGGGACTGCAGGGTGAAATCCGAAATGGAGAGGGGGGTACCGGCAGCCAGGGTATCAAGACTGTGCCACTTCAGTTTTTGCAGTTGTAGCTGTTCCTCCCCCAGACCTTCCAGCCTGAAGTGCGCGAGACTGAGCAAGCCACTGGCAAACCCCCAAGGCACCTTTTTTGCAATCGAGCCAAACCGCAATGCCACGCTTTCGTCACCGAGCAGACCGGCCAGGCGCACGCATTGGTCAGGCCTTTGCCACAGTGCGCCGGCAACACAGCCGTTGGCGCTGTCAATCCGCAGACTGGCTACCGACAGAATGCGACTGACAATATCAAATTCGAGCGGACCGAAAACGGCCTGCTGTACTGTCAGTGGGTTATTGCGTGGGCGAACCATATCCAGATAGCGCATCTGCTGCACACGGCTGGGCCCGGTGGTTACCTTGAGGCGGTGGCGCCAGTCAAAGGTGGTAGCTTCAGGCAATTGCAGGGTCTTGGCGCGAAAACAAAAATGATGATTTGTGTTGCGCAAATCCCGGGGGCACCAGTCAAAATCGGTAGCGCCTGCCCGACGCCAGCGCAGATGCTGGGTCGAGCGAACATAATCGAAGGCATTAATGGCGATGGTCCCGGCTCGCCAGTCCTGCCAGCGCTGATCACTGCGCCGTAGCAATATCTCCTCGCCGCGCGCACGGTGCCAATGCGCAAACCCTGTAAGGCCAAAGCCGAATTTCAGGTCGCCCTCGGCGGACAGATGGCGCGCAGCCGCACAGTGCCCGATCAGCCGCTGCAAGCCGCTCAGGGCATCGGCCCATTGTTGTGGCGGGCAGCTGGCAAAAAATGCCACTTGGAAAGATTCGGCGGCTGTGCGCAGACTGGGCCAGCGAAAATTTCCGCCATCCAAAGACAGGTGCGCCAGCGTGGTATTGTATTCCGGTGCCCCTTTTATTTTTGCCAGCAACTCGTGCAGTTGGATTTCCGCGGCGTCAATCGTCACTTTGAGAGGCGCCTCTCCCTTGCGCCATAACGCCAAGCGGAAATCCCGCGCGTACATATTGCCAATATGGGCACAGGTCGGCGCCGTCCATGCCGGGCGGTACCGATAGCAGATTTTGCTGTCTTGTACCTTTGCCCTGCCGATAGCCAGATGGAAATCGCGATCCCTGGATTTGCCCCGGCCCAGATTCCAGCCCCCCACCTCCCAGACCTGTTGTAATGCATCCTGGGTGGATTGCAAATCCAGGGAGGCACCGCTGACCGAGGCGCGCGCCAGTTGCACACGCCCTCGCAACAGTTGCCACCAACTGTAATCCAACATCACTTCGCGCGCAGAGAACCCCCGCCCTTCGCTGTTGAAGGCGCGCGCACCCACAACGATAACGCGCAAATCCAGCGGGGATACCCGTAGATAATCGGCGTGAAAGTCCAGGCCCCGCTGCACAAGCCACGCACTGGTCTTATCCCGCACAAGACCCGAAGCCGCAATCGATAGGCCCTCCACCAGCAATAATCCGCCAATCAGCCACCACAGGAGACAGGTAAAAAAGGTGTTTTTTTGAGTCAGCTCTGGTGGCATTGAAAAATAGCGCCCCTCAGTCAATAAAGCGCAAGCGGCAACGAGGGCCAAACCCATAAAGTAAAGACCAGCACCTGTGTATTGTTTTACCCTGGCGCTACGATTCACGATAATAGTGTGCTGCGTCGCGCTATGGGTCGCGTTCGGCGCTGTGCTGTCTACTATTTATCCAGAAATGTCGTCGCGCAGCGGGAAATTTTAGCTGGCGGGTAATTGTTTGACGGCAAGCACCATGCCATCAAGTTGTCAGCGAGTGAAAATGCAGAAGTACCCGAATTACCAGGATATCGTTCTGGTTGGCGGCGGCCACGCCCACGCCATTGTGTTACAGATGTGGGCGATGAATCCGCTGCCAGGCGCACGCCTGACACTGGTTTCCCCTCAGGTCCAAACTGCCTACTCGGGCATGTTGCCGGGTTTGGTGGCGGGCCACTACGCCCTGGACGATACCCATATTGACCTGGCGCGTCTCTGCCGCGCTGCCAGCGCACGTTTTGTGCAGGCATGTGCCCACCAAATTGACCCCGTGTCGCGCAAAGTCTCATTGCTGGGACGCCCGCCGCTGGAGTACGACCTGCTCTCCCTGGATGTCGGTGCGACCCCGGCGCGGGAACTGCCCGGCTCCGAGCTCGCGATGCCCATCAAGCCCATCGGGCACTTTTTCCGTTTCTGGCAAAAGCTGCAGGAGCAGGTGCAGAAAACCCATGCCCCCCTCAAGCTCGGCGTAGTCGGCGGCGGCGCCGGGGGCTGTGAACTGGTCATGGCCATGGCGCATGCGCTGGGGGAACAAGTGCTTTGCGGGCAGGTGGAGATCCACCTGATCCACGCAGGGGACAAAATACCCCAGGACTATCCGGCCCTTGCGCGCAAGTTGACCATGCGCGAGTTAGACAGACTCGGAGTGCATCTGCACCGCCACTGGCCGGTGGCGGAAATTACCGAGCTGGGTGTGCGCAACGACCGCGGGGAATTGCTAGAGCTGGATCGGGTACTGCTCTCCACCAACGCCTGCGCCCCCCCCTGGCTGGCAGACTCCAGGCTGGCACTGGATGAAAAGGGGTTTGTCCTGGTGGACTGCAAGTTGCGCGCCCAGGGGCGCCAGGAGGTCTTCGCCAGCGGCGATGTGGCCAGCTTCTCCGCACAACCGCTGCCGAAGGCCGGTGTATACGCTGTGCGTCAAGGCCCCATCCTGTTCCACAATTTGCGCGCCACGCTTACCGGGCAACCACTGAAGGTCTACCGCCCGCAGAAGCGCTTCCTCAGCCTGCTCTCCTGTGGTGGCAAGCGCGCTATCGCTGTGCGCAACAGTATCGCTGCAGCCGGCGATCTCCTGTGGCGCTGGAAAGACCATATAGACCGCAGTTTTATGCGGCGCTTTAGCGACCTGTCGGTGGCCGCGGAGGAAATGTCGGAAGCGCAACCGCGCGAAGTGCTGACGCAGCGCGCTGGAATTTCATTGTCGGGTATGCGCTGCAATGGCTGCGGGGCGAAAGTGGGTTCCGAAGTCTTGCGCCGGGCCCTGGAAAAACTACCGGTACAACAATCTGACTATTTACTGCGCGGCGTGGGCGACGATGCCGCAGTCCTGGATCTGCCCGCAACACAACTGCTGGTGCAAAGCTCGGACCAACTGCGCGCACCTGTGGCGGATCCCTGGCTATTTGGACGCATCGCAGCCCAACACGCACTGTCGGACCTCTTTGCCATGCACGCCCGTCCAGTGAGTGCGCAGGCCCTGGTGACCCTGCCCACGGCGGCGGCAGAAATTACCCAGCGCGACTTGCAGCAATTACTGGCCGGTGCCATTTTTGAGCTCAACCGCCACAACTGCGCCCTGTCCGGGGGACATACTGCCGAGGGGGCGGAAATGCAGTTGGGGTTCACCGTCAACGGGCTGGCCGAGCGGGATCAGTTATTGGAAAAAAGCGGCGCCCGCGCCGGGGACTGCCTGATTTTGAGCAAACCCTTGGGGGTGGGTACCATTCTCGCCGCCGAGGGCATGGGGGAGGCCCAGGGGCGCTGGCTGCAAAAAGCGCTGGACTGCATGCTGCAAAGCAACGCCGGCGCCGCCGAGATTTTCGCGCAAAACAGCGCCAACGCCCTCACCGATGTCACTGGCTTCGGACTGCTCGGACACCTATTGGAGATGCTCAGTGCAGACGGTCTCAGCGCCTCTCTGATTGCCGAGCGCCTGCCGCTGATTCCCGGAGCCGCGTTCTGTATTGAACGGGGCTGGCTTTCCAGTCTGCAACCGCAAAACGCCAGCGCCTATGCCTTTGTGGAAAATCCACAGGAGTGGCAGTCCCTGCCCCACTGGGCGCTGCTCACAGATCCACAGACTTGCGGTGGCCTGCTCGCTGCGATACCCGAGGGCAGTGCGGAGACCTGTGTCGATGCGCTGCTGCAAAGTGGCTGCGTCCAGGCATCGATTATCGGTGCGATCTCCCACTCAAGCCGGACGCAATCCCGGGTGCGCCTGTACAGGGATGGAGATTGGCGCCAGCTAACCGCCCAGGACAACGAGGCGGAACAAAGTCAGGTTTGAGTTGCCACCGGCATTGAGACGGGAGATACTGGCGTAAAAATAAACGCTGGCAAGTTAAAGTGACAGCGAAAAGGTCTTCACAGCGTGGGGGAGTCGGCTTTCATAGCAATCGACAGGAAGACCACCCACCATGAAAAACATTGTGATTGTCGGCGGCGGCGCCAGTGGCCTGCAACTGGCCACAAGGCTCGGGCACTATTTCAACCCCGCCCCCCGGTTGTGGCGACGGCGCAAGCCGCCCCTAGCTTGCGTCACTCTGGTTGATAAAGAGCGTACCCATATCTGGAAACCCCTCCTCCACCAAATCGCGGCTGGCGCGTTGGACGCCAATATGGCTGCTCTCAACTATCAGGTCCACGCCCGCGCCAATGGCTACGAATTCCAACTGGGCAGCTTGCAATCCCTGGACCGCAAACGCCGAACCCTTGAGCTCAGTGCAATACTGGATAACAGAGGCAATCCGCTGGTACCGGCGCGCAAACTGGAATACGACTACGTGGTGCTCTGTATTGGCAGCCTGGGCAATGATTTCAATATCCCCGGCGTGTACGAGCACTGCGTGTTTCTCGACAGTAGCGAGCAGGCGCAAAAATTCCACCAGCAACTGCTGGACCATTTCCTGTGCCTGGAAACCCATGTGGAAGAAAAACTACAAATTGCCATTGTCGGTGGCGGTGCCACTGGCGTGGAACTCTCCGCAGAACTGGTGGATGCGGGCAGGCAGATGGGACATTACGGCCGCATTCCTGCGGATGCCATCGAGGTCACTGTGATTGAAGCTGGGCCGCACCTGTTGCCCGCCCTGCCCCCGCGGTTGGGCGACAATGCCGAGCGCGAATTGGGCAAACTGGGTGTTCGGGTGCTGACAGGCTGTAGTATTGCCCGTGCCAATGCCACCGGCCTGACCACCCGCGATGGCGAGGAAATTCCCGCAGCCATCCGCGTCTGGGCCGCCGGAGTCAAGGCACCGGAGTTTCTCACCCGGCTGGATGGCCTTGCCACCAACCATCTCAACCAGATACAGGTGAAAACCACACTGCAAACCCAAAGCGATGCGCATATCTTCGCGATGGGCGACTGTGCCAGTTGTATCGATGGCCACGAACAGCGAGTGCCGCCCCGCGCGCAGGCTGCCCAGCAGATGGCGACGCTGGTCGCAGACAACCTCATCGCCCTGGCAGAAGACAAACCCCTGGAGCACTTTTACTACCGCGACCGCGGTTCTCTGGTTTCCCTGAGCAAGTTCACAGCAGTGGGCAACCTGATGGGGGCACTGGTGAAGGGCAGCCTCACCGTAGAGGGGCGCATTGCGGGCTTTGCCTACCGCGCGCTCTACCGAATGCACTTGGCGGCAATACACGGCTGGCCCAAAGCCATGTTACTTTACCTGGTCGGCCAGGCGAACCGGGCAGTGAGCCCCCGCTTAAAACTGCACTAGTCAGCGCTAAACCCAGACCATCCAACAGGACATAGTTACAGGGATGTACCGCTCGGCGCGAACACCGTAAAATTTCCGGGAGTTCCTGACTGCGCCAGCGAGAAACGCAAAATGCAGTATCAACGTATTGTGGTATTGACCGGGGCCGGTATTTCAGCAGAGTCGGGCATCCGCACTTTTCGCGGGGCCGATGGCCTGTGGGAAAACCACCGTCTGGAGGACGTGGCAACGCCCGAGGCATTCGCGCGCAACCCACAGCTAGTGCAACGCTTTTACAACGCGCGCCGCAAACAGCTTCTGTCCACACACATTGCCCCCAACGCCGCCCACCACGCACTGGCAGAACTGGAAAGGACGTTTGGGGGTGAATTTTTACTGGTTACGCAAAATATAGATGACCTGCACGAGCGGGCCGGCAGCCATCACTTGATTCATATGCACGGGGAGCTGCGTAAAGCACGCTGCAATACCAGCGGCGCGCTGTTTTCCATCAACGGCGATCTGGAGACAACAGATAAGTGTCGCTGCTGTAACCGCAGTGGCACCCTGCGTCCCCACGTCGTCTGGTTTGGGGAAATGCCCCTGCAAATGGACACCATCTACGACGCCCTGAGCCGCTGCGACCTGTTTATCAGTATCGGCACCTCCGGCAATGTCTATCCCGCAGCCGGTTTCGTGGAATGCGCGAACCAGGCGGGCGCGCACAGCGTGGAGCTCAATCTTGAGCGCAGCAATGTGGGAGACACCTTTGCCGAGCACCGCCAGGGGCCCGCATCAAAAGTTGTCGACACCTATGTGCACGAACTGCTGGGTTAGATCCCGATCAGGATTGCTTACCCGCTGCATCGCTCTCCGGCTCATCAGCGAGCACCCTACCGTTCTCGGCGCCGTTACACTGTAGCAGGGTGATCACTTTCCCCGCAAACGCGGATAACAATACAGAGATGATCGCACCCATTCGCCGCCCTGATCGGTTCGCCCTGTTCACCAACGAGCAGCGCTAACAGTCCGTACGCCCGGCAATACATACAGAAAAATACGCCCTGTCAAAAAAACGACACATAGCTCTGCAGAAAATGATGGGGAAAATAAGCCTTTACGCCTTGGAAAACAAAAATAGTTACCCAAAACTTAAAAATGTCATAAAAAGAAAAGCGACGAGAAATACCCGGCACCGGCCAACCGGTACCGAGGCAGCAATCACATCCGGATTAAATCTTCCATTCCCTTACGGTGTCCAGTTCGTATTCATCAATCCACTGATTCAGGGCTTTTGGATTGCGCTTTTTCTTTTCTACAGTGGCGCCGGTGTAGGGGTTGCGGTAGTGGCCGGTTTCCAGTTTGGGCTCGGCAGTTTTGCTTGCCGATGCCACGCGGCGGCCGCGGCGGGGCGCGCCCCCCTCTCTCTTCAGGTGACGGGCGACGCGGGACTTCAAGGTCTGAATATAGTCCGGTGCGTCCTCGTCATTCAACTGGGAAACCAGCCATTCAACGACCAAATCGCCACGCGCTGCAAAAAAGTCCTCTTCTTCCATCCGATATTCGGCGGCCAGGTTAACCAGCGCCTTATCAAAGGCAATAACGCCCTCTTTTATGCGCTCTGCCTGAGCCATTTGCTCTTGCAGTTCTTCAATTTTCGCCTGGTGTTCGGCGATTTGTTGTTCAAGCTGTTCGTATTGCTGAAACATCCAATAAACCTCAACTACGGTTATTAAAAACAAGGGTATTTCTGTGTCGTTAAACGGCACAACATCGGGTTCCGGGTATCCGAAATATAAAAGTCATTCAACAACACTGCTGCTGCCAGGCTAGAGGCAATATAGCGGTATTATTTTCGGCAACTTGCGCATTGGCCCAAACCAAAAGCAGATACCGCAGCGCTGGTGGAACCCAGCGCTAGATATATCCGACATCCGGCGAACATTGAATAACCATCCTTGAAAGACCAGTGCAACCAGGCTGCATTACCAGTATTGCAAAAACGTCCGCCGACACCTGTTTGTGTTGAATCAATATTAAAAACCAACCGAATCAGTCAACATGCCCGAATCGCTGACGATTACTATAGTTTTCGGTCGGGGCCGCGAATAATAATGTTTCGCTGGCAAATATCAACTCTTTACCACCCACTAACTGAATATAATACCAATCTTCATCCCTATGGGGACTGAAAAGTAATAAAGGCGGGCTTATCTCCCTGGATAAGGGATATTCATCCGTGCTTGAATTGGCTATATTGTAGCAGCAGTCACCAATTGCAAATAATCAACCTGACCTTTGCCATACCCAGCACTTATTGCCAAAAACAATTGGATAATCACACTTAGCCATGTCCAGTTCCCACCACTCCCACCATATGCCCACTCTGGCAGCACTGATGACCCCTTTTCCCTACCATATCGATATGGAAGCCACGGTCGAGGAAGCCGTGGCAATGATGGATGAACACGGAGTGCGCCACTTGCCGGTAACCCGTTCGGGCGAACTGGAAACCGTCATCTCCAAAGGGGATATCGAAAGAGCCCATGCCCCCGGACACCGTCTGGAGGAACAGCAGCTCTACGTCCACGACCTCTGTGCACGGAGACCTTTTGTTGCAGATATCCACGACCCCCTGGATAAGATCCTGCTGGCCATGGCCGACACGGGTATCGGTTCGGTGCTGGTGATGCGCGAGGGAGAGCTGGTAGGCATTGTCACAGTGACGGATGTGCTGCGTTTCTGCAGCAAGTATTTGGCGGAGCTTGCCCAGCCGGTGGACGACTCCATTGCCTGAATCCAGCCCCTGGCCGCCGGGCCTATCCCCTTGACAGTACCCGGCGCCTCACAGGGGCCAGATCCACAGCAGCATGGGAATACCGATTGCCACCACCAGTATCTCCAGTGGCAATCCCATCCGCCAGTAATCGCCGAAATCAAAACCACCCGGCCCCAGGATCAGGGTGTTGTTCTGGTGCCCCACCGGGGTGAGAAAAGCACAGGAAGCGCCAACGGCCACCGCCATCAGAAAGCTGTCCGGGTTCACCGACAGTTGTTCTGCAGTACTGAGGGCTATGGAACACATCATCGCTGCAGTAGCCACATTGTTCATAAAGTCCGACAACGTCATGGTAATAATCAGAATCAGCGCCAGCGCCAGCACCGCGCTGCCCTGGGCCAGATTATTCAGCAACACCTCAGCGATAAGGTCTGCCGCACCGGTGGACTCCATCACTTCTGCCACCGCGATCAGGGTCCCCAACAGAACGATCACCGAACCGTCCAGGGCTCCGTAGATATTGCGCAGAGGCACAACCTTGAGCGCCATAAAGGCCAGCACACAGGTGGCAAACGAGATGGCCGCGGGGATCAGTCCAAAAGCGGCACCAGCCACCGCCAGTGCCATGGCAATCAGCGCAATGGCGGCTTTCTCCTTGTTTGGGATGCTGATATCTCTCTGCGCCAGGGGGACACAGCTCTGCTCCCGGGCAAAGCTGATCAGGTTGTCTTCGGCTCCCATCATCAACAGTGCATCCCCCGCCAGCAGCGGCGTGGAGTGCAGCCTGCGCACGGAGCGGCGCCCCCGGCGTGACAATGCCAACAGGTGCATCTGATAGCGGGCGGGAAGGTGTAAAAACTGGATTGCGCGACCCACCAGGGGAGAGTCGGGCATCACAACCAGCTCGCACAGCTGCATCTCCTCATTGTGATAGGCGTATTTCCCCTTGCCCGCGTCTTTTTCCCGTACATTGCCCGCAGGTGGGCTCTCCTCTTGCAGCGGTTGTTTGTCCCCGCTCTCCCTTTCACTGTCCGACTCCCCCGTCATTTTCAGACCCAGGCTGGACAAACAGGTGGCGAGAGACCCGGGTTCCGCCTCTATCAGCAAAATATCCCCGCTCAGTACCCGGTGCCAGGGGGCTGCCGGCGAGATACGCGCATCGTTGTGTACGACGCCCACTACCTGGGCATCCTCGGCACCGAGCATCCTGCCAATCTCACCCAGGGTCCTGCCGGCGGCGGCACTCTTCTTTCCCACCAGTGCCTCGGTCAGGTAGGTACCGGTATCAAAGCTGGCTGCACCGGTCTGGCCACGCGCCGGCACCAGACGCCAACCAACCAGGCCGATAAATGCCACACCCACCAGAGCCACTACCAGTCCCACCGGGGTGAAATCAAACATACCGTAGCTGCCAGCGCCGGCATTCGCGCGAAAACCCGCTACCATCAGATTGGGTGGCGTGCCGATCAATGTGGTCATCCCGCCCAAAATGGTGGCAAATGACAGTGGCATCAATATTTTGCCCGGCGCCAGCTTTTGCTTTTCCGCCATTTCCGCGGCCACGGGCATCAACAGCGCCAATGCACCCACATTGCTCATAAATCCCGACAGAAATGCGCCGAGACTCGTGAGCAATACCATCGCCACAGTGGTGTTACCACTCCTTGGCACCACCCGTTGTGCCAGAGCATCCATGGCCCCGGTATTTTGCAGGCCGCGGCTTAAAATCAGTGCGCAGGCGACGGTGACTACAGCGGGGTGGCCAAAACCGCTGAAGGCTTTTTGCGGGGGAATCAGGCCGGTAAACACACAGGCCAACAGCGCTGCCAGTGCCACCATATCGTGCCGCCAGGGACCACGAATAAACAGTACAACGGTCACCGCGAGGATGCTGAGGATCAACAACTGGTCAAGCGTCATGGATTGGGATGTCCTGCGAACGGCAGCCGGATAATATCCCCCGGTAACCATTTCAGAGTACACTGGAAAAAAACCCAAGGAGAGCAGTTTTACGCCAGAACAATTGGTATTGCGGTAAGCACGCCTCAAAGGCTATCGGCACTTGCAATGGTCTCTTCAGGGCGCTGCCCGAGGCCAGAAGGTCTTCAGCGCTTCTTTAATCCCCGGGGCAGGACACTTACTACCGGGTCGGTTGGAAAGAATACCCCTCTCCCAGGACGCACTGTGAAGACATCCCTGTAGGCTCGTAATCGGCATCCATATCTCATACGATCCTGGCAGTGGGGTATTCTTCCCTCCAGCCTTGCTAGTTTGTGACCGGTCACAAGCGCTCTCCAGCACCGGGCCACAAAAGCGGGGGAAATCATCGAATAGCCCCGGTGATGGCCCTGCAAGCAAAGCCATATTGCGTGACCTGTTCGATTGTCCGGTTGATAATAGCGCTCCGAGCAGGCCCCGATGCGGGGGTCTGTGTTTCGTTCACCCAGCAGACTCATCGGGAGAACCCTTTTGCGGCAAAACACCGCGCACTACGCATGCCTTTTCCTCAATGATGTTCCATTACTCGATGTCCGCACGTCGGTGGAATTCTCGCACGGTGCCTTCCCCTGCGCGGAAAACCACCCCCTGCTGAACGACCACCAACGCGAGCTGATCGGCACCGAGTACAGCCTGAACGGGCAGCAGGCCGCCATCAACCTGGGCTGGCAACTGGCCACCAGGGAGGTGGTACAGGCGCGTCTGGCCAACTGGAGCGATTTTGTGCAGCGGCACCCCCAGGGCTATCTGTACTGTTTTCGCGGTGGACTGCGCTCGCGCACCACTCAGACTCTGTTGCGCGCAGAGGGTATCCGCTACCCATTGGTAGAAGGCGGCTATAAGGCCATGCGTAACTACCTGCTTGCTGAGCTTGAGAAACAGAGTAAGCGGCTGCCCTTTGTCGTTATCTCCGGTCACACCGGCAGTGGCAAGACCGAGCTGATCCAAAGTGCCGGCCGCGCTCTGGACCTGGAAGGCATTGCCCGACATCGCGGTTCCAGCTTTGGTCACACCGGACACAAACAGCCGGCACAGATCGATTTTGAAAACCGGATCAGCATCGATTTGCTCAAACTGGCACAAAATCCCGGAGCGGTATTTATAGAGGACGAAAGCCGCCTGATCGGATGCTGCGCCCTGCCACCGGTGTTACAAAACGCTATGAAAGCAGCGCCATGGGTATTGGTGGAGGAGCCGCTGGAAAACCGTGCTAAACGGATTGTGCGTGACTATGTTCAAAAAGCAGTGCCGCACATTGGTGACATGGAGACCTCTGCCGCCGCGGCCCTGGGAGAGGCATTGCGCAGCAGTCTCGGCAAAATCCGCAAGCGCCTGGGCGGGCTTCGTTATCAGCAACTGGATGCGCAGCTGGCCGAGGCCAACTGCGCGCTTGCACAGAGCGGTAGCAGCGCGGCCTATGTTCCATTGGTCATGGCACTGCTAAAAGAGTACTACGACGGCCAATACGACTACCTGATGAAAAAGCGCGAAAGCGCACCTCTGTTTCGTGGCACGCTCGCGGAAGTGAACGCCTGGTTGGCAAATACAGGGGCCTCTTTACGCGTATAAGGCTTCAGATTGCTCCGCTCAAAAGCGTATACTGGCAGGGATATTCCCAAAAAAGAACGGCTTTAAGCTCTGTGTGACAACCGGTTTAACCTAAAGCGCCGCAGTAATATCCGATCCCGCAAGCTGCTAGGCAGCCAGCGCGCCATCCAGGGTAGCAGACGGCTTCTGTTACCGATGCGTACCAGTGCGCGCGGGCGTTTGCGCAGCAGCTCACGCACCAGCCTGCGCGCTAGGGCGCTGGCCAAAGTTGCGTTCTGTTGTGATTCCTGGGCGCGGGCCCGCACCGTTTCCTCCTCGCGCTTATACAGCGAATCCGGAAGCAGCAGGCCGCGCAGTGATACTTCAGCATGGCGGCCAAACTCCGAGACAATGGCCCCCGGTTGCACCGTCATGACGTGGATACCAAAGGGTTTCAGCTCGAGGCGAAGCACTTCTGTGAGCGAGTGCAGAGCTGCCTTTGAGGCACAGTAGGCACCGGAAAACGGGGTTGCCAAAATCCCGGAAACCGAGCCGATATTGCACACAATGCCACCGCGCCCGGTGCGCATCAGCGGCACACAGGCACGCGCCAGCGCGAGCGGTGCAAAGACGTTGGTGCGAAACTGATTTTCCAGGGCGCGGGTATCCAGTTCGAGCAAAGGGCCCATCTGGCCGTAGCCGGCGTTGTTAATCAGTATATCCAGGCGTCCGTAGGCCGTCTTGAGCGCGTAAACCACACGGTTGATATCCGCCTGGGAGTTTACATTCAAAGCCTCGGTAGCGATGCCCATATCCGCAAGCTCCTGCAGACTCTCCGGCCGCCGCGCAGTGGCAATCACAATTGTGCCGCGGCGGTGCAGCGCCAGGGCGAGTTCGCGTCCGATACCACTGGAGCAACCGGTAATCAGGGCGACCCTGTCCGGGACCACGTAGCCGCGCCCGATTTGCGCGAGGCTCTCCGCGGCAAAACACTGGTCGGAAGTGCGAAAGCTGGATACTGGCGGTTTGTTCAAGGGGTTGCTCCATTTACTGGTCCGACACCTCCGGATGTGTCCGCGGCTGCTCAATCAACCCAAAAATATTGCCGAAGGGATCGAGAAAACTCGCCATCAGCACGCCCTTACCGACATCCACCACATCGCTGTGCTGTCGCGCGCCCATGGCTCCGAGAAGCTCAACCTGCGCAGCTATATCCAAAACTGCCCAGTAGGCGATAACGCCATCCGCGCGACTGATTGCGCTGCGCGCATCCGGGTTCAGGCCCAACTCACAATCACCCACACGAAAACCCACATAGCCATTGCTATCAACAGCGGGTTGCTGCCCCAACAGTTGCGAATACCAGGCCCTGGCCTCGGCAATATCCGCAACGCCATAGATCACTGTGTGCAGGCCGAGAATCTGCCCCATCTGAGACCCCTATCAAGTGGTTTTTATCCAGCGGTGGGGCGCTCTGGCACAACTTACTGCATTACTGCAGCGCCTGCTCCAGCTGCTCAAGCAAGTCGAGTGGTTCCAGCTCCACCCCCTCCAGTTCGGCGTTCCAATTCAGGCCCACCAACAACACATCCTCATGCATTCCGGTGAGCCAGTCGTCGATAAATTCCTCCAGGTCAATGGCGACTACCTCATAGTCGACCCAGTCGTCCGCACAGTGCACCTCGGCAAAAACCCGCTGCGACCAAAAGGGGATTACTCCGGTCTGTGGGCGTTTCATCGACTCGCAGAGCGCAAACCCCTCTCCCCCCTGCAGTGCCCAGACACAGCCCTGATCGGTGGCCTCAGGCAAAAAACGCGCGCAGTTATCGTCAAAATTATCGCTTAAGGGTTCGCTTTGCATAGCATCTTCGCTTCGTGGACCTGCCTGCAGTCTACGTGAATTTTGCGGGGGGCCAAAGCGCGATCGGGCAGTGGTTCTGTAGAATTTTCCACTGCCAACAATGGCGGTGCCTATACCGTGAGACGGTGACCATTGTCGCGCAACCAGCGGCGCAACACCTTGAAGCGCGGACACACGCTCTGCACCAGTTGCCAGAAAGCGCGACTGTGGTTGTGGTGGCGCAAGTGACACACTTCGTGAGCCACCAGATAGTCCACTACTGGCTCCGGTGCCAGGCACACCAGCCAGTTGTATTGCAGTTCGCCGCGGGTACTGCAATGCCCCCACTTGCTTCTGGTGCGGCGCACTCGCACCGAGGAAAACTGTAATGTTAATTGATCTGCCAGATACCGGGACTTGCCCGTCAACAGGGCCAGCGCCTCCCGCTGGTACAGGCGCTGCAGGGCAGCCTGAAGTTGATCCGGGTCTGGCAAACGCTTGCGGGTGTAAAGGCGGATGGATTCCGCTCCGATACCGGCATTTTGGGCATTCGCGGCCCGCTCGAGAGGCAAGGACCTGCCCAGCCAGGGAAAGCACCCGCCAAAAGCGTAAGTATATTCAGGTACCTGAGCCGCGCGCTGATTGGCGGCGAGCAACTGGGCGCGCACCCACTGGATATTATCCTGCAGGAACTGGTGCCCATGGCGCGCGGCGCAGCGCTCAGGAATGCGTACCTCGATACTGGACTGCGCCAGCACCAGTCCCAGTCGTTTGCGTCGCGGGGAACGCACCAGGCGGTAGGGAATATCCTCAAACAAAAATTCTTTTGTCCCGGTCACCACTGCCACTCCTGCAGGACTTCGCCGGGTCTAGCGATCGCCACGGGCTACCACGGCTATAGTGAGACGCGAAATACAGCTTAGCTTGCCATTGGGCGCATGAATCAGGATTTCCCAGACCTGGCTGGTACGCCCCAAATGCACGGGGCTTGCACGGCCGGTCACCTCCCCGTCCGGCACCGGGCGCAGATGGTTGGCATTAATTTCCTGGCCGACGCAGTAAAACTGCTCCGTATCTACAATCAGATTGGCCCCCACGGAACCCAGGGTTTCTGCCAGCACGACACTGGCGCCACCGTGCAAAATGCCAAACGGCTGGCGCGTACGGTGATCCACCGGCAGCCTGCCCTCAAGATAGTCATCACCGATTTCTGTGACATGTATGCCGAGGTATCCGGGCATACAGGATGCAATACCCTGGTTTAACACTTCCAGTGTGGGTTTACTCTGCCAAATTGCCATCGAAATAACGCTCTCCAAAATTGTTGACCGCGTACAAAACCCGGCTGGACACTGCCGTGATTCGACACCCCGTCTACCCTCGGCATTTACCAGTAAAAAAGTCCGGATGAAAAGAAAACGGGGGGATAAAAACCGGGTGTGACATCACCGGGTCCGAAAAGTCCGTAGCGGTGCAATTCCATATCCAGTGAACGCAACGCCCATGACAACCGGCTGCGCTGAAAATACAGGGCACGCCGCTGCCTGTCGCTGTCCGCCCTATCCAGGGCACGGTGTACCAGGTGCAGCTCCCGCACCAGCGCATCTCGGCGCCAGTGCAGCTTGCGATGCCGCTGCTCTACACGATACTCAGCGAGTCCGCGCTGGTAATTGTCCAGAAACAGGTCGGCGGTGGGCCCGATACACACACCCGCATACTGATGGCCCCGGCGCCCCTGATAAAAACCGTTCTCCGCAGTACAGAACCGCTCCACCCCCTCCTCGTGCCCGCGCAACCAGGCCTCGCTGTCCGCGTGTACCCCATAGTTCTGGCATTCTCGTGCGATCTCGTACACCAGCGACTGGGTACGCCCCCGGGCCCCGTCCTGTAAGCCGCGCTCATACCAGAGCCCGGCGTGGCAGGCCTCTTCGGAAACCACTGCACAGCCACTAACGACACAGGTGATAAACAGCAGGGATACACGCAATTTTGCAGACATGGCGCCGACCTCCGTCGGTGATTATTGTTCTCCCATTGCAGCCAATCAGCCGAAGCGTTTGTCGGCAACAAACGGGTTGGTCCGGCGCTCCTGCCCAAAGGTGGACATGGGGCCATGGCCGGGCACAAAGCGCACTTCGTCCCCCAAGGGCCAGAGGCGCTCGGTAATCGAGCGAATCAGGGTGTCGTGGTCACCCTGAGGAAAATCGGTGCGCCCAATGGAACCGGCAAACAACACATCACCGACCAGGGCCAGCTGACTGGAGCGGTGGAAAAATACTACATGGCCGGGAGTGTGGCCGGGGCAGTGCAACACTTCCAACTGCTGGTCGCCGACCTGCACTGTATCGCCCTGCGCCAGCCAGCGATCCGGGGTGAACACCTCCACCGGGGGAAAACCGAACATTTGCGCTTGTACCGGTAGCTGCTCAATCCAGAACTGGTCCCCCCTGTGCGGCCCCTCAATGGGAAGCTGAAGTTGCCTGGACAGGGCCGCTGTGCCGCCCACATGGTCCAGGTGACCGTGGGTCAAGAGAATTTTCTCCAAGCTCAGACCGTGCTTGTGCACGAAGGTGCGGATCTTGTCGAGGTCGCCACCGGGGTCCACCACCGCAGCGCGCTTGCTGTTCTCACACCAGAGCAGTGTACAGTTCTGCTGGAAGGGGGTAACCGGAATCGAGTGAAATTGCAGCGACATAGACAAAACCCAACCTTTTTGGGGGCTGTTACAGGTGTCCCGAATTATACCGCGAGTGCCTCGCGAGATCGCTCCGTATGTACCGAAGCCCCCTGATTCCCACTTTTGAGCAGTGCGCGCAGATCCCCGATCAACTCTTCCTGCACCCGCTCGCTACACCAGTAATCCTCTGGCGGCAGTACTTGGGGGCCCGCCCCGCTGGCACGGTGATCACTGAGCGGGTTCGTCTCATAATCCCGGTACACCGCCTGCTTGTAGGTGGGGCTAAGGGGTTTCAGGGGCCAGCCAAACAGGTCGTCCGGGTGGTAGAAATTTTTCCAGCGAAAAAGGTAGCCGCGGGAATTTGACGTCACTGCCTGAATCTGCTCGCGCGCTTTGCCCGAACACCACAGGGGATTGGTAGCCCCCAAGGTGTACCAGTGACTGAGTGTCTTCAGGCGTAAAAAGCGCTCGCGGGAAGAGCCTCTGCGCACACCGCTGGGGGCCCCATCGCGCCAGATACCATGGTTCACACTGGACCGTTGGGCATCCCACAAGTAGTTGGAGAGGGTGATACATCCCACCGAGTGGCTCAACAGTACCACCGGGGCCCTGTCTCCGGCGATGGCGGCAGCCCGCTGCAGTGCGGCATAAATCGCGCTCTGGCCCCGCTCGTAAATGCCATCGCGCTGCTGGATATCTTCCAGCTGTGCCGTGCTCTGGGCCATGCCATAGAGCAGAAACTTGCGTGCACGCAGACCGTCCAAATCGCGCTTTTGCATACTCTCGAACACCCGCTCGATATTGTTGTGAATCGCCTCCACACCAGGCAGTGAGTCGCAGTGCAGGCGCAGCCAGTCATCACCGAGCGCACTCTGGAGCGCGGAGAAAAGCGGCTTTGCAAAGTCCCTGCGGACAGCCCCCATACCGGCGGCGGCCAGGACAACAATTTCGGCCATTTTTGCCTCTTTTTATTATTGTTATTGACGTGGTGTCAAAACCACCTTGCGCCCTTACCCCACGATCCAATCGGGATCCGCCCCATACGCTTTGTTACGTGTGTATCAGCGGCAGTGCCCAAAGGCAATCCATGGGGTCCGTTTACTCGCAGGGCTGTGGCGGCGGAGGTCGGTGCCTCCTGCAGCCGCGAGCCAGGGGTCCGTGTGACTGATCCGATCCCACGGGTAATATACTGCCCAAAGCAAAGCCCACGCCACCCTTATTCGAACTGAGTTCGCCAATCCCATGGAATTCTTGCGTTTATTTCAACGCTGTCACAATAGCGCTCTACTGGTGCATAATACCCCTGTATAAAAATCAGACATTCTCAACAATCCTGCCTGCAGCGATGTTATTAACCTCCAAGTACAGCCTGCCGGACTGCCCCGAGCACACCCTGGCCCGCCCGCGCCTGCTGTCGTTACTCAAGGGCTGCCACAGCGACCAGCTGCTGCTGGTAACCGCGCCTGCAGGCTATGGCAAGACCACCCTGATCACTGCCTGGGCCTCGACCCAGGACAACCCGGTAGCCTGGTACGCCCTGGATACCAGCGACAATGCACCGAACCAGTTCTGCCGCTACCTGGTGGAGAGTGTGCACCGCGCCACCGGCAATGGCGTACCCCGGACCCACCGCCTACTACAGGCCCCCCAGTGCCCGGACCCGGCTGCCATTGTCAGTCACCTGCTCGCGGAACTGCGCGGCCTCCCCAGCGAGCTGCGTATTGTGCTGGACGACTATCACCAGATCGACAACCAGGCGATACACGACACAACCCGGTTTTTACTGCGCCACGCTCCCGCCGGCGTTGGCATAGTGCTCGCCAGTCGCAGCCAACCGCCCCTGGGTCTCGCCACTCTGCGCGTGCAGGGGCGGTTACTGGAGTTGGGCAGCAATGAACTGGCCCTCAACACTGAGGAGATTGCGCGCCTGCTGGAGCAGCGCCTGCCGTTTACGCTCGAGGCCGACTGCGCTGCCCAATTGCACCAACTGAGCGAAGGCTGGCCACCGGCGGTACAGCTGTTCACCCTTTCGGTGCGCAACCGCGCCGAAGTGGAGCGCTACCTGGGGGAGCTGGAACGGGGCCACAGCCATATCCTCGACTACCTCGCCGAGGAGGTGCTGGAGCGCCTGGAGCCACGGATGCGCGACCTGCTCGCCCGCACCTCGATTCTCACCCGCGTCAATGCCCGCTTGGCAGAGCGCCTGAGCGGCCGCGCTGACGGCCAGCAACTGCTGGAGGCGGCAGCACAGCGCGGCCTATTCCTGCAGGCCCAGGATTCCAGCCGCCAATGGTTTCGCTTTCATCCGGTATTCGCGCGCTTTTTACAGCGCCAGCTCAGCGACCGCGACCTGCTGCTGCAGCTGCACAGTACCGCCTGTGACACCTGGCAGGCGCTGGGCCAACCGGTGGAGGCCCTGCGCCACGCCCTCGCCGGCGAGCACCGGGAGCGGCTGCTCCAGCTACTCGGCGCGCAAGGTGAGCAGCTGCTGCGCAGTGGCCAGTCCCCGCTCCTGCGCGAGTGCCTGGAATGGCTGGGGACCGGGGTGCTTGAACAGAACGCCCGCTTCACCCTGCTCTCTGCGAAAATGGCGTGGGAAAACTTTGAATACGACTTGTGCGAAAAGAAACTGGCCGCCGCAGAGAGCCGGCTGCAGCGTCAGGACCCGCAGCAGTGGCACCAGTACGAAGGCGCTTTTGCCACCATGCGCGCCCAGGTTGCCATTGCCCGGGGTCAGACACTGCAAGCCAAGGAGTACGCCGAGGCAGCCCTGGCGCTGCTGCATCGTGAGCAATCCGGTGAACGCATCTCGGCATTGCTGGTTACCGGCGAAACCAGCTTTTGCCTGGGCGCCCTGGATCAGGCCAACACCCATATGCAGGAAGTCGAGGCCCTTGCCATCGCCGAGCGGGATATCCCCAGTGCCGCTTGGGCCATCTGTCAGCAAGCCGAGATCGCTTTCGCCCAGGGGCTGTTGAACAAGGCTGCTTCCCTGCAGAAGAAGGTGCATCACCTGGTGCAGAAAAATCACTTGTCCACCCTGCCCATCTCCGAGTTTGTCTGCCGCCTGCGCGGCCAGCTGCAGTGGGAGCGCGGCGACCTGGAAGGGGCCGAGCAGTCCGCTCGTCGCGGTATGCAGATCAATCGTAAAGTGGGTGAGCACTGGCTGCTGCCGGAGTACACCCTATTGCTGAAAATCGCCCAGGCGCGCGGGGAGAAAGAGGAATCCCTGGAGTGGCTCGACCGCATTGAGGGCCTGCTCTCAGATGAGCGCTACCACCGGGACTGGATAGCCAACGCCGATGCCACCCGCATCCGTACCTGGCGCGCCCTCGGCAACCAGCAGGCCATCGCCGCCTGGCTGGAGCAGGCGACACCGGTAGTGGACAAACCCTGCAACCATTTTGAACAGTGCCACGGACGCAATCATGTGCGCGCCCTGATCGAACTGCACTGCTGGTCCGATGCCTGCCGGCTTCTGGGCCGCCTGCAACAGGTGGCAGGCGCATGCGGGCTAACGACTGACCGCCTGCGCAACCGGGTACTGGAATCGCACCTCTTGTGGCTGCGCGGGCAACGTGGGGAAGCCGTGACAGCGATCACCGAAGCGCTGCAACTGGCGGCAGGACGGGACTTCCGCGCGAGCTTCCTGCAGATCGGCAAACCCTTGATCGTGATCCTCAAAACCGCTCTGGAAAGCGGTCTGGAGGAAGCGGAAACCGACCAGGCCCAGGCGTTGATTCGTCTAGCCCAGCAACAACCGGAACTGGATGGCGGGATTCGAATCGAGCTCGACGACACCATTATTCGCGAGATTCTTGCCAGCGATGCGGTGCCGGATTTTCTGCGCCACTCGCCACTGACACCGCGAGAGTGGCAGGTACTCAACGCCATTCACTCGGGCCTGTCCAATGAGCGTATCGCACGCCATTTCAAGGTGGCCCCCAGCACCATCAAGACCCATATTCGCAGCCTCTACCAGAAGCTGGATGTAAAAGACCGCCAGGAAGCCATCGCCCTGGCTGAGCGAATGCTGCGCTCGGTACAGGATCGCCTCTAGCCAAGGAAGCGGTTCCCCGCACAGCGAGGGGTCCGCCGCCATCCCCTCTCCCCCCTCCACGGGGAGGAGGAAGCCCACCACCCGCTCCCCCATACTCATGCCATCCTTATCAGGGTGGGCCTGTCCCACGCTTCGAATAATGAAACAAGGCAGTAATCGATGGCCGGCAACAGCACCGAATGGTGGCGCAACAGTGTTATTTACCAGATCTATCCACGCAGTTTTTGCGATGCCAATGGGGATGGTATCGGCGATATCCCGGGTATCACGCAAAAACTGGATTACGTGAAATCTCTCGGCGTGGATGCCATCTGGATCTCCCCCTTTTTTCAGTCACCCATGGTGGATTTTGGCTATGATGTGGCAAACTACCGCGATGTGGACCCGATCTTCGGCAGTCTGGAGGATTTTGACCAACTGATCGATGCGGCGCACCAGCGCGGCCTGAAAATCATTATCGACCAGATCCTGAGCCACACCTCAGACCAGCACCCCTGGTTCCAGGAGAGCTGTTCCAGCCGCGACAACCCCAGGGCCGACTGGTACGTATGGGCGGACCCGAAACCAGACGGCAACCCGCCCAATAACTGGGTCTCGGTTTTCGGCGGTGGTTCCTGGCACTGGTGCACCCGCCGCCGCCAATACTACCTGGCCAATTTTCTCAAAGAGCAACCTGATCTCAACGTGCACAACCGCGCAGTACAGGAGCAACTGCTGTCCGATATGCGATTCTGGCTGGATCGTGGTGTGGACGGATTCCGCCTCGACGCGGTGAATTTTATCTTCCACCAACAGGCCCTCGACGACAACCCGGCGCGCCCGCTCAAACTCGACGAGCAGGGGCTGCCGCCGGTTAATCACTACGATTACCAATGGCACATAAATGACAAGTCTCAACCGGAGAACCGGGTCTTCCTGCAACGCATACGCCAGTTGATGGATCAATACCCCGGAACCGTGACCATGGGCGAAGTGGGCGATGACAACACCCATAGGATCATGGCTGAATACACCACGCACAATCGCCTGAATATGGCCTATTCCTTCGATCTGCTGACCGAGGACTGCAGCGCCCAATTCCTGCGCGACACCCTGGAAAAAAACCGCGAGGTCATCGAAAAGGGCTGGCCCTGCTGGTCTGTTGGCAATCACGATGTACCCCGCTCCATGTCCCGCTGGAACCGGGGCCTGGACAGCGAACTGGCCCAGGCGCGGGCCCCGCTGTTCTTGCTGATGCAATTGACACTGCGCGGCAGTGTGTGCCTGTACCAGGGCGAAGAGCTGGGCCTGCCCGAAGCGGATATCGCCTTTGAAGACCTGGTTGACCCCTACGGCATCAACCTGTGGCCGGAATTCAAGGGGCGTGACGGATGCCGCACGCCAATGCCCTGGGTAGATGGGGGCGACCAATATGCCGGCTTTTCCACCCGCAAGCCCTGGCTGCCAATCCCCGACGAGCATCGCCTGCGCGCGACCAGTGAGCAGCAGGACAACCAGCACGCCATGCTCAACCAATTCCGCACCCTGATCCAGTGGCACCGCCAGTTGCCGCAAGCCCTGGCCACGGCAGAGCAGGAAGTGGTGCCTACGGACAACGACCTGCTGGTATTCGTGCGGCGCACGGCGCACACGGCGTACCTGGTTGCCCTGAACCTGGGCACAACCCCCGAGACCTTTATGCTGCCAGTGGCATTTGCCAGCGCCGAGGATATTACCCCCAGCCTGTTCAGCAGTGCCCGCAGTGCGGGTGTCCTGACCCTGATGCCCGCCGGGGCCTGTGTTCTGCGCGGGGAAACCGACACTGAAAGCCCCTAGGTCTTGCCCCGGCAGGCAATAGACAGTGGCGATCTTCAACCTCTATACAAGCGATACCGGGGTTCCCTGGTATTGCGTGTTTATTTTTCTCTGTCTCTGCAACGTCAGCTTATCCTCTCGACGTCTGCCCTCTCGCCGGCCCTGGGCCGGCTTTTTTTATTCCCGCAGTGCTTTCACACAACGGCCAGACAATTTCTCTTGCGGGTATCCGGATGGGCTTAGGCACAGATTTGTCGGCATTGTTTACAACATTCCGTCTGGCGCAAACTGCTAGATTTAAGCGTTGAAGCGGCGACGATCAACAGGACGGTCATTGCTGCCAGCCACCCATAGACCTAACCACCAGCGGGAATCTACACGTGCCTCAACCGGGCTCCGCCCACATCCACAGCAAAACCACTGCCGCTCTATCTGGCGGTGCCCAAGTGGATTTGCAGACTGCGGAACCCAGTGCCGTTTTCACCGCGCTCAACACCTCCCCCAAAGGACTGACGCAACCTGACGCAGAAGCGAGACTCCAGCGATTCGGGCCCAATACAATCCGGGAAAAAGAAAAAAGCGCCCTTTTAAAGCTACTGCGTTTTTTCTGGGGACCCATCCCCTGGATGATTGAGGCCGCCGCTGTGCTGTCTGCCCTGATCGGTCACTGGCCGGACTTCGCCATTATTGTGGGGCTCCTGCTCTACAATGCGGCGGTGGGCTTTTGGCAGGAATATAAAGCCTCCAGCGCCCTCGCCGCCCTCAAAGCCAACATGGCACCAGAGGCGGAGATCTTGCGCGATGGAGAGTACAAAACCCTGCCCGCTTCCGCCGTGGTGCCCGGCGATATTGTGCGTATCAAGCTGGGGCAGATCGTACCTGCCGATGTGCGTTTTATCGGCGGCAAGTCCATCAGTATTGATCAGGCCGCCCTCACCGGAGAGTCCTTGCCGGTCGACAAGACAGTGGGCGATATCGGCTATTCCAGCAGTATTGCCAAGCGTGGGGAAATGACCGCGGTTGCCATCGGCACCGGTGCAAGTACATTTTTTGGGCGCACCGCCAAGCTGGTCGCCAGTGCCGGCCGGGGCGTTTCCCATGCGCAAAAAGCCGTCACCCGTATCGGCGACTTCCTGATCGTATTGTGCCTGCTGCTGGCCCTGCTACTGGTGGGTACCCTGCTGTACCGGGATGTTGTGTTGGCGGCGGGCTGGCACTGGTCTGACCTTATCAATATCCTGCGCACGGTGTTGGTGCTATTGATCGCCTCCATTCCCGTGGCCATGCCCTCGGTGATTACCGTCACCAACGCCCTGGGCGCCCTGGCGCTGTCGCGCAAGAAAGCCATCGTCTCGCGCCTGGAATCCATTGAGGAACTGGCCGGGGTAGACATACTGTGCTCTGATAAAACCGGCACCCTGACAAAAAACCAACTGAGCCTGCACAGCCCCCAGTTATTTGCCGCAAAAGACGAGGCCTCCCTGATTCTCGCGGCTGCCATTGCCTCTGAAGCCGGTTCCACCGACCCGATAGACCGGGCCATTGTCGCCGGTCTTGTAGACAAGCGCCCGCTCAGCAACTACCGGTTGCAGGAATTCACCCCCTTCGACCCGGTAACCAAATACGCTCAAGCCCGCGTAACTGATCAAAACGGAAACAGCCTGTTCTTTTGCAAGGGCGCGCCCCAGGCCGTAATAACCCTGTGTAAGCTCAGTGGCGACAGGGCCGGAAAGGCCACGGCCTGTGTCCAGAAGCTCGCCTCCCGCGGCCTGCGCACGCTGGGTGTGGCAAGCAGTGACGATGGCGAACACTGGTCTTTCCTGGGCATTCTACCCTTGGAGGACCCACCCCGGGAGGACTCGAAGCAAACCATCAGCCGCGCCCGGGATCACGGCCTTCAGGTAAAAATGATCACTGGTGACGATGTTGCCATCGGCAAAGAAATCGCAGCGCAGGTGGGGATTGGTCAAAATATTTTTTCTGCCGGAGCCGTTTTTGCCCACACAAAAAATATGGATCACCTGCCGAAGCAAGTGGTCGACTGTGTGGAACACGCGGATGGTTTTGGCAGGGTATTCCCCGAACATAAATACGCCATTGTCAAAGCACTACAGGGGCGCGGTCACCAGGTGGCCATGACAGGAGACGGCGTCAATGACGCGCCCGCCCTAAAACAGGCCGACTGCGGCATTGCCGTCAGTGGTGCCACGGATGCGGCCCGTGCCGCCGCGGCCATTATCCTGACCGCCCCAGGCCTCTCTACAGTGATCGATGCCATCGACGAGGCCCGAAAAATTTTTGAACGCATTATCAACTATGTGCTTTTTCGTGTATCCATGACCCTGGATATTATGGTGGTTGTGGTTTTTGCCACAATACTCTTCGGCTTTCCCCCACTGACCCCGATAATGATCGTGCTGGTGGCCCTGCTGGATGATATTCCCATTATGACCATTGCCTACGACAACACCCTGCTGCCCAAAAACCCCGTGCACTGGAATATGCACCATTTATTGCTTGGCGCAACCATTATCGGCTTGTTTTCCATCGCACAAACCCTGGGGCTGTTATTGATCGGTATGGAGTGGTTGCAGAACAGTCACTGGCAGTCCTGGATACCGCTCAACAAAGCGCAAATCCAGACAATCCTTTTTCTGCAGATTGTTGCCGGTGGACATCTGCTGCTATTCATTGTTCGCTCCCGTGCCGCCTTTTTTTCGAAACCATTGCCCGCTGTAAAATTGCTTGTCGCCATTGTGGGTACCCAGGCCCTCACCGTACTGATGTGTGGCTTTGGCTGGCTGGTACCCGCAATCCCATGGGCAGTGATCGGACTGGTATGGCTCTATATGATTGTGTGGATGTTCGTTTTGGATCTGGTGAAAAAAGGGATTTACCGGCACCTCGGGGATATTTAGCCATCCGCCCCGTGCCTCTTATCCATACCGCTCATCAAAAGGGAAACGTTATGAACTGCTTTGAATCCTTTCGGGTAAAACCCGGCAGCAGGATTAAGTTGGATAAAATTGATCCCGGTTTTACAGACTGCTACAGTGACCGCGAAAAGGCCATGCCGGTCATCCAAAGGCTGGATGAGAAAATTCGCTCCCTGCAGTATCTCATGTATGCAGAGGGCAAACGCGCTCTGCTGATATGCCTTCAGGGGCGGGACGCTGCTGGCAAGGATGGCACCATCAACCATGTCCTGGGGGCCATGAATCCTCAGGGTTGTACGGTGACCAGTTTCAAGCAACCCTCGCAGGAGGAACTGGCCCATGACTTTCTGTGGCGCTGCCACAAAGTTGTTCCAGCCCGTGGACACATTGCCATTTTTAACCGCTCCCACTATGAGGATGTGCTTATTCAGAGGGTTCACGACATGGTGCCGGAAAGTATCTGGTCAAAGCGATACGGCCATATCAACCATTTTGAGAAACTTTTATCCGACCACCAGACCCTGATTCTAAAATTCTTTCTGCACATTGATGCCGATGAGCAGTTGAAACGATTTAAACAGCGTATCGATGACCCCACAAAGCAGTGGAAAATCAGTGAAAATGACTACACCGAAGCCGCTTATTGGGATAGCTACACGCGGGCTTTTGAGGATGCACTGAGTAAATGCAGCACACCCTATGCGCCCTGGTTTGTTATTCCTGCCAATCACAAATGGTTTCGCAACCTGGCCGTGGCCGCTATCGTTACCGAAGCTATGGAATCGCTCAACATGCGTTTTCCGAAACCCAAGGTGGATATCAAAGCAATCATAAAGAAATACCATGCACTGGATGCGCAGGATATAAAGGAGGGCCTGATTAAAGCCCCCCAAAAAAATCAATAGAACCCTGCCAGCACCCCAATGGATGGTGCTTGATACCACAGCCTTTGCCGTTAAGGATACAATCTAAAACTGCCTGCTTTACTCTTGAGGGGCTTGATTGGAAAATATTTTTCCAAATGCGTCATAAACCGCCAAGTGCAATGTATCTCCGTGATCGAGTTGCTTAAAATAGCCAAAGTGCACCGTCTCTGTTTTGTTATCCGGGTCTAACTTATCGTGCAACTCTCTGGCTAGCCGCTCCATCACCGCCCCCTCCTTGCCCACACCAACATAAATGGATTTGGCAGCACAACAGCCCGCAGGAATCAGCTCAAGCAGGGATTCACCATCCCACCACAGGCTGGGACTGACAATAATATAGTGATCAAACAGATTGGTATGCTTGACAAGGATCTCTGTGGCCAACAGGCCACCGAGCGACTGGCCAATCAGGGTTGTTTGTCCACTTACCCTGTAATTGCGTTCTACAAGGGGCTGCATCTCTTTCATCAGCGACGCTATAAACTTGCCTGAGCCACCAGAGGATGGAAACTCCTTTTTATCCCTGAGCACCTTAGAGGTGAAGGTAAAATCTCGTTTTCGGTCCACATTGCCAACACCGACGAGGATACTCTCCGGCAACATATTGATCCAGGAAAAAGAACCAAACTGTACCAAACCCGCTATATGTATGAAATCCTCTTCCATGGAGCCATCCAGGAGATAGATCACCGGATACCGTTTACTCTGGTCCTTGCGATAACCGGGCGGCAGATAGATATTTAAAGTGCGATCTTCATTCAATATTTTGGATGAGAAACGCAGTGCCTCCCCGATTGATAATGGAGAACGTTCAACCTCGCCTGCCCACACCGGTGAGCCAAGCGCCATAAAAAATATCAAAAGAAGCAGTTTTTGCATAATGGCACCCCTAATTCAGGTCAAAAAAACACCTGTTCAAAAGCACAAACTTCTACCGGTATCAAACCGCCTACCCGTAGGGTAGCCGGGGTGATGATTGGAAATTTCTAAACGTGTGCTCTTGTAACCGGCTTAAATTGTTGTAACCGACCAGCGCGCTTCTCCACTGAGAAATCACAGCTGGTCAGGCGAAACATTAATGAGTACTCGGATAGGCAAAGTGTATCGTGAATATCGCCCGGTAGAAAAGCACTGCAGTCTCCCGCTTTCATGGTATAGGCCCCGCGGCTGACAAGACCCTCCCCGTTGACCTGCTCCTTAAATTGGCCGTAGGTAGACATTTCCACCGCACCGTGTTGCAGGGCATAAAATACCCAGCCATCACCGTGGTTGTGCGGGTTGCGGTACAGGCCCTGCGTCTCTACATGGGCCAGTAGTATAAATCCCCGCTCCGGGTCCCGGTACAGCTCCGCCGTAGGTGCCTTTCTCTCGTGCAGCTCGGCCAGCCAGGATTCGGAACGTGAGCTGGCCGCCAGCCGTGCGAGTACGGCTCGACATTGGATAATGGTATCCGAATTCAAACCGGTCCAGGATTTACACAGACCTGCAATACCACTATCGAGGGCATTTTCTGACATCGTCTTTCTCCTGCTTTATCAACATTCAAACAGGCGATAGCGTCGGAGCCAGAACCCCTGGCCCCGCGACAACCCGGATACCACCCTCCGGTGCTACCAGGCTTCTACCGCCTCAGGAATAACAAGATACAACTTAAAGTTCACTTGAGGTCAATAGAATCGGTCCAGATTTTTTTGCCTGCTTGTGCAGCGGGAATTAACAGCCCCGGGCAGAACCTATAGCGGCCCAGAAAGGAATGATTGGCGATCGGGCGCTTATTATAAGAGAGGCAGGCACCACTGCGGGCAGACTCAACCAACCCTTTTTTTATTGCGCCCGAAAAGGATAACCACCGCCTGTGCAATCAGTGCAGTCACCAGTAATAGCAGTGTCAGATCATACACTTTATGCAGTCCGGCCACGACCAGATCTGTATCGGCAGTATGCATATAAGACAGTTGTGAAGCTCCGGCAAACACCACACTCATCAGGGAGGCACCGGTGAGCAGACCCAGGTTTCTCGACAGGTTTAGCAGGCCGGAAACACTCCCGCGTACTTCTTCAGCGGCACTGTTCATTGTGAACGTATTGTTTGAAGACAGGTAAGTGCCGTAACCGATTGCCATGGCGATTGAACAGGCCAGATAGCCCAGCACGCCCTCACTGGCATCCAGGCGTGCCATTCCCAATGCCCCCAGTGCCAGAAAACCGAGCCCCATAAGAACCACACTACGGGATTTGAATCGATCTACCAGGCGCCCCGCAATATTCGAACATATGGCCACGGCAAATGACCCCGCAGACATCACCAAACCGGCCTGAGAAAAGCTCAGACCCAGAGCCAGGGTCAAATAAAAAGGACCGACAACCAGAGAACTCATGACCGAGGCGCCAACAAGCCCATTGCTGGCCAGATTGGTGTAAAGCTCGTGACCACCCAAGCTGGGAGAAGGGGATGGTGCTCTGCGGGATAGTCGGCGCTTTGCGAATAACAGAGCCACCAGAGAAAGCACGGAGATCGCTATCGCGAGTATATTGACTACACCGTAGCTGTCATTCAGGGGTTTTATCGACAGGGTATAGAAAAAAATTGCAGAAAAAATACTAATGACCGACAGGATATTGAAGGGGCCCACAGTGGTTTTTCCAGGCTTGGTGCCTGCATCATCGGGCAGATATCTTTTTGCCAGCCAATAAATGGCAACCCCCAACGGCACCTTCACCAGAAACACCGCCTGCCAGTTGGCGATTTCCAGCAAAAAACCACCCAGTACAGGCCCCATGCCTGTGCCAACTGCCGATACACTGCCCAGCAGGCCTACCGCCATCCCCACCCGGGACTTGGAAAAAGTGTCACTGGCAATCGCCATGGAGACGGCGACAAACATCGCCGCTCCAATGCCTTGCAGGGCCCGAAAGAATACCAGCATCCAGATATGCGCCGATATCGCACAGAGGAACGTGGACAGGGTAAATATTACCATTCCATGGACAAAGATTGTCTTTCGCCCGATCCGGTCACTGGCCTGTCCGGCAATGGCCAGGGTTGCCGTAAGCAACATCACAAAGGCAATAATAATCCATTGGGCCCGGCCATAAGTCGTCCCAAAACTGGCTACCAGCTCCGGCAGAGCAATGTTGACACTGCTGACTGCCAGGGCATTGAGCAGCGTTGCCAGGCACAGTGCCGTGAGAATGCCTCCGGCGGATGGCGCCCTGGATATGGGGTCACTGGAGGTTTTGATCAACTTCTTGACAGCAAACATCAGTTGTAGATTCACCTTGCTATTGACTGTGGGGAAAACTAGGATACAACTTCAAGTCAACTTGAGGTCAATATCAATGGATGGTCCACAGGAAATGGATATCGGCGAGGTATCGAAACGCTCGGGACTGCCCGCCTCAACACTGCGTTATTATGAGGAAAAGGGCCTGATCAAGTCCATCCGCAGGCGTGGAATCACGAGGGTATTTCCGGCCAGTGTTGTAGAGCAACTCTCACTGATCTCCCTGGGCCGCTACGCCGGTTTTTCACTGGGCGAGTTGGCAGCCATGTTTACCTATAGCGACAAGCCCGATATCGACCGGGAACAACTGCTGAGCAAGGCGGACGTATTGGACAAGACCATACACCGCCTGCAAGCCATGCGCGACGGTCTCCGGCATGTGGCCAACTGCCCCGAGGAAAATCAGCTGGAGTGCCCCAATTTCCAGAACCTGATCAAGAAAGCCGCCAAGTTACAACACAAGGAAGAGCGCAAAGGCAAACTCGTAATACCAAGCAGGCGGCGATGAGAGTTTATAAGAGGTTCAATCTGTATAACCTGACCCTATCCATATTTTTAGGGTAGTGTTCAGAATTCTGTGTCATTTCTTTATCATTAGCAAAAAAGAGATGACCTATGACCAAACCTACTTTCGATATGGATGCTGCTGTCAAGGCGCTGCGTGAGGGCAAAGACCTCAGCGGCAAAGAT